>DIHE01000129.1:16667-16800 GCA_002420005.1 Holophagales bacterium UBA5704 | reverse complement strand
AGGCGCCCCTGGAGGGTGCGGCAGGTGACCTCGACGAGGGCTCCGCCGGCGGGGATGAAACGGAGATGGCGACTCATACCCCGGAGAAAGTCGGATTGCGAGGGTCGATCCTTACACTTCTCCCCCAACTTTC
>DIHE01000129.1:5511-16311 GCA_002420005.1 Holophagales bacterium UBA5704 | reverse complement strand
GGGGGCGTGCTCGGGAAGCTTGGGGGCGTCCGGGGCGGAGGTGCGGGCGGCGTGCCGGGCCAGGACCTGGGCTACGATACCTCTATGGCGCGCTCGGTGGAGCACCTCTGGATCGAGTTGGTCGAGCAAGTGGAGAGGCTCTGGGAGGCGAATCAATGAACCTGAGAACGGCTCGCTGAGAAAGGAACTTTCCGAACCCGGAAAAGGTGCCCGATGACGAACATGATGCAGGCCTATGTGATCAGCGAGCCGGGAGGCCCGGAAAAACTGGAGCTCAGAACGATTCCGCGCCCGTCGCCACGGGACGGATGGGTCCTGATCAGAAACCGGGCCTTCGGACTCAACCGTTCAGAATGGTTCACGCGACGCGGAGAATCGCCTTCGGTACAGTTCCCGCGCGTGCTTGGCATCGAGTGTGCCGGTGAAGTCGTCGCCGCGCCCGGTTCTGACTTGCCGGTTGGGCAGCGCGTCGTTGCGATGATGGGGGGGATGGGGCGGCAGTTTGACGGGTCTTACGCGGAGTATGTGCTCGTGCCGCAGCAGAATGTCTTTCCATTGCAGACACAATTGGAGTGGAAGCGCCTCGCAGCTCTGCCTGAGATGCTTCAGACTGTGCACGGTTCACTCCACGTAGGGCTGGAGATCGAGAGGGCGAAAAACGTTCTTGTGCGGGGCGCGACCTCGTCCATAGGATTCACGGCCATCTCTCTGGCCCGATCGGCAGACCTTGAAGTCACCGGCACCACCCGCAACCCGGCCAAGGCCGACGAGCTCAGAGCCGCCGGCGCCTCCCACGTCATCGTCGACGACGGAGTGATCGCGGACAAGGCCCGCGCCATCTACCCGGACGGCTATGACCGTGTCCTGGAGCTCATCGGCACGACGACCTTGCTCGATTCTCTGCAGGCGGCGCGCCGGGGCGGCATCGTCTGTATGACGGGGATCCTCGGCGGCAGCTGGGTCCTGAAGGACTTCCAACCGATGGGCGACATTCCGACAGGCGTGAAACTGACCTCCTACAGCGGCGAGGCATCCGATATCACGCGCGCGCAACTTCAACGGTATGTGTCTCTTGTGGAGTCCGACAGGCTTGTCCTCAAGCTCGGACCGAGCTTGCACTTTGGGAAACTTCGTGAAGCACACGCCCTGATGGACGAGAACAGAGCGAATGGAAAGATTGTGATCGAGGTGGACTGACTGCGATGCCGAAGTTGAATGGGGACGGCCATAAGCAGTCCGCCAGGAGCCGAGGGCGCAGCCGCTTCTCCCCGGCGCAGCGCCGACCAACGGGCACGGCGCCCATTGCTCCTCAATTGCGGGATCGTTGTCCGCGGCAACCCGCGCTTGACTCGCGAATCAGCCGCCCAAGCGCGCCTTGGCGTCGCGGATCGCCGCAAGGGTGGCCGCGGGAACGCCGAGGCGGACGCGGCTATCGAGCAGCAACGCTCCAACGTTCTCCTGGAGGCGTTCCCAGGGAAGGTGAAGCGGCGGATGGAACAGGAAGATCGGCAGAACGCGCACCGTCAGACCCGTGGCGCTGGCCCGAAAGGTGAGGATGCCGCCCCGGTATGAGACCCACCCGACCCTCACATACCAGGGCGTCGGAAGCTTCTCGCCTGCGTCGGCCAGCGCGCGGTCGATGCGATACTCCCGCAGAGAGCGATACCCGCCGAGGACGGACAGCAGCCCGCAGACGAAGCTCCAGAGACTCAGGAACGCGAGCGGGAATCCCAGCAGGATCAGCGGAAGGAGCCAGACAGGGTCGGCCGGGGAGGACATGGCGCCATCTTACGGGCACCACCGCGCCCTGTCTATCGCAGCCGGCGCCTCCGAGGAGAGGCAATTCCGCCGCAAGGCCGGCGCCCGGTCAGAAACTCCGACCTATGGACAGGTAGGGCTCGCGGTAGCGGCGGGCCGAGACGCCCCAAACCCATTGGTTGTAGCCGACCTCCAGGGTGGTCGTCCCCTTGCGCCCCAGCGGAGTCAGAAGGGCGACGCCGAGGCGGGCCATGCTCGCGTCGTTGAAATTGGTGGTGACGCCGCGGCCGAAGCGGTCGTCCGGCTGGCGCGGCGAGTCATTGCCCACGCTTTGAACGTAGACCAGGCTCCCTTTGACCGAGGACTTCCAGAAAGGCAGGGGGTAGCCGACTTCCGCCGTGAGCGGAACCTGGTCGGCGGGCGCTCCTTCGCGCCAGGTGTAGCCGGTCTCCAGGTTGATCCACCCGCGCCCATCCCGGTAGGAGTGACTGAGCAGCCAGGTCAAAGAATAGTCGTGCTTCAGCAGGCCGCGCCATTCCGGGCTCACGCCGCGCCGCTGCCCCTGGGCGTCGAACAGATAGCGGCTGTAGGCACCGGGAAGGTCGTAGAAGGTGGGCGTGCGCATCGTGGCACCGACGGCCATCGGCCAGTCGCCCTCGGCAAGGGCCAGCTTGAATCCGACCCAGGCGTCCGACAATCCCGTGTTCTGTTCCAGATCGGAATGAGGACCTTCGAAGCCGTCCAGGTAGGTGACCAGAAAGCGGGTCGACAGGCGCGGCAACAACCCCACCTCGCCGGAGAGATAGGCGTACCGGAAGTCGTGGTAGCTGATCTGCCCGGCGCTGTTCCGGTTGCGGAACGTCTCCCCCTCACGGTTCCATGAGGTGCTGGCGGTCTTGCGGCTCACCCCCAGCTGCACGTCACCCTTCCCGGGAGGCGGCACCCACGCCCCTCCGGCCAAGACCTCGGTGGGGACCGCCAACGCCACAAGCAGGAACAGAGCTCTCCTCTTCATGACCCTTCCTCCGCCGAGCACAGGTTGTCGGACACCACGCCCCTGGGAAGCGTGGCTTAGTCACGCAGAGTAGCGATACATATAAATTGATCGAAGTCAAGGCGTAACTGAGCCGAAGGCTCCTCTCCCGCCAGGGGTTGCAAACCCCTGGCGGGAGAGGAGCCCCCCATCCGCCCCCTACTTCTTCTTCGCCTCGTCCGCCGGCACCACTCCGAGCAGCACGGCATTGCGCTTCGAGCGGGCGTCGAAGTCCTGGAGGAGGGACTCCTGGGAGCGTTCGTCCTTGGGGACGAGGAGGTCGACCAGAGGCGGCTGGTTGGGGGCGTTCTCGCGCCCGCCTCCGAAGCGGTCGGACCATTTGCCGGGAGAGACCGGGAGGATCATCAACGACTCCTCCTTCTCGCCGCCGCGCCCGAGGACGCGGTTCAGGTCGAACGCCTGCAGCACGTTGGCTCCCGAGACGGCGACCACGTAGCTCCAGGTGTCCTTCGCCGGGCCGCCCAGGAAGCTGTCGGGGACGAAGAAGCTCGCCTTGTTGCCGCGGACGCGGATCTGGCTGGGGAAGAAGATGCGGCTGTCCACGTCCTCGGGGATCTGGCCACGCAGGTCGGCGGCGGTGCCCTCGTCCAGCGTGCTCTTCTCGTCGCGCATCTCCTGGTTGAGCTTGCGCATCAGGATGCGCTTGATCTCGCCGCGCGCCTCGCTCGGCCGCGGGGTGAGCACGATCGCCCGCTCCCAGGCGGAGGCGCGGTCGATCACCGCGTAGCGGCCGGGGAGCATGGCCACGGCGCCCGAGCCGGGCTGGCGGTCGGTGTCGATGTAGATGTCGACGTTGAAGGTGTAGAAACCGAAGCGGGCGATCGACTTGAGCGTCGTGCCGAGGTCGTCCACCACCTCCTCCTCGGGGCTGCGGATCGGCTTCGCGAAGGTGATCTCGAACCAGGTGCCGCCGCGGGCGGGCTTGGCACTGAAGTTGAGCAGGTCGAGGTCGCCCGGGTTGAGCTCCTCGTTCAGCGGATAGATGAAGTTGCCGTCGCCATGATCGTCTCCCCGCGGATCCTGCAGGGTGAAGAGGGCCTTGCCGAACGCGGGCGGCACGGCGAGGACGGTGAGGAGAAGGACGGCGGCCGGCGACAGAAGCAGAGAACGAAAGCTGCGCATGGCGTCTCCCAGAAGAGGCTCGGCTCCAACAGTGAAAAGGCCCGGCGGCGAGCAGGTCGCGGCCGGGCCCCGGAACGGTTCCGCCGAAGCGGAGGATCGACCTAGAAGCGGACCTTCATGAACGCCTTGAGGCGCTGCTGTTTGAAGTCCCGCTCGATCAGGCTGTTCCAGCCGCCGAAGCGGCCCCGGAATCCCGGCGAGCCGACCGGCACGCCGAAGTCCTTGGCGGTCGCGGCATCGGCGAGCGTCGGCACGAAGCCGCCGCCGAAGTCCGGATCGTAGGTGCCCCAATTGTACTCGTAGTTGAAGCCGAACTCGGCACCGCCCAGGGTGTAGCGGGCGAACAGGATCGCCTTGTTCTTGGTGTGGTCGCCGCTCGCCATCGTGTGCAGCTGATAGGCCTGGAACGCGGTGTTGCCGTCGACCAGGTCGATGTCATAGCGCTCGAAGGTGAGCGAGCTGTAGAGGTTGTCGGTGAGCTGGTAGCCGGCGCCGAGCTGGACGAGCTTGTAGTCCATGTCGCGGTCGTCGTCGCTCAGGCTGTCGAACGGCTTCCACTGGTAGCCGGTGACGTTGCCGACGGTGACCAGGCCGGGGTTGCCGTAGATCGAGGAGCTCGAGTTGCCCGGCGAGTAGAAGCGCTGGTTGTTGGCGCACGCCTGGCCGCCACCCGGGCAGTCGCCCGCCACATAGGGCAGGAACTTGGCGTCGTTCATCCGCTTGTCGGTCTCGTCGATCCACTTGACCTTGCCGAACAGATCCACGCCCTTGCCCACGTCGAGCAGGTACTTGCCCTTGAGAACGAGGATGTCGGTCTCGCGGTCCTGGAAGGGGGCGTAGGCGTTGCGGAAGGAGCGGAAGCCGGCGTCCGAATCCATGTTCGGCAGGGTGGTGCTGTTGATCGGCTTGCTCGGATCGTCCCAGGCCTGCCAGTTGGTGTTGTAGTCGATCTTGCTGTACTCGCCGGAGAGGTCGAGGTTGCCGATCGTCCAGGTCGGGGCGATGGTGATGCCCTTCCAGCCGATGACGGTCTCGGCGAGCGGCTCGTCGAAGTCGGTGAACTCGTTGTCCACGTTGATCGTGGCGACCTGCTGCGCGTTGCCCTGCCAGCCGCCGTAGCCGATGCGGGTGGCGTTGCCGGGGAACACGCCGAAGGCCGAGTTGTCCGGGCCGGGGAAGGCGAAGGCACCGTCGCGGCCCTCGGTGAGCAGGACGTCCACCTCGCGGCGGGCGGCCAGCATCGAGACGTACTCGGCGCCGATGTTGAAGTATTCGACGTTGAAGGAGAGCCCGGCACCGAACGGATCGTTGATGTCGAGGTTCAGCTTGTAGGTCTTGTCGTCGAGCTCACCGGCCGGCACCGGCGAGAAGCCGGAGATGGCGAAGAAGTTGGCCGGCGCTCCGGCGATCGGCTCGGACTTGGCGTCGGAGAAGTAGGCCGCCGCGCGGATGTCGAACATGCTGCTCGGATGGATGCCGAGCTTGATGCCGTACACGTCGTTCTGGAACCGGGTGCGCACGTCGCGGCCGTTGTCGTAGTCCTGGTCGCGGCTGTCCACCTCGATGTCGCGGACGCGCTCGGCGATGCCCACGATGTCGAACATCTGGGCCGGAGCGAGCTTGAGCTGCAGGCCGTAGGCGCCGTCGGCGGCGGTGTAGTCGCCGGTGTTGAAGTTCGGGCCGGCCCAGAGGCGGGGCAGCGAGACGCGGATCAGGTCATAGCCGAGCTTGCGATCGGCGAGCGCGCCCTGGAAGAGGACGGCCTTGGCATTGTCGCGGTCGATGTAGCGGACCTTGCCGATGGTGAACGCATCGAACATGCCGAGGTCCGTCGAGCCGATGGTCACCGCGTCGACCCACTTGGTTCCCGGGGTGAAGCGGGCGGTCAGGCCGCGCATCTTGATGTACTCGTTGGAGCGCGGGTCGAACTCGCCGCAGTCGCCACCGACGCAGTCGCCGTTCGGCGGATTCTCGAGCGCCGGGTTACGGCCGCCGAAGCCGCCGAAGTTGGTCCACTGGTTCTGGCTGAAGCGCGACTGGATGCGCGCGGTCACCTCGACGTACTTGGACGGACGCGAGGCGACGAGGAAGTTGATCTCGGTGCCCTGGCCGTTGTCGCCGTAGCCTTCGCCGGGAACCGTGGTGAAGTTGTAGAGGCTGCCGTCGTAGCGCTGGGTGCCCCAGAGCCACTTGGTGTAGTCCTCGCCGGTGATGATCATCGTCTGGCCGTCGGCGGCGAACACCGCCGGCGCCAGGGGCGCCAGCGCCGCCGCGCAGGCCAACAGACCGATCGCGAACCCCCTGCTCAATCTCATGTGATTCTCTCCCTCTGTTGCGTGGCCGAAGGCCGCGTTACGACTTCCGAACCATCTTCAGGACGGCGCCGGTCTTCGCGCTGCCGTCCGGGTTGCACTCGTACTTGAGCATGTCGTGCTGCGCCTGCACCTCGCCCGCATCGCCCGTGCCGGCTCCGGCCAGGATGTCGACGGCGTGCGGATCGCAGTCATAGTCGGTGCCGCCGCCGAAGCGGTGCTGGCCCTCGAACTCGTTGACCTTGCGGGTGAGCAGGTCCTTGTCCGCCGGGAAGCCCTCGTTGGACTGCACGACGACCTGATAGCCCCACTGCGACGGATCACCCTCCAGCTCGACGGTGCCGGAGATGGTGCGGCCGGCGCCCTTGGTGCGGTTGGGCACAAGGATGGCCCCGGCGCGGTCGGCGGCAGCCTTCTGGGAGATCTCGTCCTTGACGCGGCCCGGCGGCTGCGGCGAGAGGATGACCAGCTTGTCCCAGGCGTTCGCCTCGTCGAACTTGACGTTCAGGCCGGGCACGGTGTCGGTGAAGCCGCCCGCGCCGGTGTCGATGAAGATGAAGATCATCTGCACCGCGAAGCCGCCCTTCATCCCCCAGGGATCTTCCAGCGGCGAGTTGACGGTCACGTCGAAGGTGACCTTGCCACCCTTGCTCTCGACGTCGAAACCGGTCAGGTCGAACGAGCCGCGCTTGTAGACGGCGTCGGTCGGATACGTGTAGGAGCCGGGTCCGTTGTCGTCACCCGTCGGATCCTTGAACGAGACCGTCTGCGCCGTGGCGGCGGAGGCCAGGGCCAGTCCCGCCACGAGCGCCAGTGCGCCGGTCCTCCAGAACGAATTCTTCATGAGAAACCTCCCTTCGTTGAAAGACGTCAGCCTTTGACGGCGCCTGCCGTCAGGCCGGAAACCAGATACTTCTGCAAGAACATGAACAGCACCATGATGGGGATCGCGGCGATGATCGAGCCGGCCGCGAAGTACCCCCACTGCTGCGAGAACCCTCCGACGAAGAAGCGCAGCCCCACCGGCGCCGTGTACATCTCCTCCTTGTTCATGAACGTCGCCGCCTGGATGTACTCGTTCCAGGCGGTCATGAACGAGAACAGCGCGGTCACCGCCACCGCCGGCTTGGCGAGCGGCAGGACGATGCGGAAGAAGATCATCGCCTGCGACGCGCCGTCGATGAGCGCCGACTCTTCGAGCTCCCGCGGGATCGTATCGAAGTACCCCTTCATCATCCAAACGCAAAAGGGGATCGCCGTGACCGTGTAGACCAGGACCAGGCCGATGTAGGAGGAGCCCAGGCCGAGCCACTGCACGATGATGATGTAGAGCGGGATCATCATCAGGACCCCGGGGAACATCTGCGACACGAGGAAGGACATCAACCCGGCGCGCCGGCCGGGGAAGCGGAAGCGGGAGAAGGCATAGGCCGCGGTGCTCGCCAGGAACACCCCGAGGACGGTGGTGGCGGCGGAGACCACGGCGCTGTTGAGCAGCCAGCGCGCGAACGGCTGGTCGGCGAAGAGGGACCGGAAGTTGGACGTCGAGACGTGCTCCGGCCACGGCACGACGGCGCGCAGGCGATCCGCGAGGCCGGCGTCGGCCGGCAGGTTGGCGATCGCCAGGCTCTGGCCGCCGGAGAAGGCGATGGTGATCACCCAGAGGAGCGGATAGAGGGTGATGCCCACCATCAGCAGGAGAAACAGGTGGAGGGGCCAGTGCGGCATCTCTTCGCTGCGTTGACGGCTCATTCTCCGATCGCCTCCGTGGCTTGGCTCGCGCGGTTCTGGAACAGACCATAAGCCAGCAGGATGAGGAAGATCACCGTCGAGTAGGCCGCCGCATAGCCATAGCGGTACTGCTCGAAGGCCAGCTTGTAGGCCTGGGTGATCAGGATCTCCGTCGCTCCGGCCGGCTGCCCGCCGGAGACCAGGAAGATGACGTTGAACTGGTTGAACGTCCAGATCACCGAGAGGATGACCGCCGGCACCAGCGCCGGCTTGAGCGACGGCAGGGTGATCGACCGGAACTGCTGCCAGCGCGAGGCACCGTCCACCTTCGCCGCTTCGTAAAGGTCGGCCGGGATCGACTGCAAAGCGCCCAGCGAGACGACCATCATGAACGAGAAGGAGAGCCAGCCGTTGGTGGTCAGCACCGCGAGGAACGAAGTGAACGGCCCGTCGAACCAGGCGACGGGATCGAGCCCGGCGATCTGGCGGAACTGGTTCACCACCCCGAACTGCTGGTGGAACATGCCCTGGAAGACCAGCGCCGAGATGTAGCTCGGCACCGCCCACGGCAGGATCAGGACCACCCGGTACAGCGGACGGAAGGCGAGGCCCTTGGTGTTCAAGATGAGCGCGAGCAACAGGCCGAGGCTCACCCCGATCACCACGTTGGTGATCGTCCAGACGACGTTGAACCCGAGCGTCCAGTAGAAGTTGTTGTAGTTGAAGACCCAGCCGTCCGGCGTCGAGCGCACCACCGCGACGTCGCTCAGGATGTCGATGAAGTTGTCGACGCCCACCCAGAGATCGACGATCGGCTTGTTCGAGTTGTAGATGTTGGCGTTGGTGAACGACAGGGTGATCCCGTAGAAGAACGGGAAGAACACGAGCAGGATCATCCCGACCATGGCCGGCACGGTGTAGGCGTAGGCGACCCGATACCTCACCAGGTTGCGCCCCACGGTGGCGGCGCCGCCGAAGCCGACGAAGGCGAGGAGGATCGCGGCCAGCAGGGCGATGACGCCCACGAAACGCCGAAGGCGCCCCGCGTCGGCCTCGACCAGCGCACCGAGCTTGCCGGCGTCCAGGGTTCCCTCGGCGGTGACCAGGCCGAACGGGGCCCGGTAGCTGTTGCGGTCCCAGGTCTCCGGCCGGAGGGGCTTGGCGTCCGCCGGCCCCAGCGCGGCGAGGAGCTTGGCGGTGGTCTCCCTTTCGGCGGTGATGTGCGCGGCGAGCCGATCGGCCGTGTCGCGCCGCTCCGCTGCGCGGACGCCTCCGGCCGTCACGGCATAGCCGGCGAGGCCGGCGAGGAGCAGAACGAGGGCCGCTCCGGCGAGCAGGGCGCGCCGCTCACCGAGGGCCAGGCCGAGCAGGGCCAGGACGGCGACCGGCGCGAGCCAGGCGAGGAGCGCCGGGAGCCAGGGCGGCGTGGGGGCCTGCACCACCGGATTCGGCGCGGTGCGGATCTGCACCAGGCCGACCACCCCGCCCTCGCGCTCCAGTGGCGCTCCGAGCACGAAGCCACCATCTTCCTGCTCCTGTACCGAGATCTCGTCGCTCACCGGCGAGCCGCCGGCCGCGACCGTCTCGCGGTTCTCGTCGACCGCGGCGCGCAGGCGTTGGCCCTGGTCGTAGAGGTCTTTCTCCTCGCGGTCCAGGCGGCGCGGTGCGGCTTTCTCGCCGGTGTCGGCGGAATCGGTGGAGGCCTCCAGGCGGATGCCTTCGAAGGTGACGACGCGGATGGAGCGCACCTCCGGATGCTCCGCCGCGAAGCGGGCGACGGCCTCGCGGGTCGGCGCGCCCGGCTCGGCGGCCGGTGCCTCGGCGCCCGCATCGAGCGCGGCGAGCTCGTCGCCCAACCCCATGCCGCCCTCTTCCTCACCGTCCGCAGGTGCCGCCTCTTCAGCCGGCGCGGCGTCGAGGCCCGCGAGCTCATCGCCCAGCCCACCCGCCGGGGCCGCGGCCGGCGCCTCGACCCGCTCGATCAGCTCGGTCAAGGCGGAGAGCGTGACCACGGCCTCGCGCGCGGCGAGCTGCTGGCGATCCGCCGTGCGCGACGCGGTGAGCAGGGCAAGGCCGGCACCGGTGCCCAGGAGCAGGGCGACAGCCAGACCGGCGAGGAACCGGCGGCGGTGCGAAGGAGGATGCGAGGGCGCGGCCATGGTCGGCGTCCTCTACCCGCGCAGCTTCGCGATCCGCTCCAGGACTTCCTTCTGGGCGAAGTCGAGCGCTTCTTTCGGGGTGGCGGACTTCTTGACGATCTTGTTCATCGCCGTGGTGGCCGGCGACCACATCATCGTCATCTCCGGCAGGTTGGGCATCGGGACCGCCGCGTCCACCTGGGCACGGAACGCCTTGAGCACCGGATCCTTGGCCACCTGCGCATCACCGTAGACCCCTTTGTTGGCCGGGCTCTGGCGCCCTTCGAGCGCGAGCACCTTGGCGGCGGGCACGTCGGTCAGGTACTTGACCAGCTCATAGGCCGCGTCCTTGTTCTTGGACGGCGCCGCGACGTACACGCCTTCCACCGTGATCCACGGGCGCATCGGCTTGCCGCCCGCCTCGGTGATCGCCGGCAGAGGGGCCAAGCCGACGTCGATCCCGTCCTTGACCTCGCCGAGGAACCAGGGGCCGGAGAACACCATCGCCGCCTTGCCCTCGTTGAACAGCGAGCCGATCAACGCCGTGGAGGGCTCCGCGGGCAGGAAGCCCATCCCCGTCCACTTCATCAGCGTCTCCATCGACTTGACGTTCGCCGGCGCATTGAGCGTCGGCTTGCGGCCGTCGAAGACACCGCCGCCGAAGGCGTTCATCAGCGCCGCGTGG
>DIHE01000129.1:0-5226 GCA_002420005.1 Holophagales bacterium UBA5704 | reverse complement strand
TTCGCCAGCGCGATCAGCTCCGCCGAGGTCTTGGGCGGCGTCTGCACCAGCTTCTTGTTGTAGATCAGGGTGATGACCTTGAAGTTCAGAGGCAGCCCGTAGACGTTGCCCTGGTAGGTCATCGCCTGCATCGTGGTGGCGAGGAAACGGCCCTTGGTCGGCGCATCCAGAAAGAAATCGATCGGCTCGACCGTATTGCCCGCCGCGATCCAGCCGCCGAGGCGGTCCTGGGCATAGATGAAGACGTCCGGCCCCTTGCCGCGCGGCACCGCGGCGGTGATCTTGTCGGCGAAGGCGTCGTACGGGACGGCGAGGGTCGAAACCTTGATCTTGCCGGCCTTGGCCTGATTGAACTGGGCGACGACTTTCTCGAACGCCGCCTTCTCATCGCCCCGGTAGGCGTGCCAGACCACGATCTCCTTCTGGGCCAGCGCGAGCGCCGGAGCAAGGAAGGTGAGCGCGAGGACGAGGACGGACAGGATTCTGGCTTTCATGAGATCTCCTAGGAAACGGTGAGCCTCTGCTCGGTCGCGGCGTCGAACAGGTGGATCGCGTCGGCCTCGATGACCAGCGGGAAGTCCATGCCCATCTGGGGGCTGCGGTGCGGATCGGTCTTAGCGACCATCAGGTCGTCGCCGACCCGGCCGTGCACGATGACCTCGTGCCCCAGCGGCTCGACGAACTCGACCTTCGCGGTGACCTGGACCGTGGCACCGCCGCGGGCCTCCTCGCGGATGTTCTCCGGGCGGATGCCGAGGACGACCTTCTTGCCGTCGTGCCGCGCGGTGGCGGCGCGCCAGCTCTCCGGCACCGCGAGCCGGAAACCGGAGGCCACCACGGTGGCGCCGCCATCCGCCAGGGTGCCGGGGATGAAGTTCATCGGCGGCGTGCCGATGAAGCCGGCGACGAACAGGTTGGCCGGCTGCTCGTAGACCTCCAGCGGCGTGCCGACCTGCTGCAGCTTGCCCAGGCGCATGATGGCGATGCGATGCCCCATGGTCATCGCCTCGACCTGATCGTGGGTCACGTAGACGGTGGTCGTCTTGAGCGCCTTCTGGAGCCGCGAGATCTCGGCGCGCATCTGCACCCGCAGCTTGGCGTCCAGGTTCGACAGCGGCTCGTCGAACAGGAAGACGGCGGGCTTGCGCACGATGGCGCGCCCCACCGCCACGCGCTGCCGCTGGCCGCCCGAGAGCTGCTTCGGCTTGCGGTCCAGGAACTCGGTGATCCCCAGGATCTGGGCCGCCTCGTCGACCCGGCGGTTCATTTCCTCGCGCGGGGTCTTGCGGATCTTGAGGCCGAACTCCAGGTTCTCGCGCACCGTCATGTGCGGATAGAGCGCGTAGCTCTGGAAGACCATGGCGATGTCGCGGTCCTTCGGCGCCACGTCGTTGACCACCCGGCCGCCGATCGAGACGGTACCCCCGCTGATCTCCTCCAGGCCGGCGATCATGCGCAGCGCCGTCGACTTGCCGCAGCCGGAGGGACCGACGAGGACCATGAACTCCTCGTCCTTGATCGCGAGGTCCAGGCTCTCGATGACGACGTTCTCACCGTACGCTTTGCGGATCTTGTCGAGGATCACCTCGGCCATTTGACGTCCTCCCAGCCTTTCCTATCGGAACGGGGCGAATTTCGCCCCGTCCGTTCAGGTAGTTTTTCGGCTCGCGGTGAGAATGCGGGCCTCGCGCGGCGCCACGGTGATCTCGATCCGGTCGCCGGAGCGCGGGATGCTCTCGCCGCTCCAGGCGTCCTCGACCGCCTCCGTGCCCCACTCGGCGGGCGGTGCAAAGCCCGCCGTCGCCGGCGCCGTCCCCCGGTTCACCGCCACCACCACCGCGTCGCCGCTCGCCTCGTCGCGCCGCAGGAAGACGAGCAGGTCCCCGTCGCTCGACAAGCTCGTATGCAGCCCGCGCGAGAGCGCCTTGTGGGCGCGGCGGATGGCGATCAGCTTCTGGTAGTCGGCGCGCAGCGCCTCGTCCCGCGGCTTGCCCGCGCCGGGCTGGATCTTGCGGTCGCCCCACGGCATGTCGCTGCGGTTCTCCGGCCAGTCGCCGCCCGGGCGTCCCACCTCCTCGCCGTAGTAGATCGTCGGCACCCCCCGCGCGGTGAGCTGGAGGATCGCCGCCAGCCGGAAGAGCGCACGGTCACCGCCGAGCTGGAAGAGGGCGCCCGGCACGTCGTGCGAGGAGAGGTAGGGGGAGAGCAGGTAGCCCTCCCGCACCTTCTCGCGCGACTTGAGATAGCGGTCGAAGGCGATCGTCCGGCCGCGCCCCTGCACCCAGGCGAGGGCGTTGCCCTGGAAGGAAAAGTCGAAACCGGCGTCCATCTCGCCCCCGGCGAACCAGGGGTCGAGCGACTGGGCGTCGCCGCCCCAGACCTCGCCGATCAGGAAGAAGTCCTCGCCCAGCTCCGCATCGACCCGGCGCCGGTGCTCTTGCCAGAAGTCGTGGGTGACGTGCTTGACCGTGTCCAGGCGGAAGCCGTCGAGGCCGGCCCGCTTCGCGCGGTCGATCTGCGCCTTCAAGAGGTAGTCCCGCACCTCGGGAAGCTCGGTCTTGAAATCGGGAAGCCCGGAGACGCAGGAGGTGATGTCGTCCTGTCCGCACGTCCCCAGCCCCTCGGTGCGCAGCCAGCCGCGGTATCTGGGGTCCTTGGTGTAGGCCGAGTCGTAGCCGGCGTGGTTGTAGACCACGTCGAGGAGGACCTTGATGCCGCGGGCATGGGCGTCGTCCACCAGCGCCTTGAGCTCCGCCTCGTCGCCGAAGCGGCGGTCCATGGCATAGAAGTCGTCCGCCCAGTAGCCGTGATAGCCCCAGTCGGGGAAGCCGGCGCCGGTGACGAAGCCGGGGATGTTCGCGACCACCGGGGTGATCCACAGCGCGGTGACCCCCAACCCGGCCAGCTCGTCGAGCTGCCCGCGCAGACCGCGCAGATCGCCGCCGTGGAACGTGCCCTTGGCGGCTCGGTCCACCCCCTGGTTGTTGGCCGGGTCGCCGTCGGCGAAGCGGTCGAGCACGACGAAGTAGAGGATGGCGTCGTCCCAGCGCTCGTGCGGCTGCACGGTGACCGGAGCCGCAACCACGGGGGCCGCCTGAGCTGCGTCCGGAGCCGTCCGCACAGGCGTCGCCGGCCTGCCGCATCCGATGCAGCCGAAGAAAACCGCGAACGTGAGAGCCGTAGACAGGGTCCTGCCCTGCCTGTTCCAGAGTGCCTTCAGCGGAAACCTCCTCCCATCCTGAGACCTGCGTTTCCTGCCTGACGGGCTCGATTCTAGGAACGCTGTCGCAATCGTGTCAATTCGTCGTCACCCCGGGAGAGAGCATCGCCCGCCGGGGAGCTCCGTGTTTCGAGCGCAGCGGCACACAGTGCGCATGAAGTCCACGAGTCTGGGCAGCGGATGTCCCGATTTCTGCGCAGGCGTCACGAGCACGCGGCCACCACGGCAGGAGCAGAAAACCTGGACAAGGACCTCGCGGCGGCTTGGAGCCGGCGACATCCACGTCCGGAAATCGGTGGAACGCGGTTCGTCGCGGCGGGTAGACTCCGCTTCGCCCTCTGGAGGAGACGCCATGACCCCAAGCCAGCGAGATCGAGCCGCCCACTTCCGCCGCTTGCACACCAAGCGACCCCTGGTCCTGCCGAACGCCTGGGACGCGGCCAGCGCCCGCGTCATCGAGCTGGCCGGAGCGGAGGCGATCGCCACCACCAGCGCGGCCGTCTCCTGGGTCTTCGGACGCGGCGACGGCCAGACGCTACGCCGGGACGAGATGATTCAGGTGATCCGCTCCATCACGCGCGTGGTCGAGGTCCCGGTCACGGCAGACGTCGAGGGAGGCTATGGAGAGGGCTCTGCCGAGGACGTGGCAGAAACCGTGCGGGGTGTGCTGGATGCCGGCGCAGTGGGCATCAACCTGGAGGATTCGCCGGGGCACGGCGGAGAGCTGCTGTTGGCGCCGGAGATCCAGGCCAAGCGCATCCGGGCGGCCCGGGCCGCGGGAGACGATCTGGTCCTCAACGCCCGCACGGACGTGTACCTCTTCCAGGTGGGCGCACCGGAAACGCGCTTCGCCGAGGCGGTGCGGCGGGCCAACCTCTACCGGGAGGCGGGGGCGGATTGTGTCTTCGTGCCGGGCGTGCTCGACGCGGAGACCATCGCCGCCCTGGTGCGCGCCATCGCCGGCCCGGTGAACATCATGGCCAAACCGGGATCCCCCACCATCGCCGAGCTCGGACAGCTCGGCGTCGCCCGCGTGAGCCTCGGCCCGGCGCTCGCGCTGGCGGCGCTCGGGACGACGCAGCAGGCCGCCCGGGAACTGCTCGAGCACGGCACCTATCGCGCGCTGGAGAACGGCCTGCCCTTCGGGGAGGCCAACGGGATGTTCGCGCGCACCTGATGCAGGAAGGCCGCCATGAGCCACCTGCCCTCGAACACCGAGATGGAAAAGGCCTACCTCACCCGGGACGCCTCCTACGACGGCGTCTTCTTTCTGGGAGTCCGCACGACCGCCATCTTCTGCCGCCCGACCTGTCCGGCCCGCAAGCCGCTGCCGAAGAACGTCGAATATTTCCCGACCGCCCAGTCCGCCCTGCACGCCGGCTACCGTCCCTGCAAGCGCTGTCATCCCCTGGAACCGGTAGACCGCCCCGCCTGGGCCTCTCAGCTGCTGGCGGAGATCGAGCGGGACCCGACCGCACGCCTCACCGACATCGACCTGAAAGCCCGCGGTATCGATCCGGCGACAGTGCGCCGGTTTTTCCTGCGGCGCTACGGCATGACCTTCCAGGCCTTCAACCGCGCCCGCCGCCTCGCCTGGGCCTTGCAGCGCGTCCAGGAAGGCGCCGAGCTGGATTCCGTTGTCTTCGAGAGCGGATATGGCTCGCACAGCGGGTTCCGGGAGGCGTTCCAACGAGCTTTCGGTGAGCCACCGGGGCGCCGCCGGGGTGCCCGACAGGGCGGAACCTGATTCCGCTCCAGATCAAACGGAGGGAGGACGGGAATCAGTTCGGCTCGTCGAGAACCGCGGCCACCGAAGCGGCGACGGCGGCCTTCTCCAGCCAGCGCTCCAGTCGCTCCGGGTCCTTCTGGGCCAGGATGCGCTCGCGGGCGCCGTCGGAGACAGGAATGCCACGAACCCGAAGAACGGTCAGCACCGCCCGCGCCGCCTCCTCCGTGCGCCCCCTGGAGAGCCCTTCGGCGAGCCCCTTGGAGAGACCTTCGGAGAG
>DIHE01000170.1 GCA_002420005.1 Holophagales bacterium UBA5704 | reverse complement strand
CCCTCTCCCGCTCCGCGGGGGAGGGTCGGGGAGGGGGCTCACCGCAGCGCCTGCACCAGCTCCTCCACCTCCAGCGTATTCAGCACGTCCCCCGCCTCCAGGCCGGCCCGGCGGGCCTGGTCGATGCCGTGGCGCAGGAGGTCGAGATCGCGGGTGTGGTGGGCGTCGGTGCTGATCACCACTTTGCAGCCGAGCTCCTTGGCGCGGCGCAGGTGGCTGTCCTTGAGGTCGAGGCGGTGCGGGTTGGCGTTCAGCTCGACGGCGACGCCCAGCTCGGCGGCGCGGCGCAGCACGGCGTCGACGTCCATCTCCACCGGGCGGCGGCGGTTGATCAGGCGCGCGGTGGGGTGGCAGAAGATGCTCACCTCGGGGTGCTCCAGGGCGCGCAGCACCCGCTCGGTCTGCCGCGCCTCCGGCAGCTCGAAGCGGGAGTGGAGAGAGACGAGCACCACGTCGAGCCCGGCGAGCATCTCGTCCTCCAGGTCGAGCGAGCCGTCGGCGAGGATGTCCACCTCCAGGGAGCGCAGGATGCGGATCTCGGGATGGCGCGCGCGCACCGCGTCGATCTCCTTCCACTGCTCGCGCAGCCGGCGGGCGTCGAGGCCGTTGGTCATCGCGAGCGCCTTGCTGTGGTCCGAGAGGACCATGTAGCCGTAGCCGCGGGAGGCGCACGCCGCCACCATCTCCTCGATCGAGCACTTGCCGTCCGACCAGGTGGAGTGCATGTGCAGATCGCCGCGGACGTCCTCGCGACGGATCAGCCGCGGCACGTGCCCCTGCGCCGCCGCTTCGATCTCCCCCAGGTCCTCGCGGATCTCGGGGGGAATCCAGGGCAGCCCGACCGCCGCGTAGACGTCCGCCTCCTCGCGCCCGGCGATCGATTCCTCGCCGTCCCCCCGAAAGACCCCGTACTCCGAGATGCGCAGGCCTCGCTCGACGCCGCGGCGGCGCAGTTTGACGTTGTGCTCCTTGGAGCCGGTGAAGTAGACGAGCGCGGCGCCATAGCTCTCCGGCGCGACCGCCCGCAGGTCCACCTGAAGGCCCGAGCCGAGGCTCACCGTGGCGCGGGTGTCGCCCGCCATGGCGACCTTTTCGATCCACGGATGGGCGAGGAAGTGCTGGATCACCGCCGCCGGGTCCGGAGCCACCGCGAGCAGGTCGACGTCTCCGATGGTCTCGCGGCGCCGGCGGTAGCTGCCGGCGGCCTCCAGCCGCTCCAGGCCGGGGCTCCGGCGCAGCCAGTCGAGGAGCGGTTCGACGAATGTCTCGGCGTCGGCGAGCAGCATGCGGCTGCCGTGCCGGCGGTGGTCGGCGATGCCGGCGAGGATCTTCTGCTGGGTTTTCTCGCCGAAGCCGGGAACGGAGGCGATGCGGCCGGCCTTGGCGGCTTCTTCGAGCGCATCGACCGAGGTGATGCCGAGCTCGTCGTAGAGCTTCTTCGCCTTCTTCGGGCCGACGTGGGGGAGGCTCATCAGCTCCAGGAGCGAGCGGGGGATCTCGGTGAGGAGCTGGTCGCGGTACGCGAGGGTGCCGGTCGCGACGATCTCCCCGATGTGCCCGGCCATGTCCTTGCCGATCCCCGGCAGCTCGGTCAGCGGGCGGTTCTCCTCGATCCAGCGGGAGAGCGGCTCCGTCTGGCCCTGGACGGTGCGTACGGCGTTGCGGTAGGCGCGGATGCGGAACGGATTCGCGTTCTGGATTTCCAGGACGTCGGCAACTTCTTCCAGGATGCGGGCGATGGCGACGTTGTCCATGCGCGTAGAATACGAGGAATCTTCCGGAGGAACGCCCCCATGACGACACCCCGACTCCTGATCGCCTCCCTGCTCCTCGCGGCCCCTCTCGCGGCGCAGAGCAACGGCCCGCTCGTCCTGCCGGCCTCGTCGGTGGCCGGGCAGCCCGCCGCTCGGCCGCTGCGCCTCACGGACGGCCCCGCGGCCCGGCCTCTCGCCGAGCTTGCAGCGGCGCGTTCCGGTGCGGGGAGGGAGCTCACCGCCCTCCAGGCGTGGAACGACGCCGGTGGCTTGCCGGCCCGCGCCGGCCTGATGCGGATGCTCCCCGTGGCACGGGTGGTGGAGATCGCGGGTGCTCCGGCGCCGGGCGCGATCCGGGAGCACGCGGGCGGGCTCCTCGCGACACGCCGGGGAGCGGCGGTCTGGGGCGGTGGCGTCCGGGTCGAAGAAGGGTGGCGGTTGCGCCTCCACCTCTCCGACGTCCAGCTGCCGGCCGGCGCGCGCCTCTGGGTGTTCGGGGCGGACGGCGAGACGGTCGGCCCGTTCGGCAGCGAGCTGGTGAATGCGCGGCGCGGGCTGTGGACCCCCAGCGTCGCAGGCCCCGAGATCCACCTGGAAGCCGAGATCCCGGCCGGCGCAAAGGCCCGCTTCGTCCTCGACCGGGTGGGCGAGATCGTGCCGGAGAGCCTGCGTTCCGGGCTCTTCAAAGCGGGCTCCTCCTGTTTCGTCGACGGCAGGTGCGTCAGCAAGGCGGACTTTCCGGGCGTGGATCTGGCGCGCCGAGCCATCGCCCACCTGGAATATCCGTCCGATCAGGTGGGCTTCATCGGCATCTGCACCGGCGGGCTGGTGAACGACACCGACACGAAGACGACGATCCCCTACCTGCTGACCGCCAACCACTGCATCGACGACGGAGACACGGCGGCCGGCCTGGAGGCCTTCTGGGATTACGCGCCGGCGCAGTGCAACGGCGCCGCCCCCAGTCTCGGGCGGTTGCCGCGCAGCTTCGGCGCGAGCCTGGTGGCGACGGGACGGTCGAGCGACTACACCCTTCTGCGCCTGTCCAAGATCCCCGGCGGGCGGGTCCTGCTGGGCTGGAATGCGGCGCCCGTCGGCGAAGGCACGCGGCTCTACCGCCTGTCCCATCCCGGCAGCGGCACCTCTTCCATCGCGCACCCGCAGATCTACGCCCAGACCGAAATGGACACCTCCCTGCCGCAGGCCGGCACCTGGCCTCGCCCGCGGTATCTCTACGCGCGGCAGGTGGCCGGCGGCATGTGGAGCGGCAGCTCCGGCTCTCCGGTGCTGCTCGCGGACGGGCAGATCGTCGGCCAGCTCTCCGGCGCGGCCGGGAGCCCCCCGGAGCTTTGCGACTTCACCTCGGCCATCGTGGATGGCGCCTTCGCCAATTCGTTCACCGCGCTACGCCCGTTCCTCGACCCGCCGGCCCCCTGCAAACCGGGGCCGGACACCCTCTGCCTGCTCGGCAACCGCTTCCGGGTGAAAGTCAACTGGCAGAACCAGTTCGACGGCTCCAGCGGCTCCGGCCGGCCGATCCCCCGCTCCAACGTGACCGGGTTCTTCTCCTTCGGAGACCCCGGCAACGTCGAGCTGCTGGTGAAGATCCTGGACTTCGGCGACGTCGTCAAGGTGTTCTGGGGCCAGCTCACCAACCTGCGCTACAACCTGGAGATCACCGACACCGGCACCGGCCGGGTGCAGAGCTACACGAACACCACGGGGGACTGTGGCGGCATCGACCAGGACTTCGCCTCCGACCTGCTCACCGCGGCCGCCACCTCCACGCGCGTCCGCGCGGCCTCCTGCCGCTCCACCGGGTCCACCCTCTGCCTGCTCAAGAACCGCTTCGCGGTCGAAGTGGACTGGCGCAACCCGGCGAACGGCGCGAGCGGCCAGGGCGGTGCCGCGACGCTCTCCAACATCACGGGAACCTTCACCTTCGGTGACCCGTCGAACGTCGAGCTGATGGTCAAGATGATCGACTTCGGGGACCGCGTCGCGCTCTTCTGGGGAGCCCTGAGCGACCTCGACTACACCCTGCGCGTGACCGACACCGAGACCGGCGTCACCAAGAGCTACCGGAGCACCGCGGGCAAGCTGTGCGGAGGGCTGGACAACAACGCGTTCTGAGCGCGCAGCGCGCCCGGGCGTCCTCCGCCCGGGCCTGCGCCGTATCCCTCCGAGGACGCCCCCATCGGGGGTGCCGGCGGGGTGAGGGGAATACGGGTCCGGCATCGTTTTTGCTCTGAACACCACCGGATTGCTGATCAACTTCAGGAGAGCCGCGATGCGAGCCGTTCCCCAAGCCCCCAGAGCCTCCCTCGGCATCGAGGCCGCGATGGCCTCCTACTACGCCCGCCGGGCGGACGAGTACGAAGTCATCTTCCAGAAGCCGGAGCGCCAGAATGACCTGCGCGCCCTGCGCTCTTTCGTCCTCGAGACCTTCGCCGGGCGCCACGTCCTGGAGATCGCCTGCGGCACCGGCTACTGGACGCAGATCCTGGCGTCCACCGCCGCGTCGGTCACCGCCACCGACGTCAACGACGAGGTGCTCGAAATCGCCCAGGCCAAGCCGCGGATGCGGGAGACCGTGCAGTTCCGGCGCGAAGACGCTTATGCGTTGCCGAGCTTCCCGCAGCGGTTCACCGCAGGTTTCGCCGGCTTCTGGTGGTCCCACGTCCCCAAGCCGCGCCTGCGCCCGTTCCTGTCCGATCTCCATCAGACCCTCGCCCCCGGCGCCACCATGGTCTTCCTCGACAACGCCTACGTCCGCGGCAGCAGCACCCCCCTCTCCCGCCGCGACGCCGACGGCAACACCTACCAGCGGCGCACGCTCCACGACGGCAGCACCCACGAGGTGCTCAAGAACTTCCCCACCGAGGCCGAGATCCGCGAGGCCCTCGACGGCTTGGCGTTCAACGTGCGGGTGGGCTTCCTCCCCCACTTCTGGGTCGTCACCTACACGCCCAAGGTCGTCGTGTGACGCTGGTGACGGCAGGGTTTGACGAGCGGAGCAGCTCCCCATAGACTCACGAGGCATGAGCATCCAGGAAATCGAAGCGGCCATCACGCGGCTCTCGACCAGAGACGTAGCTGATCTGATGGCGTGGATTGCGGAGTATCACGCGCAGCTCTGGGACCGGCAGATCGAGGAGGACCTGGAAGCGGGCCGTCTCGATGCACTGCTTGCCGAGGTGGACGAAGAGCACGCACAGGGCTTGAGCCAGCCGCTGTGAAGCATTTCACTCTGCCGCGCTTCTGGCAGTGCTATCGGCAACTGCCCCAAGAAGTGCAAGAGCTCGCGGACAAGGGTTACGAGCTGCTCAAGGCCAACCCTCATCATCCGGCCCTCCACCTCAAGAAGATCAGCACGGCACAGAGGCTGTGGTCCGTGCGCGTCGGGGCACACTACCGGGCGCTCGGCAGGGAGAAGCCGGAGGGCATCGTCTGGTTCTGGATCGGAACGCACGCCGAATACGACAAGCTGTTGTCGTGAGGCCCGGCGGCCCCCACTTCTGGGTCACCTACACGCCCAAAGTCATCGTGTGACGTTCACCCGAACCGCCGGGTCCCCCGCCACCACATACCCGCGCGCGTCGTTGTGGGCCGTCCACAGACGGGTCACCTCGCGGGCGTCCACGGTGGCTCCGGTGAGGGTGCGGTTCAGCTCGGTGGTCAGGCGGGTCGCCAGCTCGGCATACCGCTGATTGAAGTACTCCATGGCACCGCCCACCGGCCAGCCGTCCAGGAGAAGCTTCAAGACGCTCTCGAAGACGTCCACCTGCGCGGTGCCCTGCCAGAGGAAAGACTGGGACCAGGCGCGCTCCAGGTGGCCGATGACCGCCAGGGCTCCCCGGGCCAGCAGACGCTGCGGCAGGCGGGCGACGAAGTCCTGCGGGGCGAGCTGCCGGGGTTTCCAGTCGTTGCGGTGCGTGTAGTCGTCCTGGGCCGGCGTACCGGCTCCGTAGCAGGCGAAGCAGAAGGCGATGAGACCCGCGACATCCGCGCGGGCGGAGAGATCGGCGGCGGCGAAGCTCCATTCGGGCGGCGTCGGTCCCCGGCTCTCCACCGGACCCGGCCAGTCCTGGCACAGCAGCGCCCCCTGGCGTTCCCGCTGGTCCGGATGGCCACAGGGAAAACCGGTGCCGTGGCTCGCCGTGAAGAGGAGCGCCGGCCGGCCGGCCACACCTTCGAACAAGCCGCTCAAGGCCTGCCGTGTCGCATCCTCGCCGAACGTGCGGCGCAGGCGCCAGCCTTCGAGGTCCCCCTCCAGGCGCTCGGCGAGCGGCGCGATCAGATGGTCGGAGCTCAGCTCGGTGGCCGGATCGTCCGGATGGCGCGGTGCGAAGAGGTCGAGCAGGCGGTCGCGCCCGCCTCCTTCCGTCTCGGCCCGGACCACGGCGCAGGCGTAGGCGTGGTAGTCCTCCAGGGTGTCGAAGCAGAGGCGCCCGACGGCGTGCTGCACGTCGAGCCCGGTCTGGAAGCCGAACGGCAGGGCCGCGGGGTCTCCCACCAGCAGCAGGTAGTACGGCAGACGATCGGGATGGACCGGGCCGGGTCCGCGACCATGGCGGACCAGGAAGCCGTCGAGGTCCTCGCCGCGGCGCAGCTCCAATTCGCGGTAGCGGATCTCCTTGCAGGCCGCGGCCTGCTCCTGTCGATGGTCGAGGAGAGGACGAAGGGCTTCGCGCAGCGCCGGGTCCACCCCCTCGGGGCCGCGGGGAAACACCGCTCCCCAGCCGCTCTCGGTGAGGCTCCGCGCCTCGAAGCCCGGCACCATCGCCTTCGCCTCGGGCCTCCAGGGCCGGGATCGCAGCATTTCCAGGACGTCCCCGGGGGACATCGGCGCTTCCAGGTAACCGCCGGTGGTGGCGTCCACTCCGTTGAAGTACCAGCGCTCGTCGTTCATCGATAAGTCACCTGCACGGTCATTTCCTGATCATAGTGGGGCATCCCGCCGGCTCCGGTCACCCGGAAACGGTAGACCCCGCCGGGCAGGAACCGGCGGGAGAGCCCGATCACGAACGTGCCGTCCGCCGAAGGCAGAAGGCCGGCCTGCCGCCACAGGACCTCGCCGTCCCAGGTCTGGAGGACGAGGCGGTGTTCCCTCTGCGCCGGCAGGATCTCGGGCGACAGGACCAGCAGGAAGCGTTGCGCGCCCGCCGGTACCTCGATCTCGGACGGAGCAAAGGGGGCGCCGCCGCGCAGGAGGCTCTGTGCATCGACGAGAAGCTGCGGCGGATTGAGCTCGGGGGCCGACAGGCTTTGCACCTCCCGGCGCACCTCCTCGAGTCGCTGCCAGAGGAGCAAGGCGCAGGGAGCGAGAAGAGCGGCCACCACCCAGGCGAGCAGGGGGGTGCGCATCCAGTGCAGCACCGGCCACCGGGGGCGTAGGTCCCGGCCCAGCCGGTTGCTCAGCCGCAGCCAGGCTCTCTGGACCCGGAAGGAGGGCACGGAAGCCCGCGCCCTCTCGGCCGACTCCGGCGTGTTGAACCGGTCGAGGTCGAGAATCAGCTCGGGGCACTCCTCGCAGGCGACGAAGTGCTCCTGGATCTCCCCGTCCTCCTCGGGAGGAAGGCGGTCTTCCTGGTAGGCGGCGAGCCTCTCGACGGAGGGATGCTCCCGCTCGTCCGGACGCGGAGGAGCCTCCGGCCGGAGACGCCGCAGCCAGTGCCGCCAGACGTTGCGCACCCGGCTCATGAGAGCGCCTCCCCCCTGGCACCCACGCCGAGCCGCGCGCGCGCCTGCCAGAGACAGGTCCGGACGCGCTCGAGGGGAAGCTTCAGGAGGACGGAGACCTGATCCTCGCTGAAGCCGCGGGCATGGCGCAACAGGAAGCACCGCCGGAGGTCGTCCGGCAGGCGGTCCAGCCTCTCCCGCAAGGCGTCGAGGCGCTCGGAGCTCAGAACGTCGCCGGGGCAGCCGGGCTCAAACTGATCGGTGGTCGGGTCATAGGCCATGCGAAGTGACCTCCCGGCAGTGGGCCGGGCGTCACTCTTTGAGACCCTGAAACAAGCAACTAGGGTGAGTCGGGAAAAAAGTGCGCCAGCTCCCGGCGCTCCGCCTCCGGCAGAAAGGCGGCGCTCCAGGCGGCACGGGCGAGCCCCGCCAGCACGTCCGGGCCATACCCGAAGGTCCGGGCGAGACGCAGATACTCGTCGGTCAGCGTCGTGCCGAAGAAGGGACCGTCGTCGGAGTTCACCGTGACCCGGCAGCCGGCACGTCGCAGGCGGTCGAACGGATGGTGTGCGAGGTCGGGTACGACGCCCAGGCAGACGTTGGACGACGGGCAGACCTCCAGCGGAATGCCCCGCCCGGTGAGCTCGGCCACCAGACCAGGGTCCTCCACCGCCCGCACGCCATGGCCGATCCGTTCGGCGAGGCAATCTTCGAGAACGGAACGGATCGACGCCGGGCCGGCATGTTCTCCGGCGTGGGCGACCCGGTGGAGCCCGGCGCGGGCGGCGGCGGCGAAGTGCTCGCGGAAGGGATCGTTGGAGCAGCGGTCCTCGAAACCCGACAATCCCAGGGCCACCACCACGCCGCGGTCGCGTCCGGCGAGCGCCCACTCCAGGGTGGCGTCGGCCATCGCCGGGACATTGCGCACGATGTCGGGGATGAGGCGCAGCCGGACTCCGTGCCGGGCCTCACCCTCGCGGATCGCCTCCATCAGCGCGGCCAGCAGCTCCTCGCCGTCGGCACCGTTCATCAAATGGGTGCCGATGGTGAAGTGCGCCTCGGTGTAGACGACGTTCTGCTCCGCCTGCACGGCGAGGACGTCGGCCACCAGGAGCTGGAAGTCCTCCGGCGTCCGCAGGGCGCGCGAGCAGGTCAGGTAGACCTGGACGAAATGGGCGAAGTCACGGAAGCGGAACCACTGCGCGAGACCCGCCTCGTCCCCGGCCGGCAGGTCCACGCCATTGCGCCGGGCGAGCTCGAGAAGGACGGCCGGGCGCATCGATCCTTCCAGGTGGACGTGCAGCTCCACCTTCGGCAGACGGAGGAGGTAGGTGGCGAGAGAGTCGCTCAAGACCGGGGCAAGCTCCCGCCGCCGTCGGCTTTGCGCAGGCGCCGGTGCAGCTGGTCGAGGACCAGCGGCGGCACCAGGCCTTCGATGTTGCCCCCCAGGCCGCAGACTTCCTTGACCAGGCGGCTCGACAGGTAGCTGTAGTCCTCCTTGGGCATCAGGAAGACGGTCTCGACCCGTGCATTCAGGCGCCGATTCATCAGCGCCATCTGGAACTCGTACTCGAAATCCGAGACGGCGCGCAGGCCGCGGATCACGGTGCGCGCCTCGATGTGGTCCATGAAGTCGACCAGCAACCCCGAGAAGCTCTCCACCCGGCACCGCGGGCGGTCACGCAGCAGCTCCTGGATCGTGGCCACCCGCTCCTCGGTGGTGAACAGCGGCTTCTTGCCTTCGTTGACCAGGACGGCCACCACCACCTCGTCGAAGATGGGCAGGCAGCGGTCGATGATGTCCAGGTGGCCATTGTGGAGAGGGTCGAACGACCCCGGGTAGACGGCGATGCGCGGGCTCATCGGCGGGAGGCCCCGGTGAGATCGAAGGTGATCACGTTGAAGGCGGCATCGGTCACCCGAAGCAACAGCAGGCTCCCGGGCTTCCCCGGCGCGAGAAGGAGCGTCTCGGCCCGGCCGTCGAGCAGGCCGTCCGCGGCCTCCACCGGCTTCCATTCCCGGGCGTCGACGCTGAGGAGCGCCTCGCGCAGCGGGCTCGCCGCGTCGCGCACGGTGGCGCGCAAGGACGCGCCCTCGCGGCGCACCTCGCCGAGCTGCGGCGGCGTATGGTCCACCACCACCGGATCGCTGACCCGCTCCGCCTCCAGGGTGTTCGCCGGATCGTTCGCCAGGCGGTCGGAGGCGCGCAGGCGGAAGCGGTAGACGCCATCGGGCAGGACGGTGGCATCGAAGCTGTACCAATCCTCGGTCAGGTCCTGCGCCATCGGGAGCCATTCGACCGCCGGATCCCCGGCCGGCCGGAACGACAGGTCGTAGGCGAGCCGGTCCTCGTTGGGATCGGCGGCGGCCCAGCGCAAGGTGCGGAAACCCTGTTTCCACAGGGGCTTGGTGCGCCCGCCTCCGTCTTCGGCCGCCACCTCGCCGATCGAGGTGAAGATCCCGTCGCGGTTCGGGTGGGCCGGCTCGTACACCTGATTCGACGGGTTGAAATTCGTCGGGACCAGGATCTGGCCGGCTTCGAGGGCGACCATCTGCCCGATCTGCGGCTTCAGGTTCTCCTGGCGGTAGGACAGCTCCGTCGCCCAGAGGCTCGGAGAAGCACCGCGCAGCTCGGCCCGCCATTGGACGTAGCGGCCGCGCGGCAGGCCCGTCAGGGAGATCTCGCCATCGACCCCCACCTCGGGCTCGGTCCACGCGGACCAGGTACGATCCGGGGTGGCGCTCATGCCACTGCGGAACGAGAAGCGGAGCCCGCCTTTCTCCGCCGCCTCCCCGAGCCAGCGGAAGGTGCCGAAGCGCGCCACCTGGCCGGCGTCGAGAGCGGCGCTGGTGTAGGTCCCGGCCGATTCGGTGCCGGCGGTGATCCGGTAGAGGGCCGCCGCGTTGGTGGTGGCGAACGCCGGCCCGGGCTCGCCGGGCAGGAGCGCCACGATCTGCCGGTCGTCCACGTCCTTCTCCGGCAACATCTGGTCGTCGGCCCAACGGTAGAGCTTCCCTTCGAGCCCGGTGCCCACCCACAGGCGGCCCTTCTGCCAGAGCAGGCCGTAGACCGTCTCCTCGGCGAAGCTCCAGAGGCTCTCCACCACTCCGGTCGGCGCGACGGCGAGCACCTGACTGCGGGGACCGGTGGCGCCGGGTGGCCGGGTCCCCACCGGGGCCTCCCCCTCCCCCACCACGGTGACGGTCACCGTCGGCTCGCCCGGCTTGGCTTCGGCCGCCCCCCCGGTCTTCGAAAGGTCGACGAGGCTCGACTCGGAGGCGACGACCGCGGCGTAGCAGGTGCCGTCGGGAGCCACGGCAAGAGAGACCACCTCGGGCTCCTCGGCATCGTACAGGGTGCGCGCCTGACCGTCCCGGCCGATGCGCAGGATCAGTCCTTCGCCCGCGGTGCCGGCGAGCACGTCGCCGTTCGCCTGCACGGCGAGGGTGCGGACGTGGACGTCGTCGCTGTCGTAGAGAACCTCGCCCTTTCCTGCGGCGCTCACCTTGAACAGCTTGCCCTGGGTGCCGGTGGCCACCAGGAGAGCACCGTCGGCGGCGCGGGTGAGCGCCCAGACGTAGGTCTCTCCCGGGGAGAAGTACACCTCGCTCGACCACGTCCCGCCCTTGCCGCGGGTGATGCGATAGACCTTGCCGTTCGGCGACGTGCCGGCGAAGACCGTGCCGTCCGCATCGGCCCAGACGGCGAACACCTCGGGCTCGGCGGCGGCGAGCAGCTCGACGGTCTTGCCCTGGCGGTCGAGCAGGAGGACCTTGCCGGCGTTGCCGGTGCCCACCACCCAGCCCTCGGGATGGACGGCGGCGGAGAGCACGAACGGCTCGGCGAGCGTCGCCACCCGCTCGGCGCGCGGCGCGAGCGCAATGCGGCCGAAGGCGTCGATGCTCACCCCTTCCAGAGTGCCGGCGAGGAAGCCGGCCTGACTCTGCGTCTCGAACAGGCGAACCTGGGTGGATTGCGCCGGCTGCGCCGCTCCACCACCCAGGGCGGCCACGAGGGCCGCCCCTACGAAGATCATGCGGAATCTCATGCGGGTCCCTTTCCCCGGTGACGCACTTCGAGGTCGATACGGATGGCTCCGTCCACCGGGACGTCCACCTCTTCCCGATGCTCCTGGGCGACGGTGACGCGCAGCGGGATGGCAGCCCCTGCGCCGGCCGCGCTCCACAACGAACGCACCGACGCCGGCAGGCGCGGCAGGATCTCGCCGGCGACCGAGAGGCCGGCGTCGCCATGGACTCCGAGCACCACCAGCTCGCGCCGTGAATGGAGAGAGCGCAGGAAATCGAGCGCCTGGGCGAACGTCGCCGGCGGTGCCGGCGCCATCGCCAGCCGGGCGGCGTCGATGCTGGAGCCGTCGCCGACGATCAGCGAGTAGCGGCCGGCCGGCAGATCCACCGGGAGGGTCAGCTCCATCGAACGGCGGAAGCGCTCACCGCGCCAGGCCACCAGATCGAGGCTCAGGCCGACGCGGTCTCCGGGGTACACCACGGCGCGGTCGGCACGGGCGGCGGTCAACGTGGCGGCGCGCGGCTGCGGCGACTGGGTGACGTCGACCGAGACCTCCTCGAAGGAGACCTTCTCGAACGAGTTCTGCGTCAGATAACCGGCGATCGCGAGAACGTACCCCGCCACGTCGACACCCGCGGAATCCCCGTCGAAGCTTTGGCGGACCTTGAGCTCGCCATGGCCGCGCAGGCGCAGGCGGATCTCCAGGTCGACGCTCTGCGCACCCGCGGTGTAGCTCGCGGATTCGAGGCCGGACAGGACGCTGCTGCCGATCAGCATGGGAGCGTACAGGGGCACGTCGGCGATCCGCGAATGGTAGGTGTGGAGCTGGTTGCCCACACCGGCGATCCGCACCGTCACCGGCGTCATCTCCGCCGTCTGGCCGATCCGGCCCTGAATGCCGACCTTGCGGTCCTGCTCGAAGGCGCCGAGGGTCTTGCCCAGATTCGAGATCTTGAACGACGAATAGGAGTTGGACAGCACGGTGACCACCTCGGCGGCCGCCATCGGAACGCGGATCGGGCCGAGGCCGAGGAAGGGGTGGCCGAAGGCGAGAACCTGGTCGCCATAGCGGTCGGTCACCGTCCCCACCGCCGACATCTGGAAGTCTCCTTCGGCGAGCACGGCGGCCACCGCGCCTCCCGGAACCAGGTCCCCGGAACCGCCTTCCGCCACCCGGCCGGCCGGCGCCGTGCTGCCCAGTGCGGCGCGCAAAAGGGCCTGGGACGACTCGCCGAGACCCGAGATCGCCCAATGCACCCCGGCCCGCGCCTCCAGGGGGAGCTGGGGCTGCAAGCGGCGCAGCTCCCGCTCCAGCAGACCCTTGGGGATGCGGCCGGCGCGCAGGTCGGTGAGCTCGACCGGCGGCGGAGGCAGGGGCATCTGCGGCGCCCCGCCGCCGAGCGTCGAGAGCCGGCGCATCTCCGCGATCGGCGTGATGCCCGCGATCGCCTCGTGAGAAAAGGGCCAGCTGAAGGCGACGGCTCCGGCAAGCCGGCCGTCGATGAAGACCGGGCTGCCGCTCATCCCGCTCGAGACGCCGCTCTTCTCCAACCCCTTGCCGCTCAAGCGGCCCAGAATGTAATTGAGCCCCGGACCCGCATTGCGCAGCACGCCGACGATCTCCACCTCGAAGCGCTCCGGCTCGGTGCCCGTGAAGACCGAGAGACCATAGCCGGTCTGGCCGGGGCGGATCTCGTCGACGCCGATGGTCGGCCGGGCGGCCGGCCCGGCGAGGGCCGGCGTGGCTCCCGGCGGCAGATCCGCGGCACCGGCGGCCGAGGCCAGGAGGGTGAGGGCGGTGGCGAGACCCAGGATGTGGTGCTTCATTCGTCCGTCTCCCGAGGCGGCGAGGCCTCGATCTGCGCGCGGAGCCGTTCCACGGGAAAGCTCCCCGACCGTAGAACCACCGGACCCGCGGCTTCTATTGCCACCAGCGTCGACGGCGGGCCACCCGGCAGCACGCCGCCGTCCACCACCACCGCATCGCAGCCGACCAGCAGCGGCGCCACGGCCTCCGGCGTCAAGGCGGGCGCCTCCCCGCTGCGGTTCGCGCTGGTCGCCGTGAGCCCGTGGCCGAGGTCCGCCAGCAGGGCCCGCAACCCTTCGTGCGCCGGGATGCGCACCGCGAGCGCCGGCGCTCCCGCAGAGGCCGGCAGCGGCTGCCGCAGCGGCAGCACCACGGTGAGCGGCGCGGGCCAGCAGGCCACGACGGGCTCCAGGAGAGGGAGCCCGGGATCGATCCCCAGGCCGGCGAGCTGCCCACGATCCGCCACCACCACCGGAAGGGCCTTCTCTCCCTCTCGCCCCTTGATCCGGTAGACCGCCTCGACACCCTCCGGGTTCCGCGGGTCGGCGGCGAGCCCGTAGCTCGATTCGGTGGGGATGGCGAGCACGCCACCGCGGGCGAGCACCACCCGCAGGGGTTCGACCGGATCGCCCGGGTGCCAGACCGGGACCGCGGCGATCCGCTCGAACGCCGCCGCCTCCTCGTCGGTCAACGGGATGCCCTCCGCCTTGCGGCGGGCCGTCTCGGCGCTCTCCAGGTCGCCCGGAACGATCACCTGCTCTCCCTCCACCGCCGGCTGCTCGCGGACGAGGCGCAGCAGGCGGCTCAAGGAGGCCCGGAAGAAGGCGGGGTCCTGAAACGCCGCGAGGTCGAACGCCAGGAAGTGATGCGCCACCTGGCGCGGCGCGTCGAACGGTGCAACGTACAGGTGGGAAAGCTCGTGGTCGAAGGGCATCCCGGCCAGCAGGGCGCAGAGGATCTCCACCATCATCCCCAGGCAGTGCCCCTTGTGGTTGCCCAGCGGCTGGAGGGCCGCCACCTCACCGCCCTCCTCGCCCGCGGCGGCGTCCCGCCCTTCGGCGGTCACCGCCCAGCCGGCTTGCAAGGGGATTCCGTGGGCGCGGTGGTGCTTCACCTTGGAGTACGAGACCTGGCTGGTCGCAAAGTCGGCGCAGAACAGGTCCTCTCCTTCGCCCCGGACGGCCATGGAGATCGGATTCGTCCCGAAGATCGGGCGCATGCCGTGGAAGGGCGCGACCAGGGCGTCGCTGTTGGTGAACGACAGCCCGAGGAACCCTTCGCGCGCCATCGCCAGGGTGTAGACGGACGCCGCACCGAAGTGGTTGGAATTGCGCACCGCCACCGAGCCGACTCCGTGCGCGCGGGCGAGCCGGACGGCCTCCGCGGCCGCCGTCCGGCCGGCCACCAGGCCGAGGGCACCCCCGGCATCGAGCAGGCGCGCGGCCCGGCCGGCCTCTTCGCCGATCCACCGCATGTCCGGGCGGGCCCGGCTGCGCCCGCCGTCGAGCTCGGAAAGATAGGTGGGAAACAGCCGCACCCCGTGGGTGTCGACGCCGCGCAGCGAGGTCTCCAGCAGCCCCTCGGCCACCCAGCCGGCGTGCTCGGCGGAGAGCCCGCGCCGAAGCAGGGCGGCGCGCATCCAGGCGTCGAGCGTGGCGGCGGAAAAGCTCCTCACGGTGTCGCGGCCACCCGGTCGCGCACGAAGCGGGCGAAACGCCCGATCCCTTCCGCGATCTGCTCCTCGGTGACATAGCTGAAGGAGAGACGGACCTGATGCTCCCGTCCCGCCGACAATGAGAAGAACGACATCGGGCAGACGATCACCCCGTAGTCCCGGGCGCACGTCTGGAGGCACTCGTCGTCGAACGGGAACGGCAGCTCGACGGTCAGAAAAAAGCCTCCCGCCGGGCGGTTGATCCGGACGCCGGGCACGTCGCCCAGCCGCTCCTCCAGCGCAGCGAGCATGCGGTCGCGGTTGGCGCGGTAGAACGGGAGCTTGCCGCGCACGAGACCGCGCACCGAGCCCTCGCCTTCGAGGAGCAGCCCGCCGACCACCGCCTGGACGACCGGCGAGGTGGTCACCGTCGTCAGGCTCTTCACCTTGGACAGCTCGGCCGCGAGCGGGGTGCGCGTTGCGCCCTCGCCCACCACCTCCTGATCCGCCACCAGGTAGCCGGCGCGCAACCCCGGGTACAGGGTCTTGGCGAAGCTCCCCATGTAGACGACCACGCCGTGCTCGTCCAGCGCCTTCAAGGTGGGGAGCGGATCGCCGTCGTAGGAGAACATGCCGTAGGGGTTGTCCTCGAACAGGAAGACCTCGCGCTCGCGCAGCAGGGCGAGAAGCGCGTGGCGGGCCGCGATGGGCATCCGGGTGCCCAGCGGGTTGTTGAAGTCCGGGATGTCGTAGAGCGCCCGCGGACGCTTGCCGCGGGCCAGCACGGCCTCGATCGCCGCGGCGACCGCCGCGGGCTCCAGGCCGTCGTCACCGGTCGCGACCGGCACCATCTCGATGCCGAGGATCGCGGCGAGCCCGGTGATGCCGATGTAGGTGGGGTCGCTGACCAGCAGGACGTCCTCGGCCGGGTTGAACAGCGCCATCAGGAGGATCGTCATGCCCTCCTGGCAGCCATGGGTGACCACGATCGACGCAGGGCTCGCCCGGATGCCCTCGTCGAGCTCGAGATGGCGCGCGATCAGGTCGTTGATGATGCCGTTGGTCTTGTTGTACTGCCCCAGGTCGTTCCAGACGGCCCGGGGAGACCAGCCGGTGGCTGCGGTGCGGTGCTCGACGAAGAGCGGAGCGAGCCCCAGGCTCCGCTCGACGTCGAAGTGGCGCTCCGCCGGGCGGCCGGGAGCGAACGAGACCGCCGCGGGATAGCGCAGCACCACCTCGTTCAGGAAGTTCATCACCTCCAGGAGGGGGTCCCGGAAGCAGCTCTTGAGGCGCAGGTCCATCAGCCCGGAAGATCCCGCGGGATCAGAAGTTGTTCTTGGCCTCGAGCTGCTCGAACAGGTTCTGCACGCTCTCGTCCGAGAAGTCGCCGCCCATCCTCTGGATGAACTCGTACATCATCCCCGAGTTCTCGTCACGGTGGGTGAAGATCTGGCGCAGGCCCGGCGAGCTGATGATGTTGGTGTCGAACTGCACGCCGGCCGCGGTCAGCTCATCGGTCGTCGCCTGCAGGTCATCCACCTCGATGGCGATGTGCTGGACACCGGGTCCGTAGTGCTTGACATAGCGGGAGACCTGCGACTCCTCCGAGGTGCCCTGCAGGAGGACGATGGTGATCGGCCCCGCCTTCATCACCGCGGAAATCATGGCGCTCGCCTTGCCCTCGGTGCGCCGCCGCTCGAAGAGCTGGTAGCCGAACGTCTCGCTGTAGAGCTTGATCGCCGCTTCGAGGTCATGGACGGCGATGGCGATATGGTCCACGGCCCTGGCATGCCTGCCGAGGAGCGCCTGGGCGGCGACGGGAGTTGTCAAAGTCTCACTCATAGGATGGATCTCCATCAAATCAGGGGTTGGCGGACGGCCGTCTGGGCCGGGCTGCGCCATTCTAGCCCGAATCGCAGAAACGGGGCCCTGGAGGGCCCCGTCCTGCATCGACCGGGTTGCGGTGCGCCGCGGTTACTTTCTTCCGCCCTTGCCGCCTTTGCCCCCCTTGCCGGGGCGCTTCGGGTTCGGATCGATCCGCAGGGCCTGGAAGAGGCTCAGCTTGGCTTCGTCGGTGAAGACGAAGGCGGGGGTCTCCGACCCGGCGAGGACGTCATCGGCCGTCTTCGCCGCGCTCCCGAAAAGGAAGGGGGTCAGGTTCACCGGCGGGATGTCGGCGCCGAACTTCTCGTTGATCGCGTCGATGAACGTATTCGCCACGAAGGCATACCCGATGCTGGTCGGGTGGACGCCGTCATACGAGAAGATGCCGCCGGTCAGGTACGCCGGCGAGAACGTCATGCCGCCCACGCCGACCTTCCCCTGGGCCGCCCGGGTGAGCAGGGCGTTGGTGTCGGCCAGGGCCGCACCGCGCTCGCCGGCCACCGTCCGGATGATGTTGTTGTATGCATTCACCCGCGACGAGATGGTGGCCAGCTCGTCGCCGGTGAGGAACGCGGTGTCCGGCAGCGGCTTGCCGGAGCCGCCGAGCGCGGCCGGGATGCCGTTGCCCCGCGCCAGCTCCGCCGACGCCGACAGCAGGACCCGGTCGCTCGGGCCGAGCGGGCCGTTGGGACCGATGAGCGGCACCGGCTGCCCGTTGATCAGGACCGGCGCACCGGTCGCCGGGTTGGGCACGAAGCGGGTCAGGGTGTTGACGTAGGCGATCGTGGTGACGTCGGGAATCGTGGCGATCGCCATCTTGGCGTTGGTCGAGGCGATCGTGGCGGCCAGGGACCGGAAGTCCGCCTCGAACTGCGCGGCCGGCGTGATCGTCACGCCCTCGATGACCACGCCCGAGGTGGCGGCGGCGAGGACGTCGTTGTTGCCGATCCAGATCGTCACGAACGTCGGGTTGGACGCCACGGCCTGCTGCAAGGCGGTGGTCCGGCCGAAGCCCGTGGGGCGGAGCACCAGGTCGTGCAGGCCGCCGCTGAAGGTGACCAGCGTGTCGCGCAGGCGCGCCCCCGGCACCGCCAGGTTGTTGTAGGGCCGCGGGAGCGTCAGGTTGGTCGGGTTTCCCTGCCCATCCTTGGGAGCGACGGTCAGCGGCGAGAGGCTCCGCAGCTCGAGCACCCCCGGAATGCCGGGATCGGCGACCAGCGGCTGCTCGAAGCCGGTGGTGAGCCCGGTGGCCTGGCGGTGCAGCAGGGCGGGATAGCTGGTGCGCTGGCCGGAGACCACCAGGCTGCCGCTGATGAATCCGGCGGTGAGGCTGTCACCGATGGCGTAGTAGCGGGTGAAATTGGCGGAACCGGTGCTCGGCTGCGCGAGGACCGCCGCCGGCACCAGCAGAGCGAGCGCCAGGGCGCCCCCCAGAGTCTTGAGACGATGCATCGTCATTTCCTCCTTGTGCATTGCGCCGTCGGTCAGAAGTTCACCGTCGCGCCGAGCAGGATCGCCGTGGTGTTGTAGGTGCCGAAGAAGGTGCTCTGGTCCTCGCCCGGGAAGTTGCGGGCCCGCGAGCGCTCGTCGAAGAGAAGGTACATGAGCGCCAGGTCGAGGTGCTTCATGCCATAGCCCACCGTGAAGCCGTTGCGGTTGGCGTCCGGCAGCAGCGGGGACATCCCCTCTTCCGGCTGCGGCGTCTCGTCATAGACGTAGCCGAAGCGCCACTGGCGGCCGTTCGCCTGGGTCCAGCGCAGGCCGATGCGGTAGTTGTAGACGTCATCCCACTCCTGCGGGAGCGTCGAGTCCGGCAGCGAGTTGGTGGCGCCGCCGGTGAAATTGATCGGCACGTCGCTGAAGCTGCTCCAGCCCGTGTAGTTGAAGTCGGTCTCGACCAGCAGGTTCGGCGTGATGCCGAACGCCAAACCGAGGCTCGCCTCGTCAGGGAACTCGATCTCGGTCTCGACCGGCAGGTCGACGCCATACGGCAGCCGGGTCCGCAGCAGCGCGTCGAACTGCGCATTGCCCGTCGCGACCTGGGTCAGGCGGGCGTCGCCGTCATACTCGACCTTGATCTTGCTGCGGTAGGAGAGGCCCCAGGAGAAGCGATCCGTCGCCTTGTGGAGGACGCCCGCGGCGAAGCCGAAGCCCTCGCTGAAGTCGCCCTCCAGCTTGAGGCGGCCGACATCGGTGAACCTCTGGGTGAACGGGTTGATCGAGCCGACGTTGCGGTTCAGCTCCACCGTGGACACCCGGGCGATCGGGCCGAAGCCGATGCTGAACGACGGGTTCACCTGCCAGCCGAGAGTCGGCTGCAGGTCGATCGCCGTCAGAGCCGCCTTGGTGCTCAGGAAACGGCCGGCGAACCGGTCGGGGTTCTTCCACTCGGTGGTCAGGCCGAAGGGGGTCATCACCCCGAAGCCGAACTTCCAGGTCGAGTTGATCGGCTGGACGTAATACAGATGGGGAGGGAACTCCGAGAGGGCCTTCTGCTCGGCGCTGTACCCTTCGCCCGGGTAGGGATCGGCCCCGTCGAATTCCGCCTCGAGTCCGTGGATCCAGGTGAAGCCACCCGAGATCTGCCGCTTCTCGACGAAACCCAGGCCGCCCACGTTGTGGAAGAGCAGGGACGGGTCGTCCGCCTGCGCCGTAAAGGCACCGGCCATGCCCATGGCCTTCGTGCCCTGTTCAAAAATACTGAACCCGGCGGCCGAAACCGGCAGGGCCGCCCACACTCCGAGAGCCGTAACCCCCAGAGCTTTCGCTACCATGAAAACTCCTCGCCTTCGCATCCTTGGATCTCCTCTTGCAGAAAGTCAGGAAGGTGTTTCGAGATGCTGCTTGGAGTCAAAGGTATTCCCAAGTCACGAGGGTGTCAACGGGAGAAAGGCAGGGACCGACAAACCGGAGAGGCGGCAAGGAGCTGATGTAGAGTAGGGACCGGAGGATGGACGCATGTTTGAGCACGAGATCCAAGAAGAGACGTTCCACAAGGTTCGCGAGTACCTGAATGACCTCTTCGAGGAACCCCCTTACCATGACCCCGAGACGCACCACTTCTACGTCCGCTACGGCACGACGGTGCTCGAGATCTCGGTCGAACCCTACGGCCCCGACGAGGCGATCGTCTCCGTGATGTCCTACTGCGTGCAGGACGTCGAGCTGGAGGAAGACCTCATGGTCGGCCTCCTCGAGCTGAACCATCAGATCTCGTGCGGCTCGTTCTCGCTGGTCGGCAACGACATCTTTCTCTCGCATGCCCTCTTCGGCCGCAGCCTGGAGGCGCGCGACCTGCTGCGCTCGATCACCTCGGTCGCCAGCCTCGCGGACGACTATGACGACCGCATCGTGGCCCGTTTCGGCGGCCAGACCGCCCTGGAGAAGATCCAGGACACCGGCGGCCGGCGGCGCCGGCAGGCGGTGGGCGAAACGGTCGCAGACGAATAGGAGGCGGTCAGCGCCGGGCCAGCTTGACCGCGGCGGCGGCTTCGCGGTCGAGCTCGCGCTCGCGGATCGACTCGCGCTTGTCGTACTGCTTCTTGCCCTCGGCGAGGGCGATCTCCAGCTTCACCCAGTTGCCCTTCAGATAGACGGAGAGCGGGATGATCGTCTGTCCCTTGATCTGGGAGCGGCCCAGCAGGCGGTCGATCTGCCGCTTCTTGAGCAGGAGCTTGCGGTCGCGCTCCGGCGGGTGGTTCTCGCGGTTGCCGTGGCTGTAGGGGCTCACATGCGCGCCCACCAGCCACGCCTCGCCGTTGCGGATCTCGACGAAGCTGTCCTTGAGCTGGACCTTGCCCATCCGCGCCGCCTTCACCTCGGTGCCGGTGAGCTTCAACCCCGCCTCGAACGTCTCCAGGATGTGGTAGTCGTGCCGCGCCTTCCGGTTGGAGGCCAGCTCGCGCACCACCGGCCCCTTCTCCTTGACGGCGTCTTTGCTTTTCGCGTGTCCCAGCGGCTTCGCCATAGGGGAGGAAGGATACAGCATCGGTTCTTTACAAACCGCGGGTCTCGCCTCTGCTACACTCGTTCCCTGCATGCGCTCAGCCCTCGTCGTCCTCTGGCTTCTGGCATTCGCGGCCGGCCCGGCGGCGGAGGAACCGCGGATCGAGGCGCTCCACATCTCCTTCGAAGGGGATCGGGTGCTCGCCGCGTTCTCGTTGCAGGACGCCTTCGACCACCGGCTCGCCAGCCGCCTGGACAGCGGCCTGCCCACCTCCATCCTCTACCGCCTGGAGCTGCACCACGACCGCAAGCGCTGGTATGACCGGCAGCTCCAGGAGAACACCCTGGAAGCCGTCGCCGTCTACGACGCGGTGGCCCGGACCTACACCGTCCATGTCAAGCTCGACGGCAAGCTGATCGAGAGCCGCACCCTGCGCGCGCGGGACGAGGTCGAGGCGGCGATGACCCGCATCGGGCCGCTCCCCGTCTTCTCCCTCGAACGGGTGCGCGAGCCGGGGCGCCTCCTCGTCAAGGTCCGAGCCGAGCTCGGCTCGCGGACCCTGCTGTCGTTCATCCCTGTGACCGTCGCCACCGACTGGGCCGATTCCAACAAGATCCGTTCCCAGAGCGGAGGCTGAGGCCCCGCCGCCATGGACCTGCGCGATCAGCTCAAGCGCCATCGCAAGAACCACCGGCTGATCTTCTCCGGGCTCGTCGGTCTCCTCCTCGTCCTCACCGGCGTCTTCTACTTCCTGCAGCGCGGGCGGGACCTGCCGGCGGCCCTGGTGACCAACCAGGTCCTTCTGTTCGTCCTCTGGTACGTCAACGTCATCCTCATCCTGGCCGTTCTCTTCGTCCTGCTGCGCAATGTCTTCAAGCTGGTCATCGAGCGCCGACACCGCCTGCTGGGCTCGACGTTCAAGTCCAAGCTGGTCGCCACCTACGTCGGGCTCTCGCTGATCCCGGTGCTGCTCCTCTTCGCCATCGCCACCGGGCTGCTCCAGGGATCGATCGACCGTTGGTTCAGCACGCCTCTCGGGCCGGCGCTCGAACGGGGCAACGCGGTGGCGCAGGCGCTCTATGACCGGATCGAGCAGACCGGCCTGCAGAAGGCCCGGCGGGTCCTGCGCGAGATCGCGGGGATCGACCTGGAGCAGACGGCGGAGCGCCCGCGACTGACCCGCCGGCTCCAGGAGCTGCGCGCCGAGGAAGAGCTCGCCCTGCTGGCGGTCTATGAGGGGACCGATTTCGTCCACGCCGTGCTCGACTCGCAATCGGGCCTGACCGACCTCCCCGAGCCCGGGCGGGACTTCCTGCAAGAAGCCGCCACCAAGGGGACCGCCGTGCGGGTCGATCTGCCTCCGGGTCGCGGTGGCCGGATCGTCCTGACCGCCGTGGCTTCGCCGGCGCCGGCCGTCCAAGACGGGCAGGAAGCGCCACCGCCGGTCCTGGTGGTCACCGGTTCGCTGGTCGATCCGGACCTCGCCGAGCAGCGGGACAGCCTGGTGCAGGACTTCCAGACGTTTCGCCAGCTCGAGGTGCAGAAGGACGACCTGCGCTCCAGCCACGTGCTGATCTTCCTGATGGTGACCCTGCTCATCCTGCTCGCGTCCTCCTGGGTGGGCCTTTATCTGGCGCGCCGGGTGACGGTGCCGATCCAGGCCCTCGCCGAAGGGACGAAACGGATCAGCGGCGGCGACCTCTCGCACCGGGTGGACGTCGAGGCGGACGACGAGCTCGGCATCCTGGTCGACTCGTTCAACCGGATGACCGCCGAGATGGAGACCAGCAAGGTGCAGCTCGAACGCAGCAACCGCGAGCTCGCCGCGGTGCTCGCGAACGTCGCGGCCGGCGTCATCTCCGCCGATCCGGAAGGCCGGATCTTCCTGTGCAACGACGCAGCACTCAAGATGCTGCACCAGGGCGAGGACGAAGTGGTCGGCCGGCTCGCCGACGAGGCCTGGCCCGACCCGGAACGCACCAAGCTGGCCGCCCTGCTGCGCCCCGGGGGAGACGCCTCCTCCGGCCGGGCGTCGCAGGAGCTCCACCTGCGCCTGGGGGGCGATCTCAAGACGTTCGAGGCGAAGGTGACCGCGCTGATCGGGACCGGCGGCGCCGTGCAAGGCCGGGTGCTCGTGCTGGAGGACCTGAGCGAGCTCATCCAGGCACAGCAGCTCGCGGCCTGGAATGAAGCGGCGCGGCGCATCGCGCACGAGATCAAGAACCCGCTGACCCCCATCCGCCTCGCCGCCGAGCGCCTCCTCCACAAACACCGGCAGGGGGACCCCGGTCTGGGACCGGCGATCGAGAACGGCGTGGAGATCATCGTCCGCGAGGTGGTGAACCTGCAGGGGATGGTCGACGAGTTCTCGCGCTACGCCCGCATGCCGCGCCCGCGGCCCACCCGGGTGGATCTGGGGCGCCTGGTGAACGACACGCTGAGCCTCTACCGCAACTTGAAGCCCGGCGTGGAGGTGGAGGCACGGGTGGAGCCGGGGATGACCGAGGTCTGGCTCGACGGGGAGCAGATCCGCCGCGCCCTGATCAATCTGCTCGACAACGCCGTCGAGGCCACCGAGGCACCGGGGCAGGTGACCGTGGCGGCGGATCGCAATCCTGCCGACGGGACCGGCGTCCGCCTGCGGATCAGCGACACCGGCCGCGGCATCCCCTCCGCGGCGCGCGACAAGCTCTTCCTCCCCTACTTCTCCACCAAGGGGCGGGGCACGGGCCTCGGCCTCGCCATCGTCCACCGCATCGTGACCGACCATCAGGGGACGATCCAGGTGGAGGACAACCGGCCGCAGGGCACGGTGTTCACCCTGGAGCTGCCGGGGTAGGCGGCCGCTTCGCGCTATCATCACCCCATGATCGGCAGAGTCGTCGGCACCAGCTACCGGATCGTCGAGAAGATCGGGGAGGGCGGGATGGGCGCGGTCTACAAGGCGCTCGACCAGATGCTCGACCGCGAGGTCGCGCTCAAGGCGATCCGCCCCGAGCTGGCCCGCGAGCCGGAGATCGTCGAGCGCTTCAAGGCCGAGGCGAAGACCCTCGCCCGCATCCACCATCCGGCGATCGCCCACGTGTTCAGCTTCTTCTACGAAGGGGAGGAGCTCTTCCTCGCCATGGAGCTCGTGCGCGGCCGGCCGCTGTCGAAGGTGGTGGCCGCGGGGCCGATCCCCTGGGAACGCGCGGTGGCTCTCCTCGCCTCGGCGCTGGACGGGATCCAGGTGGCCCACGACGCCGGGGTCGTCCATCGCGACATCAAGCCGGAGAACCTCATCGTCACCGAGGCCGGTTCTCTCAAGGTGACCGATTTCGGCATCGCCCGGGTGATGGGGAGCGGCCACCTCACGCGCACCGGTCTCCTGGTCGGCACGCTGCGCTACATGTCGCCGGAGCAGATCCGCGGCGAGGAGGTGGACGGCCGGGTCGACGTCTACGCGCTCGGTGCCGTGCTTTACGAGATGCTGACCGGCCGGCCGCCGTTCGAAGGGGCGACCGACTGGGCCATTCTGCGCGCGCAGATCGAAGAGCCGCCGCGTCCGCCGAGCGAGAAGGTCCCGCAGGTCCCCCGGTGGATCGATCAAGCCGTCTTGAAAGCGCTCGCCAAGGCGCCCGCCGACCGCTTCCAGACCGTGGAGGAGATGCGCCGCACCTTGCTGCGCCAGGGAGAGACCCTGCCGGGGCAGGTGGTGCCGCCGCCCCCGCCGCCGGTGTCGATCCACGAGCTGCCCACCCAGGCGGCACCGGTCCAGCGGGCGCAAACGCCGCCACCCTTGCCCGCGATTCCCCCGGCTGCCGCCCCGCTCCCCGTCCAGACCTCCTACCAACCGGTCCCCCTCCCGCCGCGGAAGGGCGCCGCCGGCAAGGTCATCGCGGCGGCCGCCCTTGCCGTCGCCCTCCTCGGAGCCGCCGGATTCGCCGTCTGGCTCTTCTCCGACACCACCTCGTCGGAGGCACCCGGCGATCCACAGGCCCAGGTGAGCCCCGAGCCCACGGCCAATCCCGCCAACCCTCCGGCGCAGCAGGCCGCGGACCCGGAGGCCGGCACGGCACCGTCCGGCGAGGACACCCGGCCGGCACCCGTTCCGGTTCCTTCACGCCAGGAACCCCCTTCGGAACCCGAGGCCGAGGAGGAACCGGCCGCCCCAGAGCCCGAAGAATCCTCCACTCCGGGAACGGCCACCTACGTCCCGCCGACCGACGAGCCGGAGCCGGCCGCCGAGCCCCCTTTGGAAGAGCTACGGCGCCTGGCCACCGATCTCCAGACCCGAAGCACCGAGATCCTCGACACCTATCAGGCCTTTCTGGACGCCAAGGAAGAGGCCGGCGAAGAGCTGACCGACGACGACGAGACGCTTCAGGAGCATCTCGAAGAGCTGGCCGACGCCGCCGACCACTTCCACAAGGCCGTGGAAGGGGGAGGCTTTTTCGGTCGCGTCCGCCGCCGCCCGGCCGGGGCGAACCTCCTCAAGGTCCAGCAGCGCTCCCGCGAGCTGGCCCAGAAGGGCAAGGAAGTCGATGCGCTGATGGCCAAGGTCCAGCCAGGTGGCGACGTGCGCCAGGCCTGGAAGGCCATCCGGCACGACTGGCAACGGGCGCTGGACGTGGCGACGGAGCTGCGGTGATGGGAGGAAGGGAAAGCGGTTTCGTGTGGTAACGTATTTCTCTCTACGTAGGAGGGTTGATGGCTGACGGCGCGGATCGTCCCCTCACGGGCCAGGGCACGTTTTTCGGCACCCATCTCGATTGGGACCGGTTCCTCTGCCGCCTCGGCAGCGATGGGGGCACGCCCCGCGGTGCCTTCGTCGCTCGCAACTTCATCCTCGACGAAGGGGTCTGGCCCGAACGGGTGGCCAGCTATCTGGCCCTGCGGGCCCTGGCCGATCATGGAGACTTTCCGGCCTGGAAATCGAAGCACGGTGCCTACCTCAAACAGCGGGTTCAGCTCGTCCACTGGGAGGAGCCGCTCGATCCACGGGATGAGGACGTCTGCCCGGAGACTTTTCGTTTCCCTGATCGTCACACATCGTTCGATGCGACCGACCGGCACCTGCACCTGATCCGCGTCGAGCGGGCCGACACGATCGCCGATCTCGCCCGGGTCCCTGCCCCTTCGATTCTTTCCATGGCATCCGAAGTGCGGGCCGACAAGGCTTCTCCCGAAACGCGGGCCGCCTTCGAGGACCTCCTGGAAAAGTGGTTCGCGGCCAAGGACGGCCGGCCTGTTTTCTGCGGATTCTTCGCCGACTTCGAGGACGATGTCTTCACCGCCGATCGGCTGGATTGGGCCGATGCGCTGCGCGACCGTCTCGGCCTCTCCCACCTGGACCCGGGAGAGCTCGGCAAGCCGATCGACATCCTGGTCTTCAAGTACCCGGTTCAACAGGTGGCCCGGCTGACCGGCGCGGCCCCCCAAACCCGGCCGCTCGTCCCGCCGACCGTCCTCGACGGCGACTTCTCCGAGGCCTTCTGCCCGCCACCACGCGGCGCGCTCACCGGCCACGTCGTGGATCTCGACTGGGCTGCCGAGGAAGAGCACCGCCTCCGGCGGGAGGTCCTCCATCCCAAGACGCGGCTCCAGGCCAGGCATCTGTTCCGTATCGGGCGCATCGAAAAGCCTGTAGACTTTGAGAATCTGCCGCTCGCCCGCTCCGCCCATCTCCAGCACGTCCGGATGGCGAGTGGCCGGGGCGACTACGCCCTGGGAACCGACAAGGATCTGCCGTGAGCCTCCTGGCGTTCGACCACACCTTTGCGGGCCGCCGCGTTCCTCCCTGGCTGCGCCGTTTCGAGGCCGAGCCCGAGGAGGCGTTGCTGGATCTTCTCCTGGGCGGCGCCGACCTCGAGCACCTGAACCCCGCCGATCCCGAGCGGGTTCTCCTCGATTGGATCGAGAGCCTCGGCCCAAGAAGTGGCCTGCTCGCCGCGGTCGATCGCGCGCTCGCCTCCTGGATCAATAGCTCCTGGGGTGATCCCGAGCCCCGTGGGCTCGGCGCCGCCGTGACAGCCGTCGCTTGGTGCCGTGCCGCCGATCTCATCAGCGGCTGCCCGGGCGAGGTGGGGCTTTCTGGTGCGGCCATGGCACTCCGCAAGCATTTTCTCGAAGAGCCCGCCTTCCTGCGTTCGATCGCGGAGGGGCGCGCTCGTGATCCCGAGGCCCGCGCCTGGCTGGCTCTTGCCGAGCACCAAACAGATCGAACGCTCCTGCCCCGCTGGTGGTCGCTCTGCTCGCTGCCGCCCGACGTACCGTGGTATCACGGCGAGCTCGGCATCTACGGGCTTCGCGGGCTCCCACCGGCAGCTCCGCAGTCAGCGGGTGGATTCCCCAAAGAGGTCCCCGAGGGTCTTGCACGGCTCGCCGACGCGCTGGCCCGCCGGGTTGAGGACGGCTGGCTCGACAGCGAGCCGGCACGGGTCGAATTCACCGCCACCGCCCGGTTGACCATGGAGGCCTATCCGTTTCCCCGCGAAAAATGGCTCCCCTTCTGGCGCCATGTGCTCCAGGACCATCGCCTCCGCGAGCCGCTCGCCGAGCGCTGGGTCCGCGATCTCTCGCCAAAGCTGGACAAATTGCCGGAGAAAGGGCCGGCGGCCCGGCCCCGATGGAGCCAGCCGAACCCGGAGTGGAAACCGCGGAGGCACGAGATCGAAGTCCGACTCGACCTGGGCGAGCCGGCAGCCACGGCGCTGGCCCAGGTGCTGCTGGACGAGCAGCGGCTCTACGCACAGGCGACCGGTGACGTCCATTTCGTCGTGAGGTCGGCCTGTAACTTCGCCGGAAGGCTCCGCACATCGAATCCTCGCAAGGCCCTCGAGTGGGTTCGTCTCGCCCTGGAATTTGACCCTTGGAACGATTTCGCCTGGAACACGACCGCCGCCGTGCACCTCACGCTTGGTCAGCTTACAGAGGCGGCCCAGGCTGCCCGGGAAGCGGTGCGCCGCTTCCCGAACGACCCCGTCGCCCACAACGGCCTCGCCGAGGTCCTCAAGGCCCAGGGAAGGCTCGACGACGCCGAGGCGGTCTTGCGCTACGCGATCGAGCGATTCCACGCAAGGCCGGACGCGCTCACCAGCTTGGCCGGCCTGCTGAGCCAGCGTGGCGAGCTGGTCGAAGCGGAGAGGCTGCTCACCGAGGCGGTTCGGCTTGAACCACGCAACAAAAACCGGCTAGAGGCTCTCGAAATCTTGCGCGCCCGGCGTGACGGAGGCGAGATCTCTTCCAGCAGCACTGAGGGGCGGAAGGTAGAGCCCGTCCGCTTCGAGGACCTCAGCGTCCTGCTCACCGACACTCTTTTCCTTCGCCGCTGGTCGCGTGGGCTGAACCACGAGGCCGGTGGGCGGGCGGGAGAGCTTCGACAGAAGGCGCATGCTGCCCTGGAGAGGCTCCTGCGCCTGGAGAGCCGAAGCTCCCTGGCGGCCGGCGAGGCCGGATTGCTCACTCTCTCGGAGGGGGATCTCGAGGAAGGGTTAACGCTTCTGCGAGCGGCAGTGAGACGTTTTCCGGGGAGCGCCCGAGTGCGCTATGCGCTCGCACGCGCGGAGCGCTTCGCCGTTGCAGCGCGCGCGCTCGATCTCCGGGATCCGGAGGCGCCCATCCGCCCCTGGCGGCGCTTGGCCCGGCTCGAGCCCCAGCTCGGTGCGGTGGCGCTTCTCGGTGAGGCACGGACCTGGCTCGGCCAGACCGACGGTGCGGTTCGCGAAGCCGGTGCCCGGAGAACGCTCGGCGAGCTCGCCTTCTGGAGCCATACCCAGCTCGCCCGAGAGAGTGAACGCCGCAAGGGTTCTCTCACCGAGATCAGCGCTTCGTGGGCGCGCGAGATCCAGCGGCTGGTCTTCGGGGATCGACCGGATCGGAGGGAGGAAGACCTCACCAAGCTCCCCTTCTACACGGAGAGGGTTCAGACCCATGCCGCCGAGCTGGATCTCCACGAAGAAGACGCCGTCTTTCGCGTGGCCGTCGCCTGACGCCCCCACCCTTCACGCACCCGGTGAAATGTTTCGCCCGCGTCCGTCATTCCCCCTTTGAAGGCACCCTGCGCCGACGCCCCCCGTGGCGGTGGAGGGGGTCTTCACCGACAGGTGAGCGCCGCGCCCCAATCGCGGTGCTCCCGGTCTCCTCCAACAAGGGAGCAGTGCGCGCCGTGCTGCTCCCTCTTTTTGTATCCCGGGGTCACTCGCGCCGCAGGGCGGGCAGCGAGCGCAAGGCGCCGCCGCGGAGCTTGCGGCCGGCGTAGACGGCGAAGAGGAGGAAGGCGCCGAGCAGGATGATCGCAGGGCCGGACGGGAGGTCCCAGGCATAGGACAGGCCCAGCCCCCCCAAGGTGATGGTGACGCCGACCGCCGTCGACACGGCGAGGACGCCCCGCAGGTCGTTGAGCAGCATGAGGCCGATGAGCGGCGGGATGGTCAGGAGCGCCACCACCAGGATGATCCCCACGACCTGGATGAGCAGCACCACCGTCAGCGCGATCATGGTGAGGAGGAGGGTCATCAGGAAGCGTACCGGCACCCCTTGCACCCGGGCGAAGACCTCGTCGAACGCCACCGCCACGATCCCTTTCCAGAAGAGCCCCAGAATCAGGAAGACCCCCACCGCGAGCCCCAGGAGCACGCCCAGGTCGTGGCGCGAGACGAGCAGGATGTTGCCGAACAGATAGGTCATCAGGTTCGGGGCATAGCCCGGCGTCTTGTAGACGAAGACGATGCCCACCGCCAGCCCCACCGCCCAGAAGACGCCGATCAAGGCGTCGTAGGAACGGATCGTCTCGGTGTCCACCAGGCCCAGCGCGACGGCGCAGAAGAGCGCCACCGCCATGGCACCCAGGAGCGGGTCGAGATGCAGGTAGAAACAGGCTCCCATGCCGCCGAACGCCGCGTGGCTCAGGCCGTCGGAGAGGAACGCCAGGCGCTTCACCACCACGAAAGGACCGACGACGCCGCAGAGGACCGCGGCGAGCAGGCCGGCGAGCACGGCGTTGCGCATGAATTCGTAGGAAAGCGCGTCGAAAAATCCGGGCACGGAGCAACCTCAATGACGGTGCAGGATGCGTTGCGCGACGCCCGAGACGGCGCCGTGGGTGACCAGCTCGACCGGGCCGCCATAGGCGTCTTCCAGGGTGTGCGGATCGAGCTCGGCTCCTTCGTGGCAGACGAGGCGGCGGTTGACGCAGGCGATGCGGCGCACCAGCGGGGCGAGGCCGGTGACGTCGTGGGTGATGACCACCACGGGGATGCGCCGGTTCAGCTCTTCGAGGAGACCGGTGAGCGCATCGCGCGATTCCGCGTCGATCGACGCCGTCGGCTCGTCGAGAAAGAGGATCTCGGGCTCCGCCACCACCGCCCGGGCGATCAGCACCCGCTGCAGCTGGCCGCCGGAGATCTCGCGGACGTGCTCTCTCGCCAGGGCGGTGAGCCCCAGGCGCTCCAGGACCGCGGCCACCGCGGCGCGGTCCTGCCGCGTGTAGGGCAGCAGCAGCCGGCGGCGGTCCATCCGCCCCATCAGCACCACCTCGGAGACGCGCAGCGGAAAGCCTTTGTCAAAGGTCGAGAACTGCGGCACGTATCCCATCCGTCCACGGCGGATCGGCGCGTTCCAGATCACCTCGCCGCTCCATGGGCGCAGCAGGCCGAGGAGGACTTTCACCAGCGTCGTCTTGCCGCCGCCGTTCGGGCCGATGATGGCCAGGAAGTCTCCCGGGTCGATCGCCAGCGTCACGTCCTCCAGCACCGTCTCGGCGCCGTAGCCGAAGGTGATCCGCCGCGCCTCGATCAACGGGCGCTCAGCCATGGGACGGGCTCTCCAGGAACGCCGCGGCGACGCGGCGCAGGTTGTCCGGCCAGTCCTTCTGCTGCGGATCGGCGAGCACCACGCGGCCGTCGATGGCATCGGCGATCACCTGTGCGCTCTTGCGGGGAAAGCCGGCTTCGACGAACACCAGCCGGACGTTCTCGCGGCGCGCCCGGTCGATCAGGCGGATCATCCCCTGCGCGCTCGGCTCTTTCCCTTCCGCTTCGATGGCGAGCTGCTCCAGGCCGTACTGGTGGGCGAAATAGCCCCAGCCGGGGTGGTAGACGATGAATGTCCGGCTCGGCGCGGTGGCCAGGAGGGTGCGGATCTCGCCGTCGAGCGCCGCGATCTCGCGCAGGAAGGCGCGCAGGTTCTCCCGGTACAGAGGCGCGCCGGCCGGGTCCGCCGCGGCGAGCGCCTGCTCGATGTTCCCCGCGGCGACGGCGACCGTCTCCGGCGCCACCCAGACATGGGGGTCTCCGTCGCCATGGTCGTGCCCCGCCTCCTCCCCCTCCTCGGCTCCTTCCAGAAAGTGCATCCCCCGGGACATGTCCACCACGCGAATCCCCGGGGCCTGCTCCAGGAAAGGATCGATGGCGTGCCGTTCGTAGTCGAACGAGGGATGCCCCACCTTCACGTAGAGGTCGGCCGCGGCGAGCGACGCCATCTGGCGCGGGCTCAGCGGATGGTCCACGTGGGAGAAACCCGGCGGGATCATCACCTCGACCGCCACCCGGTCCCCGCCGATCCGCTCGACGAACCAAGCCTGCGGCGGAACGCTGACCGCCACGCGCAAGCGGTGCCCGGCCGCCGGCGTCCCGGAGGCGGGGCGGCAAGCCGGCACCAGGGCCGTCAGAGCGATCACTGCGAGCAGGCGGCGCATTGTCCGTAGAGCACGATCTCGTGCGCCTCCAGGGCGAATCCCGGCGGTGTCAACGCGCGCAGGTCGGCCGGGCAGCCGTCGATCTCATAGACGCGGTCGCAGCGCCGGCAGTGGAAATGATGGTGGTGGCGCTTCCCCGTCGGCTCGTAGCGCGGCGGCTCACCCGGCAGCTCGACCGGCTGCAACCAGCCCCCCTCGACGCCGCTCTTCAACGTGCGGTAGACGGTGGCGATGCCCAGCCCGGGAGACTGAGCCTGCGCATGGTCCAGAACCTCGCGCGGGCTCAACGGCCGATTCGCCTGCTCGATGGCCGAGCGGATCGCCCGCCTCTGCTGGGTGTCTCGTTCGCTGGATGATGCCGGCACCGTCGATCCCTCCGGCATTGATAATGCCCTATCAAGAGACCGACGGCAAGCCCCGGCCGGGGTTGCGGGGTCAACCCTGAGGTCAACCCCGGTTCGTCAGATCCGGAACAACCCGCCGACGCAGGCGGTATGCGCCGAGCGCGGCGAGAGCCAGGGCCAGGGCGCAGAGCCCGAGGGCAGAGGCGGTCGGGACTTCGACCACGGAGGCACCGCCGGTCACCGGCAGGGCGACCTGGCGGCGGGCCACCTCGATCTCGATCGGGCCCCCATGGGCGCTCTGGGTCCACCCTTTCGTCACCTGGAGGGCACGGAAGGTGCGACGGTAGAGAAGCTGCGCTTCGACCGCCACCTGGGCGCCCGGCGCCAGGCCGGCCGGAAGCTCGAACTCGAAGCTGGAGGTGTCGATGGCGCCGGAGGGAATCAAGGTGTCGGAGGTGACGCCCTCGGCGTCGATGAAGAGCACCGGCCGCACCGTCGGACCCTGCCCGTTGATCCGCCCTTCGAGGACCTTGGCGAAGCCCTTGCCGGGCAGGCCGCCGAGGTCCCCGGGCTGGTCGCCCGGCACGTCGTCGCTCCCCCAGGAAGGCACGGTCGGCCCGGCCACCTGGACCAGCGGCTGGCTGTTGAGCGTCGCGCTCACCACCAGGATCGCATTGCGGATCGAGACGCCGGTCGGGAACGAGTGGCCGGCACCGAAGTTGTTGACCGCGGCGACGACACGGACGCGGCCTGGGATCTCTTCGGCGGCCAGGGTCAGCGCCAGGTTGTTCTGCAGCATGTCGGGCGTCGAGCCGATGAAGACATGGCGGCGGCGCTGGTCGGCCGGCCGATCGGCGGTGGCGGAGGTGCAGAGAGGCTCGTCGTCGGTCGCCTCCGGCATGTGGCAGCTCTGGCAGGTGCGCTGCCCGGGGCCGGGCGTGGCAAACGAGGAGGCCTCCCATTCGCGGTAGGTGTTCTGGCCCGGCGCTCCGTTGTCCGGGTTGGCGTACTGGTGGCAGGAGGCGCAGAGCAGCGAGGTGCGGTGCAGCGTGGAATGCGACGCCTTCATGCCGCTGAACGTGACGTCGTCGAGCGGTCCCCAGACGTAATCGGAGGTCGGGGCCGACGTACCGTCCGGGAAGCGGTAGGTGGACTTGCCGAGGAAGTGGAGGGCGTCGAGATTGCCCGCATCGACCGAGTCCATCTGGTGGCAGGTGACGCAGTTGACGCCTTCGAGCGCCGACGGGTCGGTGACCTCGTCGAGCATGGTGTTGCCGGGGTCGAAGACGTCCGCCATCGGCGAGTGGCAGGTGGCGCAGAATCCGGTCTCGCCCGGGTCGTGCGTGTCGCGGAACACGAAGCCCGCACCGCCCCCCGGCGTGCCGCTCCCCGAGAACAGGTCCAGCACCCAGGCGTTGGTCGCCGCCTCCGCATGGTTCGAGCCCTCCCACTGCGGATAGACCGAAAGGTGACAGCTCCCGCAATACCCCGCCGAGGCCGGCGGATAGGTGGGGTTGTCCGCCGCGGGCAGGACGTCGAGCCGGATGTCGACCCCCGTATCGCCGTTGTTCGCAAAGGCTCCGCCGATCAGATAGTTGATGGCCGCGCTCCGGCTGTAGGGCACCGAGGCCGCCAGCTCCACCGGACCCGCCGGGCTCACCGCCAGGGTGAAGCTCCCGTCGGCGGCCGAGACCGCCACGACGGACGAGTCGGCGATGACGTGCACCCGCGCCCCGGAGACCGGCGTACCGGGGGAGCCGCTCCCCAGCACCCGGACGAAGCCCGAGATGTCGCCGCGCGCCGCGGCCGGCAGGATCGAGAAGGTCACGGCAAGGGTTGCGAGCAGGGCTCGGCGGCGAGAAACGACGTGCATGGCTTCACCTCGGAGGCAGCGGCGAACGATTCGTGCCCGTCATTCTTGCCGCTTCACCCTCGGGGGGTCAAGCACCGCCCCGGCGAGCCACAGGGCGGCCGCCGCACAAGCGCCGGCTCCCACCGTGAGCAGCCATCCCACCTGGAGGAGGATGGTGGCGACGGCCCACTGCAGAAGCCAGAGCGGCGTCACCAGGGTTCCCCCCGGACAGCTCTCCACCAGCCGCCGCCAGAAAGCCACCCGGCTCGCGGTCACCGCCAGGGCCTCGACCGCCGCCGGATCGTCCATCCGGCAGGCACGGGCGAACGGGCTCGCCGACCGGCCGGCCACGGCGTAGGCGTCGATCTCCAGCGGATGGCGGTGATACAGGAACCCCTCGCCGGCGGCACAGGCGAGATAGAGGAGGATGAACGGCCGCACCAGACCGAGGCCCGGGCCGGTCTCCTGCATCTGGAGGGCGTGGAACGCCTCGTGCGCCAGGAGATCGAGACCTTCCGGAGTTTCCGGCCGCCAGGACGAGTCCCGGATGTAGATCCTGCAGAGCCGGGGCGCCAGCACTGCGGGAAGGGCGATCCCGTTCGCCACATGGCGCAAAACGTGAGGAAGGCCCAGGTGAAAACGCACCCGGCCGAGGTCGAGCGTTGGATAGAGGGCTCCCAGCAGCCGCCGCGCGCGCTCGGGCAACTCGACCTCTTCCGGCAGCAGCCGGCGCCAGAGCCGCCGCGCCTGTTCCTTCAGCCGCCGCCCCCTCCGTCGTCCCCACGACTCCATATGCCATCCGAGTGTACCCTGGAGCCTCCTGACAAGCTATGCTGAAGGAAGCATGAACCTCGCACCCGAGCTCGTCGCGGACATCCTGGTCCGCCAGAAGTACGTCACTCCCGACCAGGGGGATCTGATCAAGCAGGAGGCCAAGCTCCTGCCGCAGCGCTTGCGCACCGGAAGCGCCTATGAACAGAAGTCCCTCGCCTATGACCTGATCCTGCGCCTCAAGCTCCCCAACGGCCGCGAGGGCGGCGGCGTCCTGGGAGAGGTCGAAGTGGCCCAGGCGATCGCCGCCGACGCCAAGCTCGGCCACCTGCGCATCGACACCTTGAGCCTCAACGCGGACCTGATCGAGGCCAAGATGTCGCGCCCGTTCGCCAAACGGCACCGCATGATCCCCATCGACATGGTGAACGGCCGGCTGCGCATCGCCTGCGCCAATCCCTACGACATCGAAGGGATCGACTCCTTCAAGCGGATCGCCGGCAGCAACATCGAGCTGATCATCGCCTCCGAACCGGACATCATCAAGGCGCTCACCGAGTTCTACGGCCTGCGCCAGTCGGTCAAGAAGGCGGAGCGCGACCTGACCGGCGGCATCGACCTCGGCAACCTCGAGCAGCTCGTCCGCATGAAGAGCGAGGCCGAGATCGAGTCCTCCGACGCCCACGTGGTCCGCGCCGTGGAGTTCATGCTGCAGCACGCCTTCGACTGCCGGGCCTCCGACATCCACATCGAGCCGAAGCGCGAGGACAGCTTGATCCGCTTCCGCATCGACGGCGTGCTGCACGACATCCAGCGCATGCCCAAGGTGGTCCACGCCGCCGTCGTCTCGCGGATCAAGACGATGTCCCGCCTCGACATCGCCGAGAAACGCCGGCCGCAGGACGGCCGCGTCAAGACCTCCCGCGGCGGCCGGGAGGTGGAGCTGCGCGTCGCCACCCTGCCCGTCGCCTTCGGCGAAAAGGTGGTATTGCGCATCTTCGATCCGCAGGTCCTGGTGCAGGACCTCTCGGGGCTCGGCTTCTACGCCGACGAGCTGCAACAATTCAACGACTTCATCAGCCGGCCCCACGGCATCCTGCTGGTCACCGGTCCCACCGGCTCGGGCAAGACGACGACGCTCTATTCGGCGCTCAAGGTGATCGCCACCCGCGAGATCAACGTGACCACGATCGAGGACCCGATCGAGATGGTGCACGAGGATTTCAACCAGACGGCGGTGCAGCTGAAGGTCGGCATCACCTTCGCCGCGGCGCTGCGCCACATCCTGCGCCAGGACCCGGACGTCATCATGGTCGGCGAGATCCGCGATGCGGAGACGGCGCAGTACGCGATCCAGGCGGCGCTCACCGGCCACCTGGTGTTCTCGACCCTGCACACCAACGACGCCGCCTCGTCCATCTCGCGGCTCGCCGACCTCGGCGTGGAGCGCTTCCTGATCAGCTCGACGCTGGTGGGCACCATGGCGCAGCGCCTGCTGCGCCGGATCTGCCCGCACTGCGCGACCGAGCGCCACCTGACCGACGAGGAGGTCAACACCCTGCGCCTCGCGGTGCCCCCCGGCAAGCGGGTCAAGGTCAAGGAAGGGGAGGGCTGCTTCGAGTGCCGCGGCACGGGCTATCTCGGCCGCACCGGCATCTTCGAGATCTTGCCCATCGACGAAGCGGTCAAGAACCTCGTCGTCGCCGGCGCCGACGCGCCCGAAATCAAGCGCGAGGCGGTCAAGAACGGCATGCGCACCCTGCGCCAGTCGGCGCTGCGCAAGCTGGCGGAAGGCCAGACGACGTTCGAAGAGGTGGTGCGCGTGACCGGGCTTTAGCCCGGGTTGGGAAAACTCGCGATAGGCTTCCCATCGTGCCACGAGCTCGCTCCGACTCTCCACTCTCCCCTTGCGTCCTGGTGCTCAAGACGCCCGTTGCGGCGCGGCGCCGGGTGGTGGACCGGATCGCCCAGACCGGCCGCCGCCTGGCCGGCCTGGTGGCCGACGCCGCCGCAGAGCAGGAGCGCACGCTGGCCACGCTCCACGAGGTGCTCGCCCACCACGGTGTGACGCCCCAGGCCTTCTCGGTCGACACCCTCGACACCAAGGCCCGGCGGGCGATCGCCCGCGCCCGTCTCGTCGTTTCGGTCGGCGGGGACGGGACCCTCCTCTCCACCTCGCATTGGGTGACGGACGGCGCGCTCCTCGGCGTCAACTCGGCGCCGCGGTCGAGCGTCGGCTTTCTCACCTCCACCCGGCGCACCCATCTGGCGAAGACGCTTGCGGCCATTGCAAGCGGCGCGCTGCAACCGCTCCTCGTCTCCCGCCTCGCGGTCGAGATCGAAGGCGAGCACCTGCCTCCGGCGCTCAACGACGTCCTCATCGCCCATGAAAACCCCGCCTCGACCAGCCGCTATCGCCTGCGCCTCGGGCGTCGCGCCGAAGACCACCGCAGCTCCGGCCTGTGGATCGCCACGCCGGCCGGCTCGACGGCGGGGATCCGCTCGGCCGGTGGCGAGGTGATGCCGCTCACCGCACACCGGCTCCAGTTCCGCGCCCGCGAGCTGTACCGGGCCCACAACCCGAACGCGGCCCTGGAGACCGGCTTCGTCGAGCCCGGCCAGAAGCTGGTCGTCGAATCCGCGATGACCGCCGGCTGGCTCTACCTCGACGGCGCACGCACCAACGCCCGCTTCCCCTTCGGCGCCCAAGCCCACTTCCGCATCGCCGACGCCCCCCTGCGCCTGTTCGCCGACGCGGCGAAGTGGGACGCGGCCGGCTGACGGCACACGCTCCACGACCCAACCCCCGCTCTCGGATGCCGGCCCCGCTTCGGCATCAGTAGAGGCAGCAGCCAAAGCGCTCGAGCACGGCCTGACGAAGGACTTCTTCCTGAATCTCTCCTACGTGCTGGGCTTCCATTGCGGCGAGGCCAGAAGGACAAAGCGATCGAGGTGTGCCAACGCGCCCGGCGGGAGCTCACCGTGCTGGACAGCGAAGCCGGCAGCGGCGAGGCCGCCCGGGACCAGATGCGCGAGGTGTGGAGCGGCCTGGAAGAGGAGATCCGGAAAGGAACGCTGGACCTCGGCGCGCCCGCTGTGCTGCGCGGCTACGTCAAGACCCACTGGCGCGCCCCGGCGCCCGAGCTTCCGGCGTTCGGTGGGGAGTAGGGCGACGACCCCAAGGCCCGGCGGGCGATCGGCCTGACTGCGAAGGTTCTAAGGTAATACGCGCCGTAATCCTGGGCCGGTACCCTTGGAAGGTCAACCTGCTTCCTGAGGATGTTTCACAATGCGAGAAACCAGCGCGGCGGAGCGATCCGAGACCCGTCTCGTTTTCCTTGCGGATTGCCCGCAGCTCGCGCTGCACCGGACGCATCTGGAGCGCTGCGGGTATCGGCTCACGACGGTGCTCTCTCCGGAATGCCGGGTCCTCGTCTTCTGCCACGACCACCTCGGCCGGTATGAGGCGGCCGCCGCCGGCCTCGACGCTCCCAAGCTCGTCGTCGGCGCCGATCCTCCCGCCTCCTGGAAGAAGGCGGAACGGGTGGACCGTCCGGTCCTCCCCCTCGACCTGGAGCGCCGCATCAACCGGCTGTTTCGCCGGCCCGGCGCGGTGACCGGCATGGCGATCCGGCTGCTGATGGTGGAAGACGACGCCACCGTCCGGGCGGCCGCCGAAACCACCTTCGGGGAGATGGGCTTCGAGGTCCGCAGCGTGAGCGGATTCGGCGGTGTCCAGGGGGAAATGCGGCGCCGGCCCGATGTCGTGCTGATGGATCTCAACCTGCCCGGCGTCTCCGGCGAGCAGCTCGGCGAGATCCTGCGCAGCCACGGCGTGCCGATCGTCATCTTCTCCTCCGCGCCGCCTGAGCGCCTGGAGGCGGCCCGCTCCAGCATCGGCGCGGTCGCGGCGTTCTCGAAAGGCGCCCCGCTGCGCGGCATCGCCGTCTGGATTCAGGGATATTTCGAGGGACTCAGCACCTGACGCCCGTCGCCCTTGGAGCCGGGAACACCATGGAGCCTCAGGACAAGCATCTGCGCCGCCTGGCCCGCCTGGAGCGGGAGGTTTCCCGCCTGCGCGCCGAGCTCTTTCCCGAGCGGCGCCTGGAGGAGATCCCCGCCACGCTCGACGTGCTGATCGTCGGCGTGGCCGACGGTCTCCTCGCCTTCCCTCTGGCCGCGGTGCTCGAGGTGATCCCCCTCGTCCCGTGCCAACCGCTCCCCGACGCGCCGCCGCAAACCCTGGGTCATATGCGCTGGCGCGGTGCCCACGTGCCGGTGATCGACACGACGGCTCTGTGGACCGGCCGCAACCTCGCCCCGCGGCGCCTGGAGGACCGGATCGTGGTCGTGCAGCACGAGTCCGTGGTTCGCGGCCTGCTCGTTCCTGAGGTGCTGGGCGTCGACCGGTTCCAGAAAGCCGAATGGGACGCCGTGCGGGCCGATACAGGGGGGGCCGAGCTCGCCCTGGCGCTCGCCCATCGCTCCGCCGGCTCGGTGCTGCTCGTCTCGCTCCCGCATCTGTTCGCCGCCGCACCGCTCCCCCTGGCCGATCCGGCCGCCGACCCCGGCACGGAGGCGGTGCCGTGAGCCGGGAGATCCAGAGCCTGCTCACGCAGAAGCTCGGTGTGCGGTGGAACGAGGATCGCCTGCGCGATCTCGACCAGTTCCTCGCGCGCGGCGTCGACCGGGCCGACACCGATGCGCTCGCCGATTTCATGAACGGCGAGACGTACTTCTTCCGCTATCCGGCCTATCTGGCCGTGCTCGAAGCGGGCCTGGACCGGCACACGGCCGAACGGCCCTTCCGGATCTGGTGCGCCGCCTGCTCCTCCGGTGAGGAGGCCTACTCCGTCGCCTTCGCCCTGCTCGACCAGGCCGAAAGGACCGGCAAGCAGGTCGACATCGTGGGCAGCGACGTCCGGCCGCGCGCCATCGCCGCCGCGCGGAGCGCGGTCTATGGCCCGTGGTCCTTGCGCAACCTTGCGCCGGCCGACCGGCCGCGCCGTTTCGAGCCGTGGAACGGAGAGACCTGGCGGGTCCGGGAGCCTTACCGGTCGGCGCCACGCTTCGTCGTGCGCAACCTGCTCGACGCCGTCGTCGACGCACCGTACGACGCCATCCTGCTCTGCAATGCGACCTTGTACATGGAGCCCTTTGCGGCCGAGCGGGTCTACGCCCGGATGGAGAGCTGCCTCCAACCGGAGGGCCTCCTCCTGTTGGCGCCGACCGATCCGTCGCCCGGAGCCGCCTGGACCTCGGCCGGTGAGGACGGCGCCTGGAGCATCTTCCGCCGCGCCACGCCGCGGCCGGAGCCTCCTCCACCGGCCGCTCCCAGGATGCCGCCGCGGCCCACCGCCGTCGCCAGCGCACCGATCCTCGCCTTGAAGGAGCTCCGGCAACGGATCTTTCTGGAGCCCGAAAGCCCTCTGTGGCGCTTCCTCAACGGCGTGGCGCTGTGGGAACAAGGCTGGCTCCGCCGGGCCGACCGCGAGATCGAGCGGGCGGTCCAGCTCGCCGCGGAGCTGGCGGATGACCGGTCGGTCGCCGGGTTGTGCTCGGCCGCGGAGCTGCGGACGATGATCGCGCAATGGAGAAACCGGCATGGATGAATCCGATGCGGCCTTCCAGAGGGTTCTCGCCGAGCGCGCCCGGCGCTACGGCGCGCCGGTGCAGGCGGCCACCACCGGGGGCGAGGTGGGGACGTTCGTGGGCTGCCGCGTGGGCGACACCGTGCTCGGGTTTCCGGTGGCCCTGGTCGCCGAGATCGCGCCGCTGCAACGCTTCACGCCCCTGGCCGGGCTGCGCTTCGCGCGCGGCCTGACCCACCTGCGCGGCGACGTGATGGCGCTCGTCGACGTCTTCGCGGCACTGACCGGGCAGCCCGCCCGGCAAGGCCCTTGGATGCTCGTCCTCGAAGGCCGCGACGGCCGCACCGCGGTGCCGGTGGAAGAGTTTCTGGGAGCACGTCTGGTGCGCGAGCCCGACCTGCTGCCCGCCGAGCGAGCACCCGAGCTGATGCGCGGCATCACCGCGGCCACACAGGACCTCTGGTTGCTGCTGGACACGGCGACCGTCAAGGGCTTCATCGACGCGAGAGGAGTCTAGGCATGCTCAAGAACCTGAAGATCGGAGGACGACTGGCCCTGGGGTTCGGCGTGGTTCTCGCGCTGGCCTTGGTCAACACCGGCGCCGGGTACTGGGGCGTCCGCACCGTCGCGGATCAGCTCCACTCCGCCACCCGGCAGGCCTCGATCGTCGAGCATTCGCAAGAGGCGCGCGCCCACACCCTCGGTTTGCGGCGCTTTGAGAAAGACCTGTTCCTCAATCTCGGCTCCCGCGAGAAGGAGGACGAGTACCTCGGCAAGTGGGAGAGTCAGCAGCAACAGCTGCTGGAGCACCTGGAGACGCTCGACACGCTGGTCGACGAGGATAGCCGCGCCACCGTGGGGTCGATGCGCAAGGACCTGGATCTCTATATGGCCGGCTTGCGCAACGTGCTCTCCCAGATCCGCAGCGGCCAGATCCAGACGCCGTCGGAGGCCAACACCGCCATGGGCCCGGTCAAGGACGACATCCGCCGCCTGGAGAGCACCGCCGATGCCTTCGCCGCCGATCATTCGAAGGCGATGAAAGCAGACGTCGAAGCGGTCCCGGCGAAGGTCCGGACGGCCCTGGCGGTGCTGGTGGCGGTCACTCTCCTGACCTTGGCGGCGGCCGCCCTGGTCACGGTGCTCATCGCGCGCAGCATCTCCCTCCCGATCGGCCGGTGCGTGAGCCTCCTGGAGCGCATCGCCGCAGGGGACCTCACCGGCAACGTCGAGACGTCCGCCCGCCAGGATGAGATCGGCAGCCTCCTGAGCTCGGTGGCCCGGATGACCGAGACCCTGCGGCGGACGATCCACGAGATCCAGGCCGGTTCGAGCACGGTGGCCGGCGCGACGAGCCAGATCAACGCCAGCTCCCGGCGCACCGCCGAGACCAGCCAGTCGCAGTTGAGCGCGGTCCAGGAGACGACCACCTCGGCGGCCGAGCTGCAAGAGACCGCCCGCGTGGCGGGAGAACGGGCGCGCGAGATCCAGGCCGCCCTCGCCCGGACCGTCGAGTCCGGGCAGTCGATCAAGGTGCAGCTCGCCGAGACGACGGACCTGCTCGGCCGGGCGCGCGAAGAGCTGCAGACCATCGTCGGGAGCGTCCAGGGCCTCTCCGGCCGCAACCAGCAAATCGGCGAGATCATCGAGAGCGTCAGCGACGTCGCCGACCAGACCCAGCTTCTGGCGGTCAACGCGGCGATCGAGGCGGCCAAGGCGGGCGACGTCGGCCGCGGTTTCGGGGTGGTGGCCGCGGAGATGAAGGCGCTCGCCGAGCAGAGCAAGAAGTCGGCGCAGCGCATCCGTGGAATCGTCGGCGAGGTGCAACGGGCCACCGCGGACACCGTCCGGCTCGTTGAAACCGGCCAGGCGCGGCTCCAGGAGGTGCTGAGCCCGGTGAGCGCGATCCTGCCGAAGATCGACAAGCTCACGCTCCAGGTGGACGAGTCCGGCCAGTCGGGCCGCCAGATCGTCGCCATCGTCGCCCAGCAGGGAGCCGGGGTCGAGCAGATCTCGCAGGCCATGAAGTCGATCCAGGCCGGCGTCCAGGAAGGGCTCGCCCAGACCCAGCAGGTCGAGCGGGCGGCCGAGAGCCTCAACGGGCTCGCCGCCAAGCTGCGCGATACCGTGGCGGCCTATCGCGTGTGAGAAAGGCCTCTCGATGAACGGCCCGGACCTGCTGCGCACCTTCGAGGTGGAGCTGCGCAAGAGCGCTCAATCCATCCAGGCCTGCCTGCTGGCCACCGAGGGAGCCCCCGCCGAGGAGGCTCTGCGCTCCCTGCACGAGGCCTATCGTCTGACCCACTCCGTCAAAGGCGCCTCGCGCGTCGTCGGTCTCGCTCCGATCGAGGAGATGGCCCATACGCTGGAAGATCGCCTGCAGGCGGTCGTGCGGGAGGCGAGCGCCCCCACCGCCCAGGAAACCACGGCGTTCCTGCGGGTGGTCGACGGATTCGTCGCGGCCCTCGACGCCTTCCTCCAGGGCGTCGACTTCGACCCCGCGCCGTTCCTGGCCTCCTTCCAGGGGCTGCGCACGGCCGGCGACGCGCCCGCACCGGGCACCGACGCGCCCGTCGTACCCAGCTCGCGCGGGCTGCTGCGGCCGGCGGCCGACCCCGGCACGGAGGCGACTCCGGCCGCCGCACCGGTGCCGAAGCGGGACGAGTTCTTGCGCATCCCCGCCGGCCGCGTCGACGAGCTGTTCCGGCGCGTCGAGGAGGCGTTCCTGATCGAGGCGCGCGTCGCGGCTCTCGTCGCCCGTCTCGACGAGGAAGCGAGCCCGACGACCGCCGTCGCGCCGCGGCTCGCGCCCGACCTGCGGCGCGAGGTGGCCCGCCTTCACCAGGTGCTGCTGCATTTCCACGAAGTGGTCCGCCTGATGCGCATGGAGCCGCTCGAACGGCTGCGCGTGCCGCTCCAGCGAGCCGCCCGCGACCTCGCGCAGCATCTCGGCAAGGAGCTGCGCTTCCACCTGCACGGCCGCCAGGAGATGGTGGACGCCGCGATTCTGGACGCCTTGCAGGAACCCCTTCTCCACCTGGTGCGCAATGCGGTCGATCATGGCCTCGAAACCCCGGCGGAGCGCGAGGCGGCCGGCAAGCCGCGCCAGGCGCGGGTCGAGGTGAGGGCGGCGGTGCAGGGGGGCATGCTGGCGATCGGGGTCGAGGACGACGGCCGCGGCATCTCGGCGGAGGCGGTGCGGGACCGCGCCGTCGCCCTGGGGCTCCTCGCAGCGGACACGGCCGCCGCCTGGACGCCCGCCCAGAGCCTGGAGCTCTTGTTCCATCCCGGCTTCAGCACGGCCCGCGAGGTCACGGCGATCTCCGGCCGCGGCCTGGGCCTGGACATCGTGCGGGCCCGCCTGCGCGGGCTGGGCGGCGACGGCCAGCTGACCTCGACACCGGGCCAGGGCACCCGCTTCGAGATGCGGGTCCCGATCCGTCTGCTGACCGCCCGCACGCTGCTCGTCCGCTGCGGCGAGCACCGCGCGGGGCTGCCGATCGACGACGTGACCGCCGTCTTCGCGCTCCAGCGAGGAGCGGGCGAGCTCGTCGCCGGGCGCCCTCTGGTGCGCTGGAACGGCCTCCCCGTACCTCTGGAGCCGCTGGGTCCCCGGCTCGGCTGGGTCCACGAGCGGACGGATCGCGGCCACGTCGTCGTGGTCAGCGGTCTCGACGGGGTCAAAGCTCTGCTGGTGGATGAGGTGCTGGGGGAGATCGAGCAGCCCGCCGTGCCCCCGCCGGCCAACCTCGCCGAGCTGGCCCTCCTCGCCGGCGTGATCGTCCTGGGCGACGGCGACATCGTGCCCCTGCTCGACGCTCGCGAGCTGGTGCGCACGGCAGGGACCGCGGGCGAAACGCCGGCGGCCGACCTCCCCGCCGCGGCGGAACCGCCCTCGGCCCGGCAGCGGGTGCTGATCGTGGAGGATTCCCCGACCGTCCGCGCCCTCCATCGGTCGATCCTGGACGAAGCGGGCTATGACGTGCTCGTCGCGGAAGACGGCGCCGAGGCCCTGGCCACCCTCGATCAACGACTCGTCGACCTGGTGGTCACCGACATCCAGATGCCGCACATGGACGGGCTGACGCTGATCCGCAAGATCCGCGAGCGCGCCTCCTGGGACCGGCTTCCCATCGTCGTCGTGTCGCAATATGGCCGCCAGGACGACCTGCAAAAAGCCGCCGCCCTGGGCGCCGACCGCTACATCGTCAAGAGCGCCTTCCAGGCGGAGCAGCTCCTCGCCATCGTCGAGGAGCTGCTCGAACGATGAGCCTCGCGCAGTCCCCACCCGCCCGCGTCCTGGTGGTGGACGACTCGGCGACGGTGCGGGCGTTTCTCTGCTGGCTTGTGGAACAGGCCGGATTCATCGTGGCCGGCGCGGCGGAGAACGTCGCCGAAGCCGAGCGGCTGGTGCACCGGCGGCGGCCCGATCTCGTCCTCGCGGACGTCCACCTCCCGGATGGCGACGGCATCGAGCTGACCCGCCGTGTGCTGGCCGAGCACGCCGTGCCGATCATTCTGATCACCGCGCGGGACCCGACCAATCCTCACCTGGTCTTTCGCGCCCTGGAGGCCGGCGCGCTCGACGTGCTCGCCAAACCCCCGGCCGCGACGTCTCCGGAGCTCCCGGCCTATCGCCGCAGCTTCGAAGCGACGCTCAAGTGCCTGGTCGGCACCCCCATCGTGCGCCGCAAGCCGCGCCCGGCGGAGCCCGCCGCCGGCCACCCGGTCATCGCCCCCCCGAGCCGGCCCGCCGCGCCGCGCCTGGACCCGGCCGTCCCCCCTCTCCTCGCCATCGCCGCCTCAACCGGCGGCCCCCTGCTGGTCGGCGACCTCCTCAAGGCTCTGCCCGCCGGGGGCTTCGCCTTGGCGATCATCGTCCAGCACATCGTCCCCGACTTCGCCGACAGCTTCCGCGCCTGGCTGGGCGAGCACGCCGGGAAGCCGGTGCGGTTTGCGGAGAACGGCCGGGCCCCGGTGACCGGAGGCATCTATCTCGCCCCTCCCCACTGCCACGTCCAGCTCCACCGGGACGGCACCTTCCGCACTCCGCCGACGCTCGACGTCCCCGTGTCGCACGTCCCCTCGGCGGACGCGCTCTTCACCAGCCTCGCCCTCGCCCGGCCCACCGAGACGCTCGCCATCCAGCTCACCGGCATGGGCTCGGACGGAGCCGAAGGGCTCGCCCGCCTCCTCGCCGCCGGGGGCCACACGATCGTGCAGAGCCCGGAAACCGCCACCGTCGACGGCATGCCACGCAGCGCCATCGAGCGCGGCGCGGCGCTGGAGGTCCTGCGACCCGAACAGATCGCCGAGCGGCTGCGTTCGCTCATGGTAAGGTAACGCGCGATTCAGCAGGTCAACCCCTAACCAAGGAGGTGCTTGTGAAGAGAGTCGCCGTTCTCGCCAAGGTGCTCGTCGTCGTCGCCCTGATGGCCATGATCCTCGGGCCGGCCCAGCCGGCCGACGCCTACAAGATGTGCTCGTCCAGCCAAACCGCCATCTGCAACCAGATGGGCGGACCCACAGTGCGCTGCGGCCCGAGCTACCAGTACTGCTTCTCCAACCTGTGCTTCGGCCAGTGCGCCGGGTTCACCAACTGCATCGCAGTCAACAACTGCGAGCTCTTCTGAGCGGAAAGAGCGGCGCGCAGGGTGCTGCGCGCCCGCTCACAACGACCCGAGAAACCGCAGCAACGCCGCCCGCTCCCCCACTCCCCAGCCCTGAAACCGCTCGCGAGCAGCTTCGGCCTCACCGCCGTGCCAGAGGATCGCCTCCTCCAGGCTGCGCGCACGGCCGTCGTGGAGCAGCCGGACCTCGCCGTCCCCTCCCACCACCCGGCTGAGCCCCCACAGAGGCGCGGTACGCCACTCGCGGCCGGTGGCGAGGAATTCCGGTCGGCCATCGGCCAGACCGGTGCCCAGGTCGTGCAGCAGGAGATCGGTGTAGGCCTCGACCGGCTTCCCGTCGGCGGCAAGAAGGCGCGGCCGGTGGCAGCTCGCGCAGCCGGCGCTCCGGAACAGCGCCGCGCCGCGGGCGACGGCCGGGTCCGGCCCGCCGCGCCGCGCCGGGGCCGGCAGGCTGCGGGTGAACTGCGTGAGGCGCTCAAGCTCCTGCGCGGTGATCTCGGGGCCTCCCGCGGCGTCGGACGCCCGGCAGCGCTGCTGTGCGGGCCGGCAGGCGTGGAGGAACAAAAGATCCGAGGTGATCCCCATGTCCTCCTGCAAGGCGGTGGCGTTCTGCTGCTCCAGCGTCGGCTGGCCCGCCTTCCAGCCGAACCGTCCCAGGGCCGGGATGCCGGTGCGCAGATCGGTGACCCGGTTGGGGCGGCCCGAGACGCCGTCGCGATCCGCATCGTCCGGATCGGCTCCGCGCAGGATCTCGGCTTCGGGCACGGCCTCCAGGAGGCCGAGCCCGGCGAGTGCCGGCGGAAAGCGCAGGGAGGTCTGCACCCGCGGTGCGAGCGGCCCGTCGGCCAGATCGGCGAAGCGCAGCGACGGCTCCCGCAGCCGGTAGGGCGTACCGTCCGGATACCGACCGGGCCTCTCCGTCCAGCTCACCACGGCCCGCCCTTCGGCCGGAACGCCTCCGGCTCCCCGCTCCTGGAGCTGCCAGCCATAGCGGGGCTCCGGCAGGACCTGTCCGGCCTCGCCTTCGACACTCAGCCGGACGAGGAGAGGCGCCTCGCCATGGCCCGGTTCGGGCGGATGCACCGCGCCGGCCTCCGCCAAGTGGCAGAAAGCACAGGACGCGGCATTGAACAGCGGGCCGAGACCGTCACCGAAGACGGGCCGGGGCTGGGGCTCGATCCAGATCCTCCGGAACAGGCGCTCCCCCTCCGCTCCCGGCGGTTCCGGAGCGAACGGCGGCGGCGGCTGTCCGCCGCTCCCCCGGGGCCACCAGGGAGCGGCGAGCACGAGCAGCAGGGCGAGGCGCCGGAAGCGATGCATGACGGCGGCGCCATTTTAATGGATCGCGCGCAACCCCGGGCGCCTTCCGTCAGAAGGCCTCTTTGTCCATCCGGCTGCAGACGTCGCCCCAGGCATGGGGGTAGGCCTTGCGCACGCCGGTCGCCAGATCGGTCACGGTGAGGGTGAAGGGCTGTGGAGCCAGGCTGCCGACCAACACCCACACCTTCCCGTTGATCGCCCGGCCATCGACCATCTGGACCACGGCGACGGGATTGTCCGCGCTGGAGAACCAGAAGACCCCCGAGCGATCCGTTCCGGCGACGGCTCCGGCGAGCCGCTGCGGGCCGGTGGACCCAGGGCGCCCATGCAGTCGGACCAGGAAGCGGCCGTCGAGCAGGCAAAGGGTCGCCGGCCCGCGACGACACGCAACCGAGACCTTCGGTGCCAGCTCGGCGTCGAACGCCACACCGTCGCGCACGCCACACAGGCGGTTGGCCTCGAAGCGATCGATGCGCACGGCGCCCGTCCGGGTGTCGGTGATGCGGACCCACGTCTCCGGCTCGCACAGGTTGGCCTCGAACAGCGAGAAGTGCGCCGTGCTCGCCCGGGTGTCGAGAATCTTCACGCCCAGATCCCAGCCGGCCGCGTCGGTGAAGGCAAAGAAGCCCGTGGACGGCGCGAACGGCACGGCACGGCCCTCCGCTCGAGACGCCGAGCGCGCCTCAACCTCGAACCGGTCCTGGAGGCAGAGGTGGGACGCATCCGCGGCACAAGGCCCACCCGGCAGGTTGAGACGTCGGACGAAGTAGCGGTACCCAGGGTAGACCGGTTGCACAATCGGGGAGTACCACGTGACCGCGTAGGCCCGGAGGCCATCCGACGCCACCTGGACGCCGAGCTGTGCCTGATCGTGCGATCCGCTCAGTTGCGCGCTGCGCGTCAGGGCTTCTCCACCGCCATCCAGGTAAGTGGTGAAGATCCCCTGGACGGGGCCGGCGGCGCCGTCCTGGTTGCCCCACCAGGCGACCAGCACGCCGCCGGTCTCATCGGCGGCCAGATCGAACCAGCCGAGCTGATCCTCCGGAGGGAAGGTCGCGGCCACCGACGAACCGACCGGCCAGGCGCGCACGTCGAGCCGCCGGACGCGGACCACTCCTGTTTCATCCACCCATCCCACCACATAGCCGGTGCCGTCGGGCAGGGCGGTGAGGATGGGACCGGTGGCCGAGACGGAGTCGTCGATCCGGTGCCGGTGGCCCAGCGGCAGCCCTCCCGTGTCGAACAGACCCGCCTGGACACCTCCCTGCTCCCAGACGATCAGGACCTCGCCGTCCGGTCCATGGGCCACCTGCGGCCAAGCGATCGCCGTGCTGACCCGGAACTCGGGGCCCGGCTCTCCAGCCTCGCTGAAGCTGCGCGCCAGGACGCCGGGGCGGTCGCCTCCGTCGCTGGCCCAGACCACGGTGAACCCACCCAGAGGCGAGACCGAGACCGCCGGAGAGAACTGGTTGCCCTCGGTGTGCACGTTGACCTGGAACACCTCGCCGACCGGTCCCCCGCCTCCGATCCGGCGGCCATAGATGGCCGAGCCGCTGCCATCGGTCGGCGTACACCATCCCCAGAAAAGGCAGTAGCTCTCCCCACGCCAGACCGCCACGGAGCCCTCTCGGGTCCTGGCGATCGCGGGATCGTAGTCGATGTGAGAGATACCGCCGAAGTCGAACGCCTGCTGGGCGGACGCCTTGAAACGATCCACGCTCAGGCCATCCACCGAACCCAGACACGGAGCCCACCTCCGCATGCAGAGGTTGAAATCGATCGCTCCCCGCACGAACGCGAAAAACAGGTCACCGTCGGCGTCGAAGGCCACGGCCGCGGGGACCGCCTGGGCGAGATAGGCCTGGGCGAAGACCTGCGGTGGGCTTTCCGGGACAGGCTGAGCGGTCAGTGAGACGGAAGGCGCCAAGGAAAGAAGGAGAAGGAGGGCGCCACCGCCGGGACAAAAGCGGTTGAACATGATGCCACCTCCCGGGGGAAGAAACCCCCTTCTCCATCTTTTCCTCTTCCGTGCCCACCGCGAAACCACCTCGCGGGACGGGCCGGAGGCGCACATGGGCGGGCCTGGTCAGCCTTGCGCCGCCGGATACCGGCGCCGAGTCTCCGCCACGGAGCGCACCACCAGCTCCTCCAGCACATCCAGACGAACATCCGAGAGCCGCTTGATGTAGAGGCAGGCCTTGCCGATGCGGTGCTTGCCGAGCCGGGCCAGCAGGTCCTTGGTTTCCGGCGCCTCATAGCCCGCCAGGAGGTAGACGCTGACCTCGCTCTTGCGGGAGGAAAACCCGACGACGCAGGAATCGCCTTCGTGCCCGCTCTCGTACCTGTAGTGGTAGCGGTCGAACCCGACGATGCCGGGTCCCCACATCTGCGGAGCGCACCCGGTGACCCGCTGCATCAGGGCGGCGATCTCCTCGCAGTCCTTCCGGCGTTTTTCGTCTTCGATTCCGGCGAAGTAGGCCGCCACGCTCGCGTCCGTCGGCTTGGTCTTGGCTTCGTACACGCATTCCTCCGGGTGGTGTTTTCTGGCGACGGCCCAAAGACGTCGAGGATGCGGTCCCTCGCAGCTCCGTCCCCCTGGCAAAAAGGGTACCATCGAAGATGGCGTCGTGGTGACCGTTGTTCTCACAAAGGAGGTGGCCTTGCGGTCTTCACATCCGTGCCTCGCCCTCACCCTCACCCTCCTGGCCCTCGCGCTCGGCGGCGCAGCTTCCCAGGAGGCCCCGAGCCCCTATGCCGAGCGCTTCGCGCAACTCGACCAGGACCACGACGGCACCGTCGAGCGCGAAGAATGGCCGCTCGCAGCGGAGAGCTTCGATGTCGTTGACCGCGACCAGAACGGCCGCCTGAGCCCGAGCGAGCTGCTGACCCCGAACACCTTTCCACCCGGGCGGCCCGAGAGGCATCCGGCTCCACAGGAGGCACGTCCGCCGGACCTGCCGGGCGCCACCATTCCTCGCGATCCCATCGCGCTTCTCCTGAACACCTGGAGGCTGGACAGCACCCCACAGGCCCAGAGCCGCTTTCGCTCCCAGGACCGCGACCAGGACCATCGCATCAACCGCCTCGAATGGGTCGGTATCCCCGCCCTGTTCGAACGCCTCGACCACAACCGCGATGGAGTCCTGACCCCGAACGAGTGGCCGCGGTAGGCTCGAACAGTCGGCGGCCCGCGCCCCCTCCCGCAGCCGGAAGCGCTTCCCGCGACCGGGAATGGTAGAGTCCGCCCGACCACTTCGTGAGGCGAGAACCGCGATGAGCGATGCCCGTGACGACCTGCAACTCGACGTTCGGCCCCTGGTCCAGAAGCTCGGCAAACCGCCGGCGGACTGGCAGCGGCGCGACCTGGTGGACCTCTGTCTCACCTCCGGCATCCGGGTGGTGAGCTTTCGCTATCCGTCCTTCGACGGCAAGCTGCGCGAGCTGCGCCTGCCGGTCACCGACCGCGCCTCGCTCGACCGGCTTCTCGCGGCCGGTGAGCGGGTCGACGGCTCCAGCCTGTTCCCCGGCCTGTTCGAGGTGGGGGCGAGCGATCTTTACGTGGTGCCGGTGTATCGCCACGCCTTCCTCGATCCCTGGGGGGCGGACGAGCTGCACGTGGTCTGCCGCTTCGCCGGCCGGGACGGCGCGCCCTCGCCGCTCACGCCCGACACCGTCCTCGCCCACACCGTGGGCCGGCTGCGGCAGGCGACCGGCCTGGAGCTGCTGGCGCTCGCCGAGCTGGAGCACTATCTGATCCTCGACCGTGGCGACGACCGCTTCACCGGCCGGGCGCAGCGCAACTACCACCAGAGCGAGCCCTTTCTCCATGGCCGCGCGATCGCCGACGAGATCCTGCGCCTCGCCGCCGCCTTGACCGGCCGGGTCAAATACGTCCACGCCGAGGTCGGCTACATCGACCGGGTCGCCTCGGGCGATCCCGAGCTCGACGGCCGGCGGGCCGAGCAGTTCGAGCTGGAGCTCGACCTGATGCCGGTCGAGGATCTGGCCGCCTGGCTGCCGGTGTTGCGCTGGATGATGCGGGTCGCCGCACACCGCCATGGCGCCTCACTCACCTTCGTGCCCAAGCTCGACGAGGGGATGGCCGGGAGCGGCATGCATCTGCACCTGGCGCTCACCCGGGACGGGCGCAACATCATCCATGCCGCGGACGGCGGGCTGTCGGACGAGGCGCGGCGCCTGGTCGGCGGCCTGCTCGGCCACGCCGCCCCGCTCGCCGCCTTCGGCAACACGGTGGCCTCCAGCTATCTGCGGCTCGTCCCCGGCCAGGAGGCGCCGACCCGGCTCTCCTGGGGCGAGAGCCACCGCGGCGCGATGATCCGCGTCCCCCTTTCCTTCGCCACGGCCGAGCGTCTCGACCTGCCGATGAACCCCGGAGAGGCCGGTCGCTATCCGCCCAACGTGGCGCGCCCGACGATCGAGTACCGCACCCCGGACGGCAGCGCCTTCCCCCATCTCCTCCTCGCCGCGGTGACCGCCTGTATCGAAGACGGCCTGCGGAGCGACGAGGCCCTCGCCATCGCCCGGCGCACCGAGATCGCCGCCGGAGCCCCCGAGCCCCCTCTCGGCGGTCTCGAATCGCTCCCCACCTGCGCGGTGGCCGCCGCCCGCAGCCTGGAGAGCCACCGCACCTTTTTCGAAGAGCGCGGCTTTCCCGCCCGCCTGCTCGATCTGGTGGCGCGCAACCTGCGCAACGAAGCCGACGAAGACCTCACCGACCGTCTCCGCCGCCTCCCCGCCGCCGAGCGCCTCGCCGAGAGCCGAAGGCTGATGCACAAAGATCTGCACAAGCATTGAAGAGGGATGATCCGAAAGACGATGAGGCGGTCGGGCATCCGCCATAAGCACACTGTGCTCTTCGCCCCTTGGCATAACATCAGAACGGCAGAACGGCAGGATCGAATGCCTTTTCAGCACCTTCAGGACGGCCCACCGCTTCCTGGAGAGCGTCGGCGGCCAGCGCGGGGATCTGAACCAGAAGGGGCTCGACGAGCTTCGCGGCGGCGGGCTTGCAGGCCTTCCTGGACCCGCTGGGTGGCGGTCAGGGCGATGGGTGCTCCGCCCGCGGGCGTCAGGGTCAGATGACCGGCGGTGATCGCGGCGGCCAGTGCGGCGGTGTCGACTTCCTCGGAAGAGGTCGTAGGCGAGCTCCTCCTCCACCGCAGCGGCTCCCAAAGCCAACAGAACCCTCACGGCGGACAGGGCGGACGGGACACGTAAATCATCTCCGCAACTCATCTAGTTTCTGCTTTTGAGCTCGAACCTCCTCCTGAAAAAGCTCATGCTCGGTTGAATTCTCGACTCCCTTCACCATCTGCAGCTCGAAGTCGATACAGTTCAACATCCGCTCAGCAGCATGCGCAGCAGCCTCTGGAGATTTGGAAAGGCCTACTTCGAAAGCGCGCATCGCCGCCTCCACTGCTTCTGCAGCGAGGAAGTCTGCATGCATCGCTTCGATTCCACCTTCAGCCGGCTCCCATTCAAAATTTTCACATGTGCTACGCCAGCGCAGAAGCACCTCTTCAGGCAACGACTTGCCATCCGCTGCACTTTCTCGCAACCGTGCCAACGTGAGTTCAAGTGATGCGAGAGTGCTAGCACCGATGCGAGCCAACAAGGGATCGTATGCTCGCACCAAAACCCTCTCGGCCGCCCAGCAGGAAAACTGAACACGTTTTGCCTCTTGAACATTAGCCAGCTGGCTGGCTAATTCTCTCAAAAAAATCAGCATGTTAAACATGGTTACCATCTTCCGGCGGACTGCCACCTGCTCGACGCGCGGCGGGACGGTGTCCTGGAGCACAGCGTCGCCCGTTCCTGTACTCCTCGATCGGTTGCCAACCGCTCCAGACCGTCTCCCTCGCTTCACTGCCCACGGTGCGCTGGAGGCGGCGATTGAAGGCGTCGTAGGCGTAGCTCGCCTGCTCTTGACCGGCCAGGTTCGTGACTTTGGTCAAGCGGTTGCGGTCGTCGTACTGGAACCGCAGGTCTCCCTTGCGGGTCAGATTGCCGTTGGCGTCCCACTCCAGGGGCTTACCGTTCACCGACGCCGGACGGTTGCGGCCCGAAGCGTCCAGCGGCATCTCTTCCGTCTTCGGGGCTCCCGACTGGCGGACGGTGCGCGCCAGGAGGTTCTGCGCGGCGTCGTAGGTGAAGGCGGCGCCTTCCGGCAGCGCGGCGAGCGTCGCCGGATCGAGCCGGCTGTTGTTCGGCGCTGAGGCCAAGGGCGCCGGTACCTGGGCCGACTGGACCAGACGGCCGGCTCCGTCGTAACCCAGGATGGAGAGCCTCGGCGGCCAGCAGCCACTGAACCAGGAGGGACTCGACGAGTTTTGCGCCTGGTACAACCACCTGCGCCCCCATCAGCACCCCGAAGGACGGACACCAGCGCAGGCCTGGCATGGCGGTACCAACCGGAGGAGCAAACCTGCTCGCTTGGTCTCGGCCTGGAAAGGTGCGCTGGTCGGCGTCTGGACACCGAGCTGATCGTGACAACAGCTACGATGAATCCGCCCAACACCGTCCGCAGGGAGAACCACGCCTCGGCGCTCAGCGTCCTCGGCTCAGGCGGGAAGAACGGCGCGAGAAGCAGGCAGATCTGCCCAAAAGCTCGGCCGCCACCAGCTCATCCGCACCGACGAGCCGCGAAAGCGGCGCCCCAATCCAACAGAAACCTCAGGGCGGACGGGACACCTTGCAGTTAGAAATTAACTCGCCCCTCGAAGCTGCGGACTACAAAATCCGGAAAGTTTTCCCCGATCAAAACGCAGTCGACACCCGGTCCCAGCGCGACGACGGGACACTCTTCACCCAGCTGCGAACTCGTTGTGTCGAGGCAGTAAGTGTAGTCACCTCCGTCGCCCGAAATGGCCACAAGGCCGCTCGACAGGAGCCGGGCCGCGCGATGCATCTGGAGATTCGAGGTCACTACATCAGACCAGAGAGGCGGCTCGTTCTCGTCCCTTACCGTGAACAAGCCGGCGATCTCAATGTCAGGACACAGCGCAGCCCCGTAGGTCTCCAGGAACCGGCGATAGCTTGGGGGAAAACGGACGCCCAACTGAGACTGAGCGGCGCTGATCATCTCCTCACTTGCCGGGCCTGCCGTTAAGCACGCCTTGAAACGGTCAGAAATATCCTCAAATGTCGTCATAACTTCCTCATCGTATAGCAATCACCTGCGCCCCTCTTCTTCCATCACGGGCTTGCTCCTCCTAAGGATAACACTGCAGCGGGATCGCTGCCACATCAATTTCGTCCAGTCGTCCAGTGACTATCTTACAGACCAGCCTGACGCTGCGCCAGGAGTCCGCTGCAGGGGTTGGGTTAGGCGTCATTTCCAACCACGCCATCTTGGTACGCGTCGATTGCTCGCTTGTACTCCTTTGCTACAGCGGCGAGGTCGACGTCGGGATTCTGAAGATCGGCCTGAAGCTTCTGCATCGTTGCCCGAGCTTGACGCGACGAGCGCCAGCGGCGCTCGAAGTTTCCAGTGGAGCTAACTGTTCCAAGGATCGCAGCGAGAGTCGCAAGAAGCGCTGCGGCGTCGGTTTGCCCATCACCCTTGAGCCATTCCATTTCCAGCTTCAGGACGAGTGCTGATGACGCGCTGAACAGGACGGCGCCATACATGCTGCTGTAGTACCAAAAGTTCCAACGAGCCTTTCCTGTGCGAAACCGCGACTCCTGCTGAGTGATGAGAGCGACAAGATCACCTCGCCACTTCGAGCGCCTCGTGTCCTCGCTGATGGTGGTCGCGCCTTCAGGCATGAGTGCCTCCGGTTGTTCCGAGTGATGACGCGTAACGATACTCGAGTTCAGCGGCGCGCCGCTTTTGGCGCGTCCGCTGCAACGAGGGGTTAGGCGGCGACAAGCTCACAGCTCAAGCCAGGACGCAGATCGCGGCATGGCGCCAGTCTCGAAGAACTCGACGGCCGCATGGAGCGCGTCGGCCACCGAGACGACGAACGCATTCGGTACTGGTTCGCCGGCCGCAGGATCGCAACCCTCGAAACGGAAGAGTGTCGAAGCGTCGCGCGGGAGGTCGAGTCGGCTCAGCATGCGAAAGCCGGGGTGACGCGCCTGTGGGAAATAGTGGACGTCTGCAAGGGCAGAACTGAAGCGGATCGCGAGACACGGGTGGGGTGCGAAGTCCTCGGAGAGCCAGTATTCTGCCCCGCCAAGCGAGTCGCGGACGTCAAGCGTGCGGAGTAGAGACTCAGCGCTGCTTGCGGATGTCTGAAGACCGCTGCTTGTTATTCGCACCGGACTGAACTCGCCGCCTAACCGTGAGCTTACCTATTCGGCGCCAACGACCTTACCGGCTCTCCTGGAGCTGCGGCGCCTGCAAAGACCTTCTCGGGCATTGGCAGTAAGCTCTTCAGCTTCATCGACTTCAGCCACTCTACGCCTGTCCTTTATGCACGTCAAGATGGTCTCCGTGGCGTCGTGTATCACACCTCGACCTGTGCCAACCTGTGCCCCCGGCCAGTGGTTGATCCGACACCTTCGGCCGATCATGCAGGCCACCAGTATCGGCTAAGTGCCGGTATTCGTGGGAGTTGGCTCGATCGCTCGGTGGCTTATCCGGGTCCCATGGCGCCCAGGGTCACGGGGTGGCGGAGTGATAGCCGGTCGGCCATCATTCCGCCCGGCAGCGCCGGTGGCTCGCCAAGCCCTTGACTTGCCGCAGGTTGGGCCGATTCTTCCTGGCAGGCTTATCGTCCACGGCAGGTCGGTCAACAATCCAGGTAGGTCAGAGAGCGTCCAAGGGGCTGCGGACTCCCCGACCTCCGCGGTTGAGCGTCGCGTTCTTGGGCGTCCCGGCAGCTCGAACCGCATCATGGAAGGCCCTCTGGATGGAACGCTCGTGGAGATGGTGCCGGCGGACCACTCCCGACCGCGGATCTCGGGAACGTTCCGCCGCCGGGAAGACGTACGCGCCGCCGCCTCGGGTTGAAACCCGAGGCTACGGGCCCGCGCCCGCAAGGGGCGCCGCCCCCAACCCGAGAGAGAGGGTGAAGCTGCCCCGGTACCACGGACACCAGGTTAAGGGCTCAGAGCTGGGCCTACCACAGGGGCCCCCAGCCCTTCAGGCTCCGACTTGAGTGTTGTTTGCTCTTCTTCATGACCTGGTGCCACGCCCCCTCTTTCGAGTCTCTCAAACTCCGCGGGGCTGCGATAGCCCAACGAGGAGTGGAGACGACGGCCGTTGTAATACCGTTCGATGTAGTCGAACAGGGCATGATGCGCCTCCTGGCGAGTGGCAAAGTGGCCGAAGCCGGCCAACTCGGCCTTCAGGGTGCTGAAAAAGCTTTCCGCCAGAGCGTTGTCATAGCAGTCGCCCGCCTTGCTCATGCTGGGATCGGCTCCCTGCCGGGCCAGCTCTCTTTGGTAGGCCGACCCGGTGTACTGACCGCCCCGGTCGCTGTGGTGCAGAAGGCCCTGCGACGGCCGCCGTTGCTTCAGGGCGGCCTGGAGAGCCCGTAGACAGAGATCCTCGTGCAGTCGTGCCCCATCGGCCCAGCCGACAATGCGCCGCGAGTAGACATCCAGCAGCACCGCCAGGTACTGCCAGCCCTCCTGGGTCCACAGGTAGGTGATGTCGCCGACCCACACGCGATTGCTGCCGCCCACCGCTCCCCACTGTCGGTCCAGGAGATTCGGCGCCGCCGGGCGACTGGCCACCGCCCTTGTCGTGGTCCGAAACCGCCGCCGACGCTGCGACTCAAGGCCCTGTTCGCTCATCAGGCGAGCGACCCGCTTGCGACCACACCGCACCCCTTGGTCCCGCAGCGCGGCATGGATCCGGGGGCTGCCGTACAACCGCCGGTTCTCCTCATGCACCGCGCGGATCTTCACCAACAGGCTGCGATCTTCCCGGCTGCGCCGGCTCTCCGGCCGGCCCAGCCACTGGTAGTACCCGCTGCGCGAAACGCCCAACACGCTGCACTGCACACACACCGGGTACTCGACCATATGGCGCTTGATGAAGGCGTACTTCAACCTTGCCGCGCTCCCGGGGCCGAGAAGATCACCAACGCTTTTTTTAGGATTTCACGCTCCATGCGCAGGCGTTCAACCTCCCGGCGCAGACGTCGAACCTCCTCCTCCTCTGGACTCTGATGCCCCTTGCCTGGAAAGGCTCCAGCCCCCTCTTTCTCCACTTCCTGGCGCCACCGGCGAAGCATCTTGGGATCCAGATCCAGGTCGCGTGCCACCGCCGACAGGCTGTGCCCCTCCTGCGTCACCAGGTGCACTGCCTCTCGCTTGAACTCCGACGTAAAAGACCTGCGATCACGCCTCATACGACACCTCAATGCCCCAAGTATGGGGCTCTTTCGGGTGTCCACGGTACCGGGGCAAGCTCAGGGTCACCGCAGCTTGCGATGTTCCCGGCAGATTGGCTGACGGCCTCACCAGGTGTCCTGATGGAGGCGGCACATCCCGGGAAGTCTCCAGAGATACGCTTACGGGCTCACCTCGGAAGCTT
>DIHE01000120.1 GCA_002420005.1 Holophagales bacterium UBA5704 | reverse complement strand
GTGGTGTTGTCCGGGCCGATCAGGGCGACTTCGAGGTCACCCTGGTAGGTGTGGGTGATGCCCACGGTGACGCTGACGCTGGTGATCGTCTGCGAGGCCGCCACGTTGATCGTGCTGGTGACGCCCGTGGTGTTGTTGTCCGGAATCGCCACGGCCGGGGCGGCCGAGGAGGTCAAGACCTGGTTGCCGCCCACCGGGCAGGTGCTGGTGGTCGCCGTGGCCTGCGCCGAGTTGCCCGAGGTGCAGGCACCCACCGCCTGGACGACGTAGTAGTAGGCCGTGTTGCAGGTCAGGCCGGTGTTGGAGAACGAGGTGGTCGCCGAGGTGCCCACCTGGGTGTAGGGGCCGCCGCTCGTGGTGGCGCGCAGGATGTTGTAGGAGGTCGCTCCGGCCGAGGCCGTCCAGGAGACGTTGATCTGGCTGGTGCTCACCGCGGTGGCGGTGACGCCGGTCGGTGCGGCGGGCGGGGTGCAGGGGGCACCGGTGGGCGCCGCGGCGGCGTAGATGTCCGCCGAGTCGGTCGTGCCGCCGCTCTCGTTGCGGTTGTCGGTGAACACGCCGATCACCTGGGCGCCGAGGACGTCGAGGCCGTTGTAGTCACCCCACTGGTTCGGCTCCTCGTTGTGCGGCGAGGTCACGCTCGTCGCGCGCACCGGCGCCGACCAGGTGTTTCCGCCGTCCGTCGACTTGCTGTAGTAGATGTCGACGCTCGTGCGGGCCGCGTTCTGCCGCGTGTCGTAGTACATGACGTGGACGGTGCCGTCCGAGCCGACGCCGATCCAGGGATGGAACCGGTCCACCGTGTTCGCATCGGCCGTCTCGTGCGGGGTGCGCACGGTCCAGGTGGTGCCGTTGTCCGAGTAGGCGACCTGGATGCGGGCATGGTTGTTCGCGGCGGTGGCGGATTCGGCCGCCGTGGTGTCCGTCCAGGCGACGTAGACGCGGTTGGCGAAGGCGCCGTTCGACAGGTCGGCATCCGCCGCGGCATAGATGAAGGCGCGCCGCGTCTCCATCGCCGGGATGGCGAAGTCATAGCCGTCCTGGGTGTTGGCCACGGTCACCGCCGCGGCGAAGGTGGCACCGCCGTCGGTCGAGCGGCGCGACAGGATCGTCTTGCCGTTGGTCGCCGGCCAGAAGTAGTAGACGTTGCCGTTCTTGTCCGAGGAGATGTCGCAACCGATGCCCGACTGCGTGGTGCCCGAGGACATGGTGAGCGGCGCGCTCCAGGTGTTGGCGAAGTCGGTCGAGCGCGAGAACTTGAGCGTGTTGTTGTCGTGCCAGCAGAGATAGACGTTGTCCTTGCGCGGCGAGGTGCCGAACTTGTCGACGTGGATGAACTCCTTGTCCGACGTGCTCGCGCTGGTGACCTCGCGGCGCGGATCGCCCGGGGTCAGCGTCTCCAGGTCGGTCCACGTGGCGCCACCGTCACCGGAGCGGTAGACCCAGACGTTGCAGACCGAACCGCAGCCGCCGAGGGTCGAGGTGTAGGCCTTGGTGCCGTCCGCCGACCAGTCCACCGTCGGATCGCAGCAGGTGCTGCCGAGCGGCAAGGCGGCCGAGGCGGTCCAGGAGGTTCCGCCGTTGGTCGAATAGAACATCTTCTGCCCGGAGCCGGGGCCGTTCGCGCCGCCGATCACCTTGTTGCCGTCGAGCGGATGGATCTTGACCGCGGACTCCGAGGCACCCGTCGGCGAGGTGACGCGGACATCCCCCGCCAGCGCCTTGTTCTCCTCCGACCACTCTTCCAGGGTCACCGGCTGCTCCTTGAGCACGACGAACGCGCCGTTGCGGCGCACCGCCCGGCGGTAGAGCAGGCCGTCGATGAGGAAGCCGCCGTGGCGCAGATAGAAGATCTGCAGGGCGCTGCGCGGATACTGCGCCTCGCCGGTGCGCGGCATGCCCGGGTTCTTGCGCCGCATCTCGACGCGGAAGAAGGCGGGGATCGCGTCGAGCTGCGTCCGCTCACCCGGCGGCAGCAGGGCCAGGTCCTCGGCGGTCAGCAGGTAGTTGCGGTCGTCCCAAGGGCCGACCTGCGCCAGCGAGGCATAGTCGACACGCCTGTCGACGCCCTTCGCGGCATCGATCTTCAGAGCGACCGCCTGCCCCTGCTGCGCGTGGGCAGGCACGGCGGCCAGCACAGGCAGAAGGAGCACAAGGGCCAGCATCAGGTGATGAAATCGTCTCATTGTAAAAAATCTCCATGTTGGGGATCCATCGGATCCAGGTCGAAAGTTTGGAGAGGATCTCTTCCTCTAAGAAGGTAGGTGCACGAGAGGGGCAAAAGCGAGCCGGGCGGCGGAAAGTTCACGCGACCGCCGCGCCGGGCGGGGTTTTCACCGGCTCGACGCGGCGGCAGAGACCCGGCCCTGCCGGCAGTCCGGAATCGGGAAACCCTGCTCGATCGCCTCGACCGTCAACGGCGGGTCTTCTGCCGACAGGGGGCGGCCCCCGATCTGGATCACCCGGGCCCGGCGGCCTTCGTCGGCGAAGCATCCGATGTAGCGCAGATCGATCCCGGCGCGGATCAGCGCATAGGCGACCTGCTGCACGTCGTCCTTTTCCACCTCGCTGCCGAACCAGACCGCGTTGGTCGGGGAGGATCCCGAGGGGACCCTGCGCACCGGGACGAAACCCAGCCCGTTGAGGGTGAGCTCGAAGCCCTCCAGATCGGCCTGCCCGCCGACCACCTTCGGGAAGTACTGCACCTCGATGCGGCCTCGCCGCTCCGCCACCGCGGATTCCGGCGCTTCGAGCTGCTGGTTGGCTGCGGCGCTTGCCGCCGAGAGACGCTCCGCGCCTTCCGGGGGAGGGAGTGGCCCCAGAGGCGGCAACGCCTGCGTCTCCGGATCTGACGCCCTCCCCGGCCCTGCCAGGTCCCCCGGGGTGATCGTCCATCCCTTTCGAATAGACTGCTCGCGTGCCGCCTGGACTCTCTGCTCCTCCGCCTGCCGCCACTGGACATAGGCGAAGAGGGAGAGCCCGATCGTACCCAGCAGGGCCACGGTCAGGATGCCTACGGCGAGGCTCATCCAGCGCGACGTGTTCTTGCGGCTGGCCATCACGTAGGCCGTCTGGTCGTCGGTGACCCGGGGCAGCCGGTGCGCGGTGCTCGCCGCCAGCCACCGTTCCGCCTCTTTGAGCTCCCGGCCCCGGAGCAGCAGGCTCGCTTCGCGTTGATGGGCCTGCCACTCGGCGGCGCGCAGCAGGAGGCGCGTATGGGCGCGCACCCATTCGAAGTCGGTCCCGATCCGTGCGAACAGCTTGTCGAGGGCGGCCTCGGAGATCTCTCCGTCGCGCAGGTCCACCCACTCCAGCGGGCCGAGCGCGGGATGCGCGAGGGAGGCATCGCGCTCCCGGTAGAGGACCGGAATGAGCCGCTTGTTCCGCTTCAGGGCATGATCGATCTCCTGGCGGCAGAACGGGGACGCCGCCGACTCCGGGCTGAGCACGCAGAGCACGGCGTCCGCGCCGTCGATGCTCGCCAGCGCCTGCTCGAAGCCGGCGCCGCCCGCGGCCAGGGTGCCGTCGGGCGCCCAGCTTTCGAGGCTCGCGCCGCTCAGGGCTTGCCGCAGCCGGGCCACGAACGGAGCGTCCCCGACGGCCGCGGAGATGTACACGTAGGCCCGCCGGTGGGCGATGGCGCTCTCGCGGGCCGCCGCCTCGTCGGCGGCGCGCTGCGGCAGCTCGGTCGCGCGCTGCGCCAGGATCTGGTGATCGCGCAGCCGGATCCCCTCGACGACGAACGCCTCCTCCCGCTCGGCGAAGCTCTCCGGATGCGCCTTCCTCCACTCCTCGGCCTCGGCGAGGCGCCGGCCCTGCCAGAGATAGCTCGGCTCGCGCCCCTTCTCGTCCCAGAGAGCGGCTCCGCCCTGGATCTCCCGCACCAGGCGCGCGTCCCGGGCTTCCAGGGAGGCCCAGGTGCTCAGGGGCTCCCATTGCCGGATCAGGCTTTCGTGCGAGATGTCGAGCACCGTTTCGGGGGTCAGCGTCTCCACGTCGGAGCAGGGCGGCATCAGAAACGACCGGCCGGGCGCACGGAACGGCTCGGCGACGGCGGCCACGGCGCCGGCCGTCACCCGCGCGTCGCGCGCCACCTGCCCCAGCAGGACGGACTGGCGGATCACCTGGCGCTCCGCAGTGGTCCGGGTCAGCTTGCGGAACATCCACTCGGCGATGCGCCGGCCTTCCGGATCGAGATCGTCATACACCTTCTGGACGTGGAGGGACAGCGCTTGGGCGACGCCGCCGATCGGGCCGTACAGCTCCAGATCGAGCGGTGCTTCGCGCAATCCCTCGCTCCAGAGCGACCAGAGGCGCATCATGGCGTGCTGGAGAATCGGCAGCTGATCGGTGTCCTCCCCCAGGTCGTTGAGCAGCCGGTTGAGCAGCCGCTCGGTGATCCGGGCACCCGAGAGCTCCACCGGCCCGCGCACCGCCTCGCGCAGCTGGTCCCGCCCCATCTGGGGCACGAGATAGAGGCCTTGATTGATCGCGTCCGGCAACCCGGGCAAGGCGGCGCAGTTGCCCAGGAAATCCGAGCGCATGGTGATCCCTGCGTACACCGGCCATTCACGCTGGGCCACCGCTTCCAGAAACAGCTTGACGAAGGCGCGGGCCTCGCGCTGCGACCGTTCGAGATCGGAGCCGAAACGGAACAGCTCCTCGAATTGATCGATCAGCACGAACAGGCGGACCTTGGGAGGCAGCGGCGCTTCGGCGACGGCCTCGACCAGCCCCAGCGAGCCCCGGCGCAGCGTCGCCTCCAGGGCGTCCAGCTCACCCGGGTCCGGATACAGATCGCCGAGGGCACCCGGAGCGTGGAGCGCCTTCGCCAGCTGCTGGATCGGCGCGCCCCCCGGACGCATCACGGCGATGCGCCATCCACCTCCCGGCTCGACCAGAAACCCGCCGTCCAGCGCCGCGAGCAGGCCGGCCCGGACCAGCGACGACTTGCCGCAGCCGGACGATCCGACCACGGCCAGGAACCGGTGGCGCCGCATCCGCCCGAGCAGCTCGTGCACCTGGTCGCGGCGGCCGAAAAAGAGGCCGGCTTCGTGCCTCTCGAACGGGCGCAGCCCCGGGAACGGGTTGGTGAAAGGCACGGCGTCGCTCACGGCCGGCCTCCGAGCCGGTCGAGGAAAGGCCGCAGCCGTTCCGCGCGGCGGCCATCCCGGCACTCGATCAGCAGCAGATTGTGGAAGGCGAGGCCGAGCTCCTCCTTCTCCGGCGGCGGGCCGTCGTAGACCGACAGGACGAAGTCGCGCCGTCCGGCCAGCAGGCGGCGGACCTTGAGGAGCTCGTCGCGCACCCACGGGAGGGGCGAGCGCGCGTAGAGGACCAGCAGGGCATCGCAATACTGGAGATTGGTCCGATAGTGCAGGTCGAGCTCGGCGGGCTGTCCCTCCCGCAGGGGCAGGACCACGTCATGCCGGGCCGCCTGGAGAAGATCGCAGAGGGCCTCGGCCTCCGGATCGTCCTCCGGCCGGCAAGAGAGGTAGACCACGGCACCCGGCGTCTCCGTGACCAACGGCTCGGGAGGCCGGGGAAACAGCTCCTCCAGCTTCCGGACCACCGTCTCCTTGAGCTCTTCGAGGCCGACCTTGAGCACCGCGGCAGGCGACGCCGAATCCGGTTCCTCCTCCACGGCCTGGACGAGGGCCTGCTGGTCGGAGCGCAGCGCAGAGACGTCGAGGCTGCGGGGCATCCAGACGAAGCGCGGCAGGCCGGTGCCCGGCCCGGCCCGTTCCCGGGCCACCTCCGCCGCGAGATCGAGCTGGACATGGGTGAACGAGCGGGCCTCTCCCGCCGGCCGGCGGCCATAGAACGCACCGAGCAGATGGATCGACAGGGCCGCCCGGCGGAGATCCGTCCGCACCTGCTCGGCGAGCTCCTCGCCGTCCGGCTGCAGCGGTTGCTCCGGCAGCACGGTGACGCCGCGTTGCACGAGGGTGCGCCGGAGGTCCTCCCGATCCGGCTCCAGGTCGTCCGTGGCCTCGGCCAGATAGACGGCGGGCGCCGCAGCCACCGCAGGTCCCGGCATCGGCGCGTCGTCGTCCTCTTCTTCCTCTGCATCTCTGCCGCCGAGGCGCCGCAAGGTCTTGAGCATCTCGGCGAGGTCGCGCGCCAGGTCGTCCAGCTTGCACCAGTACCGCTGGTCTTCATCCTGCTCCTCCGTGCGCCGGAACGACACTTCGCGCCCGGTGGACGGGTCGCGCTGAAAGAAGGCATAACCGACCGTCCGCGGCAGGAGGCGCTGCACGTCCGGCGGCATCTCCTCCTCCGGAACGTGGGCGAAGAGCACCTTGAACACACGCGACCGCCCCTCCAGCCGCACATCCGCCTCCTCTTCCAGGCGCTCGCAGAATCCGGTCAGCTCGCGGCAACACCAGGTGGACGCGGCGAAGCCGGGCGAGAGCACGAAGATCGCCACGGCGCTGTGCCGGAAGGCCGCATCGATGGTGTCCTCGAACTCGTCGTTGCCACGCACCTTCTCGTCCCGCCAGAGGGCAAACGCATCGCGCCGGCCGAGCTTGCGGGCGAGCAGCAGCGCCAGCTCCCGGTGGAACGAGGCGACCCAGCCCTGCTCGCTCTTGACGAGCGGCTCGTTGTCCACATGGGCATAGCTGATGAAAACGTCGTGCTGGTACCCTGGTACGTAGGCCATGGCCGGCGGCTCCTGATGAAGAGCCGTTATTTTAGCGGAACCCGACCAGCTCGGCCAGCTTGGCGGCCTGGGCTGCGGTGAACGGCGTGCAAACCGGCGGCCCGAAACCCCGGAACCGGTACTCTGAGGGGCGGCGGTTGCATGCGGCGGGGCGGTCTTCTCCCCGGGCCGGGGGGCGACCCGGGCAGCTCGACGCGACTCGTTTCGACAAGGGCGCCCACCGAGCGGCGCGGGGACGGCGCAACATCAGCGGCCCTCCGCGATCGCCTTGCGCGCGATGCGGTCGATGAGAGAGGGAGCGAAGAGCTTGAGCCAGAGGCCGATCTTGCCGCGCAGCGAAGGGATCAGCTCGCGGTCGCGCCGTGCGGCGCTCGCCAGGATGAGCCGCGCGCAGGTCTCCGCGGTCATCACCTTCGCCTCCTGCACCGGGCTCGTGCCGAGAGGTTTTCCATCGGCACCGAACGCGCGTTCGCGGATCTCGGTGGCCACGAAGTCCGGGCAGGTGACGGTCACGCTCACGCCGCTCTCCGCCAGCTCGATGCGCAGAGTGTCGAAGAACCCGACCATCGCGTGCTTGCTCGCCGCATAGCCGCTGCGGGTCGGCACGCCGGTCTTCCCGGTCAGGCTCGCCACCGCCACCAGACGCCCGCGGGTCTTCTTCAAATGCGGCAGGGCGTGCCAGGTGCACCAGACGCTGCCGAGGTAATTGATGCGCAAGATCGTCTCGAAAACCGAGAGATCGGTCACCTCCTCAAACAGCGCCCACATGCTGATCCCGGCGTTGTTGATCAACGTGTCGACGCGGCCATAGGCCTCGACCGTCTTCCGAATGAGCGCCGCACACTGTGCCTCTTCGCCCACGTCGGCGGGAATCGCCACCGCCTGCCCCCCACACCCCCGGCACAGCGCCGCCACCTCGTCGAGCGCCGCAGCATCCCGGGCCGACAGGGCCAGCCAGGCGCCCTGGTCGGCGAGTTGCAACGCCAGCTCGCGGCCGATACCGCGGGAAGCACCGGTGAGCACGACCACGTTGTCCCGGAATGCGTCCATCGTCTCCTCTTCTCTGGGCGGGTCGATCGTAGCACTCCCCGCCCACCGGCTCGCCACCTTCCTGAACGGGTCCCCGGCCCGTGCTGCGGGATGATCGGCTGGCTTTCCGGACCTGGACGCCCGGTGAGAACCAGAGTGGAAAATATAACCGGCCCGCCCCACCGACGCCCTCCTTCGTCAACCCGACCGCGGTCGGGCTCAGCACCTGGGTCTGGCACCAACTAGAATAGGGCGCCGTGGCCGCCTTCCGATCCAGATTCGTTCGCGCCCTCTTCATCTTCGCCGGGACGCTGAGCGTTGCTCTCGGCGTGCTGGGTATTTTCCTGCCCCTCGTGCCGACGACCCCCTTCCTTCTCCTCGCCGCCTACTGCTACACCCGAAGCTCGCCCCGCTTGCTCGAAGGGCTGCTGACGAGTCGCTGGTTCGGGGCCTACATCCGCAACTACCGCGAGGGCCGCGGCATCCCGATGCGAGAGAAGGTGCTCACGCTCTCGCTGCTCTGGCTCACCATCGCCGCATCGACCCTCTTCGTCCTCGACTCCTGGCCGCTGCGGCTCCTGTTGCTGGCGATCGCCGCGGGCGTGACGATCCACGTCGTGCGAGTGAAGACTTTCCGGCCGGAACGGGAAGCGTGAGGCAGCCACGCCAGGCCGTGGGCTTCTGGCGGCCATCCAGGGACTCAAGGACGACCGGGCCGAGCTGTACTACGACCTCGTGTACAATTCACTCAATGAGGCGGCGCGCCGCGCGCTGGAAGCTACGATGAAGGGTTACGAATACCAGAGCGATTTTGCGCGGCGGTACGTTGCGCAGGGGCGCACGGAGGGGCTCTCTGAAGGCCTCTCGAGAGGGCGCACTGAGGAGGCAGCGCGGGCGGTGCTGACCGTTCTTCGGGTCCGTGGCATTCCTGTCTCCGAGGGCGCCCGCGAGCGCATCCTGGCCCAGAAGGACCCGGAGCGGCTGGAGCGCTGGCTGGAGAAGGCCGCCGTCGCCGCTTCGGTCGCCGCGGTTCTCGACGAGCCGAACTGACCCCCTGCTGTCCCCGCTGGATCTGGAGCGGAGACAGATTTCGCCAAGCCGCGCGGCGAAGTCCTCGCTCGCTGGCGGCGGGTGGGGAGTGAGGCGGCGACCCGCCCGCGGCACGAGCCACCCCGCTCTCGACAGAAGACACCGCGCCCGGGGTCCGGGCGCCCCCTCCGCCGGCACGAGCCTCCTGGCTCTCGGCGCACGTCTCGCCAACCTTGGCGCGAGCCTTCCGGCTCTCGGCACGGGCCTTCCCGTTCTCGGCCCAGGGGTCCCCTCCCGAGGTGGGGGCCTCGCCACCCTCGGTGCGGGCCTCCCAGCTCTCGGCGTGCGTCTCTCCGCCCGAGGTCTGAGCCTTCCCGATCTAGATCCGAGCCCCTCTGCCCGGGATGCAGGGACCCCCGCCCACGGTCGGGGCCACTGCGCTCGAGGGCGGGGACGCCCGGGCCTCGGGCGGGGCAAGGCGTACCGAGGTCCGGGTTCTCTGCGCCAAGGTCTGGATCATCGGTACACCGGGCGGAGCAGGGCGCAGCGAAGCTGCACAAGGATTTGATAGAGTGTATCGGATGGTTTCTCTCGCAGGGCGTTGAGCTCCACGTGGTGGGCGGCCATGCCGTCGCCTTCCATGGCGCCTGACGGAAAATATCGACCTCCTGAGGAGCTGATCCGGAACAAGCGAGCCACTGCGCGAACCCAGGACCTGGCCGACGCCGAGA
>DIHE01000098.1:62602-62766 GCA_002420005.1 Holophagales bacterium UBA5704 | reverse complement strand
GGCGCCGAGAGCGCCCGGCCCTTTTTCTATTCGGCGGCCGGTTGTGGTACCGTGGATCGCAGGATCAAGTTCTCTTGCCGAACGAGAGGAGTTCTGAAGCTATGAAAAAGCTGAGCATTCTGCTGGCCCTCTTTTGCCTGTTGGGCCTGACCGGCCCGGCCTCC
>DIHE01000098.1:536-62373 GCA_002420005.1 Holophagales bacterium UBA5704 | reverse complement strand
CTGACCGGCCCGGCCTCCGCGGTGATCGGGACCATTGACGACGTCCCCGCCGCCACCCTGCTGCTGCCGTATTTCGAGGTCGACCTCGGCAATACGGACGGCGTCAACACCCTCTTCTCCATCAACAACGCCTCGGCGTCGGCGACCCTCGCCCACGTCACGGTGTGGAGCACCTGGTCGATCCCCGTCATCGACTGGGACGTCTACCTGACCGGCTATGACGTGCAGACGGTCAACCTGCGCGACATCCTGGTCAACGGCATCCTGCCGCGCACCGCTTCGGCCGGCCAGGATCCGACGGACACGATCAGCCCGCACGGCGACATCTCCCAGGACATCAACTTCGCGAGCTGCACGGGCTTCCTGCCCTACCAGGTGCCGGGCGTCAGCACCAACTTCCGCGCCCATCTGCAGGCGATCCTCACCGGCAAGAAGTCGCCGGTGGACGGCACCTGCGCCGGCACGAACTACGGGGACAACATCGCGCGCGGCTACGTGACCATCGACGTCACCAACGCCTGCTCGCTGCTCTTCCCGTCCTCCACCGGCTACTTCGTGAACGGTGGCGGCGGCATCGCCGGCAACCGGAACATCCTCTGGGGCGACTACTTCTACGTCAATCCGACCGAGAACTTCGCGCAGGGCGAGACGCTGGTCCATGTCGAGGCGGCCCCGGGGGTCGGCCTCCTGGGCACCGGCACCTACTCGACCGGCAACCTGCTCGACACCCCCGGCGAGTACACCTTCTATGGCCGGTACGTCCTCGGCACGGCGATCGACAACCGCGAGCCGCTGGCGACGACGTTCGCCTCGCGTTACCTGTCGGGCGGCGGGTTCACCGGCGGCACGAGCCTGGTCGTCTGGCGCGACTCGAAGTTCACGCCGGGTGCGAGCTGCACGACGGGTCCGAACTTCGGTGACCTGTTTGAAGACCAGATCGTGGTGTTCGACGAGTTCGAGAACCCGCTCACGGTGACCACGGGCGGCCCCTCGGGCGAGCCGCTGCCGGGCTCGCAGTGCACGTTCTGCGACGAGGCGCAGCGGGTGGACGTCGGCGGCACCGACGGCATCACCACCAACGCCGACTTCGGCTGGCTGTACCTGAACCTGAACCACGCCACCACCCGCGACGCCACGCTGGGCGCGGGCTACATCAACATCGCCCAGGCCTGGGTGACGACCGTGATGGATGCCGAGGGCCGCTTCAGCGTGGGCTTCGACGCCATCCAGCTCGACAACGCCAACACGGCGGTGTCCGGTGGCGTCCAACTGCCGGTCAACATCGCCGTCCGCTGAGCGGTACGGCCCCTCACTCAGGAGGGGTGCGGAGAGGCCGGGCGCGTTCGCGCCCGGCCTTTTCGTTTGGACCGGGCGCTCCACCGTGCACCGGTTTCTGTGCTATCTTCTTGTACCTTCGAGCCCCCGGCTCTTTTGACGAGGAGGTCTGTGCGTATGAGGAAGTTGAGCGTTCTGCTCGGTCTGTTGTGCCTGCTGGGTCTGACCGGCCCGGCCTCCGCGGTGATCGGGACCATCGACGATGTCCCTGGTGCCACCCTGCTGCTCCCGTATTTCGAGGTCGACCTCGACAGTGCGGAGGGCGTCAACACCCTGTTCTCCATCAACAACGCCTCGGCGTCGGCGACCCTCGCCCACGTCACGGTGTGGAGCACCTGGTCGATCCCCGTCATCGACTGGGACGTCTACCTGACCGGCTATGACGTGCAGACGGTCAACCTGCGCGACATCCTGGTCAGCGGCATCCTGCCCCGCACGGCGTCGGACGGCCAGGACCCGACGGACACGATCAGCCCGCAGGGCGACATCTCCCAGGACATCAACTTCGCGAGCTGCACGGGCTTCCTGCCCTACCAGGTCCCCGGGGTCAGCACCAACTTCCGCGCCCACCTGCAGGCGATCCTCACCGGCAAGAAGTCCCCGGTGGACGGCACCTGCGCCGGTACGAACTACGGGGACAACATCGCCCGCGGCTACGTGACCGTCGACGTGACCAACGCCTGCTCCCTGCTCTTCCCCTCGTCCACGGGCTACTTCGTGAACGGCGGCGGCGGCATCGCCGGCAACCGGAACATCCTCTGGGGCGACTACTTCTACGTCAACCCGTCCGAGAACTTCGCGCAGGGCGAGACCCTGGTCCACATCGAGGCGGCCCCGGGGTTCGGCGCCAACGGTTTCACGGGCAACTACGGCTCCCTGCTCACCACCCCCGGTGAGTACACCTTCTATGGCCGGTACGTCCTCGGCACGGCGATCGACAACCGCGAGCCCTTGGCGACGACGTTCGCGTCCCGCTATGTGACGGGTGGCGGCTTCACCGGCGGCACGAGCCTGGTGGTCTGGCGCGATTCGAAGTTCACTCCGGGTGCGAGCTGCACGACGGGCCCGAACTACGGCGACCTGTTCGAGGACCAGATCGTGGTGTTCGACGAGTTCGAGAACCCGCTCACGGTGGTGACGGGCGGCCCCTCGGGCGAGCCGCTGCCGGGCGCGCAGTGCACGTTCTGCGACGAGGCGCAGCGGGTGGATGTCGGCGGCACCGACGGCATCACCACCAACGCCGACTTCGGCTGGCTGTACCTGAACCTGAACCACGCCACCACCCGCGACGCCACGCTGGGTGCGGGCTACATCAACATCGCCCAGGCCTGGGTGACGACCGTGATGGATGCCGAGGGCCGCTTCAGCGTGGGCTTCGACGCCATCCAGCTCGACAACGCCAACACGGCGGTGTCCGGTGGCGTCCAACTGCCGGTCCTCATCAAGTTCTGAGCCGGCCCCCCGGCACCGAACCTCCCGGCCGGGTGGGGCGAAGGCCTCGCCCGGCCGTTTTCTTTGGAGCGTATGCACTCGTACCGCCTCATCCTCTCCTACCGGGGAGAACGCTACGCCGGCTGGCAGCGGCAGGAGAACGCGCCGACCGTCCAGGCCACGCTGGAGGCCGCGCTGGAGAGCCTCCTGGGAGCTCCGGTGCGCGTCGCGGGTGCCGGCCGCACCGATGCCGGCGTCCATGCCCGCGGCCAGGCGGTGAGCCTGGAGCTGGCCTCTCCGTTTCCGGTGCGGGGCCTGGTGCACGGCACCAACCATCATCTCCCCGCCGACGTCCGGGTGATGGCCGCCACCGCCACGCCGCCCGGCTTTCACGCCCGCAAGCACGCCACCGGCAAGACCTACAGCTACCGGCTCAGCCGGGCGCCTGTGATCTCCCCCCTCGATGCTCCGTATACCGTCCGTGTCCCCTCCGAAATCGATCTGCCGCGCATGGCCCGGGCCACCCTCTGCCTGCCGGGCCGCCACGATTTCACCGCCTTTGCGTCGGCCGGAGGCAGCCACACCCAGCCGTTGCGCACCATGCAGGTGGCCGGCTGGCAGGAGAGGGGGGAGGAGCTCCTTTTCCGCATCACCGGTGAGGGCTTCCTGCGCGGCATGGTGCGCGCCTTGGTGGGGACGCTGATCGAGGTGGGGATGGGGCGGCGCACCCCGGAGGCCTTCGCCGCGCTCCTGGCCGGCGCCGGCCGGGAGGCTGCCGGGCCGACCGCACCGGCGCACGGCCTGGTTCTGGAAGAGGTGTTCTATCCTTCCGCGTGGGTGCCTCCGCATGCCGAGCATGCCGAGAATGCCGGCGGCGGGGGCGCGACGGATGTGGTACTTTAAGGTGGCTTTCGGATCATGGCCGACTTCTCCAAGCTCGCTGACCCAGGCTCTCCCGAGGAGCTCCTCGTTCGCCGCATCGACCGCGAACGGGTGCCCCGGCACGTCGCCATCATCATGGACGGCAACGGCCGGTGGGCCAAGGCACGGTCGATGCCGCGCGTCGAGGGGCACCGGGCCGGCGTGGCCGCGGTGCGCGACACGGTGGAGGCCTCGGCCCAGCTCGGCCTCGAGGTGCTGACCCTCTACGCCTTCTCGGTCGAAAACTGGAAACGCCCCCGGTTCGAGATCTGGACCTTGATGAACCTCCTCAAGGAGTACGTCCGCAAGGAACGGCGCAACCTGGTGAACAACGACATCCGGTTCAACGTCCTGGGCCGCTGGCGCGAGCTGGACCCTCTCGTCGTGCGCGAGATCGAGCAGACGCTGGAAGAGACCGCCCACTGCAAAGGGATGCACTTCAACGTCGCCCTCAACTATTCCGGGCGGTGCGAGATCGTCGACGCCTGCCGCCGCATCGTCGCCGACTGGGCCGCCGGCAAGCGGGCGGACATCGACGAGGAGACGCTCGGCCGCTACCTCTACACCTCGGGGCAGCCCGATCCCGACCTCCTCATCCGCACCTCCGGCGAGCTGCGGGTGAGCAATTTCCTGCTCTGGCAGATCGCCTATGCCGAGATCTGGGTGACCCAGACCCTCTGGCCGGACTTCCGGCGCAAGGACCTGATCGAGGCGGTCCTCGCCTTCCAGAGCCGGGAGCGCCGCTATGGAGGCGTGCTCCAACCCGAGTCCCCGGGCATGGAGCTGTTCTCCTCCAGCCGCTCATGAAGCGCCTCCTCACCGCCCTCGTCGCGACGCCGCTCGCCCTGGCGGCGCTGTTCCTGCTGCCGGTGCCCTGGTTTCTGGGGTTCGTCACCCTCTTCATCGAGCTGGCCGTCTGGGAGTATCTGGCGATCGTCCGGCCGCAGGCGCCGAAGGCGCCGCTCGGGGTGCTGCTGGTGCTCGTCCCGCTCGCGGCCTGGGCGCTCTCGGCCTCGATGATCGAAGGATCCCGCGTCTTCACGGCCGAGGAGCACCTGCTGGCCGCCGCCGTCCTGCTGTCGGTGGGGATCGGGTCTCTCCTCCTCCTGCGCAGCACGCCGCTTCCCGAGGTTCTCCCGGCTCTCGGCATTCTCTGTTTCGGAGTTCCCTACTTCGCCGCCCCCATCGCCGCCGTGTCGCATCTCCAGCGGGCGGATCCTTGGCTGGTGTTCCTGTTGTTCGCCGTCGTCTGGCTGGGGGATACGGGGGCCTATTACGCCGGCCGGCGCCTCGGCCGGCACAAGATGGCGCCGGTGGTGAGCCCGAACAAGACCTGGGAAGGGGCCGTGGCCGGCTTCCTGGTGAGCCTGGGCTCGACGGCGGTTTGGAGCCTGTGGCGCCTCGACCGGCTCGACCTCGCCCTGCTCGCCGTGGCGGCCGTGACCGCTCTCGCGGCGCAGATGGGCGACCTGATGGAGTCGCTGATCAAGCGGGGTGCAGGCGTGAAGGACTCCGGACAGCTTCTTCCCGGGCACGGCGGTGTGTTCGACCGCCTGGATGCCATGCTCTTCGCCGCCCCGGTGATGCTCCTCGCGCTCTGGGTCCTGCCGGTCGAAGGGCTCCGGATTCCGCACTGAGGCTCCGCCGGCGGGCCAGGAATGCGGGCGGGTGACGGCCGGTTTGGTAGGATTGCAGCGTTAAGAAAGGCGACCCGTTGATGACCCCCTTCCTTCAGACCCTCCAGACCCTTCTCGCGTTCCTCTTCGCCCTCGGCGTCATCATCGTGGTCCACGAGGCGGGGCACCTGCTGGTCGCCAAGGCCTTCAACGTCCGGGTGCTGACGTTCTCCGTCGGTTTCGGCAAGCGCCTGTGGAGCATCCAGCGCGGCGAGACCGAGTACCGCGTGGCCCTCGTGCCTCTCGGCGGCTACGTCCGCTTGAGCGGCGAGAACCCCGACGAGGCGAGCGCGGATCCGCGCGACTTTCTCAACAAGCCGCGCTGGCAGCGGATTCTGGTCTACCTGGCCGGTCCCGCCATGAACGTCGTCCTGTCGGTGCTCATCTTCGCCGGCCTGTTCATGATCGGCATGGATCTGCCCCACCTGCCGGACCTGGCGCCGGTCGTCGGGTCGGTGGCTCCCGGATCGCCCGCGGAGAAGGCCGGCCTGCAGACCGGTGACCTGATCCGCCGCGCCGACGGCAAGGAGGTGAAGAGCTGGCAGCAGCTGTTCATGACCCTCGTCACCTCTCCGGATCGTGCCGTGCAGCTCGACGTCGAGCGCGAAGGAAAGAGCTTCTCCGCGGCGGTCAAACCGGCCCGCGATCCCCAAACCGAGTCCGGGGACCTCGCCGGCATCCGCCCCCCCTTGCGTCCGCAGGTGACGCTGGTCACCGCCGGAGGTCCCGCGGAGGCGGCCGGCTTCCGCAGCCACGACGTCATCGTCCGGGTCGACGGCCGATCGGTGCTCGACCGCGAGCAGTTCATCTCGGTCATCGAGAAGAACCCGGAACGGCGGCTGGTCGTGGAGATCGAGCGCGACGGCCGCCCGCTGCAGCTCGCCGTCACCCCCCGCAAGGAGGGCGAGGTCGGCAAGATCGGCGTGGGGATCGGCTTCTTCCAGCGCTACGGCCCGGTGCAGGCCTTCTCCGCCAGCATCGCGTACAACATCCAGATCGTCGAGGACACGGTGGCCATTCTCGGCAAGGTCTTCACCCGCGAAGTCTCGGCCAGGTCTGCGCTCGCCGGCCCCTTGTCGATCGCCAAAGAGAGCGGCGCCGCGGTGCGCCGGGGGTTCAAGGACCTGATCCAGCTCATGGGCCTGCTGAGCATCTCGATCGCCTTCATGAACCTGCTGCCGATTCCGATTCTCGACGGCGGCCAGATCAGCATCCTCCTGGTCGAGGAGGCGATCCGCCGCGATCTGCCGCTGCGCGTCAAGGAAGTGGTCAGCCTGGTCGGGCTCTACATGATCCTCGCGCTGATGGCCGTGGTCCTCTTCTTCGACATCGCGAAGCTCTTCTGAGGAGCGTCCCATGACCGAGCCTCTCTCCGTCTCCGCCGAGGCGCCGAATTTCGACCTGAGCTCCACCGAGAACGCCGTCCTGATGCTGCGGGACGAAGCGGCGCGCACCCCCGTCCTGCTCTACTTCTTCTCCGGCCCGGCGCAGGACCGGGCCCGGGCCGGCCTCGACGCCCTGAACCGGCGCCTGGACCACCTGGCGCGGCTCCATGCCCGGGTGCTCGCGGTCTCCCCGGCTCCGCTCGACGAGCTCAAGAAGCTGCAGGCAGACCACAAGCTGCGGTTCCCGCTGCTCCACGACGACCGCGGCTTCTCCGCCGCCTATGGCGTGACGGACGCTCCGGCGCTGGTCCTGGTCGGCCCGCAGCGGCGCATCCTCTGGCTGGCCCGGCCGGCCGCCTCGGTCGAAGAGGCCCTGCCTCTGGCCGAGAAGACCCTGGAGGAGCAGGCGTCGCCCGCGACGGGCTACCCGAAGAGCGTGATCAACAGGTGGATCGACAAGCTGGTGAGCTGAACCCTGCTACACTCGCCCCCATGGCGTCGAGGTTCTTTCGCGGACTGGGTTTTCTCGCCTATACCGCCTTCCTGTGCATCGTGTTCGGCCTCGCGGCCTACTCCTCGTTCAGCCTGTTCGTGCGCAGCGGTGTGACCACCGTGCCGCCCCTCAAGGGGTTGTCGCGGACGGAGGCGACCCATCTGCTCGCCGACCAGGGGCTCGAGCTGCGGCGGATCGAAGAGCGCGGACGCTATGACGACAAGGTGGCGGCCGGGCACGTTGTGCGGCAGACGCCGGATGCGCACACCCTGGTCAAGCGGGGAAGCCGCGTCACCGTCGTCCTCTCCCTGGGCCCGCAGCGGGTCGAGGTGCCGGAGCTCGGCGGCCGCTCCCTGCCGGCGGCGCAAGCGGCCCTTTCGGGGGGCGGGCTGGCGCTCGGCCGCATCCTCGGCGCCTACGCACGCGGCGTCCAGCCGGGTACGGTCCTGGAACAGGACCCGGATCCCGGCGCCGAGATCGCCCCGACCGCCGGGGTCGACCTGCTGCTCGCCATGCCGGCGCAGGGAGAGCGCTACGTCATGCCCGACCTGATCTCGCGCGACTACGAGGGGATCCGCCCGATGTTCGAATCGAACGGATTCCATTTCGGCAACGTCAAGTTCGAGCGCTACGAGGCGGTCGCCGCCGGCGTCATCCTGCGCCAGTTTCCCCTGCCTGGACACCCGGTGACGCGCGACGACGCCATTTCGCTGGTCGTCGCCACCGCCGACAATCTGCCGGATACGGTCACCGGGACGATGCCTCCCCGCGAGGGGTCCCCGGCCACGGAGAGAGATTGATGCTGCTGGCACCTTCGATTCTGGCCGCCGACCTGGCCGATCTGGCCGGCGCCCTGGCCCTCTGCGAAGCGGGCGGAGCGGACATGGTCCACGTGGACGTGATGGACGGCCATTTCGTGCCGAACCTGACCTTCGGAATTCCGGTGCTCGCGGCGCTCCGGCGCCGCACCCACCTGCCGCTCGACGTTCACCTGATGGTGAACCAACCCGAGCGCCTGCTCGACGAGTACCTGGCGGCGGGAGCGGCCCGCGTCGCCGTACACCTCGAAGCCGTCACCCATCTCGACCGCCTGCTCTCCCACCTCCGCAAGCGCGGCGTGAAGGCCGGAGTGGCGCTCAACCCGTCGACCCCGGTGGAGGCCCTGGTCGACGTGCTGCCTGCGCTCGACTTCGTCCTCCTGATGTCGGTCAATCCCGGTTTCGCCGGGCAGGCGTTCCTGCCGCGTGCCTTGGACAAGACGCGCCGCTTGAAGGCGCTCCTCACCGAGAGCGGCGCGGCGGTCGAGATCGAGATGGACGGAGGGATCGATCGCGATAACATCGCCCGGGTGGTGGCGGCGGGTGTCGACACCTGCGTGGTGGGCTCGGGAATCTTCGCCGCCCCGGACCCGGTTGCCCGAATGTCCGAGCTGCGCGAACGCGCTCGGCAGGAGAACCCATGAAACGAGCCTGCCTGCCCCTGACCGCCGCCGTTCTGCTCGCCTTTCTCGCAGTGGCGTGCAAGAGTGGACCGAAAGAAGACCCCATCCTGCGCCTCGGCGCCCAGGAATCCCTGGACCTGGGCAAGGAGCTTCTGGCGAACAAGAAGTACGAGCGCGCGCGGCCCTATTTCACCCATGCCTTCGAGGTGGAGCCGAACTCGGTGATCGGGCGCGAGAGCCTGCTCCTCGCCGCCGACACCTACTACCTGCAAGGCGGGTCGGGCAACTACGTCCAGGCCGAGGCGAAATACCGCGACTTCCTGAACCGGTTCCCCACCAGCACCCAGGCCTCCTACGTGCAGTTCCAGATCGCCAACAGCCTGGCCCGGCGGATGGAGAAACCCGACCGCGACCAGGCGGGAACCCGCAAGGCCCGGGAGTCCTACGAAGAGCTCATCCGTCTCTATCCGACCAGCGAGTATGCCCAGCAGGCCCGGGAGCAGATCAAGCTCGTCCAGGCGAACCTCGCCGAGCACGAGTTCCTGGTCGGCCGCTTCTACCTGCGCTATGGCATCCCTCCCGCCGCCGTGGAGCGCTTCAACCAGATGCTCGCGGCCTACCCCGACTATCCGGACAAGGCGAAGATCTACTACCACCTCGGCATCGCCCACAACAAGATGCGCAACGCCGCCGAAGCGAAGAGCGCGTTCGACCGTCTGCGGGCCGAGGCCCCCGACAGTCCCTGGGTGGCGAAGATCCCGGAGGTTCTGGACGAGCCGGCGGCGGCGGAACCGGCGCCGGCAGAGCCGGTGAAGACCGAGCCGGCCCCGGCCGAGCCGGCTCCCGCAGGGGCGGCCCGCTCATGAAACCGATCCTCCCGTGCCTCCTTCTGGCCCTCTCCCTCGCCGGCTGCGCCGGCAGCCCCCTGCGCCGCGACCCTGCTCTCCAGGACGAGGTCGCGCAGCTGCGCCGGCGGGTCGTGGAGCTGCAGCAGGACGCCCGGATGAACGAGGTGGAGATCGCCCGCCTGCGCCAGCAGGTGGCGGAGCTCGAGACGCAGAAGACCGGAGCCCGGCCGGCGGCTCCGGTGAACGCACCGGCCCCTCCGCCTCCTGCGGCTCCGCAGCCCACCCCCCGGCCGGCGCCACCCCGGCCGGCCCCGGTGGCCCCGGCACCTGCCCCCGAGGCGATCGAGGAGGAGGACCTGGACGTGCCCCAGGCGGCGCCGTCTCCCTCCCCGACCCCGGCCCCGGTGCGGCCCGCAGCACCCGCCCCGGCGGTTGCGCCGGCCGTCGACGACGCAGAGCTTCTGTCGCTCAGCGCCCAGGCACTGTACGACCGCGGCTATACGCTCTTCCACCAGGCGCGCTACGTGGACGCCGAGGCGAGCTTCCAGCGGTTCCTGCAGAACAACCCCGACAGCGAGCTGGCCGACAACGCCCAGTACTGGATCGGTGAATGCCGCTACTCCCGCAACGACACGCGCGGGGCCCTCACCGCCTTCCGCGAGGTGATCGAGAAACACCCCAAGGGCAACAAGGTCCCGGATGCGCTGCTCAAGGCCGGCCAGTGCCTCGAAGCCCTGGGCGACGTGGAAGGGGCGCGGGTGACCTACCGCGAGGTGGTCCGCCGCTTTCCCGGCACCGTCGCCGCCGGTGTGGCCGAGGAGCGGCGGGCGAAGCTCCCCTGAGCCACGGCCCGGTTTCTGCGGTAAACTTCGAGCAGCGCTTGAGGGCACGACCGCTAAAGCTTGACAGAACCAGGCGAAATCGCTACCTTAGAGCATAGAGAGATCACGATATCTTCGCTCCCCGGCGCTCAGGAGGGCTCTTGATGAGAGCACGGTTTTCGGGTTTGATCCTCGTATCCCTTGCGCTCGCTTCCACGGCTCTCTCTGCCGCGGATCGTCCGCCCCAGGATCTTCATCAGGTCGGCGACCATTGGACGGCCTGGGATCCCCCTGTGCCACCCGAAGGGGCGCAGGTGCAGATCATTCAGCCGGGCGACACCCTGTGGGATCTCGCCGCCAAGCTGTACAAGGACCCCTACCTCTGGCCGCAGCTTTGGGAGAACAACCGCTACATCCTGGATGCGCACTGGATCTACCCGGGGGATCCGCTGGTGATCGGCCCGACGGTGGCGCCGGTCGATCAGCTGGCCGATGGCACCGGGCTGGACGACGAAGGCGAGATCGGACCTCCGGAGGAAGCTCCGGAAGAGGCGCCGATCGAAGGAGTGCAGACCTCCTCCGCCGCCGCGGGCTCACCGGTTCCCCTGGGGTATGAAAGCGATGTCTACTGCTCCGGGTACATCGACGACCTCGACAAACCGTTCCCGTATCGCATCATCGGCTCCGAGTTCGAGAAGCTGGGGCCGGACCTCGACCGCGGCAGCTCGGACGTCTCGATCCAGGGCAGCTATGGAAGCGTCAATACGGCCCGCTACAACCTGACCGTGGGAGACGTCATCTATCTCGACGGCGGCAGCCAGGGAGGTCTCGCCCCCGGCGAGATGTACACGGTGGTCAGCCCGAAGCAGAAGGTGGTGCACCCCAAGACCCGGGAGGTCTTCGGCCGTTACTACCACTACACCGGCCGTGTGCGGGTCCTCTCCGTGCAGGAGACGACGGCCATCGCGGAGATCGTCCAGGCGTGCGACCCGGTCCTCGTCGGCGCCGCCTTGCAGCCCTTCGAGCCGGAACCGGTCCCTCTCGGCCGTGTTGCGGCGATGCGTCCGATCAACTATCCGTCGCCCGCCCAGAGTCTCGAGGACGCTCCGGTCATCCTGTTCACCCAGGACGAGCTGGTCTCCCTCTTCCAGGACCACGTGGCGTTCATCGATCGCGGCGCCGACTCCGACGTGACGCCGGGCGACGTCTTCACCGTGTACCGCCTGAACCGTCCCGGCCTGCCCCCCATGCCGATCGGCGAGGTCGCCGTCCTGTCGGTGCAGAAGAAGTCTTCGACGGTGCGGGTGATCCAGTCGAAGACCGCCCTTTTCGTCGGCGATCCGCTCGAACCGAAGTAACCCAACCGCCGGCCCTCTCCCGTCCGGGAGGAGAGGTCCGGCGGCCTCGAAAGCGCCCGCCCTTCTTGGGAAGCCCGCCCATCCTGTGTTATTCTGGATTTTTACGGCTTTTCGAGGAACCTCCCTTTGGCTGAACAGAACCTCAACGGACGCCTGCTCCAGATCGTGGACGAGCTCGTGCGGCGCGGCTTGACCCTGGACCAGGCCCGGCGGGAATTTGAACGGCAGTTCATCGTCGCGTCTCTCAAGTCGAACCGGGGCAACCTGTGCCGCTCGGCCCGGTCTCTGGGCGTCCATCGCAACACGCTCCGCAACAAGGTCTCGGATCTCGGCATCCTGGTCGAGGACTATGACCTGCCCGGGCGGCGGGCGCCGCGCCGCCGGCCCATCGAGCCTCTCTCCGAGACTTGAGCCCACGCCGGCCCCCAGCCGTGCCCGGCGGCTGGCATTGATCCTGCAAAAGATTGGGATAGTTGTCGTGAAGCCGCCCTGAGATTCCGGGGCGGACTTTGTGTGCTTCTAGACCAAATCCGCGACCAGGGCCGCCACCCCCTCTCCAAGGGGATTCTTCCCGGCCCGCCGTACGGTAGCGGATCAAGACGAGGGTTTGGCCGATGAAGCAGCGGCTGTTCTTCACCCTGTTTTCGAGCGTTCTCTTCCTGGGGTTTTCCCTGGTTCCCACTCCATCCGATCCGGCGATCGCCGAACCCCGGCAGGCCGCCGTTCGACAAAGCGCCAACGAGCCGCGACGGCACACAGGACTGCCGGAAGGGCACATCCTGGAGGAGCGGCGCAGATTCTTGAGTCACTTTCCCTTCGGTTCCGCCATGGCGGTCGCCGCCGAGCGGCGGAAGGTGGACGGCCTGCTCCTGGCCGCCGTCGTCGAGATGGAATCCCGCTTCTCTCCGACCGTCGTTTCACCGCGCGGGGCGGTGGGGCTCATGCAGGTCCAGCCCTCCACGGGCGCGATGTTCGGGGTCTCCGATCTCGAGAACCCCGCGGTGAACCTGGACGTAGGGAGCCGTTACCTGCACGGTTTGCTCCAGGACTACGACGGCGACCTGGAGCTGGCTCTCGCGGCCTACAACGCCGGGCCGGCGGCCGTTGAGCGCTACGGCGGCGTGCCGCCGTTTCGCGAGACCCGGGCGTATGTCAGGAAGGTGCTGGGCCGGTACGAGGCGCACAAGAAGAGCCTGCACGGTGCGCCGCCGGTTCGTCTCCCGGAATGAGCCGGGCGGCGGTCATCCGTGCCGGGCTTCGTTCTTCTCTTCGAGGCGTTCCGGCCCGTCGTCGCCCTTGAGGCCCTTCTTGAGGTTGCGAATTCCCTCACCGATCCCCTTGCCGATCTGGGGCAGGCGGCTGGCGCCGAAGAGCAGGACGATGATGAGAAAGATGATGACGAGCTCAGGAACTCCGAGGGAAGGCATGTCGCGTCTCCATAGGGGCGGCGGTGCCCCGTCTCCCGGCAGTGTACCAGATCAGACCGGCTTCGCCTGCAAGGCCGGCCGCCACAGGCGGCGAAGCTCCTCGGCGAGGTGCGCCCCTTCGGGGATCCGGGCCAGGTGGTCCAGATGGCGCGCCAGGGTCGGCGGGATCAGCGGCAGGTGGCGGTTCGCCCCACGCAGGGCGAATTTCGCATAGGTGCCCACCGCCTTCAGGGTGCGCTGGGCCGCCGCGCGGTGATAGCTCTCCCGGCCGGCGCCCCCGAGCGCGGCGGCGAGCAGCTCTTCCTCGATTTCCGGCGGCGGGAAGAGGGTGTCGTTGAGCAGCGAGGCCAGATCGTAGGCGGGAGGACCGAGCCGCAGGTCCTGGTGGTCGAGGACGGCAAGGGCGCCACCCTCCTCGCCCAGGGGCATGAGGTTGCGCACCATGAAGTCGCGGTGGCAAGGCACCGGCGGCTCGTCGCCCAGCCGCTCGCAGATCTCGTCGAGCGCCCGGGAGAGGCGGGCCGCCAGGGAGCCGTCGCCGGTCAGCCCACGCGGCGCGAGAAACAGCTCCCAGGTCTGGTCCAGCTCCCGGCGCAGCAGCTCGCGGCCCAGCCGGGGATTGAGCTGCGCCACCACCTCGGCCGGCACGGAGGCGATCCGCCGCCCCAGCTCCACTGCATGGCCGAAGTCGAGGCGCAGCGCGCTCCACGGGCGCTCGCGGTGCTCGCCGAGGTTGCGCGGGCCGAAATCCTCGAGCAGCATCCACCCCGGTTCGCAGGCGACGGCGAAGATGTGCGGCACCCGGACGCCGGCTCCGGCCAGGAGCTCTCCGGTACGCAGGAAGCGCGCGCAGACCTCGCGCACCTCGTCCGGATAGGTGGCGAGGATCGCGGTCGTGCCATCCAACAGGAGGACCCGTGCATAACGGCGTGGCGAGACGTCTCCCGGCAAGGAGACGATCTCGCGGGGGGCGTAACCGGCGCGGGCCAGCCAAGCCGTCGCGTCGGCCGGTGGCTCCTCGGCCACCCTGTCGTTCTTCTGGGGCATGGAAGGCATCCTCGATGGGCCGAAGCCTACCACGCCGTCGCCGCAAGCGGTTTGACTCCCCGGCGGGTGCGGGCGATAATCCGCCCCACTGACCGGGAGGACTTGCGCTCTGGACGACAGGCTCCATCAGATGCTCCGCGACTTGCGCCGCGCCCTTTCCGAGGCGATCTCCGATTCCTCGGAAGTGAGCCGGACGCTGCGGCGGATCCGCGAGGAGGGCTATTCGCTCTTCCTGCTGGTGGATTGCAAGCGTGACCTGCTCGACGAGGAGGACGACGAAATGCCGGTGGCCTCCCGCCGCAGCGCCCGCCAACCCGATCCCGTGTTCCAGATCAACGGCCCGGACCTCCATTTCCTCCGCTCGATCGGCATCGATCCGACCCGCCGCACCCGCCGTCGCCGCCCCGTCACCGACTAGACCGCCGAGTCACCGGTGCCTGCCGCCACCACCACCGATTTGCTGGGCCTGCCGCGCGCGGCGCTGGCCGAGGCTCTCGCCCCGGTCGTGGACCGCCCCTTCCGCGTCGAGCAGATCTACCAGGCTCTCTATGCGCGGGCGGTGCCCGATTTCGCGGCGATGACGGAGCTGAGCAAGGAGCTGCGCGCGCGCCTCGAAGAGCGCTTTCACATCGGCAACCTGAAGGTCTCCGAGCGCCGCCTGGCCGACGACGGCACCTGCAAGGTTCTGTTCCGCCTGGGCGACGGTGCCACGATCGAGGCGGTGGACATCCCCGACCGGGGACGCCACACGTTCTGCATCTCCAGCCAGGCCGGCTGTGCCCTGGCCTGCACGTTCTGCGTCACCGGCTACTGGGGCGCCGGCCGCGACCTGACCGCCGGGGAGATCGTCGGCCAGGTCCTGGCTCTCCGCGCCGACCGCGGCCTGCCGATGGAGGGGCTGAACCTCGTGTTCATGGGGATGGGCGAGCCGCTGCTCAATCTGGCGAACGTGCGGACGGCGCTCGACCTGCTGACCGAGTGGATCTCGCCGCAGCGCATCACCGTCTCCACCGTGGGGCTGCTCCCCGGCCTGGAGGAGATGGCGCGCTGGGAGAAGCGGCCCAACCTGGCCATCTCGCTGCATGCGCCGGACGACGCCCGCCGCAGCGAGATCATGCCGGTCAACCGCACCACACCGCTCGCCGACCTCCTCGCAGCGCTGCGCCGGTTCCCCCTGGAGCGCGGGCGCAAGATCACCTTCGAGTACATCCTGATCGACGGCTTCAACGACGCCCCGGCCGACGCCGACCGGCTCGTCCGCACCCTCTCCGGTTTGCGCGCCAAGGTCAATCTGATCCCGGTGAATCCCGACCCGGTCCTGGGGGACCGCATGGTGCCGCCGGACGACGCGCGCATCGACGCCTTCCAGGCGCGGCTGCGGGCGAAGGGCCTGATCGCCACCGTCCGCCGCCGCCGCGGTGACGACGTCAGCGCGGCCTGCGGTCAGCTTCGTGCGTTCGGCCGCGATCCGCGCGGGTTCAGGGGACGTAAGGCGGTTCCCGCCAGATGAAGGACGCTCAGGCGTCGAGGAGGAGGTTCTCGAAAGGCCTGCGTTGCTTCCATCGGTAGGCGTGGAAGTCTCTCTGGTCCGTCGACAAAATACGTCCGTGGCCCAGGTGCTCGGCCAGGATCACCAGCGACGCATCGGCCAAGTCCATCGGGAGGTTTGCATACACCGCCATGAGGTCGGCGATCCTGGGTGCATCTTCGCGCCTGAGGTCGAAGACATCGAAGGCGCCGTGCGCAAAGCTCGCCAGGAAACGCTGCTCGCTCAGAGGGCCCAGGCGCTCGAGCAGCAGATAGCAGGTCTCTGTCACCACCGGCCATGTCGTCACCAGCCCTTCGCCGAGGCTCGCGAGGACTTTTCCGGCGCGATCGTGATGATGATCCTTCCGGTTGGCGAGAGCCAACCAGAAGCCGGTGTCAGCGATGATCATGCTTGGCCGCCACGAGACCGCGCACCGACACCTTGTAATTGTCGGAGAGATCTGGGGAGGCCTCGCCGCAACCGATGAATCCGGAGTCGCTCAGCACCTCGGCCGGCGGTGGCCGCCGGCTCCTCACCTGCTCGTAGTAGACGTCGATCGCCTGCTTGAGGATGTCGCTGGTGCTCAAGTCAGTCGCGCGGGAGAGGAACTCCAGCTTTCGCGAACGGCTCTCGTCGAGGCGGGCATTGATTCGTAGGCTCATGGTCGTCATAGACGAGCGGCGGGCGTCATCCATGCGTATGACAGCCTACCAGAGTCTCGGAGCCGAGTCCACGACCGAAACTCGGGCTCTGCGCCCAGCGGGTGCCAGGGGAAAGCGTAGTCCTCCATCAAAAGGCGCGAGCCTTGCACCCGGCGGCGAGCTGCCCCGCACCTGCCTGCCAAGGCTTATTGAGCAAGGCTATTTTTTCGGTGGCACCCGTTGCCGGGCTCCAGTGGCTGGAGGAAACGGTCGATGAGATGCGGCAACTCCAGGGCCTCGCACGAAAGGGCCGCCTCCTGTGACCCTGGTCATCGTACCGACGTCATAACGCCGCCGGTTCCCGCCAGATGAAGGCGATGTTGCGGCCGGCCCCCTTGCCCTCCCGGCGGTAGCTGTAGAGCCTCTCCGCGTCGCAGCGCGTACAACGCACGAGGCCGAGCACCGTGCCCACGCCCGCCGCGGTGAGCTGCCGCCGCGCGACGCCGGGGAGATCGAGATGCGGTTTGCCCGCCGGGCCCGGCACCGCCACCTCCGGGCCGCCGACCGCCGTGACACGCTTCGCGACCTCCTCGCCGACCTCGTAGCAGCAGACGCCGATCGCCGGGCCGATCCAGGCCGTCCAGGCGGAGAGCGGCCCGGGGAGCCGGTCGAGGGTGGCCGGGAGGACGCCGTCGACCAGGCCCCGCCATCCGGCATGGACCGCGGCCATCCCCTCCGGCCCGGCCAACACCACCGGCACGCAGTCGGCGGTGACCACGGAAAGCACCAGGCCGGCCCGGTCGGTCCACAGGGCGTCTCCCTCGCCGCAGGCCCCGGGCCGGCCCTGGAGCACGGTGGTGGAGTGGGTCTGCCGCGCCCAGGCCAGTTCGCGCGTCTCCCCCGTGACCCGCCGGAGGACGTCCTCCCGTTCTCCGGCCGGCCCGCGGCCGGTGAACCGGACGTGCACGGAGCCGAGCCGGGACCGCCAGACCTGATGGCCCCCCGCCTCCTCCGGGCCGCGGATCGCCACCGCGGGGCTCATCGCCCCAGCTTCCGGCGCGCCTTGAGGAGGGGCGCGAGCTCGTCGCCGAGCGCCTCGGCGAGCACCGCGTGGCCCGCCGCGTTGGGATGGATGTCGCCGTCCAGCTTGAGCTCGGAATCGGTGAGGATGTCGCCCAGGGTGTCGTCCAGCACGGGGACGCCATAGTCGTCGCCGAGCCGGCCGTAGATCTCGGCGTAGCGTCCGCCGAACGGGAGGTCGAGCTCGACCAGCACCACGGCGACCCGCGCGGCGAGCAGCCGGTCGAGGATCTGGCGCAAGGCCGCCTCGGTGCGCTCGGGGGCGATGCGGCGCAGGAAGTCGTTGCCGCCCAGCTCGACGACCACCAGCCACGGATCGTCGGCGAGCACCTCGTCCACCCGCGCCAGGCCGTCCTCCGCGGTGTCGCCGGAGACCCCCCGGTTGATCACCGCGGTGCCCAGCCGCGCCGCGAGCAGGGTGGGGTAGGCCTGTTCCGGAGCGAGACCGTAACCGGCGGTGATGGAATCGCCCAGGCAGACGATCGTCGTGCCGGGGGAGTCGAGGTGGGGGATGTCCTTTCCGCAGCCGAGGAGGACGAGGAGGGCGAAGGACGCCAAGGACTTCAAGGACGGCAAAGAGCGCATCGGATTTGTCCTTGTTGTCCTTGCCGTCCTTGCCGTCCTTTGAATCACCCTAGCGATCCGCCGCATACAGCGGCCGGATGTCCACCGGTACCGCGGTCAGCCGGGCGATGGCGGCGCGCAGGCTGTCGGAGGCCTTGCCGTACTTGTCGAGGAAGCGCCTGGTTCCCTCGTAGTCGCCGTTGGCCTGGAGCATCAGCATTTCGTGCAGCAGGTCGCGCAGCGCGCCGGGGAACTTCTCCGGCACGGTGCGGAAGCGGGCCTGGGCGTCCACCACCAGGGCACCCTTCTCCGTCAGGTAGTTGAACTGGGCGACGACGCCCTGGCCGTGGGCCTCGTCCACGCCGAAGCGGGCGGAGCGGAACAGCCCGGCGACATAGGTCGGCTCCAGATTCTGGCGCAGCTCCTTCGGCATGTCGCCCTTCTCGATCAGGGCGAGGATGTTGTAGACGCCCATCACGTCCGCCTTGGCCTCCTCCAGGGTGGAGTAGAGGTCCTTGAGCTCCAGGCGGACCTCGGTCTCCTTCCCGTCCTTCTTGATCTTGCCGGGGCCGAGGCCGTGCGACAGCTCGTGGTGGAGCACCTCGTCGTAGAACGCCTGGAAGGAGAGGAGCCCGACCTGCTCGGGGACCAGCACCTCCTTGGCGATGGGTTCGAGGATCTTGTCGTACTTGGCGCGCATCACGTTGCGCAGCAGCACCTTCTTCGAGCCCTTCGCCTGGCGCACCCGCTCGTCGTTGGGCAGGTTGAAGGCGACGGTCTGCACGCCGGCCCGGGTCTCGCCCGCGCCGTAGACGATGTCCACCACCCGGATCGGGCTGTCCGAGCCGCGCTGGAAGTTCTTGTGCTCGTCGGCGAGGGGCAGGTTGCGCTCCAGCCAGGGGAGGAGCCCCTTGTAGTGCGCCAGCGCGGCGGATTCCTTGGGGACGTTGACCGTCACGAAGGACTCGAAGGAGGCCTTGTAGCCGAACAGCTCGTCCTCGTAGGTCTCATAGGGACCGATGGTCACCTCGACGGGCGATTCCAGGTCCATCCAGGCGAAGTCGCTCGCGTAGTAGTCGTCGTTCAGGAAGGCGTCGGCGCGCAGCTCGAGAAACTTTTTGAGCGAGGCGTTGCCGGTGAGCGCCGCGGCCTCGCGCAGCAGCTTCGCGGCGGGCTCCAGCCAGGGCCGGAACTCCTGGGAGTAGGGGATGGCCACCAGGTCCCCGCCCTGCCGGCGGATGACCGTGAGGTCGGAACGGAAGCGCTCGGCGTCGGCGGGATGGGCGGCGATCCAGCGCTCGAATTCCTCCCGGGTCAGATCGTCCGGATAGCCTCCCGCCCCCGGGGGATGGGTGAAATCGCCGAGGAACGGTTTGCGCTCGTCCTGCCGGTCCCAGGGGCCGACCATCAGCTCGAAGTATTGGCGGGCGGCGCCCTTCTCGCCCTCCGTCCAGCCGGCGACGCGGTCGCGCAGGGCGACGTTGCCCGCCCAGGCCTGGCGCAGGAAGATCTCGTTCATCAGCTTGGAGGCCTCGACCAGCTTGGCGAGCACCTGGTGGTCCTGCTCCGAGAGGGCGGAGGTGTCCGCGTCGAGAGCCGTGGGGGAGAACTGGGCGAGGCGTTGGGCGACGTCGGGCGCGATCTTCAACTCGGCTTCCTTGTGGGCCGGCTCGGCGGCCGTCGAAGCCCCGGCGGCCACGGTGGATAAGAGCGCCACCAGGCCGAGGGCGGGCATTCTGGATTGCATGGAGTCTCCTTTCATACGGCGTCCATCTTATCGTCCCTCCGGGCGCACGGAGGTCTTCACCGCGTACTCGAGGTAACGGTGCCCCTCCACCAGGTAGGTGTGGCGCGTCTCGACGGCGAACGAGAGGGCGATCTCGGTCGTCCCCGGCTCCTCCTCGGCGATGCGCGCGGCGAGAGGCGGCGCCAGATCCTGCACCGGATACCCCCAGATCTCCAGGACGAGGGTGCGCGAGCGGGTGGCCGGCCGGTTGCCCGGCTTGCCGGTGTCCCAGGCCGGGACACGCTTCTGGCTGTAGCGCAGCACCGGCGGCGGCCCGAGGAGGATCAGGGCGCGCCCGCGGTCGGTCAGGCTGCCCCTCTGCCCCCCCTCGGGGTAGAGGCGATCCGCCGCATCCACCCGCTCATAGAACGCCTTCGCGAAGGAGTTGCCCGCCTCGTCCGGATCAGGATCGCGGCGGCGCCAGAACTCCTCGACGAAGCGGACGGCGTCGCGGGTGCTCTCCAGCCGCTCCGCCTGGCGGATCTCCTCCGGCAGCATCAGCCAGCGGGTAGGACCGTCGGCGAGGCTCGAAGCACCCGACGCCGTGGCGCGGATGACACCCGGGCGGCAGGCCAGGACGAGCCAGGGGAGCAGAGACAGCGCGGCCAGAGCGAGCCGGTGCCCTCCTCTCCCCCGCGCTCGATCGGGCATGTCAGTGCACGCCGCCGCCAGGGGGCGCGGGAGCCTCCAGAACCGGGCCGAAGGTCTTCTCGTACTGCGCCAGGTTGGTCTGCAGCGCCTGGATGATCCGCTTCACGTGGCCCGGGCTGCTGACCACGCGGGCGGTGACGATTCCCTGCGGCGGAGCCAGGTTGATGAAGTCGAGAATGAACTCCTCGCGCGTGTGCGTGACGCGGAGGAGATTGCTGTAGCGGCCCTTCAGCTCCTCGTCGCTGATCTTGACGTCGACACCCTGGGCGGGCTCGTCCATCGGGATCTCCTTGCCGTCGTTCGTTGTGGTGGATGCTATCCCAAACCGGCGGCTCCCGCAGGCCGGCGCAGGTAGAAGGCGAGATCGCCCACGTTCGTGCTGGTGATGCCGGTCTCCAGGAGCGCTCCGGAAACGGCGCGCAGCGCCGTCGCCGAGTCGTGCTGTGCGAGCGCGGCCTGGGGATCGGAGCGGCTCTGCAGCAGCGCCTCCCAGGTGCGGCCGTCGACGACGCCCCCGGCGCTGCGCGACGAGCCGTCCGCGCCGTCGGTGGCGAGGGCCACCACGACCTCTTCGACCCCCGGCGTCGCGCCGGGCAACGCCCGCGCCGCGGCCAGGGCAAGCTCGGTGCAACGGCCTCCCCGCCCGGCCGGACCGCCGGCCAGGGTGACGGTGGTCTCGCCGGAGAGCACCAGCGCCACCCGCTCACCGGGGAGCGCCCGGCCGCGCGCCACGAGATCCGCCGCGGCCTCGACAGCCTCGCCCCCCAGAGCCCCCTCCTCGACGGCGAAGCCCAGGCGCTGCAGCTCGGCGGCGACCGCCGACCGGGCCGTGCGTCCACTCCCCAGGAGGACGGTCTCCACCCGGGCCAGCTCCGGGTCGCCGGGCTTGACGGTCTCCGGCAGCTCGCCTCGGGCTCCCGCCTCCAGGAGGCGCAGGACCTTCTCGGGGATGCGGGACAGGAGCGGGCGCAGGGCGGTGAGCGCTTCGAAAAACGTGGTGGGATCGGCGGCGAACAGGCCCGAGCCGATCACCGACGGATCGTCGTCCGGCACGTCGGAGAGCAGGAAGGCGAGGATGCGCCCGCGCGTCCGGCGCAGCGCTCCCCCGCCCTTCAGGGCGGAGAGGTGCTTGCGCACGGCGTTGACCTTGCCGATCGGCAGCCCGGCGGCGAGCAGCGCCCGCTGGGTGGCGACCAGCTCGTCCAGGGTGAGGTCCGCGGCCAGCAGCTCGATGCAGGCGGAAGAGCCCCCGGAGATCAGCGCCAGCAGGGTCTGGCCGTCCTCGGCCTCGCCGAGCCAGCGGTCGAGCCGCGCACCCGCCGCGAGGCTCGGGCGATCCGGCAGCGGATGGCCGCCGGTGAGCTGCTCCCAGCCCAATTCGAGGAGGACCGCGCTGGTGTGGGGGCGCACGAGCAGGCGGCGCGGGCGCAGCGGAATCGGCGGCAGCGCGCGGGCACCCCGCGCCATCGCGGTGGCCGCCTTGCCGACCGCGAGCACCGCGTCGACGCGCAGCGCGGTCCCCCGCCGGACCAGCGCATCGCGGACCAGCCGCTCGGGATCGGCCGCGGAGACGGCGAGGGCCGCGAGACGCCGGGCCAGCTCAGGGAGCGTCCCGCCGCTCATGCCGGTTCCTCCGGCGGCGTACAGCGAATGCCGCCCGCGAGCTCCCAGCGATGCTCCGGAAAGTAGACCCCGACGCCGCCCGTGGGGGCGGTCACCGTGAACGTGAGAGCCTGCTTCTGGTAGTCGTACGGCGCCCCGTCGCGGGCATGCACGGCGACGTCCACCACGTACTCGCCCGGGGCCAGGCGCAGCGCCGGACAGGCCAGCCGCACCCGCCCCTCTCCTTCGAAGCTCTCGGGCATATACCCCTCCAGATCGGTGTTCGTCCCCCAGACCTCGACCCCGCGCGGCGTGGCGATCGCGACGCCGAAGACGAAATCGGTGAGCGGCCGGCTGGCCCGGGCGCGGATCTCGAAGGCCACCGCGGCGCCCGAAACGAGATGGTACCGCTCCGTGCCGTCCGCGGCGAACATCTGGACACCGGTGATCTCCGCCTCCCGCGAGCCCCAGCGCAGCGCCGTCGCGCCGTCCTGCGCCGCGGTCCCTGCCGCCTCTCCCTCCGCCGCGGCGATCCCCGCGTCGCGCTGGATCTTGGCGGCCTGGTGCTCGCGCCCTTCCTGCTCGGCGACCGCCTGGCGGTAGGCGTCGATCACCCGCCGCGGCTCGGCGATCAGCCGTTGCCGGCCGTCCTGCAGCCAGAGCACGCGATCGCACACCCCACCCACCAGATCCAGCGAGTGGCTGACCAGCAGGATCGTCTTGCCCGCGGCGAGAAACTCCTCGATCCGCCGCACACAGCGGTGCGAGAACGCCTCGTCGCCCACCGCCAGGACCTCGTCGACCAGCAGGACCTCGGGATCGGTGTGGATCGCCACCGCGAAACCGAGCCGCACGTACATGCCGGAGGAGTAGTTCTTGACCGGCTCCTCCATGAAGTCGCCGAGCCCGGAGAACTCCACGATCTCGTCATAGCGGCGCTCGATCTCCCTCCGGGTCAGACCGAGCACGGCGCCGTTGATGAACACGTTCTCGCGCCCCGAAATCTCCGGATGGAACCCGGCGCCCAGCTCGATCAGGGCGGCGACGCGGCCGGCCACCGCGATGCGGCCGGAGGTGGGCTTGAGCATCCCGGCGATCAGCTTGAGCAGGGTCGACTTGCCCGAGCCGTTGCCGCCGATGACGCCGAACGCCTCGCCGCGCCGCACGGTGAAGTCGACCCCTTCGAGAGCGACGATGGAGTCCTCGCGCCGCAGGTTGCCGGTGAGGTTGCCGGAGACCAGGACGCTCTTGAGCGTGCGCAGCCGGTCTCCCGGCATCGACCGCCGGTAGAGCTTGGCGAGCTGCTCGACGCGGATGGCCGGTTCCTGGTCGATCGCCGCGCTCACGCCGCCTCCGCCAGGGTCTCGCGCAGCCGGTCGAAGAGCGCGGCGCCGAGGCTCCAGAAGACCAGGCTGACCAGGAGCATCTGGCCCCACAGGAACGGCTCGGGGATGCGGCCGAAGAACAGCACATCCTGGTAGGCCTGGGTGAACGGGGTGAACGGGTTGAGCCGCACCGCCCAGCGCATCGGGGCGAAGGCGCCGCCGAAGAAATCCAGGTGGTAGAGGATCGGGGTGAGGAAGAAGAGCAGGGTGAACAGGTTGGCGAGCAGGTCGCGCACGTCCTTGAAATGGACGGTGAGCGCCGACGTCCCCACCGCGAGCCCGGCCACCAGCGGGAGCTGCAACAGGAGGACGAGCGGCAGGAACAGCACCGACACCGCGCCCCCGCCGACACCGCCGAGCATCCGGTTGACCACCAGGGCACCCAGGATCACCGGCAGGGCGAGGAGCAGGTGGACCAGGTTCGACAGCACCACCACCAGCGGCAGGATCTCGGCCGGAAAGACCGCCTTGCGGATCAGCCCCGAGTTGGCGATCAGCGACATCGAGCCTTCGAGAGTCGAGGTGGACAGCCACACCCAGGGAAACAGGCCGCTCACCACGAACAGCGCATACGGCCCGTCGCCGATCCCCTGCCCCCGCGCCGGCTTGAACAGGACGCCGAACACGAAGCTGTAGACCGCCAGGAGCAGCAGCGGATTGGCCAGCGACCAGAGAAACCCGAGCACCGAGCCGCGATACCGCGCCTTGAGCTCCCGGGCGGTCAGGGTGGCGAGCAGGCCCCGGAAGCGCAGGAGCTGGAGGGCGACACGGAACATGCCGCAGACTCTACCGCATCTGTCACTTCGTGCCCGGTTCTTGGGCGGCGCGCCCCTTCAACGAGTCGAGCCGCCACACTCCGCTCCCGCCCGCCGGCAGCCGCAGCCGCCACCCGCCCTCCCCATGCTCCAGGTGTGCCCCGTCGGTCGCCAGGAGTGCTGCGGCCGCGCTCCCCGGCAGGTCGAACGGACCTTCCTCGACCGCCGAGGCCGCCAGGTTGTGGGCCACCAGGACCCGCTCGTTCGCGCTCTCCCGGAGGAAGGCGAGGACCGGAGTGCTCCGGCCGGCCGGCGTCAGCAGGGACAACGTGCCGGTGCGCAGGGCTTCCGACGCTTTGCGCGCCCGGATCAGCCGGCGGTACCAGGAGAGGAGGGACGCCGGATCTCCCGTCTGCGCCGCCACGTTGGCGGTGTCCTGCCCGGGGGCGAAGGCGAACCAGGGGGTGCCGGTGGTGAAGCCTCCGCCGGGGGAGGCGTCCCACGGCATGGGGGTGCGCTTGAATTCGTCCTTCGTCCCCACCCCGTTCTGCAAGCCCACCTCCTCGCCGTAGTAGAGGAACGGTGCGCCGGGCAGGGTGAGGAGGAGGGCGGCGGCGCTGCGCAGCTTCACCGGATCGCCGCTCAGCTCGGTGGCGAGCCGGGTCTGGTCGTGGTTGGTCAGGAAGGGGGCGTCGAGCGCTCCCTGCGGATAGAGCGCCGCGATCTCCGCGAGCTTCGCCGCGATGCCGGACGCCTCCCCGGTTTTCACGCCGGCCAGGATCGCGGTGGCCAGCGGGAAGTCGAAGCTCACCGGCAGCTCGTCCCCCCCGGCGATCGTCTCCGGCGCGCCGTAGTAGCGGGCGATGATCGGGGTCGTCGTCCAGTTCTCGCCGACCAGCACGGAGCCGGGGGCCACGCCGCGCACATGGGCGGCGAATTCCTTCAGAAACTCGTGAGTTTCCGGCTGGTCGTTCTGCAGGTCGCCGGGACCGTTGGCGAACAGGTGGCGCGTGGCGTCGAGGCGGAAGCCGTCCACGCCGCGCCGGAGCCAGGCGGCGGCGATCCGCTTCATCTCTTCGCGCACCGCCGGTGTGCTGAAGTTGAGGTCCGGCATGCCGCCCCAGAAGAGGCCGTAGAAGAAGGCTCCGTTCTTCTCGTGCCAGGTGCGGTTCGTGCCACCCCACGGCTGGGTCCACCCCGGATCGTCGGCGCGCCACACGTACCAGTCGCGATAGGGCGACCTGGGCGAGGCCGAGGACTCGATGAACCACGGGTGCTGCGCGCTCGTGTGGTTCATCACCAGGTCCACGATCACCCGCATCCCCCGCCGGTGGGCCTCGTCGAGCAGCCGCTGAAAGTCCGCGGCGGTTCCATAGTCGGGCTCGATCGTTTCGTAGTCCACCACGTCATAGCCGTGGTAGCTGGGCGAGCTGAACACCGGCATCAGCCAGAGGGCATCGACCCCGAGATCGGTCTCGGTCGCCGGGTTTCCGTCGTTGAGGGCGTCGAGGCGCGAGATCAGCCCCGGCAGGTCGCCGATCCCGTCACCGTTCGAGTCCTGGAAGCTGCGCACGAACACCTCGTAGAACACCGCCCCGCGCACCCAGTCATGGTTCCACGGCACCACCGGCGGAGCAGGTGCGCCGCCGACCGAAGCCGGCGGGAGCACGGAGGCACAGGCGCAGGCACAGAGGAGCAGAGCGCACAGAGGCGCGAGGCGGCGCACCTCCCCCCTCCTTCGCGCGGTGGAAGAGGGGAGAGGCCGCATGGGGTCACTTCTTCGACTTGTCGCCGGCAGCTTCGAGGCGGGCCATCACGCTGTGGTGGCGGCCATAGAGGAAGTAGATGACCAGGCCGATCCCGAGCCAGACGGCGAGCCGCAGCCAGTTGTCGGCCGGCAGCGAGAACATCAGCATCAGGCAGCAGGCGATACCGAGGATCGGCACCACCGGCACCCAGGGACACCGGAAGGGCCGTTCGGCTTCGGGGTGCTTCTTGCGCATGATGAGGACCGCCGCACAGACGACGACGAACGCGAACAAGGTGCCGATGTTCGTCAGGTGCAGCAGGAAGCCGAGCGGCAGGAAGCCGGTCATCAGGCAGACGAAGACGCCGATCAGGATCGTCGACCGCCAGGGCGTGCGGAACTTCGGATGGACGTCGCCGAAGAAGCCCTTGGGGACCAGACCGTCGCGGGCCATCGCCAGGAACACCCGCGGGCCGGAGAGCATCATCACCAGGAGCACCGAGGTGATGCCGGCCACACCGGCGATCGCGATGATCACTTCGGCGACGCCGAGACCGTTCTGCTTGAAGGCGTCGCTGACGCCCGCCGCGGCGTCGATCTGCTGGTAGGGGACCATGCCGGTGAGGACGGCGACGACCGCGATGTAGAGCACCGTGCAGATCAGCAGGGAGGCGACGATCCCGATCGGCACGTCGCGCTGCGGGTTCTTCGCCTCCTCGGTGTGCGTCGACACGGAGTCGAAACCGATGTAGGCGAAGAAGATGATCGCCGCGCCGGCGAGCATCCCGAGGGGAGTGCCTCCCGCATCCGCCTGGCCGGCGACGTGGTGGCCGAAGAAGCTCAGGCCGGTCCAGCCATACGGAGCGAACGGCTTCCAGTTGGCCGGGTTGACGTAGAACGCGCCGACGCCGATGACGAAGAGCACGGCGGACACCTTGATGCCGACCATCGCAGCGTTGAAGGTGGCGCTCTCGGAGATGCCCTTGACGAGGACGATCGTGACGACGAGGGTGATGAGAATCGCCGTCAGGTTGACGAACGAGCCGGTCGAGATGAACTCACCGGTCGCCGCGTCGTATTTGATCGGCGCCTCGCGCAGGTAGGTCGGCCACTCGAGCCCCGCTTTGGCCAGGACGCTTTGGAAGTATCCGGACCAGCCGTTGGCGACGGTGGCACTGCCGACCGCGTACTCCAGGACCAGGTCCCAGCCGATGATCCAGGCGAACAGCTCGCCCAGGGTGGCATAGGCATAGGTGTAGGCGGAGCCGGCGACGGGGACCATGGAGGCGAACTCGGCATAGCAGAGCGCCGCGAAGATGCAGGTGATGCCGGCGACCACATAGGAGAGCATGAGGGCCGGGCCGGCGATGTTGCGGGCGGCTTCGCCGGTGGCGACGAAGATGCCCGCGCCGATGATCGCGCCGACGCCCAGGGCCGAGAGCTGCACCGGCCCGAGCACGCGGCGCAGCCGGTTCTCGCCCTTCATCTCCTCCAGGAGCATGGCGAGCGGCTTTCTGGCGAAAAACTGGTTGGCCATGACTATTCGAGCTCCTTTTCGTCCCGCGGTGGGATGGTCAAAACCATCCAGAAAAACTTTCCCGTGAAAAAGATGATCACAGCCCAGGTGGCGAGCATCATCGCCCAGGCGGCGGTGGTCATGCGGCTCTCCTTTCCTTGTTGCGCCAGGCGTTCCACACCAGCCAGGTGCAGAGCGAGAAGACGAGCATGAGAAGAATCCGGGTGAGGTCCTGCACCATCACCTTCGTGGCCTTGCCGGTGTCGTCAAACCAGGCGTAGTCGACTCCCGTGTGGAGGACGCGGCCGATCACGCTCCCCGGGTCGAAGGACCATCCCCCGCCGGAGAGGAGCGAAGAGAACGCCCCGGCCCAGTCGCCGCCGGCCGGATTGAACATGGCGCCGACGAAGACGACGAGGATGAAGACCGGCGTCACGTACTGGATGATGAAGCGGAAGATCCGGGGCACCTTCATGTCGGAGCCGCGGGTGATCTCCTCCCAGCCTTTCTCCATCCCGAAGATGTACGCAAAGATGAAGGCCTCGCCGAGCGCGAAGACGACCAGCGAGAAGGTTCCGGTCCAGAAGTCGAACTCGTCGAAGGAGCCGCCGGGGTAGAGCCAGACGCACCAGAAACCGAGGAGCAACGTGCCCAGGCCGAAGAGGACCGCCGAGCGGACGCGCGAGACGCGGTACTCGTCCTCGAAGAAGGCCATGACCGGCTGCCCCATGGCGAGCGACGAGGTGATGCCGGCGAAGAACAGCAGGCCGAACCACATGGCCCCGGCGATCGGCGCAAACCAGCCCCAGTTGTTGAACAGCGTCGGCAGGGTGAGGAAGCCGAGCCCGAAGCCGCTGCCGCCCGCCGTCGACTGCTGTACCGCCGCAAGGCCGAGGTAGGCGGTGGCGATGGGGATCAGCAAGGTGCCGCCGAGGACCACCTCGACGAACTCGTTCATCCAGCCGGCCGAGGCGGCGTTCAAGGCGATGTCCTGCCGCTTGCGCACGTAGGAAGCGTAGCAGTGGATCGAGCCCATGCCGACCGAAAGGGTGAAAAAGATCTGCCCGGCGGCGGCCAGCCATGTGTTCGGATTGGTCAGGCCCGAGAGGTTCGGATTCCACACGAAGTTGAGGCCTTCGAACGGGCTCTGGGTGACCCCCGGATCGACTCCGGGCTCCAGGGCGAGGCCCCGGATGGCCAGGATGGCGGCGAAGATCAGGAGAAGCGGCATGCCGATCTTGGCCGCCAGCTCGATCCCCTTGGCGAGGCCGCGCGACAGGATCCAGGTGTTGAGCGCCAGGGTCAGAAGGAACCAGAAGAACGCTTCTCCCGGCAGCGCGAAGAAGGAGCCTTCGTGCTGCCCCAGATAGCGGGGCAGGAATTCGGCGGCGCTGGTGCTCTGGAAGGTGCCGACCAGAGAGTGCCAGACGTAGGCCAGGGTCCACGACTCCAGGTAGCAGTAGTAGGCGGCGACGGTCAGGTTGGTGAACAGGCCGAAGACCCCCAGATACTTGAGCCACTTGCGCTTGCCGAGGCGGTCGAACATGCCGGGCGCGGAGTGGTGGCCGAACTGCCCTCCGTGGCGGCCGATGGCCCATTCCACCCACAGGAGCGGGATGCCCATGAGCACGAAGGAGATGAGATAGGGGATGAGAAACGCTCCCCCGCCGTTCTGCGCCGCCTGTGCGGGAAAGCGCAGGAAGTTTCCCAGGCCTACGGCGTTGCCGGCCATGGCCAGAACCAGACCGACCCGCGTTCCCCAGCTTTCACCTCTCGCCACTGGTGTCGCCTCCTTGGTAAGGGAGGCCTATCCTAGCCGGTTTGGGCGCCGACTGTCACCTGGACCGAGGCGTCAGCGTGGTTGGCCCCGCCCGAGGGCGGAGAGGCCCAGACGTCGAGCGGAGGGGCCCGGATCGCGGGCGGAGAGCCCCGGACGGCGGGCGGAGGTAGGCCGGCTCTCGGGCGGAGGGACTCAGACATCGGGCTGAGGGACTCAGACGGCGGGCTGAGGGACTCAGACGGCGGGCGGAGGGAGCCCGGCTCTCGGGCGGAGCTGCTCAGACGTCGGGCGGAGGGTCCCGGATCTCGGGCGGAGAGACTCCGATCGAGAGCGGGGCGGCCATGACCGAGAGCGGGGCGGCCATGACCGAGAGCCGGGAGACCCCTCCCGAGAGCCGGCTGGCCCGGACCCAGGGCGGAGAGGCTCGGACCGAGAGCCGGGAGGCTCGAACCGGGAGCCGGGGGGCTCGGATCGAGAGCCGGGAGGCTCGGATCGAGAGCCGGGAGGCTCGAACCGGGAGCCGGGGGGCTCGTACCGAGGGCGGGGTGGCCCAGACCGCGGGCGCACCGGCCCCGCCGGAGGCCGCGGACTGCGGGAGAGGGGTGCCGGGGGGCAGAGGCGTACCGGCGGCCACGATGCTCCCCCACGGCGACGCCGGGGGCGCAGTCATCGAGAGGCTCGCCTTCGTTGGCGACGAGCGTGGCGGCGGCGTCGCAGGGAGGTCACAGGTTGCCGGCGTCCGCGGCCGGCTACCGCTCGCGTTCGCGTGGTGGCGCGGCATACGCCTGGTCCACCGAGACCACCGCTTTTTCCAGGTCTCCGAAGTAGAGGCCGTCGTCGAGCACCTCGCTGGCCAGCTCCAGGTTGGCGGCGAGGGCTTCCCCTCCCCCCTGGAGGGTGGCGCTCTCGAAGGCGAGGTCGATCTGGGCTTCGATGCGCGTCAGATCGCTGTCGATCTGCTTCAGGGTCTGCTCGGAGCGGTCAAGGTTGTGCAGGCGCTGGCGCAGGATCTCCAGGGTGGCGGTCTGGGATTGGCGCAGCGCCGAGGGCTTCTCGCTCGCCGCGGACAGCTCGCTCTCCAGGTCGGCGATGCGGCGCTTCAGGTCCGCTTCGGCGGCGTGCAGGCGGGACGCCTCCAGCTGGCGCCGGGCGACGAGGAGCTTGAGCGCGATCCAGGACAGACGCTCCAGGGCGTCGCGCCGGCTTTCGATCTCGAACGCACCCAGGTGGGCGTCGCGCCCGGTCTGCAGGATGCGGGCGATCTTCGCCTCGATCGCGTCGAAGCGCCGCCGTGCCTCCGGGGGAAGGCTGGCGGCGAGCTCGCGCCGTCCCTTCTCGGCCGAGCCCGCTTCGTGGAAGTGCTCCTCGGCGTCGATCCACCGCTGGAACCGCGGGTGGGTCGCGACCATCATGAGATATCCCGCCTCCAGGCCGGCACCGAGGAGCCAGAAGGCTTCGTGGCCCAGGCCGAGAATGGCGAAACCGAAAACGCCCAACGCATTGAGCGGCAGGCGGCCCAGGCCCGGCACCCGGGGACCCGCCCAGAACGCTGCCTTGATGTACTTGAGCATAGAAAGGATGCGATCCGGTCAGGATCCTCCGTGCGTCCGTTCCCAGCCGGCGAGCAGGTTGTTGATCACCTCGGCCCGCGGCGTCTCGCAGACGGTCCCCAGGTCGACCTGCAGCCCGAAGCGCTGATATTGGGTGAACGGGCTGTCGGGGACGCGCACCGGCACCGCCGGATTGCCCGGGCGGAAGCCGTGCGTCAACGACTGTTTCTGGATCGGCTCGCTGAGCAGAAAGGCGAGGAACGTTTCCGCCGCCTTGCGCTGGTCCGGGCTGCTCCAGGGGACGTCGAGCACGTAATAGGGGTTTTCGTTCCACATGTTGCGCGCCGGATAGACGATTCTCAGCTCGCCCCAGCGGCCTTCGGCGTTCTTCAGATAGTCGATCGCCACGTTTTCGTAGACCACCACCGCGTCGAAGGCGGACGGGCCTTTGAGCACCATGTCGCGCATCAGGTTGCCGGTGCTGTTGCTCAAGCCGCTGATCGCGTTCTCGAAGCCGTTCATCCAGCCGAGGAAGCCCGGATCGAGGATCTCCTTGAGCTCCAGGCCGCGCGTCTTGGCGTGGTAGTCATAGGCCATCAGCACCAGGGTCATCAAGCCGCTGTTCGACTGGTTGGGATGGGTATGCCCCACCTTGAACAGGCCCCACTCGGATTTTGCGGCGATCCCCTGCCAGCCGGACGGCTCGGCGAGCGCCTCGCCGAGCGTCTTGAACGAGACCTCGCCGTATTTCGCCGCGAAGGCCGCGTGACGTTCGGCCCACATCACGAAAACCATCGGCGAGAGGGCCAGGTTCTCCTCGTGCACGATGGGGCTCTGGTTGTTCTTGACCTGCCATTCCTGGACGAACACGTCCTTGTAGAGCGCGCTCGCGGGGCTCCACACGTGGATCCGCTCATCGCCCCGCAGGACAGCCTGCGCGCCTTCGAGGGAGCCCAGGGGGATCAGGTTCACCCGGATCTTCTGGCCGTCGTCCGTCTTGGCGAACTCCTCGGCGGCCCACTGGAGCCACCGTTCCTTCTCGGTGCCGTAGGCGATGCCGATCTCCGCCTCGGGTGCCCCTCCGCCGAACAGTCCTCCCTTCTTCCCGCTTTCGGCCTTCTCGCCCGCCGGGTCGGCGGAGGGACCGGCGCCGCCGACGGGCTTGCGCAGAAACAGGTGGTACGCGCCATACAGGCAGCCGGCGATGAACAGGAAGACGACCAGCTTGCCGGCGAACGTGAGCTTGGAGCCCTGGGTCTCGTTCATGGAGTCCTCATGCCTCAGAAGAACGTGGAGATCTCGCGGAAGACGGTGCGGATGTTCTCGGGCGTTCCCACGTAGGAACGGCCGCGCGTCGCCTCGGCGAGCTGCTCCAGGACGTCCGTCTCGGCGCCTTCGCCATAGGCGATGGTGAACACGCGGACCCCCTGGGCTTCACCGCTGCCGCGCAGTCTCTGGAGAAGCTCGGGGAGCTGGATGGATGTGCTGTCGGTGTCCTTGCCGTCGCTCAGCACGACGATCGCCGAGATGCGGCCCTTGCCGCTGCGCGGAGCGGCCCAGGTGTGTGCCATGGCGATGGCATCATAGAGCGCCGTACCACCATCGGCGAAGAGGCCGCGGACCTTCTCCACCGTCGCGTCGCGGGCGTCGGCGAGCCGGAGGTCCTGGCCCGCCCAGGCGGGCTCGGCATTGAAGGGGAGGAAGGAGAACGTGTCCTGCGGATCGAGGAGCTGCAGGAGCTGCTCGGCGCCGGCCTTGGCGTTCTCCATCTTGTCGTCCTCCCGCATGCTGCCGGAGATGTCGAGGACGAGGGTGATGTCGGAGCGCTTCTTGTGGGCGCGCCAAAGGGTCCGCACCGCTTCGATCACCTCGACCGGCGGCACCTCCAGGGTCGTCTGCGGCTCCCTGGGGTCGACGCCGTGGGCTGCGTCGAACGGCGAGACCAGGGCGATCGCCACGTCCGAGGGGCGGAAGCCGAAGCGCAGCGCCGCCTCCTGCTGCGGCCGGGCGAGCAGGTAGGAGATGTACGCCTCCGCCGCCTCCCGGTGCTCGGGGGTCACCCACTCCCGCTCGACGATGCCGACCGGATGATCGCTCCAGAACGTGCCTTCGCGGGGATAGACCGCCACCACCGGAAAGGGGAGCCTGTACTGCGGGCCGTAGGACTCGATGACCATGTTCTCGTAGAGCACGGCGGCCGAGAGATACCCCGGGCCGTCGGTGAACAGCCGCTTGCCGAAGAAGCCGGTCGAGCTGCCGTAGTGGACGATGGAGCTCTCGATGCCGGCCACGTACGCGGCGGTCTTCGGATCGCGCACGTCGTCCAGGGTCAATGCCGCCATCTTGCCGGAGGCCGCGTAGACCTCCGCGAGCAGCGAGATGAGGCCGCTGTTGCTGTAGTCCGGGTGGGTGTGCCCGAGCTTGAACGCGCCCCACTCCGGATGCCCATGGGCCGCCCAGCCGCGGGAGTCGCGGGCCAGCTCGAGGATCTCGCCCCAGCCGATCGGCTTCTTGCCCCAGCCGATCGCCTCCGCCATCGGGCGCCACATCGCGATGACCACCGGCGAGAGGACCAGGTTGCGCGTCGGTCCCACCAGGTCGTTCCCCGTCTTCGCCCGCGAAGCGGCGTTGCCCAGCTTGATGAACGCCGCCGAGGCCGGACTGGTCAGGTGGGCCTGGCGCACGCCGGCCAGGATGTCGTCGATCGCCTCTCCCGAGCCCTGCGGGACCGCCTCCACGAGGATGGCCTTGCCGGAGGCGGTCGTCTGGCCGGCTTCGTTGAAGCGGGCGGTGACCTCCTTGATCCACTCCTCTTTCTCGGAGCCATAGGTGAACAGGAGCCGAACCGTCCGGGCCGGGTCGGGAGCCGCAGCACCGTCCGGCCCCGCCTCTTCGTTCGAGCCACCACAGCCCGCAAGCCCCAGGGCTCCCAGGAGGGAGAGAAAAAGCAGCCACGCCGTTCTTCGCGCCATCACCAAAACCTCCATGCGGGACGTCGCCCCGCCTGCATTCTAGGAGGAGGTACGGAAGGGGGAGACGAAGAGACAGCCGGCCCGGACAGTTGTCACAGGACCGTCACCGGCGGTTTTGCCTCCCGCCGGACCACCGCGTGCACCGTCAACACCTCGTTCCAGTACTCCCTCCGGGCTGCGGTCTCGATCGTGAAGCCCTGCCGCTCCAGGGCGGTGAGGAGGGTCGGGCCGTCGCCGTCGGTGGAGAGGAGGAGGAGGAGGGTGCCGCCGGGTGCCAGGGCGGCAGGGAGCCCGGCGGCGAAGCGCTCCAGCACGTCGGTGCCGCGCCAGGCGTGATCGAGCGGATCGCGGGGAGCTCCCCGGAAGAAAGGGGGATTGAACAGGATGAGGTCGAATCGCTCCCCCGCCACCGCGGCGAAGAGGTCGCCCTCCCGGGCTTCGATGCGGTCCTCCAGCCGGTTCAGCAGCGCATTCAGCCGGGCACAGCGCACCGCCGCGGGGTTCACGTCGGCGGCGAGCACCCGGTGGCCGCGGCGGGCGGCGAACACGGCTCCCACGCCGGAGCCGGTCCCCAGGTCGAGGGCGCGTGAGCCCTCCCGCGGTGCAGCCCACGGGGAGGTGGCGACGGTGCGGGCGAGAAGCGTGCCGGTGCGAAAGACCACCGGATTGAACACGTCCGGCAGGACCACCAGCGGCACGCCGTCCACCTCCTCCACCCCCACCCGCCGCAGGCGGCGGCGCAGCAGCGGGCGCTGCAGGAGGTGGCCGAAGAGGGCGAGGCGGCGGGCGACGGGGTTCATGCCGGCTCTACTTTGGCAGACCCGGGCTCCAGGCGCCACACCGGCCCTACCCGGTCGTGTCCGGCGACAGCTCCACCCGGTCGCGCAGCTTGGCGGCGGCCGGGGAAAGGGGGGCGTGGGTGAGGATCTTGTTGATCGCGGCCATCGCCTTCATCGCGTCGCCCATCCCCTGGTAGAGGACGACCTCGGCGTAGAGGTTGTCGGCGAGCAGGTTGAGGCGCTCCAGGATCTGAGGCGCATGGCCCCCTTCGGGGTAGCGGCGCAGGTACTCGGCACCGTTGGCCACGTCGTCATAGGTGGTGGCCACGGTGGCGAGGCGCTCCCCGGCGACTTTCTTGATCTCCGCATCGCGGTCCTGGGTGGCGAGCTGCTCCAGGGCGGCGAGCTCTTTCAGATTCGGCGCGAGGATGCGCAGGCCGGTGCCTGCCCGCTTGCCCTCCGGGCTCTGCGGCGCGGTCTCCCAGGCATTCAGGTAGCGGGCGACGGCGTCGGTCTGCTGCCCCAGGCGGCTGTAGGCGTCGCCCAGGGCCAGGCCGGCCTCGGGAGCTTGCGGCGCCTCCGGATAGTTGCTGAGGAAGCTCTCCAGGAAGGAGGTCTCGTAGATGCCTCCGGCGAGGACCTCGACGGCCCGCGGGTAGGCGTCCTTGCGCTGCTTTTCGAGGTCGCGGATCTCCGCCTCCAGCGCCGGGACCAGATCGCTCCTCGGATCGATCTCGCGCACCGCCGTCACCTCGTCGCGGTAGCGCTTCACCAGCTTGCCCCAGTCGCGCGAGAGGAGAGGCCGGGCGAGCTCGGCGTCGCGCAGGCCGTGCATCTTCTCCAGGCGCAGATTCTCCGCCACCTTCCCCAGGGGCCAGGTGGCGAGGGAGGCGGACTTGGCATAGGCCGTCTCCTTCTCCCCCGGACGGGTGCGCTCCATCCAGGTCGTCAGCGTCGCCTGGGTGCGCAGCCGGTAGTCGTCGGCCGCGCGGCGCGGCTGCACCTTCCAGGTCCCCTTGCGGGCCGCGGCGGAGCGGGTGCGCTCTTCGGCGAAAGGATGGGTCTGCAGGTAGCCCAGCTCGCGCAGCTGCGGTGCCCGCCGGTTCATCAGCTCCCAGACCTTCTGGGCGCCCGAAGGGTCGTAGCCGGCCAACGCCTCCAGGCGCTGCCCTTCGGCGTCCGACTCGTCCTCGTGGTCGCGGCTGTAGCTGCGCAGCAGAAGCTCGCCGAGGATGACGCTCGCCGCCGCGGCGCCCTGCACCCGGCTGGGACCGGAGCCGACCCGCGGGTCGTAGGGGACGCCGTCCTCGGTACGGTTGCGCTCGCCGAGCATGACGCCGACCACCAGCAGGTTGCCGAGCACGGAGAGGAGCGTCGACTTGCGCTGCATCCGCTTGTAGTGCTCCAGGGTGACGTGGCCGATCTCGTGGCCGAGCACCGCGGCGAGCATGTCGTCGTCGAGGCCGAGGTCGAGCATGCCGCGGGTGATGAAGATCTGCCCGCCGGGAAGGGCGAAGGCGTTCGGCACCGGCATGTCCACGAGACCGAAGGTGAACGGGAAGCGCTGGAAGTCCGACTGCTGGGCCAGCTCGTAGCCGATGCGGTTCACCCGCGCCATCTCCGTGGGATTTTCGTACACCCCGTAGACCTCCGTCACCTCCGCCGCCGCCTGGACGCTCTTGGCGAAGAGGTCGGGATCCGCGATCCCCGGGAGCGGAGGCTGGGGTTGTGTCTGCGCCGCGACGGGAGGGAGCACGGGCAGGCCGGTCAGCAGGACCAGGAGGGCGGCGAGCGGGCGGCGGAATCCTTGTCTCATCAAAACCTCGGTGCCTCGCAGAGGAAGCCGGTCAAACGGGCCGTCATCGCTTGCAACAGGAGGGCTCGGGGCAAAACTCCCGGAGAAGCAGGACAGGGTCCCGACTTTACACCCCTTACATGCGCGGTGCGACCGGGACGGGGCCTGTGGTAGGGTTGCGCCGCATGAGCACGTTGACCATTGAAGTGCCGACCATCAAAGGGATGGACGACCTGCGGGAGACGCTGGACGCAGCTCTCCACGAGGAGTTTCCCGGAGGAATGCTCAAGTGGCGTTGGGAAGGGGACGTGATCGAGCTCTGGGGTCCGGGCGCGAAGGGCAGGATCCTCCGGGAGGAGGGACAGCTGGTGGGACGCGCCGATCTGGGTCCCCCGGCGAGCCTGATGCGTCCGGTCATCGAGAAGAAGATGACGCGGGTGCTGCAAAAGGTCGCGGTCTGACCGCCCCCGCCGCGCTGTTTCGGCACGCCGCCCGCGACCCGGAAGCCCCCTGGCTGTTCTACCAGGAGGGTTGGCATTGGCGGTGGATCTCCTGGGGACGCGCCGCAGCAGCGGCCGCCGCCTGGGCCGCTCCACTCGCCCGCCTCCCCATGGGCACCCGCGCCTCGTTCCTGTATGCCCCGCATTCCCAGGCCGTCGTGCTCGACCTCGCCGTCCAGGCCGCCGGGCTGGCCTCCGTCCCGCAGCCCCTGCCGCCCGGAGGCGTGCCGGTCCTCCGGGTCGAGGTGGAGGGTGGCGTGGTGGACCTGCCGGCCTGGGAGGACGCCGCGCGCACCGGCGGGCCGCCGCCCGACCCGGAGCGCCTCGCGGCCGGTTCGGGCGACGACCTGGACGGGCTGATCCCGCGGCTTCCTCCCGGGAAACGCCATGTGCTCGTGCTCGCCGGGTTCGCCGGGGATCCGGTGGAGCGCCGGCTGCTCACCTGGGCCACGGTGGCGCAGGCGGCCCTGGTCCTCGAGCCGGACCCGGCCCACCGGGTGGCCACCGCGGTCTGGGCGCGGCCGACCGTCTTCGCCGGCTCCGCCGCCGAGCTGCTGCGCCTGCGCGCCGCCGTCGAGCGCGACGAGGCGGGCTGGAAGCCTTTCCGCCGCAGGAACCGGCCCCCCTTCGGCCGCCTGCGCGCCGTCCTGGTGACCGAAGGCGCTCTGCCGGAGGAGGAACGGCGATTCTGGGAACAGCGGGGCTTCTCTCCTATGCCGCAAAGCGGCAAGCCTGTGGTATACAGGCTGGGAGAGGAGTGAGACCCATGGCAGAGAATCTCCAGACCCAGGAGTCGCAGCCGCCGGCGCCGCTGCGTCCTTTGAATACGGCTTCGGCGCTCGAAGAGATCACCGCACGGGCCGACACGGTGTGGACCTCGGGCCGGCCGAAGACGGTGCAGGCCACCGGGCGCCGCGAGCTCAAGGGACCCCGGGGCCGGGTGGCGATCATCGACGGCTGCCGCACGCCGTTCGTCAAGTCCGGGACCGACTTCCAGAACATGGACGTGATCGACCTCGCGAGCGCCGCCGCCGCCGAGCTGCTGGCGCGCACCGGGATCGATCCCGGGATCATCGACCTGTCGGTGTTCGGCGTGGTCGTTCCGGCGCTGCATGCGCCGAACCTCGGGCGCGAGGTGGTGTTCCGCACCTCGATGCCGATGCACATCCCCGGGGTGACGGTGAACCTGGCCTGCGCCTCCTCGACGCGGGCGATGACCTTCGGCGCGGCGTCCATCCTTTCCGGCGAGTGCGACGTCGTGCTCGCCGGTGGCGCCGAATCGCTCTCCAACGTGCCGATCCAGTTCTCGCGCAAGGCGGCGGGCGTGTTCATCGAGCTGAGCAAGGCGAAGACCCTGCCGCAGCGCGCCGGAGCTCTCAGCAAGCTGCGCCCGGCCGACCTGGCGCCGGTGGCACCGGCCATCGCCGAGTACACCACCGGCCTCTCGATGGGCGAGTCGGCGGAGAAGATGGCGAAGGAGAACGACATCTCCCGCCAGGCGCAGGACGAGATCGCCTGGATGTCCCACCAGCGGGCCGCCGCCGCCACCGCCGACGGCCGCCTGACCGCGCAGATCGCACCGGCCTTCCCGCCGCCGCGCTATGACAAGGCGGTGACCGTGGACAACGGCGTGCGCGCCGACTCCTCCCTGGAGGCCCTGGCCAAGCTCAAGCCGGTGTTCGACCGCCGCTACGGCAGCCTGACGGCGGGCAACTCCAGCCCGCTCACCGACGGCGGCTCGGCCGTGCTGCTGATGAGCGAGGAGCGGGCGAAGGCGCTCGGCCTGACCCCGCTGGGCTACCTGCGCTCCTACGCCTTCACCGCCCTCCACCCCGGCGACCAGCTCCTGCAGGGGCCGGCCTATGCCGCGCCGGCCGCGCTCGACGCCGCCGGCCTGACCTTGGCGGACGTCGACCTGGTGGAGATGCACGAGGCGTTCGCCGCGCAGATCGTCTCCAACCTGAAGGCGTTCGCCTCGCCGAAGTTCGCGCGCGAGGAGCTGGGGCGCAGCGCGCCGCTCGGCGTGGTCGATTTCGACCGCTTCAACGTGACCGGCGGCTCGATCGCCATCGGCCATCCCTTCGGTGCCACGGGTGCCCGCGTGGTCACGCAGCTCCTCTATGAGCTGCGCCGCCGCGGCGAGAACCTGGGGCTGGCCACCGTCTGCGCGGCCGGCGGCGTCGGCTTCGCGATGGTCGTCGAGCGGGAGTGAGCGCCACCCCGCTCGCCGGCCGCCTCGTCGTCGATCTCTCCCGGCTCCTCCCCGGGCCGCTCACCACCCGCCTCCTGGCCGATCTCGGAGCGCGGGTGCTCAAGGTGGAAGAGCCGGAGCTCGGCGACCCGGTGCGCAGCGCGCCCCCGCGGCGCGCCGGCACCGGCTCCCTCGCGGCGCTCCTCCTCGCCGGGGTCGAGAGCGTCGCGCTCGATCTCAAGGAACGCTCGGGGTGTGCCGTGCTGGAGGCTCTGCTCGACCACGCGGACGTGCTCGTCGAGACGTTCCGCCCGGGAACGCTGGAACGCTTCGGGTTCTCCGCCGAGCGGCTGCGCACGCGCTGGCCCCGCCTCGTCGTCTGCTCGCTCTCCGGCTGGGGCGCGGACGGTCCCTACGCCGCCCGCGCCGGCCATGACCTCACCTACCAGGCGCTGGCCGGCTCGCTCGCCTCCACCGGCAGCATGCCCGCCGCCCCGCTCGCCGATCTGGTGGGAGCGTGGAGCGCGGCGACCGCCATCCTCGCCGCCCTCCTCGAACGCGAGCGCACCGGGCGCGGCACCCACATCGACGCCGCGCTGTTCGATGCCGGGGTGCATGCCAATCTGACCGCCTGGGCCGCCGATGCGGGGCCGCGCCCGCACCCGGTCGGCGAGCCCCTGCCGCTCACCGGCGCCTTCCCCTGCTACGACCTGTACAAGACCGCCGAGGGCGACCTGCTGGCGCTCGCCGCGCTGGAGCCCCACTTCTGGCGCCGCTTCTGCACCGCGGCCGGCCGCAAGGACCTGATCGGCAAGCAATACAGCCGGTCGCGCCGGGCGCATGAGAAGGTGGCCGCGCTGATCCGCCGCCGCACGCGGGCCGAATGGCAGGACCTGCTGGCGCGGGAGGACATCCCGGCCGAGATGATCCTCACCCCGGCCGAGGCGCGCGCCCATCCCCAGACCCGGGCGCGCGGCGTGGTGACCGACGGACCCGACGCCCTGCCGCGCCTCGCCTTCCCCGCCCGCTTCGACGGCGAACGGCCGCGCGCCGCCGCCCGCGTGCCGGCCCATGGCGAGCACACCCTCGCCCTGCTGAAGGAATTCGGCCTGCACGGCTACGAGGTGGCGCGCGGGGTGGGGCGGCGGTTCAGCTGGAAACGGCTGCTGGCGCGTCTGACCCGTCGTCTCTGACCCCCACCGGCAGCGGCGGCAGCCGCGACATCACGAGCAGCGTCAGGTCGTCGCGCAGCGGCTCGTCCCGCGTGTGGACGTCGAAGGTGGAGAGGATCCGGTCGTGGACCGCCCAGGGCGCCCCGCCCGTCTCCAGCAGCTCGGCGATGCGGTCGTATCCGAAGGCGCGGCCGGCTGCATCCACCGCCTCCGCGAGACCGTCGGTATAGAGGACCAGCAGGTCGCCGGGCGCGAGCGTGGCGTGTTGGGCCTCCAGGGGCAGGACCTCGCGGATGCCCAGCGGCAGCCCGCCGCGGCCCAGCTCCTCAATGCGGCCCTCCTCCCGCCGCACGAAGGGGAACGGATGACCGGCGCAGACGTACTCCAAGGTCCCTGCCACCGGATCGAGCACGGCATAGAAAACGCTCATGAAGGCGCGCCGGGTGCCGATCCGCCAGATGGCGCGGTTGACCAATGCGAGCACCCGCTCGGGCGACGGATCGATGTCGATCGCGGTCTTCAAGGTGGTGTTGGCGATCGCCATCACCAGCCCGGCGGCCATGCCGTGGCCGGAGGCGTCGCCCACGATCAGCGCGACGCGGCCGTCGGGGAGCGGCATCAGGTCGTAGTAGTCGCCGCCGACCTCGTTCGCGGTGCGGTAGGAATGGGCGAAGGACCAGCCGGGGACGACCGGCATCTCCTGCGGCAGAAGCGCCGCTTGCAGCTCGCGGGCCACCTCCAGCTCGTCGCGCACGCGCACCCGGTCCACCAGCTCCAGCGCGAGCAGGTAGGTGAGGGCGAGGAAGCTCAGGGTGAACCAGAACGGCGAGAAGTCGACCAGGATGCGCACCCGCTCGGTGCTGAACACGACCTCCAGGTCCCGCGTGAAGCCGAGGAGCAGGAAGAGCAGGGCGAGCACGAACAGCAGGCGCCGCGCCGGGGAGAGCTTGTAAGAGAGGCCGAGGAAGGCGAGACGGGTGCGATGGAGCCACAGCTTGATCCCGTCGCGCGGCTCGGGCTCCCGGGCGTGCTCACGGGTGAGCACCGCATAGGCGTTCGCCGCATCGCGCTCGAACAGGCGCCGCAGGTCGCGGCTGTTCATCCCCGCGGTGTAGTCGCGGAAGAATCGCTGCAACCGATCGAGAAAGCCTTGGGTGCGGGCGCGGGCCATGCCAACCTCTCGATACGCACGCGCGGCGTCGGTGTTTCCTACCCCCCCGCCGCCACCCGCCCGGCGTCCCGGGGCAGGTGGGCGATCGAATTCCCATAGTAGCGCAGCACGGGCATTTCCTCGGGCCGGGCGCGGTAGAGGCCCTCCGCTTCGTCCAGGTCGACGAGATGGCGCTGGGTGAGCATGCGCAGGCCGGCGGTGATCGCGTACTCGCGGTCGCGCCGCGGGATGTAGACGTGGGCTCCGGCGGCTTCCAGCTCGCGCATCCGGCGCTCCACCTCGGCCTTGAGCTCGAGCTCGGAGAGCGTCTCGCCGGGTCTCTCCACGAAGACCGAGGCGACCAGCGGGACGGGAAGCACCGGGATCACGCCACCGACCGCCTGCATCAGCTCCGCCCCGAGCTCCGCCAGATGGGCCGAGCGCGTCTCCTTGTCCATCCGCCGGAAATCGAGGCTCCGCGCGGCCAACCAGGTCTGCATCGACACCGGCGCCCCGAAGCTGACGCAGGCATACCCGAAACGGTGCCAGCGGCTGCGCAGCATGAGCCACACGTTCTGCAGCACGAAGCCCAGGGTGGTGCGCACCGCCGCCGTCTTGCCGGCCCGCGGCGCACCCGGCATGGTGTCGAGCAGGAGCGTGCGGTCCTCCAGGACGCGGTCGTAGTTGATCCCCACCGGGATGAACACCAGATCGCGCTCGCCCTCCGGGTCGAAGCCGCGCAGCATGTAGTCGAGCACACCGAGCTTGGGAGGCCGCAGCAGGCCGTCGCGGGTCAGCCCTCCTTCCGGGTAGACCGCCTGCGGCACACCCGACGAGGTGGCCATGTGGACGTAGCGCTCCAGCACCCGCCGGTAGAGGGGATCGCCGGAGCTGCGGCGCACGAAGTAGGCGCCGGTGGAGCGGATCAGGGTCTGCAGCGGCCAGATGCGCGCCCACTCGCCGACCGCATAGGACAGCGCCGTCCGGCTCGCCGCGAGGTAGGCCACCAGCACGTAGTCCATGTTGCTGCGGTGGTTCATCAGGAAGACCACCGTCGAGCCCGGCCGGACGGCCGCGAGGCCCGCTTCGTCGGAGGCGCCCAGGCGCACCCGGTAGAGCAGCCGCGCGACGTGGCGCGACACCCAGTAGCCGATCCGGAAGTAGAAGTACGCATTGAACGCCGGCACGATCTCCCGCGCGTAGGTCTCGATGCGGGCGAGCACCACCTCGCGCGGCGTGCCCTGGGTGCGCGCGTGCTCGTCCACCGCCTCCAGCACCTTGGGATCGAAGAGCAGGCGGTCGATGAGCACCCGGCGCTTGGTGCGGTGGAAGGCGGGGATCTTCAGGGCGAGCCGGGTGTTGACCTCGTCGATGACCTCGTTCACCTGGCGCCGCAGATACCAGCGGACGCTCGGCACGAGCAGCCGATCGAGCACCGCCACGGCGGCGAGCGCGCCGAGGAGCAGGACCATCCAGAGGGGAAGGTGGACGCTGCCGGTCATCTTGAATCGTTCCGATCATAGCGCGTCCTTGTCACGGACGGCGCTTCGGCGGAAACTAATCCACCAGAGATGCCACGGATCCATCCCAAACCGGACGCCCTGAGCGGCATGTGGGGCCTCCTTCCGGAGGCCCGGCGCCGCGCCTTGCGCCATGCTCACGAGTGCCCTGCCTGCCGGGCCGCACTGGAGGCCCGGACGCCGGGCAGCGCTCCCTCCCCCTGGGCCGGCCGGGCCTACGATCGCGTCTTCGACGAGGTGCTGGGCCAGCTCGCCCCGCACATCCGCCACGCGAGCCGGGAGCGTGCCGAGGCTCCCGGCCTGCTCGCCGAGCTGGCGCGCCATGCCCCCGGCCGCCGCGAGCTGCTGGTGCGCAACGCCCGCCGCTTCCGCAACTTCTCTCTCAGCCTGATGGTGCTCGACCGCGCCCGCGAGGTGAGCCCGGACGATCCGCGGGATGGAGAGACCTGGGCGTTCCTGGTGCTGCGCCTGACGGACGTCCTCGATCCTGCGATCTACGGCCGCGCCCTGGTGGAAGACCTCCGGGCCCGCGCCTGGTCCCTCGCCGCCAGCGCGCGGCGGTTCGCCGGCGACCTGTTCGGTGCTGATCAGGCGTTCCTGCACGCCGAGGCCCATCTGCGCAGCGGAACGCGCGACCATCTCGAACGGGCCCAGATGCTCGTCCTCAAGGCGGTGCTGCGAAGGATGCAACGGCGGTTCCCCGAAGCCGAGCGCCTGCTGCGGCGGGCGGTGTCGATCTGGCTCTCCGCCGGAGAGTCCCGGCGGGCCGTGGAGGCGATGCTCGCCTGGTCGATCGTCCACGGTGAGCACGGCGAGCCGGAGCGCGCCGTCCGCCTCTTGCGGGAGGCGAGCGAGCTGCCGGCCGCGCTGCGCGATCCGCAGCTCGCGCAGGCGATCCACCACAACCTCGCGATGTGCCTCATCCAGGCGGGCAAATTCCTGGACGCCGAAGGCCTCCTCCTGCACAGCCGCGAAACGACGGGTGCATTGGGCCTGCCCGGTGCGGAGTCGGGGCGCCAATGGGCGCAAGGACAGCTCGCCCGTGGCCTGGGCCGGACGGCCGAGGCCGAAGCGGCCTTCACCGCGCTGCGGGAGCGCTTCCACCGGCAGGGCCGAGTCTACGAAGCGGCCGAGGCGACCCTGGAGCTCGCCCTGGTCTTCCTCGCCGCCGGCCGGGCCGACAAAGTGGAAGAGCTGGCCCAGGAGGCCCGAACCGTGTTCGTCGCCCTGGGTGTCGAGCGCGAGGCCCTCGCCGCCTTCCTGCTCTCCCGCCAGGCGCGGCAGCCGAGCCGCACCACCGGCGGCGGATCACCCGCGGCGTTTGACTCTTGACCAGAGGGGGCGGACGAGCCGCCACAGGACGAGGCCGGCGAGGAGCACCATGAACGTGCCGACCGACAACTCGTGGAACAAGGTCGAGAGCGGGGGACCGGCCGGGCTGGTGAATCCCTCGGCCGTCTTGCGCAGCAAGGCAGGATAAGCGGCGATCTGCCTCCCCACCATGGGCAGAGCGAAGACCAGAAACAGAATCCAGATTCCGAAGCTGACGATCGTATACAGGCCGAGGATGAGCGTGACGGCCAGGGGCCAGGGCAAGGGGGACACCGGCCGGCCCAGGGCTCTGGAGACCCAATGGCGCACAATGCGAACCGGCTGACGGCTGAGCTGCATCACCCCCAGGAGATCCGCAACCGCCCAGTAGCCATCGAACTTGAGAATGGGGTTCAGCATGAAGACGGCGCTGGTGGCGATCATCATCCAGGCAAACCAGAGGGGTTCCCAGTGAGTCAGGCGGTAGGCCGCCAGATAGGCGGAGCCCAGGATCGCCTGAAAGTAGATGCCCGCCAGATCGATGACCACCCGCTGCCCTCTGCGCAGCTGCCAAGCGTCGGTCACGTCGCTGTAAAATGCAGGAAAGACGAGGTAGATCGTGAATCCGATCTCGCTGGGCCGAGCACCATGGTGGACGCAGGCGCTCGCATGACCGAGCTCGTGGAACAGAACCGACAGGGCAAAGAGCCCGTAGGCCCACCAGAAGTCGCCTGCGGCCGGCCCGATGGCGAAAAAGCGGTGGAGCTTGTAGACGTCGACCGCCCAGACGACCGAGGTGAGAACCGCCGCCAGCAAGAGGGCTGCCGGAAGAGAGAGGAAGGCCGGTGCGAGGAGAGCCCCGGCCCTCTCGACCCAGGTCTTCGGGAGGAGCCTCAGGCGAAACAGAAAGCCGGAGGGGGTTCGCTGTGCGGCCTGCCGGAGGGTCCGGATGCGGCCGAGCAGGGACTTGTAAGCCGCCTCGACCTCACCGGGTTCCACGGTGCGGCCCGCCTGCGCGCCGATCCGCACGGCCAGCTCCGCGAAGCTCACGCCTTCTCGCCGGGCCTTCAGCAGGTTGTAGGCACTTGGGGAGATCGAGAGGTACGCTCCGTTGTCCCCGGCGAGCATGTAAGCCGCCCCCTCGGAGCTGTCGATGGCCCGGCGCTCGTCCAGCCCGTGAAGGCCCTCCAGAGGATCGAGATCTTCGCCGGGCTCTTCGGGTTGCGAGAGAGCTGTCGCGGTCTGGGGGCTCATGGCACCGACCCTTCCAGGTGAGCACGGCGCAGGACCGATCCGGAGCCGATGACCAGCTGTTCGATGAGGTGAGCCGCGCTCCCGCATCCGCCCTCGGCCTGCAAGGCCCTCCGGATCTGCTCGGCCCGGCGGCGAAGACCCGCATCCTCGCGCACGCGGTCGAGGAAGTGTGCAAAATGCGCCGCGTTGGCTTTTTCCGGCTCCAAGCCGATCGCAACGCCGGCCTCGAGACAGCGCTCGGCGACTTCCTTCTGCTCGCCGCCCCCTGCGCTCAACAGAAGAGGAACGCCCTGCAACAAGGCGCCCAGGACCACGGTCGAGTTGGCGGAAGCGATCGCTGCGCAGGCCCGCCGGAGCACCGGGGCCTGTGCCACGAAGGCACGGGTGAAGAAGTTCTGCGGGACGTCTCGCGGTGAGGGGTCCATGCGCCAGGTTGACGCCGCCACCCGCACAGGCCGGTCTCCCAAAGCCGCGACGGCGAGGGGCCAGAGGCTCGACCGGCCGAACAATCTGCCTTCATGGAGGTAGATCAACGGTTCCCCGGGCGCTTCCGCCAGCCACCGCTCCAGCTCGGGGTCTGCCTCCGCAGGCTCCCAAAGGCAGGGGCCCACCAGGCGGACGCGCTCCGGCAGGTTCTCCACGGCGCGTTCCAGCTCCGCCGTGCTCTGCAACAGAAAAAGATCTCCCAGGAGGGGGGTCGATCGTACGCCGGCTTCGCTCGGCGACAGGCGGAAGAGGGCACGGGCCTCATTGTAGGTCTGCATCATTTCGCGGTAGCGCCGGGCCAACCGCCGCTCTCTCTCCGCTTCCGCCGGCCTCTCGAGGGGCGCATCGGACACCGGCCAGAGGTAGGCGGCCAACCCGAGAACGGCCACCGGAAGGTGCTGTCGTTCAGCCGCCAGGAAGGCCCCGAAGGTGAGTTGCTGGCCGACCAGGACGTCCGGCTGGAACCTCTCGATCGCCGCTTCGAGGTGTTTGACCTGCATGGCGATGGACAAGGCATTGCCCCAGATTTCGACCTGGAAGCTGGGACCGTCCGGAACGCCGCGCGGAATTCTCTCGAGGCCCGCCTGCTGCAGCCACCCTGCGGCGTCGGGATGGGTCGTGAAGGCCACCCGGTGGCCGTTTTTCTTGAGCGCCAGTGCGACTCCGATGGAAGAGAACAGCAATCCCGGCGCGGTGAGTGAGCAGAAGAGAGCCCTCATGCCGGAGACGGGCTCCGTTCTGACGCGACGGTCTTGCGGAACCGGAGGTCCCAGACGAGAGCGGCTTTGAGCACGAAGGCCGTCGTCATGGTCCGGCTGCCATAGGTGAGGACGCTGCGCTGCGTGCCACTCGGGCGTCCGAGCACCATCCGAATGAACGGATAGGCCGGCCACCCCTCCGTCCCGCGCTCGCTGTCGAGGAAGTGCAAGGCGCGCTCCAAGGTGGCGGCGTCGGCGACGCCGGAAGTGGAGAGCCCGAGAAGCGCGAAAGCCGTGCTGAGGGCGTCGCTTCGTGCGTCCATCCTCCAGCCGCCGTCGGCTCGCTGGCCTTCGCGAAGGAAGTGGAGGGCGCGGCCGATCGCGGCCGAGCCGGGTCGCTCCCGCGCCAACAACCGCAGGCACACCCAGGTGCCATAGTAGGGGCCGTGATACCAGGAGCTTGGCCACCACCCCCCCGGGTCCTGGCGGCCCTCCAGGAAATCCAGGCCGCGCTCGATGCGTGGCCGGAAGCGTTCCCTGTCATACAGGGACAAGGCATAGAGAAGGTTGGCGACCACCTCGTTATCAGCGCCGGTTCCCCAGGCGAGTCGGGCGTAAGCCTCCTGCACCTCCTGCTCCGCGCTGCGTGCCGCAGCGGGGATGATCCAGGTTTCGAACGAGCCTTCGGGATGCGCGTTCTCTTCCAGGAGGACCGCGAGCGGGGGCTCGCAATGCTCCCGGACCTCCTCCAGGCGACCGGTGCGGACAAGGACTTGCAGGATCTGCCCGAGGTCGTCCGCGTCGGGTGCGAGTTGGGGCATCTCCGGAAAATAGGACCATCCGCCGATCCCGGTGCGCCGGCGCCGGCCCAGCAGGTACGCGCACTCCTGGTCGATCACCGGCTGGAGCTTGCCTTCCAGGACCGCATCTGCATCGCACAGGACATCGGCGATCACGGCGCGCTGAAAGACGTCTCCATACTGGAGCTGCTCGGTCAGGCCGAGCGCCTCTTCGCTCTCGAACTTCATCAGGTGCCGCGCCTCACCGAATCCGAGCTGCCACTGGCGCAGCAGCAGGCGCAGAGCTTCCCACGCGATCGGCCGTGCCCCTCCGTCCGCCGGCGGCAGGCTCAGCTCGAACAGGGGCTGGGCCTGCGACCGGCGCCGGTTGCTCTCCATGATCCGCTCCATGTCTGGAATCAGGCTTCGGCACCGGCGCTCGAGGTCCGCGATGACCGAACGCCAGTGGTCGACCGGCAGACCTTCCACGGCGGCGGCGGCTCGCTGCAGAGAGGCGAGGGCGAGGTCGACGACATAGCTCGCATGTCCCCGGTAGTAGATCTCCCGGACACATCGCTCGATCCACCGCTCCAACTCGTCTTCGCCGGCCTCCGGCCTGTCGTGGACTGCACGCGCGAGCAAGAGAGACGGAATCCCGGCCCGGAGGTCTTCCCGGCAATCCTTGAGATCATCGAGCATCTGGAAGGCGACATTGAAGCTGTCGATCGATCGGGTGAGCGCTTCGACCGGCCCGTGGTCTCCAGCCAATGCCGCCAAACCCGCCACCGCCGTCCGAGCCAATCCATTCTTGCCGACGGCGATCTGCAAGGCCGTGGCCTCGTCGAGCTCCTGCCGTGGCCGCGTGCCGGAGGCGAAGGCCTGCTCCTCCAGGCAGGCCGCCGTGTAGGCGGCCTGGTAACCCTGGAAGCTCTTCCAGAAGACGGATTCTGGAGGGAACAGGCCGTGGAGAACGAGATTCGCTTCGAACAGCAGGGCCTGGATCCGCACCCCGTCGCCTGTCGCGAGGAGCGCCGACGCCGTGCGGTCCATCAAACGGTCGAACAACAATAACGAGCTGAAATACAGGCGGCCGGCGAGGGCGAGCCGGCGCATCCCGTCCACCGGAGCCGAAGGAAAGGCCTCGCGGAAGAGGAACGGGTAGTAGTCATAGATTCTGATGTTGCTCTGGAGCGTGTCATATTGCAGATCGATTCCCGAAGGCCAACGGTCATTGAGGCTGCGAACAGCCAGCTTGACGGCTTGGCCTTCCTCTCCGGGATCGATCTCCAGGGGTGCCTTGGGGCCGGATTCCATCTCCTCCTCGAGAGCCACACTGCACGCCCGGCGCGGGCGGCCCACGCCGGGCGCCGAGGGCTCAGCAACTCGTCAGTTGACCGCAGCTCGAGCCGCCGCCGTCTACGCAACACGACCAGGCGGCATCCGGCATGTCGCCGACGAGCGCCAGCTCGAGCCGCTTCTCGAGCTCCGCCACGTCCATCGCCTCGAGATTCAAACTTTCCATCTCCACGACATTCATCGGTCGATTCTCCTTGTCTGGGCCTCCATTGAGGCCCGGTCATCAACAACTCTGAAGATTGGGGCACGTTCCGCCGCCGTCCACGCAGCACGACCAGGCGGCATCCGGCATGTCTCCGACGAGCGCCAGCTCGAGCCGTTTCTCGAGCTCCGCCACGTCCATCGCCTCAAGATTCAGGCTTTCCATCTCGACGACATTCATCGGTCCATCCTCCTTGTCTGGTCATCAACAACTCTCGAGATTGGGGCACGAGCCGCCGCCATCGACACAGCACGAACCCCATGCGTCCGGGGCATCGCCCGCCAGGGCCAGCTCCAGCCGCTTCTCCAGCTCGTTCACGTCCATCGACTCGAGGTTCAGAGTCTCCATTTCGGGCACTTTCTGCGCCTCCATCACCAACCTCCTTTTCTCGGGTACTCCCGAGGCAGTCAAGTTCCGCACACGCTTTCCCGCTCTTGTGCTCCCGCTCCCACACCGGAAAGGCTTCCGTTGTGGGCTTGCGCGACGGCATCGCGGAAACGGCTGGCGAAGCCGTCACAGAAATTGGTGAAAAACTCGCCGCGAAAATCCATCGCCAGGACTGCACATCCGCCGCCACAATAGAGTGCATACCGACACTTGCGGCACGTCGGGTTCGATGCGACGGTTCGGCTCTTCCAGAGCTTGTCCGTGTTCTCCTCCCACTTGATGTCGCCGGCTTCCGTGATCGATGCGATCCGGATCGCGGGATTTCCCGTTCTCTCCCAGCAGGCGTAGACGTCGCCGAAGGCGTCGAAGACGTACATGCCGTTGTGAGCGCCGCAGAAGCTGGACTTGAACGTAGAGAGAGGATCTGCGTGGTTCTCGAAAAGACGCTGTGCCCGCGCGAGCATCCCGTCATCCGGACGCGCGATCAGACGCATGGCGGGAAAGGTCTCCCGCAGCTTTGTGATCGCCTTGTCGAGCTGCCAGGAGGACATCGTCGTCTTCATCTCGGTCTTCCCGTTGTTGGCATGAATCGGTGCCGTATAGACGCTGAAATTGCCATAGCGGTCCCAGCCTCGGGAGACCATCTCCTCGGCGAGCTCGGGAAGCTGGTCGATGTTGTTGCGGTCGACGTTGAGCCGGACTGCGACACGGACGCCCCGGTCGAGCGCCATCGTCATGTTCTCGGCGATCGCCTCATACGAGCCACGTCCGTCCTCGTAGATGCGGCGCTTGTCGTGCTCGCCCGGAGGTCCGTCGAGGGTGATCTGCAGCCACGAAAGCCCCTGCGGATGGAGCAGGTCTCGATAGGCGTGCAGATCCGTACCGTTGGTGACGGCTCCAAACGTGGCCGGTCCCAGATCCCCGGCTTTCCGGAGGATGGATTCGATGGTCGGCCGAAGACCCGCGAGGAGGGGCTCGCCACCAAAGAACGTGACGTTGCGAGGAGCCCCTGGCGGGACCCGATGGCGCTCCTCGAGCTTCACCCAGGCCGTCAACATCCGGTCGATCATGGCCTGCGGCATGGCCCGCAACAGGTTCCCGAAGGCCGGGTTGGTGCGCATGTAGTCCTGGAAACAGTAAGAGCAGCGCAGGTTGCAGTCATAGGTGGGCATGACGATGTAGGTCAGCCGCCTTTGCTGCATGTAGCCGTGGTGTTGACCCGCGACCCGCGCCAGGAACTCCTCTTCCTCTTCCACGGTCTTTTCTGTCAGATAGCCGCGTTTGCGCAGCCGAAGGAGGGTGTCTTCGGAAGGTGGCGGGAGGGCGCCTTGGGGGCCGGGCCCCGGCTCGGACGCCCACTCGCCATAGAGAGGTGCCGGGCGGGGCCCCACCTCCATGGACCGCAGGTAGGCACCGACGTGCCGGGCGACCCGGTCGTAGGCGCCGGAATAGCCGTGAACGAGAAGCATCTGCTCCGCGTCACCGGGAAGGTCCACGTAGATGACGTAGCTGCTCGCGCGAAGCATCGAGGCTCCCCCTTTTCAACGGAGAGAACTGCTTCCGTCTGTGCGCAAAATAAACAGAAAGACGGTGTAACAGTACCATCTCCGTTGATTCTTGGTCAAGGCTCAATGCATTCGCCCACCCACCCCCATGCTCGGGCCGTAGAGGACGGCGTTCAGGAAGATCGGCGCGGTCGCCCGCCAGAACAGGCGGTAGGCGGGGTCTTGTGCGAAGAGGACGAGCGCTCCCGCGCCGCGGGGTTCCAGGCCGACCAGGAGCGCGCCGGCCAGACGCTCTTCGGCTTCCGGCCAGGCGAAGCCGGCGAGGACCGGGTTCTCGTCGAGGGCCACCAGCACGTCCTTCTGCGGATCGCCGAACGGCTTCCACACCGCGGTGCCCTCATAGAGGACGGGCGGGGCCGTGGCCAGGCCGGCGGTCAGCGGGTGGAGCGGCTGCATCTGGGTGGCGAGCACGGCACCGGGGGTGAAGATCGGCCGCGTGGCGAGCTCTCTCTCGACCGAGCTGTCGGGGGACTCGGGATCGTCCGCCCCCTCCGCCTCCTCGCCTTTCGGCGGCTCCCACCCTTTCACCGCGCTCATCTCATGGTCCTTCAGCCAGGTGATCGCATCCCCCACCGCCACCAGCACCCCGCCTCCCTTGACCCACGCATCGAGCGCCGTGCGCGCCCGGTCGCCGATCCGGTCGTCGTAGCCGCCGCTCGGCAGCACCAGGACGTCGTACTCCGCCAGGTCGATCTGCCGCAGGGCGGACACGTCGAGGCGGTCGTGCGGAATGCCGGTCTGGCGGTCGAGCAAGGACCAGAGGAAGCCGAACGAGGTCGAATCGACCCCCTCGCCGCCCAGCAGGCCGATCCGCACCGGCCGGACGGAGGGCATGTTGTTGGAGCCGAGGGAGATCCCCTCGATCTCCCAGGAGGAGGCCACGCCCTCGGCGGCCAGCCCCCCTTCGACCAGCAGACCCTGCAACTGCTCCTCGAGGTCGGCGGGATTGCCGAGCCGGGGGATGAACACCGTCCCGGCCGGGTAACTCCCCGCCGGGGCGGTGAAGGCGTTGAGCGCGAGGCGTTGCGACACCCCGCGCCGCCGCAGCTCGGCGGCGAGCCGGTACGAGGCGATCCCCTGCGGCGGTACCAGCCATCCGAGGCGCCCCTCGCGGCTCAGCCCGGAGGCCGGCTCCGCCACCGGGCGCAATCCTTTCGGCTCCTGGGTGGCGACCCAGGTGTCCACGTTGTAGGCGAGCGGCAGGGACCAGGCGGTGATGTCGTAGAACTGGGGCTCCAGGTTCGCCTCCAGCCGCTGGCGTTGCCGCTCCAGAAAGGCGTCCTGCATCGGCGCATCCAGCTCCAGGAGGGCGTTGACCAGATTTCCCAGCGGCTGCGCCGTGGAGACGGCGAAGGTTCCCGCCGCGAAACGCCGCGGCGCCTCTTCGCCGCCGGTCAGGCGGTGCGCCGGCACCTCCTCGGCCTGGGAGAGCTGGCGCACCTGCACGCCATGGAACGCCAGGAGGTCGGCCAACGCCCGCGACTCCTGCTGGTCGGCCGACCACAGATAGACCCGGCCCGGTGCTCCCGCACGCAGACGGGTGGCGGCGAAATCCTCCCGCAGCTTCTGGGCATTGCGCGCCGCGGTGCGCAAGGTGGCGAGGGAGGTGGTCAGGTGGCGCGCCACGCGGTCGGCCAGGGTGAGCAGGCTGCCGTCCGACAGGCGGAGCGCCAGACCCCCGCGCCCGCCGCCGGCCATCTCGTAGGTCATGCCCACCGCACCGCGCAAGCCGGGATAGGAATCTCCATACCCCGGGTAGAAGAGGTCGTAGTTCTCGCCTTTGAAATAGACCCAGCCCTGGCGGTCGAAGGCCTCGGCATTGCCACGCCCGAAAGTGTCGAGCCAGCCGACCACCTTGCGGTCGATCCGCGGATGCACCGGATCGGCCGCCGGTGGAAAGAAGTAGCTCGACTCCGAGGACATCTCGTGAAAATCCACATAGACGTGCGGCTCCCAGGAGCGGTAGAGCGCGATGCGCTGGCGCGTCTCGGGCTGGCTCACCCAGGCCCAGTCGCGGTTCAGATCGATCAGGTAGTGGTTCGGGCGCCCTCCCGGCCAGGGCTCCTGGTGCTCGGCGGCCGCCCGGTTCGGATTCGCCGCGGAGCCGATGCGCTGGCGGAAGGCATTCACGTAGCGCTCGCGGCCGTCCGGGTTCACCAGCGGATCGATCAACACGATCGTGTTGCGCAGCAGCTCTTCGGCCTCTCCCTGCCCGGCGGCCAGCAGGTAGAGGGTGGCCAGCGCCGCCTCGGCCGAGGAAGACTCGTTGCCATGCACGCCGTAGGCGAGCCAGACGATGGCGGGGAGCTTCTGGATCAACCGCGTCCGCTCGCGCTCCGACAGCCCCGCGGGATCGGCGAGGCGCAGGTGATCGCGGCGGATCTCGTCGAGGCGGGCCAGATTCTCCGGGGTCGCCAGGGTCACCAGGCGCAGTGGCCGTCCTTCGGCGGTGCGGCCGTACTCGGAGACCTGCACCCGCGGCGAGGCGGCGGCGACGGCATCGACGTACTGGAGGATGCGGTCCCAGGAGGTGAAACGGGCGCCGAGCGGATAGCCGAGAAACGCATCGGGGCGCGGCACCTTGCCGTCGACGGCCGGGAGGCTGAGGACCTCGCCGCGGGACAAGGGTGCGAGCAGCCCGGTGGGGCCGGCCGCCTCCCCGGCGCCGGCGCAGACCGGAAGCGACGCGGCGAGAAGGGCGGAAACCAACAACAGAAACGTCTTGCGGAGCATGACGGAACGTTCTCCCAAGCTCCGGTCTCCCGGAGCGAACGATGGAAAAGTGAAGATTCGCACGGTCAGGCGGTCGCCACGCTCTCCGAGGAGATGTTCAGCCGCTTCATCATCTCGTGGAGCGTGGTCGGCTTGACCTGCAAGAGCTCGGCCGCGCGCTTCTGCACGCCGCCACACGCCTGGAGCGCCTTGATGATGATCTGCCGTTCGTACTCGCTGACCGCGTCCTTGAACGCGATGCCGTTCGCCGGCAAGGAGGGCGGCGGCAGGCTCACGGACTCGGGAGCACGCACCGACGAGGGCAGCAGGTCCACGTCGAGCAGCTCACCGGTCGACAGAACCGCGGCGCGCTCGATGACGTTCTCCAGCTCGCGGACGTTGCCCGGCCAGTGATAGTCGAGCAACACCTGCATGGCGCGCGGGGCGATCTCGCGGAGCGGCTTCTCGTTCTCCCGGGCGAATTGCGCCAGGAAGTGCTGGGCGAGGAGAGGAATGTCCTCGCTGCGCCGGCGCAACGGCGGCAGGTTCACGACGATCACGTTGAGCCGGTAGAAGAGGTCCTCGCGGAACAGCCCCTGGGCCACGGCCGCTTCCAGGTCGGCGTTGGTGGCGGCGATGATACGCACATCCACCTTGATCGTTTCGATGCCGCCAAGCCGCATGAATTCTTTTTCCTGGATCACCCGCAGGAGCTTGGACTGGGTGTCCAGGGGAATGTTGCCGATTTCATCGAAGAAGATCGAGCCGTTGTTGGCGATCTCGAACAGACCCTTCTTGCTCGCGATGGCGCCGGTGAAGGCGCCGCGCATGTGGCCGAACAGGTTGCTCTCCAGAAGGTCCGCCGGCATCGAGCCCGAATTGACCGTGACGAAGGGACCGCTCGACCGCCGCGAGTGGTGATGGATCGCCTTGGCCACCAGCTCCTTGCCGGTCCCGCTTTCGCCGAGCACCAGGATGTTGCTCTTGGAGGGCGCCGCCAGCCGGATCAGGTCATAGACCTGCTGCATCGGCTTGCTTTTGCCGATGATGTTGTCGAAGCCGAAGCGCTGGCGCAGCTGCTCGCGCAGCGACAGGTTTTCCTGGGCGAGGCTGCGCTGCTCCAGCCCCTTGCGGATGGTGAGCAGGACCTCTTCGTTCTGGAAAGGTTTCGGGATGTAGTGGAACGCCCCCTCGCGCATCGCTTCGATGGCGCTCTCGATCGAGGAGTAGGCGGTGATCACGATGACCACCTGCTCGGGCTGGCGGCGGCGGATCTCGCGCAGCACCTGCATGCCATGCATGCCGGGGAGCATCAGATCGAGCAGGACGAGGTCGATCTCCTCACGCTCCAGGACCTCGATCGCCTCTTCGCCGGACCAGGCGGACAGGGTGTGGTGCCCCTCTTTGCGGATCAGAACGGTGAGAACGTCCTGGAGAACCTCCTCGTCGTCGACGATCAGGATGTTCATGCAGCCACGGTCTCGGGAAGCTCCACGATGAAGCAGGCGCCCTCGCCCGGACGGCTCTCGGTGCGCAGCAGGCCGCCATGGCGGCGCACGATCTCCGAGCTGATCGACAGGCCGAGCCCGGTGCCACCCCGGTTGAGCTTGGTGGAGTAGAACGGTTGGAAGATGGTCTCCAGCTTCTCGGGCGGGATGCCCGGGCCGTTGTCGGCGATACGCACAGAGAGCCGGCCGGCCTCTGCGACGAGGGAGATCACGATCCGCCCCGGCGGGCGGCCGGGCCGGTCGGAGCACGCTCCCGGACCCGCGACGGCATCGAAGGCGTTGAGCAGCAGATTGGTGAACACCTGCTGCAGCTCGCCGTCACAGCCGGTGACCCGCAGGTCGCCGTCCGTCGCGCCCTCCGGCAGCTCCCAGACCACCTCGACCCGCCGTTTTTCCAGCCGGTCGGCGAGCAGCTCGATGCTCTCGCGCAGCAGCGGGATCAACGCCACCGGACGGCTCTCGTTCGGCCGCCGGCGCGCCAGCTCCAGGAGGTTGTTGACGATGCGCGAGGCGCGGAAGGTCTGGCGTTCGACCTTCTTCAGAATGTCGTAGTGCGGATCGCTCTCGGGCGTCTCGGCGAGGAGCATCTGGGCATAGCTGGAGATCCCGGTGATCGGAGTGTTCACCTCGTGCGCGACACCGGCCGCCAGCATGCCGAGCGCGGCCAGCCGCTCGTTCTCCTGGAGCGCTTTCTCCATGGCGACGCGCTCGGTGACGTCGTGAACGACCAGGACCCGCAGGTCCTCGCGCCCGCACTGACCGGCGGCGAAGGCGGCGAGGCTGACCTGGAGGATGCGCTCCTCTCCGGTGCCGGGCCGCCAGTGGACCTCATGCGGGGGCTCTCCGGCGGCGGGCAACGGAGCGACCGGCAGGATCTCCTCCAGCCTGCGGCCGAGCAGCCGCGGCTTCTCCTCGCCGACCAGGGTGGCGAACGCCGCGTTGGCGGAGGCGATCCGCTGTTCCGGATCGAGCACCGCGATGCCGGCGGGCGAGGATTCGAAGATCCCTTCGGTGTAGCGCTGCAGGCCTTGCACCTCTTCGAGCCGCAGGTGGAGCTGGCCCATGAGCTGGGCGTTCTCGATCGCCAGCGCCGCCTGGTCGAGCAGGTGCCGGATCAGCTCGATGTCGTCGCTGTTGAACGGCGTCTGGTCGACCTTGAACCCGGTCAGGACGAGGCCGACGGCCCTCCCGCGCAGGGTGAGCGGAAAGGCATACCGGTAGCCCGCCGCGAACAGGCGCTGCTCCACGGTCGCGGGCTCCATGGGGAGGGCGACGGCAGAGAGGCGGATCACGTCGCGCCGCCAGACGTCGCCGAGCGCGCCATAGGTGAGGCGCTCCGGAGCTCCTTTTTCCGGCCGCACGGCCAGGAGCGCATCCCCCTGGGCGAGCCAGAGGTTGGAGGCTTCCAGCTCGACGCCGTCCTCGATCTGGCGCAGCAGGGCGGCGCACAGGCGATCCAGATCGCGCTCGTGCAGGAGCTCGCGGCCGAAGTCGGAGAGGGCGCGCCGCTTGCCGAAGGCGCCGCGGTACTGGAAGCGCTCCAGGGCGACGTTGATCCCCTTGCGCGTCGGCACCAGCAGGCCGGCGATGGCGAGGCCGGCCACGAACATCAGGAGGTTGCGCGCCACCACCAGGTCCGGCGCGACGCCCCGCGAGATCGCCAGGTTGATCAGCGAGAAGCCGAGGATGCCGAGGAGCAGGGTGAGGGTCAGCGAGATGGTGTCGCGGACGATGACCTCGATGTCCCACAGCTTGTAGCGCAGGATCGCGTAGGCGAAGGTCAGCGGCACCAAGGCGAGCGGCACCACCGCCAGCACGGTCACCAGCTCGGGACCGCGCAGGCCGAAGATGGCCGGCAGGCCATGGAGGAAGAGGAACGGCAGATAGCCGCCCCCCAGACCGAACGCCACCCACTGCATCTGGCGCCGCTGCTCCCAGGGCCGGCCCTGCGCCAGCCGCCAGCCGAGCACGGCCACCGCCGCCACCGCGAACACCGCCAGGAAGGTCAGCTCGATCCGGTCGAGGAGGAAGAGGCGCTCGGGCAGCGGGCGGCCGAACAGCCAATGCCCGCCGGTGAGCGCCAAGTCCAGCTCCAAGGTGAGCAACGCAGCGCCGGGCAGATAGAGGAACGGAACGAGCCGCCGCACCCACCCCGCGCGCGGTGCCTCGGGGAAGGCGAGGAACAGGTGCAGGGTGAGCGCCGGCAGGAGCACCCGGGCCACCTTGTCGCCGATGTGCAGCGCCCGGTAGAGGGTGTCGATGCCACCGAGGACCGTCGGCGTCGGGCTCACCAGATAGAGGAGCGCCGAGGCCAGGCACCAGAGGTAGAACAGGAAGCCTTGCGGCGTCCCCTGCCTCAGGAGGGTGTACAGGCCGATCAGCAGGTAGACGGAGCCGATCAGCGCCAGGATCAGGAACGGGCCGTCGAGGTTCAACGCGGGCCGCACGTACTGCACCAGCACCACGTCGGCGCCGCGCAGCACCGTCAACGTGTGCTCCGGGCTCTCGCGCAGGCTGCGCGCCAACCCGCCACCACCGGTGACCTCGCTGTCGCCGATGACCGAGATCAGATCTCCCGGCCGCAGCCCCGTCCGCGGATCCGTCACCCGCAGCACCTGCACGCCGGCTCCGGCGGCGGACGCCTCGAATCCCAGCGGCTGGAAGGACTGCACCTTGCGATAGACGCTCCAGCCGGAGAGAGCCACCGCGGCGAGCGCCAGCAGCAGGGAAACGGCGAGTCGAAGAGATCGGAGGTTCATCGCGAGACTCTGGACGCTTGGGGGAATAGCACTTTCCGTGCCACCGCAACGCATTTTTGAACCGGCCCCAAACCCCGATTTTCCCATGCTTTGGGCCTGGCGCATCCATAAAAGCGGACGCAATCCAAAAATCCGGATTCAATGGTTTGGGGGCAGAACTGGATCTTCCACGAAATGCGCAAGTCTTTTCTGGGAGGGGAGATCTGTAGGGCAACCACAAGGGTTGCCCCTACGCGCACCACGGGCTGGAGTGATCGTGTAGGGGCAGGTCTTGTGCCTGCCCTAGAACTTGACGGCGATGCCGCCCATCAACCGGCGGCGCAGCTCGTCGTCGCTGCGGGAGGTCATGGTGCCCCGGCTCAGCTCCATGTTGAGCTGCACGGCCCAGTCCGCGGTCAAGTCCATCAGGAAGCCGAGGTCCTGGGTGAGCTGGAGGCGCAGGCGCTCGAGATCGACCTCGGCGGCCGATCCTTTGCCGCCTGTCGGCTGCAACTCCTGGGAGAGGTGGTGGAAGGCCACGAAGACGCCCGTCGAGGAGCCGAGAAACTGGGTGTCGAGCGAGGTGACCATGTAGCGGACCTGGTTTTCATAGGTGCGCCGGTCGGCTGCGAGGAAGGCACCGCCGCCGCCCGCGGCGATGCTGGATTCGAGACGGGTGAGGATCTGCGGGGACAGCTTCTTGGCGAGCTCGATCCGCATCTCGGGGAGAGAGTCGCCGCGCACCAGGTAGAGGCTCTCGGATTGGTCGAAGATCTCGTTGTTGAAGTAGAGACGGAGAGTCTCGCCGATCTCGCGGTGGCTGGCGGAGAACGAGAGCGACTCGTCCTCGCCGAGCCGGCGGGAGAGGCCCACCTGGTAGCAGGCCGAGCTGCCCTGCTCGCAGAGATCCGTCTCCTCGAACAGCGAAGGCAGGAAGTCGGGCTCCAGGCGTTTGCCTTCCATGACCCGGCGGCTGGCGCCGGCGCGTGCCTGCCAGTCGCCGCCGAGCTGGAGAACGATGCCCCCTTGTGGCATCAGCGACAGGCTGCCGTCGGAGAGCGTGCTGTACAGGCCGTATTCGAGCAGCACCGCGGGGCGCACACTGACCCCGCCATGGCCGTAGGCGTCGATGCTCTCGGAGACCGGCAGGTCGCCCGGGCGGCTCGCGGCGGAGAGGCCGAACTGACGTTCGCGGTAGCGCAGGCCGGTCTGCAACATGTTGCGGTCACCGAGGGTCGTGGTGTACGCGCCTTCCAGCCACCAGGTCTGCGAAGCCTGCGGAATGGCCAGCGGGCTGACCGGCCCCCGGCGGTGAAAGTTGCTCTCCGCCGTGTACTGGGCCGAAAGCTCGGAGCGGCCGTTCTCGCCGACCTCCTGGGTCCAGTTCAGCTTGTAGTGCTCGAAGTCCATCGGGCCCGCGTCCCGCCCCTCGTCGCGCCCGGCGAGCCGGTTGCTCAAGGAGGAGACCGTGATCCGGCTGGAATTGCCGTGGGCGAGGTCGAGCGACAGGGCACGGGCCTGCCCGGCCCCGGTGGCACCGCCGATCGACGCCGGGCTGCCGTTGAGCTGCCAGAAGCTGCCGCGGACGCCGACCTGCATCTGGCCGACCTTTCCTTTGATGCCGACCCCGGCGCCGGAGACGAGACCGTCCGCCGCCGCGATCTGGTCGACGCCGGTCATCGCCTGGAAGTCGGTGCGGAAGCCCGTCTGCACGCCCAGCTGCTCCAGGTTGAGCCGCCGGCCGGCGTCCGCGGGCTCGAAGCGGACGAGCTGCACACCGCTGCGCTCTCCCTGGTCCATGTCCCTCAGGACGTCACCGGGGATGCGCGAGCGGGCGAGCCAGAAGTCCTCCTCCTGCGAAGCGGCGGCTCCGGCGGCGGCCGGCCGCTCGGCGAGCTGCAGCTCGACGAACTGATAGTTCTGCGCCGCGGTGCGCGTCAGCATCACCACGACGGGGATGAAACCAGGCTTGTGCGCGATGATCTTGTAGAGGCCCTTCGGCAGGTCCTGGAACAAGAAGTTCCCCTTGGGGTCGGTCAGGACCTTGCGGACGCTCAGATCCGCGAGCTGGTAGGCGTAGACACCCGCTGCGGGAAGCGGCGCGGCCTCGCCGAGGACGCGGCCCCCCACGCCGGAGCGATCGGCTCCGCCGGCCGCACCGGCTCGGGCAGCCCCGGCCACCAGGACCAGGGCGAGAAAGAGCGGCAGGGATCTCCAAGCGGCTTTCATCGACCTTTCCCCCACGATCTCAGAACTGTACGCCCCCTTGTCAAGTCTGTCAAACGTCTGTCCACCCCTCGCACATTCCCTCCGCGCACGGGCCGGGGTGCCCAAAAAACTTGAAGAAAAAATCATTCCACCTTGTACGTGATCGCGTCGGAGCGCCCCAGGTCGTCGGTGACCACCAGGCGGTGCTCGCCCCGCACGGCGTCCAGAAATCTTTTCTCCTCCGGCTCCGTGGCCGCGGCGAGGGCACCGTCCTGATACCAGAACAGCCGCGTGACCCCGGCATCGGCGCGGGCGATCAAGGGGATACGCTGGAACTCCGCGGGGCTGTCCCGCCGCAGCCGGTACGGTGTGGATTCGTCGGGCGAGACGATTCGCGGCGGCTCACCCAGGGGAACCCCCTGGCAGGCCGGCGCCAGGGGCGGCGGCCCTTCGACCGGGTTGCCCTGCGCCCGCCACCAGGCCAGCAGCTCGGCCGGCGGCACGACCTCGTCCACCATGCCGGCCTTCAGCGCCTGCGCCGGCGAGACCTTCTTGCCTTCCAGCAGGAAGGGCAGCGCCGCGCGGACGCCGATCAGTCGCGGCAGGCGCTGCGTGCCGCCGCCGCCGGGCAGCAGGCCCAGGCCCACCTCGGGCAGGCCGATCTGCGCCTTCGGGTTGTCGGCGGCGATGCGGCGGTGGCAGCTCATCGCCACCTCGTAGCCGCCGCCCAACGCGCTGCCGTTGAGCGCCGCGACGAAGGGCTTGCCGCTCTTCTCGATGCCGCGCATCAGGCCGTGCAGCTCTTCGGTGAAGCGGGTCATGGCCTGCGCGTCGCTGAAGGCCAGCAGCATGTTCAGGTCGCCGCCGGCGATGAACTCCGGCTTGGCAGACGTGACGATCACGCCCTTGACGGCCGGGTCGGCGATGGCGCGCTGCACCGCGGCCGCGTAGGCGGCCATCGAGGCGGCGTTGAGGACGTTCATCGGCGCATCGCTCATCTGCCACGTCAGTGTGGCGATGCCGTCGGCGCCTGCTTGGTAGTCGATGCTCATGGTGAGGGTTCCTGGTCGGCGCGGCTCAGACGCGCTCGATGATGGTGGCGGTGCCCATGCCCGCGCCCACGCACAGCGTGGCCAGCCCGGTGGCAAGGTTGCGGCGCTCGAGCTCGTCGAGCAGGGTGCCGAGGATCATGGCCCCGGTGGCGCCCAGCGGATGNNCCAGCAGCTCGGCCGGCGGCACGGTGAGCAGCCGGAACGCCGTCCGGCGGCCGGCGAGGCAGTCGCCGGCCAGCATTTCGCCGGTGGCGGCGTCGACCAGCACCCGGCGATGCCAGGAGCAAGCGGCGAGGTGCGATCGCTCCGGCAGGACGGCCACCTCGATCCGCGCCGGGCACCAGGGACCCGGCAGCTCGTGGCTCCCGGCGCACACGTCGATCCGCTCCTCCGGAACACCCTCCGGCGCGGGCGCCACGCCGTCCGGATCGACCGCCCGGAACAGGTCGAACAGCAGGGGTCCGGCGTGCTGACTGCCCGAGATCCCCTGCCGCGGCCGGCCGTCGAAGTTCCCCACCCAGACCCCGATCGTGAAGCGACGCGACGCCCCCACCGCCCACGCATCGCGGTGGCCGTAGGAGGTCCCGGTCTTCCACGCCACCCCCGGCACCCCCCGCGTCAGGTCCCAGGCCTCCGGCAGATCCGGCCGGCGGACATCGGTGAGGATGCGCAGGACGGCGCCGGCGGCTTCGTTGGAGAAAAGCCGGACCCCCTCCCCCCCCTCCCCGACCCTC
>DIHE01000098.1:0-307 GCA_002420005.1 Holophagales bacterium UBA5704 | reverse complement strand
GCCTCGTTGAGCTCGAACAGGTCGATGTCGGAGCACGCCATGCCGGCGAGCTTGAGCGCCTTTTCGGCCGAGAACGACGGGCCGGTGAGCATGATCGTCGGCTCGCTGCCGACCGAGGCGAAGGAGCGGATGCGCGCGCGCGGCTTCAGCCCCAGCCGCTGGCCGACCTCGGCGTTGCCGATCAGCACCGCGGCCGCGCCGTCGACGATGCCCGAGGAGTTGCCGGCGTGGTGCACGTGTTCGATGCGTTCGAGCTGCGGGTAGCGCTGCAGCGCCACCGCGTCGAAGCCGGCGCGCTCGCCCTGGA
>DIHE01000118.1:54648-58601 GCA_002420005.1 Holophagales bacterium UBA5704 | reverse complement strand
GGGGGTCGGGGGGTGAGGTCGGGAGGGGGAACGCTCCGTCACCGCAAAGCCTTGCCCCCGCCCTTGTGCCGATTTCCGCGCAGGGCCGCGCGGATTCGACAAGACAGTGCTCTCTCCGGCCTTCTATTCTCCTCCTATGGAGAAGGGACACGAGCTTTCAGGGAGCGAGCGGTGAAACCCCACGTCCTCGTCCTCGGCGCCGGGGTGGTCGGGCTGTGCACGGCGCTGGATCTCCTGGAGCGCGGCTTCGGGGTGACGGTTCTCGACCGCGAGGGGCCGGAGCGCCAGAGCGCTTCCCATGGCAATGCGGGGATGATCGTGCCGAGCCATTTCGTGCCTCTTGCGGCGCCGGGGATGGTGGCGCTGGGGCTCAAGTGGATGTGGAACCCGGAGAGCCCGTTCTGGGTGCGGCCTCGCCTGGACGCGGATCTCTGCCGCTGGGCCTTCCTGTTCGCGCAGGCCGCGACGCCGCAGCGGGTGGCCGCCGCCGCGCCTCTTCTGCGCGACCTGAGCCTGGCGAGCAAGGCCTGTTTCGAGGCGCTCGCGGAGCGGCACGGCAACGCCTTCGCCTTCCAGAAGCGGGGCCTTCTGATGCTTTGCCACACCGCGCACGGTCTCGACGAGGAGGCGCGGACGGCCGAGGCGGCGCACCGGCTGGGGCTCCCGGCCCAGGTGCTCTCCGCCGCCGAGACCGCGGAGCTCGATCCCGGGCTGCGCATGGACGTCGCCGGCTCCGTGTACTTTCCCGAGGACGCCTTCCTGGTCCCCGGTCTGTTCCTGGACGCCTTGCAGCGTCAGGTGACGGAGGCCGGCGCGGAGATCCTCTGGAACACCGAGGTCGAGGGCTTTCAGATGAAGGGGCGCCGCATCCTCGCGGTCAGGACCTCGCGCGGTGAGCTTGCCGCCGGTCAAGTCGCCCTCTGTGCCGGCTTCTGGTCCGCCGACCTGGCGCGGCAGCTCGGCCTGCACCTGCCGCTTCAGGCCGGCAAGGGCTACAGTCTGACCGTCGAGCGGCTGCCGCACCGGCCGCGGATCGCCGCCATCCTCACCGAGGCACGGGTGGCCGTCACCCCGATGGGAGACGGCGTCCGCTTCGGCGGCACCCTGGAGCTGGGCGGGCGGCCCGGCACGATCCACCCGGCGCGGGTGCGCGGCATCGTGCGTTCGGCGCTGCGCTATTTCCCGGACCTCGATCCGCAGATTTTCACCGATGTCCCCGTCTGGTCCGGGCTCCGCCCGTGCTCGCCGGACGGGCTCCCGTACCTCGGGCGTCCAGCCCGTTTCGACAATCTCGTGGTGGCCACCGGCCACGCCATGCTGGGGATGAGCCTCGGCCCGATCACCGGCCGCCTCGCCGGCCGGGTGCTCGACGGCGAGGCCCCGGCCATCCCCTACCCCCTGCTCTCTCCGGACCGCTACGCGGCCGCTTGACCGTTTGGAGATCCCCGCCATGCGTATCGATTGGAAAAGTGTCATCCCGGCGCAGACCACGCCGTTCAACCAGGACCTCTCGGTCGATCACGGGCAGCTCGCCGGTCATGCCCGCTGGATGGTCGGCGCCGGCTGCCGCGGCATCGTCCCCGGCGGCTCGCTGGGCGAAGGCGCCACGCTCACCGCGGCCGAGAAGCTCCAGGTGCTCGAAACCCTGGTGCGCGCGGTCGGTGGCCTGGTCCCCATCGTGCCGGCCGTCGCCTCCGCGAGCACGGCGGAGTCGGTGCGCTTCGTCCAGGACGCCGGGGCGGCCGGCGCGAGCGGCTTCATGGTCCTGCCCCCGTACGTCTACACCTCGGACTGGCGGGAGATGAAGGCGCACATCGCCGCGATCCTCGCCGCCACGGACCTCCCGTGCATGCTCTACAACAACCCGGTGGCCTACCGCACCGACTTCCTGCCCTCTCAGATCGCCGAGCTGGCGCACGAGCATCCCCATCTCGCCGCGGTCAAGGAGTCGAGCACCGACGTGCGCCGGGTGACCGGGATCCGCGCGCTGCTCGGCGACCGTCTGGAGATCCTGGTGGGCGTCGACGATGCCATCGTGGAGGGGATCGCCGTCGGCGCCGTGGGCTGGATCGCCGGGCTGGTCAACGCCTTCCCGCACGAGTCCGTGGCCCTGTTCGACGCCGCCCGCGCCGGGAGGACGGCCGAGGCGTTCGCGCTCTACCGCTGGTTCCTCCCCTTGCTCCGGCTGGACACCGTGCCCAAGTTCGTGCAGCTCATCAAGCTGGTGCAGGAGAAGCAGGGCTGGGGGAGCGCCCGCGTCCGGCCGCCGCGTCTGGAGTTGGTGGGCTCCGAGCTGGCGGAGACGCTCGCCATCCTCAAAGAGGCCCTGGCCCACCGGCCCTCGGTGAGCGTCGAGGTGGTCGGATGAGCGCCTCCGCCCCGGTCCAGGCGATCGATCCCGTGACCGGCGCTCCGCTGCCGGAGGAGTATCCGTCCGCCACCGCGGCCGAGGTCGACGAGGCTTGCCGGCGGGCCGCGGACGCCTTCGAGGTCTACCGCGCCACCCCGGCCGCCGTGCGGGCGGAGCTGTTGCGGGCCGTCGCCCGCGGGTTGGAGACCGAGGCGGCGGAGATCATCGAGCGGGCGCACCGCGAGTCCGCCCTGCCCCTCGCCCGTCTGCAAGGGGAGATGGGCCGGACCTGCACGCAGCTCCGTCTCTTCGCCACCGTCCTCGACGAAGGCTCGTGGGTGGAGGCGCGGATCGACACCGCCGATCCGGCGCGCCAGCCGCTCCCCAAGCCCGACGTGCGCTCGATGCGCCGTCCTCTCGGTCCCGTCGCGGTTTTCGGCGCGAGCAACTTCCCGCTGGCCTTTTCGGTGGCGGGCGGCGACACCGCCGCCGCCCTGGCCTCCGGCAATCCGGTGCTCGCCAAGGCGCATCCGGCGCATCCCGGCACCTGTGCCCGCGTCGGCCGCGTCCTCGCCGCCGCGGTGCACGAGGCCGGCCTGCCCGCGGGGGTCTTCACCCTCCTCTTCGATGCGGGCTATGACGTGGGAAGCGCCCTGGTCCGGCACCCGCAGGTGGCCGCGGTCGCCTTCACCGGCTCGCGGGCGGGCGGCGAGGCCCTGATGCGGCTCGCTGCGAGCCGTCCGCGGCCGATCCCGGTCTATGCGGAGATGGGGAGCGTCAATCCCGTGCTGATTCTGCCGGGAGCTCTGGCAGCCCGTGGTCCCGCGATCGCCGCCGGCCTGCACGGCTCGTTCACCCTGGGCGTCGGCCAGTTCTGCACCAATCCCGGCGTCGTGCTGCTGGAGGAGGGAGCCGCGGGAGACGCCTTCCTCGCCGCCCTCGCCGAGAAGACCGCCTCGACCGCGTCCGGCGCGATGCTCACCCCCGGCATCTGCCGGGCCTATCAAGAAGGGCAGGACCACCTCGCCGCCCGCGGAGCCGAGCGGGTCGCCCAAGGCGCGGAAGGCACCGCCGCCACCGGCGCGAGCGCGGCCCTCTGGCAGGTCGCCGGAGCCCGGGCCCTCGCCGAGCCGGAGCTGCTGGAAGAAGTCTTCGGCCCCTCGACCCTCGCCGTGCGCTACCGCGACCGCGCCCAACTCGAAAGCCTCCTGCGCAGCCTCGAAGGCAACCTGACCGCCACCGTCCACGCCGAGCCGGCCGAGCTGCAAGAGATCGCACCGCTCCTGCACCTCCTCGAAACCAAAGCCGGCCGGCTGCTGATCAACCAGTTCCCCACCGGCGTCGAGGTCTGTCCCGCCATGGTCCACGGAGGCCCCTTCCCCGCCACCTCCGACGGCCGCAGCACCTCGGTGGGAACCCGCGCCATCGAGCGCTTCACCCGCTTCGTCGCCTGGCAGGGCTTCCCGCAGGACGCCTTGCCGCCGGAGCTGCAGGACGGCAATCCGCTGGGGATCTGGCGGCTGGTGGATGGGGCGTGGGGGCAGCAGGCCCTCTTCGCCCGGCGATAAATCGCCGGGCTGTCAACGGCGCCCCGTGAACGGGG
>DIHE01000118.1:736-54473 GCA_002420005.1 Holophagales bacterium UBA5704 | reverse complement strand
CGGCGCCCCGTGAACGGGGCTTGAAGCCGTCTTCAGACGGCGCTGCTGATAGCCCGGGCATTGATGCCCGGCGGAGGGTGCGGCTCGCCGCGCAGTTGCCGCCGTGGCAGGCTCCTACTTCTGCGGCCGGCTGGGCCGCATCTCCACCAGGCTGGGCAGCGCGTGCGGCGGGTAGCTCAGCAGGTGGAGGACCATCGACGCGATGTCCTCCGGCCGCAGCATCCAGCTCCGGTCCTTGCCGTCGGGCCGGTGTCCGAAGCCGGTGTCGACGCTGCCGGGGAGGATCGCCGCCACGCGCACGCCGTGCGGCCGCAGGTCGAGCATCGCCGCCTCGGAGAGGCCGATGAGCCCGAACTTGCTGGCGTTGTAGGCGCCGCCTCCGGCGAAGGGGTTCTTGCCGGCGAGCGAGGCGATGTTGAAGATCCACCCCTCCCCCTGCCGCTTCATCGCGGGCGCCACGGCATGGAGGAAGTAGAAGCAGCCGTCGAGGTTGGTCTGCAGCACCTCCCGCCACTGGTCGCCGGAAAGCGCATCGACCGGCGCGAAATGGCCGAGGCCCGCGTTGTTGACCAGGCAGTCGATCCGCCCCTCGCGGTCGAGCACGCCCTGGACGAAGGCGTCCACCTCCTCCTGCCGGCGCACGTCCACCGCGCGCCCCTCGACCTGCCCAGGGAACCGCTCGCCGAGCGCGGCGAGAGCTTCCGCGACCGACTCCGGGCTGCGGCTGCACAGATGGACGCGCCAGCCCTCTGCGAGGAGAGCTTCGGCGGTGCTCCGGCCGATACCTCGGCTGCCGCCGGTGACGAGGGCGATGCGGGGGGTGGTGCTCATATCGGGTGCTCCTTACGGGCTGGTGGTTGTGGGTTACGTTTCCAGGTGAAGGAACTCGAGGCCATCGAAGTGGGTGAAGTCGCCATCGAGCGACACGAGTCGAAATCCGCTTGCTCTTGCGAAGGCCGCCAGATAGGCATCGGTCCATTTTCTGGACGTGAAGCGATCCCCTAGAGCCCACCGCTTCAGCAAGGCTTCACAGCCCTCCGGTTCGTTGGCCAACAGCACCTCGGGGAGTCGGCGGAAAGCGTCATAGGCCTGCCAGGCTTGCGCAACGGTGAGCGGCTGCCCGCCCATCACGGTCGCGTTGGTGGTGAGCCGCAGAAGGCCCAGGGCTGTCACCCGGCAGAAGGCGAGCCGGTCGCCCGCCTCTTCATACCAGTAACGCCGCGCCCGTTGGTGGTGCTCATGGTCCGCCACGCTGAAGGCCAGCCATACGTTGACGTCGGGCAAGTCAATCCGGCCGGCCACCCAGGAACTCTTCCGCGTCGAGGATGCGCTGGATCTCCGTGTTGGACAGGGCAGGAAGGGCGCGACCCGTCGCAGCGCGCGCGATGGGAAGCTCGCTGCGTTGTCGCTTCCGCGATGCCGCGTGTGAGGATGCCCCTCTTAGACCCTGCTCCACGAAGCGAGCGATGAGATCCTTCAACTTCAGGCCGTCGAGCGCTGCTTTAGCCTTCACTTGGCGGAGGAGCTCGTCGGGGAGATCAATCGTGGTCCTCATGGAGACAGTTTGATGCTTTTGTGCGGCAGGGGCAAGAGTAGAGAGGCAAAAGAGAGATGGCTCCTCGCCCGGCGATCTCCATCGCGCGGCCACGCCCCAGACCTCAGTGACCACCCCCCAGACTTCAGCGGTCACCCCCCAGACTTCAGTGGCCACCCCCCAAGCTTTTGCGGCCGGCGCCCAAGCTTCAGCGGTCACCCCCCAAGTTTGGGGCATCACCCCCCAGAGCTCAGCGGGCACCCCCCAACTCTGGGGTTTCAGCCCCCAAGCTTCAGCGGTCACCATCCGGACTTCCGCGGCCACGCCCCAACTCTGGGGCGTCACCCCCCAGCCTTGGGGTGTGGCCACCGAAGTTTGGGCGGTCACCCCCCAACTCTGGGGCGTGGCCGCTGAAGCTTCTGCGGTCGCCGCTCAGCTCAGGGGGGTGACCACAGAAAACCGGATGCCCGGCACAACACACGTGGTGGTCGTCGTCCCGGCTGCCAGCTCGCCTGCATCGAGCCTGGTCGCGGCGGATGGCGCCGAGCACGTCCGGCTATTGCACAACAAGACTGTAGTACAACCATCGTGTTGTGACATCCGCCTGCACGGATGGCACCGCCGACGGTCACCCCGCCCTGGGGCGTGGTTCCCGGAGCCGCGGGCCGGCGGCCGTCGCGCCGCCCCCACCGGCCGCGGTAAGATGGAGGTCTGATGGAAGTTCCGACGCTCCTTTTCGTCCTCTTCGCCTTCTTCAGCGCCGTCGGCGTGTTCCTGATCGTCTCCTACCGCTGGAGCCGGGTGCAGGGGGTGGTCTGGGCGCTCGTCACGGTGCTGCTGTTCGTGGGTCTCTATGCCGGAGTGCGGTATCTGATCGGGCCGTTGGAGCCGATGCCGTGAGATCGCGACGGACCGGGCCATGGACTGGGATCTCGAAAAGCTGACCACCGTGGCGACCTTCGGCGCCGCCTGGGAGGCGCGTCTGGCCTTGGCGCGCCTGGCGGCGGAGGGGATCGAGGCCTCGATTGCGGACGAGAACGTGAGTCACCTCTATGGGGGCGGCGTGGTGGGGGGCATCAAGCTCCAGGTCCGCGAGGACGACGCGGCGCGCGCCGGCGAGATCCTGGCGCAGGAGAGCCCCCTCTCCGAGCTGTATCTGGTGACCGAAGAGGATGCGCAGGAGCCGCGCTGCCCGCAGTGTCGGACCACCCACGTCGACTACGAGAGCTGGCCTCGGAGCCGCTGGACCTGCGGCCTCTGTGGCGCCACCTGGCGCGACGAAGAACCGGTCGAGGAAGAGGCCGCCGACCTGGTGACGGTCGCGCGGTTCCGCACCCCGTGGGAGGCGCATCTGGCACGGACGCTCCTGGAATCGCACGGCCTTGACGCCTGTGTCCTGGAGGACCGCTTTCCCCCTGTCGATCTCCTCACCGGCCAGCCGCTCGCCCTCAACCGGCTGGCCGTTCATGCGGAAGACGCCGCGCAGGCGGCGGAGCTGCTGGCGGCGGCCGAGGAAGGCGCGGCGGGGAGTGCCGGCGAAGGCTGATTCACCGCGGATCTTCCCTGCGGAGGGAGGCCGCCTCTCGGAGAAAAGGCCCGGCCTCGGAGTGGCGCCCCTGCTCCAGCAGAAGAGTTGCCAGGGCGTTCAGGGCGTAGAAACCGTCACTGTGACCTTCCGGAAGCGTTCGACGGTCGATTTCGACGACTTCGCGAAACAGAGTTTCCGCCTCCGCAAGCCTCCCGTCCCGGAAGAGTGCCCGGCCGAGGATGAGCCGCGTCGCAGCCGTCTCCGGATGTTCCGATCCGAAGGCCTTCTCCTGAATCTCCAGCGCCTTGCGCAGCCACCCCTCCGCCTCCAGAACCTTGCCGTTCTGAACGAGGACCCAGCTCAAGGACTGGAGGGAGACGGCATATTGCGGATCCTCGTCGCCGCCGATCCGCCGGTCGGTCTCTGCGGCCTTCCGGTAGAGAGTCTCCGCCTCGATCCGGCGGCCGGTCTGGTCGAGGACCCGAGCCAGTGTGTGCTGCCCCACGGACACCTGGGCCTCCAGATCCCCGGAAGCTCCATCCAGATGGGCCAGAGCTTCCCGAAGCACCTCTTCGGCGGCGGCGAAACGGCGCAGGCTCTCGAGCACCCGTCCCAGCAGAATCAAGGTGATGCCGAGGTCCTGGACGGTCATGCCCGGGCAGCTCCGTTTGACGGCCAGGGCTTGTCGAGCCCTGGCCTCCGCCTCGGCAAGGCGGCCCTCCTGCTCCAGCCACACGGCGAATTCGTGGAGCGCTTGCGCCCGCAAAGTCTCTGAGGTCTCCGCGGCCAGCACCTGCTCGCACAGGAGGTCCACTCCGGGTTCGCGCAGCACAGATCGGAGGTTGGCCAGAAGAACCAGAGCCAAGAAGGACCGTTCTCCGCTCACTCCGGCGGCGAGGGATTCCTCCAGGAGGAGCGCGGCTTCCCGATACCGCCCCTGAACGCGGAGCCGATGGGTGTGGGACTGCACGAGGGGCCAGGCGCGATCCGCCGCGTGGGCGCGATGGAAATGAAGAATGGCTTCCCTCTCGTCCGCCGGCCATGCCGCAGGACCTTGCAGCCATTTCGACCACGCCTCTCCTGCGGCGCGATGCGCCTCCTCAAGCACCAGGTGGCCGGCATCCCGCAGGGCTTTTTCGCGGATCGAACCGTGCAGTCCCCAGCGGTCGGTCCAGGAAATTCCGCCGGTCTTCACGACCGCCTGGCGGTAGCGGGTCAGCAGGCTCGCTCGGATCAGCGGGTCGCGGGCAGTGCCCAGGAGGTCGACCACCTCCTGGGGAGCCGGCTGGCGCAGAAGGCCCAGGTGGCGCACGTGGTCCCGGGCTGCTTCCGGCAGGAGCTCCCAGAGCTCATCAAGGAGGAGGTCCTCCCGCAGGTACCGCTCCTGGTCGGGGAGGAGGGGCTCGATCAGCGTGGTCCAGACGTCGTCGCCGGTGAGATCTCTCCCGACAGCACGAACCTGGAGGCCGGCGAGGCGGTCGAGCAGCTCGGCGGCGCGAGGGTGCCCACCCAGGTTCCTGGCCAGCCGGAGCCGCGCTTCCCGTGGCAGGCCGGCGAGCGTCTCGAAACTCTCCAGCAGCCGCCACGTGTCGGCTTCGCTCAAGGGGCCGACGGCGACATGGGCCTGGGGCCGGATTCCCTGCCAGAGGTAGCGGGTGGTCACGAGGACGAGCGTTCCTTCCTCCGCGATCCGTTCCATCTGGAGCCACCACGCCTCCAGGCCCTCGCGCCAGCTCCCCAGGGTCCTGGCGTCGCCATCCAGAGGCCCGACCTGAAGGCTTTCGGCATTGTCGACGTAGACCACGAGGTGAGGGCGGTCCTTCCGGATCTCCCGGATCGTGGTCGCCAGACCCTCCACAGGCTCTTGGAACCTGGAACGGACGAGCCGTACCCGTCCACTCCAGCCGGCGAGATCCTGCAGGCGCCCGTGCTCCTCGGCCTGCGCCCACAGGTCGAGGAGGGGATCACCGGCTTCCTTCGACAGCTCACGGCAGCGCAGGATGAGGCGGTCGGCAGCCTCTTCGGGAGCCAGGACGCGTACCAGCAGCTGGCTGGCCAGAGCCGTCTTGCCGAGCCCGCCCAGCCCTTGCAGGACGAGGAGGCGTTCCCCCGCCGCGATCCGCCGGAGGATCTCACTCTGAAGCCCCCGACGGCCGATGAACCCGCGTTCCAGCACCGGCAGGCCGCCGAGCTCGATCCTTCGGCGCCGTACCAGGGCTGTATCCCCCGGCCGGCGGCTTCCGTTGGCCGTCGGCCGGTCGGCGCCGCGCTGGTAGACGGTCAGCAGCGTATCTCCCAGCGGGTACCACCACTCCACCCCTTGCTCTCCCAGCGGCTGGAGTAATGTGGCCCGAGCCGTCGCGGCGGCTTCGAGCGCCGTCGTGCCGCGGGCCAACGCACCGTAGAACGCCTCTTCCGCCCGCGTAGCCAGCTCGCCGTCCAGGGGCGCGAACAAAGCGACCACCTGCGCGAAACCGGCGCGGTGAAGGCTACCTGGAGTGGAAAGGCCGGATTCCAGATCCGTGGGCTCCGTGGCCGGGCCGGTGGTGAAGGTGCCGCGCGACGAGAGGAAGAAGAGCGAGGGAAAATGACCACGGCGGGCGGGGTTCAGGAGGGCGAGGCGCAACCGCCGCGCCAATTCCTCGACCGGAACCTCTTCGGCCAGGCCGAGCGGGTCCTCGAAGAGGAGCCGACCTTCCCGGCCATGGCCGCTGAAGTGGAGGACGGTCGGCTCTCCTGCCCCCACCAGCTCGGCCAGTGACTCCACGCGACCCAGCTCGGCGAAAGAGACTTGGTGCCCCAGCGCAGCGAGGGCCACCTGGAGGCGCAGGGCCTCCGCTTCGTAGGCCAGAGGGGATCGATCCTCCGGCGCCGCGATGACGGCGGCGACAGCCAGGGGTCCCTCCGTCGCCGGTAGCTCCGGGGCTCCTTCGAGGACCGCCTCGCGCACGACCTCGAACGACGGGCGGGGCCAGCCCCCGGCAGCCAGCTCCCAGGGCAGGGCGAGGATACGATCCTCCAGATCGCTCCGGCCCGTCACCCGCAGCACCAGGCGAACCTTCTCCCTTTCCTGGGGAAAAGCCGACCCGCTTCTGTCTTCCACTGAAAAGAGCGCCGCCGCCAGAGGCTCGCCGACCTGCCGGGCCAGCCGGCGGAGGAATGCCTCCATGCCCGGTGCCTGTGGGTCCTTCCGCCGAACCGGGCGTCGCGCCCACTCGCGCAGCTCGGCCAGCGCGCTGCGGAATCGCCGATCAGCCAGGGGATTGGGAACGATATGCCGCCGTGAGCCGGGACCGATGACGGTCCAGGTCAAGGTCGTGGGTTCGATGGTGCTCTGGAGGACAGCGAGGCGGCTCATCCGGTGATTCTCCTCAGGAGCGCTCTTGCCTCCAGGGTCGTCGGATGGTCTCCGCCGAGGCTCTCGAACAAGAGGGTGGCGGCCCGTTGAGCCATCTCTGCCGCCTCGGATCGGCCGAGGAAGTGCTGGAGTCTGGCTGCACCGTAGAGAATCTGCCCGGTCTGCGGGTGATCTGGAGACTGGATTCTCGTCGAGAGATCCAGTGCCTCCAGATACCAGGCCAACGCTTCCGAAAACCGGTCCTGGCCGGCTACGGTCTCGGCCAGAGTGGCAAGCGCCGCCACCCGGTAGGGATGATCAGGGCCGACGGCGACCTCGAAGAGGGCCAAGACTTCTTTCAAGATCTCCTCGGCTTGCCGGTGCTCGCCTTGCTTGTTCAAGACCCCGGCCAGTGTGTACAGCGTGGCGCCATAGGCGGCATGCCGGTCCCCGAGCCGGCTCTGCTGCGCCGCCAAGGCTTGCCGCAGGCACGTCTCCGCCTCTCCCAGCTCTCCGCGTTCGGAAAGGATCAAGCCCAGGGTCTGGAGCGAGGCTGCAACCGAAGGATGGTCGGGGCCCAGTGCCTCGGATTGAATGGGCAAAGCTTTCCGCATCAGCTCAAGAGCCTCCGCGGGACGGCCCAGCTTCAGAACGATGCCTGCCAGAGTCTGAAGCGAAACTCCGACCGAGGGGTGGGTTGGCCCCAGCGTGTCTGCCTTGACCGCGGCGGCTTGACGCAACAGCCCCTCGGCCTCCGTGAACCGGCCCGCCTGGCCGACCACTTCCGCCAAAGAGTGCAATGAGGTGGCGAAGGAAGGATGGCTCTCGCCGAGAGCCTTCTTTTTGACCTCCAGAGCTTCGTGCAGTGTCTCTTCCGCTTCCGAGGTCTTTCCTTCCTTGAGAAGGACCAGGGCCAGGGTGTGCAGGGATGCTGCGTAATCCGGGTGATCCGCGCCGAGTGCCGCCCGCTTGATCGAAAGCGCGCGGCGAAAGGTCTCCTCGGCCGGTGCGTGCTTCCCCTGCCTGAAAAGCAGGTTCGCCAGGGTGTGGAGCGTGTATCCCACGGCTCCATCGGTTCCGCCGGGCGATTCTTCGTCGAGCGCCAACGCCTCGCGCAACCGGACCTCCGCTTCTGCATGGCGCCCTTGGTTGGAAAGCAGGCTTCCGTACTCGTGCAGCAGAACACTGCGGTTCTCAGGCTGCGTCACGAGAGAAAGGCCCCGTTCCAGTAGGGAGGCGAGCTGGTCGGAGCGGTCTCCCAGGTTCTTGCGGAGTTGGGCCAGCAGCATGAGAGCGAGACCGAGAGGCTCTCCGGTGACACCGGCATTCTCGCAGTCTTCGAGGACTTGGACCGCTTCGACGAAACGGCCGCGGTCCCGCAGCCACAGCGTATGATCCTGGACGATCGACCAGACGCGGCCGCCCTCGCGAATCCGATAAAAGTGATAAATCGCTTCGCGCTGGCCCAGCCGTTGTAAAGGATGTGATTGCAGCCAAAGCTCATACCCTTCTCCGGCCATGCGGTGGGCCTGTTCCAGAGTGGAGAGGCTGGTGTGAAGCTCCTGGCGCCTGACCAGAGGATGGAGCCCCCAGAGATCCATCCAGGCCGCCGGCCCGCCGAGGAGCACCTGCTCCCGGTAGCGAGTCAACCAGCCGGCCCGGATCAGCTCATCACGGCGCTCTCCCAGATGGTCGAGGACCGGGGCTGGAGCCGCCGTACGCAGCACCGGCAGGCGTCGCGCCTGCTCCTGAGCGGCTTCAGACAACCGGTTCCACAGCGCCGTCAACAGAAGGTCGGAGGTGATCATCCTCTCTTGCCGCGGCAGCAAGGTCTCGATCAGCTCACCCCAGGCGCCATTCGCGCTCGCTGCTCCGGCCTGCGCTCGTTCGATCCCCACCAGCCGATCCAGAAACTCGACCGTCCGCGGGTGTCCATCCACCTGCTGCGCCAATCGCTTCCGAAGGCCCGCTGGCAACTCGGACAGCTGCTCGAAGGAGGCGATCAGGCGCAACGAATCGGCCGGGCTCATCGGGTCGACTCCCAGATGGCTGTGTGGATTGAGGCTTTGCCAGGCGTATCGCGTCGAGGCAAGGACCAGAAGGCCGTCCTCGGCGAGCTGTTCCATCTGATCCCACCAGATGTCGATGCCCGGTCTCCAACTTCCGAGAGCGCGCACCTCGTCCACCTCGGGTCCAGACTGGAGGCTTTCTGCGTTGTCCGCATAGATCACGAGGTGCGGCCGTTCGCGCCAGATCTGGCGGACCACCGCACCAAACCCCGCGGCGGCTTCCGGGACCTGCGCGCGGAGGTTTTTCATCCGCTCATCCCAATCCAGAAAGCTGTGGACCCGCCCATGCTCTTCGGCCTGGGCTTGCAGATCGAGGATCGGATCTTCGCTCGCACCCAGCTCCCGGCACCGGAGGACGAGCTGATCCGCCGCATCGGAAGCAACGATGCGCGAGATGAGCTGGCTGGCGAGAGCCGTCTTGCCAAGCCCTCCCAGGCCTTGCAACACGAGAAGTCGCAGGCCGCCCCGGACCTTCCGCAGGACTTCATGCTGCAGGCCCCTGCGGCCGATGAAGCCCCGCTCCAAGACCGGCAGGCCGCTCACTTCGATCATCCGCCGCCGCGCAGGCGCCGTGCCCCGGGTGGGCGACATGCCGCACAAGGCAAGGGGGACGACCGGACCTCGGTGGTACACCGCAAGCTGCGCCCAGGCCAGGGGATAGATCCGCTCGCCCGCTTCTCCAAGAGGTTGAGCGAGCGTCTCGCGCAACGCAGCGGCGGCGGAGAGAACCGTCTCCCCGCGGGCCAGGACCCGATAGAAGGTCTCCTCGGCACGGCTCGACAGATCGGGATCGAGAGGTCCGAAGTAGCCCACGACCTGGGCAAAACCGTAGCGGTGAAGGGCCGCAGCGGCCGAAGGGCTCGCCTCTGCCGAGGGATCCCGCGCCGCTCCATGGCACGAGGAAAGGAAGAACAGCCGGGGGAAGCTCCCGGTTCGGCGGGGGTTCAGCAGAACCTGGTGCAGCTGCCGCTGCACCTCGGCCACCGCGACCTCCTCTGCGAAGCCCAGGTCGTTCTCGAAGACGAGCCTTCCCGGCAGGCCGTGCCCGCTGAAGTGGATGACCGTTGCGGCTTGGTCTTCGACCTGTTGCACCAGATCGCGGAGGCCGCCCAGGTCCGAGAACGCCACGTCGTGGCCGAGAGGAGACAGGGCCAGTTGCAAGCGGAAAGATTCCTCCTCGTATGGAATCGCCGCCCGGTCCTCGGGAGCTGCGATCATCACAGCCACCGCCAGGGCAGGGGCCGGAGGAGGCAGATCCGGAGCCCCGTCCACGAGGACCTCACGGGTCAGTTGGAGGGACTGCGCCTGCAAGGCGAAGGCGCCGGGTTCCGGAGCCAGCAGCTCCCAGGGGAGGGCGAGGGCCTCGTCACCCAGGCCTCCGGCATCGCGCACGCGGACCGTCAGGTGGGCCCGCCGCCCCTCCGGGTGCCGCAACGCGGTCGCCAGGGCAGCCCGGGCGTCCTTGGCCAGCAGGAGGGTGGTGATGCGCTCGCCGACCTGCCGGGAGAGCCGGTCGAGATAGGACCGTGTTCCAGCAGCCGACGGGTCTTCCTGCAGGACCGGCCGGCTCGCCCATTCGCGGAGCACCCGGACCTCGCCGAGAAACCGCTCGTCCTGGAGAGGGCTGGCGACGGTGTGGGGTGTGGCGGACAGAGAAGGAGGCGCCCTGATGGTCCAGGACTCCGTCCCGGGCTCGATCTCGAAGAAGAGATGCGGCAAGTCGGCCATCGGTGCCACCTCCGTTCTGGACAGGATAGACGATCGCGCTCAGCCCGGGGCCTCTCAGGGGGAGTTTCCGTTAGGATGTGTGCAGATGAATTTCGTGTTCGATCTCGCCGTGCATGCCGACGGCTGGACTCTCGAGAGTCCTGTCTCCGGGCTGCGCCATCTGGAGAGCCCTCTGGGTGCCGAGCGATTCGCCGGCTTCACGGCGAGCCTGCGCGAGTGGGCCAGCCGGCCGGTGCCGCTCGACCGACCCGACCCGCTGGGGACGGAGGTCTTCGTGCAGGGCCTCGCTCGTCGCGTCTCCGGCCGGCTCACCGAAACGCTGTTGACCGAGGAGGACCGGCGCGCCGTGGCCGCCGCGCTCGCCGGGGGTGGCCAGGTACGGCTGGTCCTCCGCGTCCGTTCCGCCGGCACCGGGTGGGACCATGCCGCCGACGCTGCGCTCGCCCTTCCCTGGGAGCTGCTGGCTCCGGAGACGGAGGGGGTCTATCCGGTGCGCGAAGGGCGGCTCGCAGCGGAGGAGGCGCGGTCGGCTCTGCTGGAACCGGTGGGAGAGGCAGGGGATCGGGTGGTGTATCCCTTCGGATGGAGCCAGCTCGCGGTCTATCACTTCGCGCGGGGCCGGTTGGAGCTCCGGAGCCCGGGCCTCTCTCTCCCCTTGCCAGTCCGCTTGGAGCTTCTTGATGCTTCGAAAGTTCTGGCTCAACGGCTCCGCTTCGATTTTGACCTCATCCACCGAATTGGGCCCGAGGTTTTCGAGATGCTGGTAATGGACCTGGTTCATGCAATGGGCTACAGCATCGAGAGACCTTCCGAGACTTTTCGACCTGACGGCGGTATTGATTTTGTTTTTTGGAAACCGGCGGACCCCTACAACCTTCCGGGCGCCGCGCAGGTTAAATTCCACTGGAATAGATCGCAAAAGGACGGACCTGCGGAAATCCGAGCGTTCGCGGGCGCTCTGGCAGGCCGCTTCAAGCAGGGTCTGTTCATATCTAATACTGCCTTTACTGCGAGCGCCCGTTTTGCTGCTCATAGGAATCCAGAGGTTGTCCGCCTCCGAGATGCCGAAGACCTCAAGCGGTGGTCCCAGCATGATTTCACCCACGAAGATCCCTTGCGGGACTTGCCGGCTAAGATCGAGGTTGCCCCGGGCCTCTGGGTTCGGCTGAAGAAATAGAGACCGCAAGATTATGTGCGAGCCGCCCTCCTCTCCACGCGCCACCCTCCTCTTCACCATCACCCCCGGAGACGACACCTGGACCATCGTCGGTCCCACGCCCGGCAGCCCGCCGCACGTGGTGGACAACCCGCTGGGGGACGCCGGATTTCTCCGCCAGGTGGGCGATCTGCGCCGCTATGCCAACCTCAAGCTGCCTCCCGAGCGCAAACGAGAGATCGGTCAGTTCGAGGACGTCGCCCGCGAGCTCTCCCCGCGCATCACGGGTCTTCTTCTCTCCGAGGAGGCCCGGCGGGCGGTGCGCATCCGCCTCAATCAGGTGCAGCTCGGGCGGGCAACCCTCACCATCCGGCTGGCGGATCACGGGGCTTTCGGCGATCAGGTCCTGGCTCTCCCCTGGGAGCTGGTGGCACCGGAGCCGCCGGAGCTGCCGGTGCGGCAGAGCCGGCTGGAGGTCGTCCGCGAGGTGGTCGTTCCGGAAGCTCCGGAGCTTCCCGCGCCGGGAGGTCTGGCGGTGGCGGTCGCGGTGGCGGCCCCGGAGGGACAGGTGGCGCTCTCCTACGAGAAGGAGGAGGTGCGCCTCCAGACCGCCCTGGGAGCTCTCGGCCCGACGGTGGCCTTTTCCGACCTCGGAACGCTGGACGATCTGGTGGATCTGGTGGCCGCGCATCGGGCGACGGCGATTCTCTTCAGTGGTCACGGGCTGCCCGGCCATCTCTTGTTCGAGGATCGCCTGGGTTTCGCCGATCGCGTCGCCATGGCCGAGGTCGTTCGGCGGCTCCGCACGGTGCTCCTCTCTCCCGGCCGGCAGGGCACGTTCCCGGGTTTGTTCTTCCTGTCTTCGTGCGACGGAGCGTCCGGCGCTCCAGGTGGGGGTGGTTCTTCCGCGGCGGCGGCGCTCCACCGGGCGGGCTTTGCGCAGGTGATCGGGTATTTCGGGGCGGTGCGCGACAGTGCAGCGGGCCGTGCCGAGGAGACGTACTTCCGGAGTCTCGCGCGCGGCGAGACGGCGCTCCAGGCAGCCCACCTGGCGCGCGCTTCACTGGTGGACGTCATCGTGCATGAAGGCGAGCCGTTCGTCTTTCCGCTGGCCTGGACGCAACTTGCCATCTATCACCGGGGTGCCGATCGGCCGGCGGTGGAGACGGAGCGCAAGGGGCGTCCTCTGCCTCCGCGCTTCCGGCGTCGGTGCGAGGTGCGAGGTGGCGTCCCGGTGCTGACCCAGGGGTTTGTCGGCCGGCGGGCTTTGCAGCACGAGATCCTGCGGAAGGTTCATCAGACGGGAGAGCGTCTGATCGTCCTCCAGGGGCTCGGCGGATCGGGTAAGACCGCCCTGGCCGGCCATTTGATGACCCGGCGCCTCGCGCCGTCTCCCGATCCGGCCGGTGTCGTCTTCCTCCGGGTTTCTCCGCCGGGGGAAGACCCCGATCCGATCCTTGCCCTCCGCCGGGAAGCGGAGGAGCACGGCCGGCGGTACGGCCTGCCGGGCTGGGACGACCGGGTGGAGCAGCTTCGCGCGGAAGTGCCGGCCTCTGCGGCGGGGTTTGCGGCAACCCTGCGCGCGCTTCAGGACGCCTGTCCGGATCTTGCGGTCTGTCTCGACCGTGTCGATGCGCTCCAGGTCGGTCCCGGAGCGTTGGGTGGGCCGGGGGCTTGGTGGCCGGGGGCCGAAGAGTGGTGGCGGGAGGTCGAAGGGCTCGCGGCGGACGGCATGCTGATCCTGGCGACGACCCGCTATGCAGGTGCGGATCTGCCCGTCCGGTCCTACGTCGGCATGCCGCCACTCTCGGCGGCGGATGCTTTCCGGATGATGTCCTTCTTCGCCGAGCTGGGGGAGCTGACGCCGGCCGAGCGGCGGCGCCTGGCGGAGTGGTCCGAAGGACATCCGTTGACCCTGGAGTGGCTCGACCGAGCGGTCGAGGCCGAGCGTCGCCGCTTGGGCTTGGGCTTCGAGAGCATCGAGCCCTGGGAGGAACGAGTCGCACCGGTTTTGCCGGGGGTGACGGAAGAGACCCGCCGGGCGCTCCGGCTGGATGAGCTCTGGGACGGCCTGCCCGAGTCAGCGCGCGAGCAGGCCCGACGGATCGCCGAGGCCATGGAGCCGCTGTCGTCAGCGGAGATCCTGGCGTTGGGAGGCGAGCGTGATCGGCTGATCCGTTGTGGCCTGCTGGTCCGGAACCTGCGAGAGGAACGGGCGGACGACGGAACGTTTCACTGGATCGAGCGTTGGGGACTCCCCCGCCTTCTCGGCGAGACGATCACCGGCGAGGGCGGCTGACCGCCTACCGCTCCTTGTGCGCCGCGACCCGCCGCCCGCCGATTGTCCGCCCTATGCGGACCCGGCTCCCCGGAACAACCCGTCGGCTTTGGCGTCGGCCAGGATGACGAAGGTGTAGATGCCGAGCGCCGTGCCGAGGGGCATGTTGTAGAGGTGGAGCGCCCCGACGACGATCGCCAGGATGCGGGCCCACGGCCGGCGCTTCAGGAGCCCGTAGCCGGCGAAGAGACCGGGCAGGCTCAAGAGGACGAGGAAACCGGCGACCGCGGCGCCGACGATGCCCAGGATGGCGGTGGCCTCGCGGTCGTGAATCGCGACGCCGATGATGTTGAGGACCACGAACACGAAGCCGCCGATCAGGACGGCGCAGCCGGCGGCCGCGAGGTGCAGCCAGCCGAGGATCGTGAGGTGTTGGCGCAGTTGGGATTCTTCCATGGGGACCTCCTCCTCGTTCTACGCGAAGAGGAGGTCCCTGGTTTCCGACTCCGCCCCTCAGGGCGTGGCGGGCAGCGTGTACTCGAAGGTGTATGAGTGCTTGCCGCCCGGGGCGATGTCGATGCGCATCGTCCCGGCGAGGCCTTCCAACTGGCCGGTGCCGGAGTCGGGGACGACCGTGATGGTGAGGCTCGGGGTGCCGCGGGTCATCGTGCCGCTGTGCTGGAGGACGAAGGTGCCGGTGCGGCCGTGCAGGCTGCCGGTCACCTGCTCCATGGCCACGTAGCCGGCGGAGCCCTGAACGCTGGTGGTGGCGGCGAGCATCTGTCCCTTGCTCGTCGCTTCGAGGTCGCCGTGGAACTGCTTGTCGAGCAGCATCCGGCCGGGGACGGCGCTCTCTCCGGCGGCCGGAGCCTGCGGAGCGAGCTGGACGTCGAACGGGCCGGCGGCCTGGCGGGTGGACGGCGGGTTGGCGATGGGCGCCTCCTGTTGAGCGGCACAGACGGTTCCGAGAAACAGGCAGAGTCCCGCGAGAAGCGCGGTCCCTGCGGTCGAGCGATGCGCAGTCATGGCTTGTAGGCTTCGGAGAGGTCGCAGGCCGACGCCTACTTGCGCTTCGCCACGATCTCCATCGTCTTGAACTCGTTGCCGGACGGGTCCTTGGCGTACATCTCGTTCTTGAAGGTGTTGTCGTCCACCCAGGTGAGGACCGACTTCGAGGTCACGACGGTGTTGCTCATGGCGTCCGACATCGCGCCGGTGGTGGTGCACTTCTTGCCGCCGTCCTCGCAGGTGCCGGTCGCGTACATGATGCCGGTGCCCATGTTGTCCACCCAGGTATTGACGTACTGCTTGGTCACGTTGTCGTAGCCGTCGGTGCCATGCCCTTCGAACGGCATGCCCATGAAGTTCCCCTTCCACACGGACTGCACGTAGCGGCCCCCGAGGATGACCTCGGCGTGCATGGTGCCGGACGATTCCATCGGCGGCGTGCCGGGAGCCATCCACATGGCGTTGGTGAAGGTCCAGTCACCGGCCAGGCGGGCGAGGTGCTTGTGCATCTCCCCGGGGCTCATCCGCTCCATCATGGCCTTCTCCTGCTCCGGGGACATCCCCATGCCCCCGTCCGCGGGCTTGTCCTGGGCACGGAGCGTTCCGGTGGCGGCGAGGGCGAGGGCGAGGGCGGCGGTGGCGAGTCGGGTGCGCAGTTGCATGAGGGAAATCTCCTTGAGAAAGGGCAGGTGGACGGATGATTCTGCGAGGCCGGGAGGCGCGCGTGGTGCGCGCTTACGCTGTATTACCGGCGATCCTAGCACCGGATCCGGATGTCGTCAAGGCGCGACCGGTGAACCGGGGGACTCTTGTATGATGGGCCGGCCGCGGTGCGACCGACTCGCGTCCGGCTCGAATCCTCACGCCATGGTGACCTACGACTCCTCCGCCATCGAAGTCCTGACCGGGCTCGAGCCGGTGCGCAAGCGCCCCGGCATGTACACGTTCACGGATCGCCCCGACCACCTCGCCCAGGAGGTCATCGACAACGCCGCCGACGAGGCCATCGCCGGCCATTGCGATCTGATGGTGGTGACGCTCCATGCCGACGCCTCCGTCTCGGTGGCGGACAACGGCCGCGGCATGCCGGTCGATCTCCACAAGGAAGAGAAGGTGCCGGGGGTCGAGGTGATCCTCACCCGGCTCCATTCGGGCGCCAAGTTCTCCGACAAGAGCTACCGCTTCTCGGGCGGCCTGCACGGCGTCGGCGTCTCGGTGGTCAACGCCTTGTCCTCCCGCCTGGAGGTCTGGGTGCGGCGCGACGGCAAGGAGCACCACATGGCCTTCGCCGACGGCCAGAAGGTCTCCGCGCTCCAGGTGGTCGGCACGGTCGGCCAGCGCAACACCGGCACCACGGTCCGCTTCTGGCCGGACCCGAAGTTCTTCGACTCCCCGAAGTTCACGGTGGGGAAGATCAAGCACAACCTGCGCGCCAAGGCGGTGCTCAGCCCGGGCTTGCGCATCCGTTTCGTGCACGAAGGGGCGCCGGAGGACGACGAGGAGTGGCTCTATGAGGACGGCCTGCCCGCCTACCTCCTCTCCGAGCTCGACGGGGCGGAGCTGGTTCCCGAGAAGCCGTTCATCGGCAAATTCAAGGGCCCGACCGAAGAGGTGGACTGGGCGGTCGCCTGGATCGCCGACGAGGAGCCGGGCAACCTGCTGGCCGAGAGCTATGTGAACCTGATCCCCACGCCGCAAGGGGGGACGCACGTCAACGGCTTCCGCGCCGGGCTGACCGAGGCCATCCGCGAGTTCTGCGAGTTCCGCGATCTCTTGCCGCGCGGCATCAAGCTGGCACCGGAGGACGTGTGGGCGCGCTGCTGCCACGTCCTGTCGGTGCGGATGAAGGATCCACAGTTCACCGGGCAGACCAAGGAGCGGCTCTCCTCGCGCGAGGCCGCCGCCTTCGTCGCCGGGGTCACCAAGGACGCCTGCGCGCTCTGGCTCAACCAGCACACGGCGGAGGCGGAGCGCATCGCCCGCCTGGCCATCGACAGCGCCGCGGCCCGCCTGCGCGCCGGCAAGAAGGTGAAGCGCAAGACGGTGACGAGCGGCCCGGCGCTCCCCGGCAAGCTCGCCGACTGCACGAGCCAGGACCTCAGCCAGACCGAGCTGTTCCTGGTCGAAGGCGACTCGGCGGGCGGCTCGGCCAAGCAGGCGCGCAGCCGCGAGTTCCAGGCCATTCTGCCCCTGCGCGGCAAGATCCTCAACACCTGGGAGGTGGACCCCTCCGAGGTGCTCGGCTCGCAAGAGGTGCATGACATCGCCGTCGCCCTGGGCGTCGATCCCGGATCGAGCCAGATCGAAGGCCTGCGCTATGGCAAGGTCTGCATCCTGGCCGACGCGGACTCCGACGGCGCGCACATTGCGACGCTGCTCTGTGCCCTGTTCCTCAAGCATTTCCGCCCGCTCGTCCAGGACGGCCGCATCCACGTCGCGATGCCGCCGCTCTACCGGATCGACATCGGCAAGGATGTCTTCTATGCCCTCGACGAGCAGGAAAAGAAAGGGATTCTCGAGCGCATCGAGGCCGAGAACAAGCGCGGCAAGGTGAACGTCCTGCGCTTCAAGGGCCTGGGCGAGATGAATCCTTTGCAGCTCCGCGAGACCACCATGGCACCGGACACCCGCCGTCTCGTACAGCTCCAGCTTTCGGAAGACGACCGTCCCGACGCCGTTCTCGACATGCTCCTCGCCAAGGCCCGTTCCGCCGATCGCCGCGAATGGCTGATGACCACCGGCAACGAGGCCGAGGTGGACGTCTGACCGGATCGATCCAAGGCTTTCCCATGGCACGAACCTCCCGCAAGAAATCCGGGGACGGCACCGCTCCGATCCTCCCTTTCATCGACGTCGAGAAACTGTCGCTCGCCGCCTTCACGGAGAAGGCGTACCGCGATTATTCGATGTACGTGATCCTCGACCGCGCGCTGCCCAGCCTGGCGGACGGCTTGAAACCGGTGCAGCGGCGGATCATCTATGCGATGTCCGAGCTGGGGCTCGGCCCGAACGCGAAACCCAAGAAATCCGCGCGCACCGTCGGCGACGTGCTCGGCAAGTACCATCCGCACGGCGACGTGGCCTGTTATGAAGCCATGGTCCTCATGGCCCAGCAGTTCAGCATGCGGTACCCGCTGATCGACGGGCAGGGCAACTGGGGCTCGCAGGACGATCCGAAATCTTTCGCGGCCATGCGCTACACCGAGGCCAAGCTCGCCGCCTTCTCCCAGAGCCTGCTCTCCGAGCTGGGCCAGGGGACGGTCGACTGGGGGCCGAATTTCGACGGCACGCTCGACGAGCCGAAGCTGTTGCCCTCGCGGCTGCCGCACGTGCTGCTCAACGGCGCCTCCGGCATCGCGGTCGGCATGGCGACGGACATTCCGCCGCACAACGTGGGTGAAGTGGTGGCGGCGTGCGTCCGGCTGCTCGACGATCCGAAGATCTCCGACGACGAGCTGTACGAGCCGATCCTCGGACCCGACTATCCGCTGGAAGCGGAAGTGATCACACCCCGGGCCGAGATCCGCAAGCTGTACGAGACCGGTTCCGGCTCCATCCGCATGCGCGCCGCCTATGAGATGGAAGACGGCGACGTGATCATCACCGCGCTGCCGTATCAGGTTTCCGGCGGCAAGATCCTGGCGCAGATCGCGCAGCAGATGCAGGCCAAGAAGCTGCCCATGGTGGAAGACCTGCGCGACGAGTCGGACCACGAAAATCCGACCCGCCTGGTGATCACTCCGCGCTCCAACCGGGTGGATATCGACGGCCTGATGGCGCATCTCTTCGCCACCACCGACCTGGAGCGGACGTATCGGGTCAATCTGACGATGATCGGTCTCGACGGCCGGCCGCGGCAGTACAACCTGCGCGACCTGCTCTCCGAGTGGCTGGAGTTCCGCATCGAGACCGTCCGCAAGCGCCTGAAATTCCGGTACGACAAGGTGCTGGCGCGCCTCCACGTTCTCGACGGCTACCTGGTCGCCTACCTGAACATCGACGAGGTGATCCGGATCATCCGCACCGAGGACGAGCCGAAACCGGTGTTGATGCAGCGCTTCGGCATCACCGACGTCCAGGCCGAAGCGATCCTCGAGCTCAAGCTGCGCCACATCGCCCGCCTGGAGGAGATGAAGATCCGCGGCGAGCAGGCGGAGCTGATGGAGGAGCGCGACGCGCTGGAGAAGATCCTCTCCTCGGAAGCGCGGCTGCGCCGCAAGGTGAAGGACGAGCTGCTGGCCGACGTCAAGACCTTCGGCGATCCGCGCCGATCGCCGATCGTTGAGCGCGGAGCCGCGAAGGCGATGGACGAGTCCGAGCTGATCCCCACCGAGCCGGTCACCGTGATCCTCTCCGAAAGGGGCTGGGTGCGCGCCGGCAAGGGGCACGAGCTGGACCCGAAAGAGCTGTCCTACAAAGCGGGCGACAGCTTCCTGATGGCCGCCAAGGGGCGGAGCAACCAGAGCGCCGTCTTCTTCGACTCGACCGGCCGCTCGTACGGGCTCGCGGCGCACGGTCTCCCTTCGGCGCGCGGCCAGGGCGAGCCGCTGTCGAGCCACGTCGCGCCGCCGGCCGGAGCGACGTTCTTGAGCGTCATGATCGGCGCCGACGACGACCTCTATCTCCTGTCCACCAGCGCCGGCTACGGCTTCCTGGTGATGCTGGGCGACCTGCAGACCCGGCAGCGGGCCGGCAAGGCGGTGCTCAATGTCTCCGAGGGAGCGAAGGTGCTGCCCCCGCAGAGGGTCCTGAACGCCGACACCCAGCTCCTCGCCGCCGCCACGGACTCCGGCCGGCTGCTGGTCTTCCCCATGGAAGAGATGCCCCTCATGCCGCGCGGCAAAGGAGTGAAGATCCTCAACCTGCCCGGTGGCAAGAACGAGTCCCTGGTCTCGGTGCTCGCCTTGCCGCCCGAGGCGCACCTCTTCGTCTTCGCCGGAAAACGCCACCTCAACATGAAGCCCGCCGACTGGGAGCTCTTCCGCGGCAAGCGCGCCCAGCGGGGCGGCGTGCTGCCACGCGGGTTCACCAATGTCGTGGGGCTGGGGCTGGAGCTGGAGAAAGAGTAGGGGCTGCCCGCCGGCGCCTCCTCCATGAAACGCGACCTCTCCGGGTTCCTCTGGCTGCTGACGCCGCTTCTGGCGGTGGTCGCGCTCAAGCGGATCGTCCATCAGGCGGGCGAGCTGCTCGCCGGCACCGGCTACTCGGCGGCCTTCGATCTCCACCTGCGCTACGTTGAGACGACCCGCTGGTTCGCGGGCACCTACGTCTACGCGGAGACACAGGCCGACTATCCTCCGGCAAGCTACGCCTTCCTCGGGCCGCTGATCGGGTCCCTCGACTGGCCCTCGGCCCGGCTGGCGTGGCTGGCGTGCTCCCTCGGGGCGCTCGCCGCGCTCTCCTGGATGATGGTGCGGGCTGTCGAGCGCCGGCCGGGCACGCGAGCTTTGGCCGCCGTCCTGCCGTGGGCTGCTTACGGTTCGGCTTTGACGCTCGGCGTCGGCCAACTCGGCTTGATCTGCCTGGCTACCGGCCTGGGCGGAATCCTCCTGGCCCACAAGACCGGCCAGAGCCGCCTCCGCATCGGGGGAGCGGCCTTGCTGTTCACCCTGTCTCTCGTCAAGCCGAGCCTGACCGCGCCCTGGTTCTGGCTCCTGCTCCTGGCGAGCCCGGCCGCGGCCTGCCTCGCCGTGGTGCTGTACGGAGCCGCCACGCTCGCCGCCTGCGCTTTCCAGCCGGGGCCTCTCTCCCGGCTCCTGACCGGCTGGATCGACAACGGCCACGTCCATGCGGCGCGCGGTTATGGCAACGTGGCCGACTGGGCGGCCGTCCTTGGTTTCGGCACCTGGATCGTGCCGCTCGGCCTCGCGCTTCTGGCGGCGCTGTTCGTCTGGATCCTTCGTCATAGCCACGCCGACATCTGGATCCTCCTCGGCGTCTCGGCTTTCGTCGCCCGCTTTTTCACCTATCACTACTATGTCGACGACCTGCTGATCCTCGTGCCGATGATCGCGCTGCTCCGTCTGGCCACGCAGGGCCCCGAATCGCCTCTCCGCGATGCGGCAGCCACGGCCTTTCTGCTCGCCGCCTTGGCGCAGTTGACGCCCACCCGCCTGTTCACCGAGCTCGGACCCCAGGTCGCCCGTGCCACGGAAGGCGTGCAGATCCTCGTCTGGCTGGTGGCCGTCGGTGTTCTGATCCGGGCGGCGGGGTCTTCCACCGCAAGAAACGGATGGCCCGGCCTCCCCGGCTCCTCCTACTCTCTCCAGGACACCCCCGGCGCCTGCCGCGCCGGGGGGTTCCAGGAGAACGACCATGGTTCCCTTCTTTCGCGTCGCCGGGATTCCCGCTGATCTGGCCCGGCAGACCCGGGCCACGCTCAAGTCGCCGCAGTACGGTCATCCGGCCCACGTCGAGACCGCGGCCGGCTACGGCCCGTGCCGTTCCTGCCTCGCCACCTTCGCCGAGGGACAGGAGGACCGGATCCTCTTCACCTACGATCCCTTTGCCGGCGTGGACCCCTATCCGTCGCCAGGACCGGTCTTCATCCACCGGGAGGACTGCCCGACCTGGGAGGCCGAGACTTTCCCGCCGACCCTGCGCTCTCTCCCGCTGACCTTCGAGGGCTACGGAGACGACCGCTGGATCGTCGCCCGCGAGCGCGTGGCGGACGGCGAGGTCGAAGCGGCGATCGAGCGGCTCTTCGCGGAGCCGGCGGTGCGCTACGTCCATGTCCGCAACACCGAAGCCGGGTGCTTCATCGCGCGGGTGGAACGGGTGGGTTGAGGGGCTCCCCGATCCACCGCTCCTCGATCCGGCGTACAGACCGGCAGGGTGGTGCACCAGCCCGCCCGGCTTTTCCCGGAGGCTCCATGCACGCAGCGCGTTCTTTCCTGCCGGTCCTGCTCCTTCTCCTGCCTGCCCTGGTGCAGGCGCAACCCGCGCCGTCGGCCGCCGAGCTGCTGGCGCGGTCCATCGCGTGGCACGATCCCGAGGGACGGTGGGCGACCGGGGCCTGGCGGCTGACCCTTGCCGAGACCGCTCCCGGCGAAGAGCCGGGGGCTGCGACCGTCCTCGAGATCGACAATGGTCGCGGCCGGTTCGTGTGGAGCACCGAGCGGGACGGAGCCCGGTTGCGCGGAGAGCTGCGGGGGGACGAGTGCATCCTTACCCTCAACGGCTCCACCGAGATCGCTCCGGCGGAACGCGAGAAGCACCGCCTCACCTGCGAGCGCCTGCCGAAGCTCCGGAACTACTTCACCTATCTCTGGGGCCTGCCGATGAAGCTGCGCGATCCGGGAACCCGGCTCGACCCCGAGGTCCGTGAGACCACCTTCGAAGGCCGTGCCGTCCGCGCCCTCAAGATCACCTATGCCGAAGGGGTCGGCAGCGACACCTGGTATTTCTACCTGGATCGTGAGACCTCCGCCCTGGTCGGCTACCGCTTCTTCCACGACGAAGCCAAGGGCGACGGCGAATTCATCCCCCTGGAAGGAGAGACCACCGGCGGCGGCCTGCGCCTGCCACGGCAGCGGAGCTGGTTCACCAACCAGGACCGGAAGCTGCTGGGGACGGATACGCTGGTGGCGATCGAGCCGCTGGAGCGGTGACACCCCCTGCCACCGCCCGGTCACACCTCCTTTTCCTGGCCCTGCTACACTACGCACCCCCGGGAGGGCTGTTCCTCCCGGGTCAAGGTTTGGACGGAACCGGCGCAGGGCGGCCGGAGGAGCACAATAAGCATGTCGATTCAGTTGGATCGTGAGATTACGCAGGATTTCGAGCGGGCGACGGGCATCGAGTGGGTGGAGCCCAACGGGCTCGGGGGTTGGGCGGGGACGACGGTGGCCGGAGCGCACAGCCGGCGCCATCATGGATTGCTCGTCGCGGCGACCGGGCCGGAGCGCAGGAGCGTCCTGCTGTCCCGGCTCGATGAGACCGTGCACGTCGCCGGGGAGAGCTTCGAGCTCGGTTGCAACCGGTTCCCGGGCACGGTGGCCCCCCGGGGTTTCGAGTTTCTGGCGTCGTTCCGCAAGGATCTCTTTCCAGTGTACGAGTACGAGATGGGCGGCGTCCGGCTGCAGAAGACCGTGGCCACCGTCGCCGGAGAGAACACGACGCTGGTCCTCTATGAGGTTCTGGAGGCCCCCGGGCCGTTCGTCTTGTCGCTGCGGCCGTTTGTCGCCGCGCGTGATCACCATGCCCTGACGTCGGCCAACGACGTGCTGTCGCAGGAGATGACCTTCTTGGACGGCGTGTTGCGCCTGGCGCCCTATGCGGGAGAGCCGGCGGTGTTCGTGGCGGTGCCGGGCTCCGATTTTCAGGGCAACCCGCAGTGGTGGTACCGCTTTGAGTACGAGCTGGACCGGCGCCGGGGCTTCGACTTCCGGGAGGATCTGTGGACGCCCGGCCTGTTCAGCTGCGAAATGGCCGCGGGCGGCCGCCTCGGGGTCGTGGTCGCAACCGACGATCCGCGCGGGCGCGACGCCTTTGCCCTTTTCGCCAAGGAGCGCGAGCGGCGTGAGCAGGTGCTCGCGGCACAGGGAGAGGAGCGCGAGGTCGGCGACGCGATGCAGCGGGAGGCCGCCTATCACCAGGGGACGATCTGGGCGTGGCAGCTCGATGCGGCCGATCTGGTGCCGGTTCCTCTGGGGCGGACGCGGGAGGTGGTGGTGAGCGAGCCGCCGGTTCCGGCTGCGCCGGTCAAAGCCGGGAAGGCCCCGGTACCCGTCAAAGCCAAGAAAACCGTCAAACCGGTGGCGGCCAAAGCCGCCAAAGCCGCCAAGCCGGTCGAGACCAAGGCCGTGAAGACGGCGCCGGCGAAGGTTGAGCCGGAGGCTCCGGCCGTCCAGGCGGAGGCGAAGCCGAAGAAGACGGCGGCGCCGAAGCCGAAGAAGACGCCGGCGAAGTAGGGCCGGCGGCAGACGTGGCACAATGAGAGCCGCGTGGAGAAGACGTTGAGCGAGCACAAGCCGAAACAGGTCATTCCGGTGGGCGGCCATCTGGTCGCCCTGCCGGAGGGCGTGTCGGTGACCGACTGGAGCCTGGAGCGGCTGAACTACCAGAATCCCCGCATCCGGGCGTATCTGGGGTCCATCCGCCTGCTCGACAGCGTCCTGGAGAGCAACTACGCCATCCTCCACTGCTCGCCGGAGCGGCTGCTCGATATCTGGCGCAAAGTGCGCCAGGTGTCGCAGATCATCGGTACGCGCATCGCTCCTCTCCTCGCGGCCCCCTCCTGTGTGCCGGTGCTGGAGGAGGCGCGGCAGAACGCCCAGGTGGCGGTCGAGATGCTCGCCCGCTACGTGCTGCGCGAGCTGGACCGGTTTCCCGAGGACGTGAAGCCGGACCAGCTCATGGAGGTACGCAAGCTCCTCTGCGTCAGCATCGGCCAGATTCACTCTTTTTTGCAGGACACCTTCGGCGAGCTGATGGCGAAGGACCCGCGCAGCCTCCATGACGCGGACTACTTCCTCTCCAAGCGCTTTCCCAAGGACATCGAAGAGGCGGAGTGGCTGCATTCGACGCTCTTGCGCCTGCGCAGCTATCTGGAGAAGCTCGACCTCGTCCGGCCGCAGCACCTCACCGCGATCGCCGACCAGGTGACGCGCGAGGAGACGCTCCCCACACGTGCGGCCTGGCGGGGTACCAAGTTCTTCCTCGAGATCCTGCTCAACGGTCTCACCCCCAAGCTCAAGGAGATCCTCCCCCTGCGCGGGGTGCGCTTCTATGAGATGGAGCTGCTCGACCGCTACGCCATGGAGATTCCGACGCGCTGCCGCATCCTGCTCGACCTGCACGAGATCGGCAGCGCGACGGTGGAGGCCCTGAAGGGTGCGGGTGGACCTTCGCGGCAGGAACGGGAGCAGAACGTCAAGGACCTGCTGAGCTGCCACGCCGTGCTGGGCCGGCGGTTGGTTCACTTGATCCAGGATGTCGAGAGGCTGCTCCAGGATCTGGTCGCCTTCGTCCCTCTCTGGCTGGAAGCGGTGGAGAAGCGGCGGGCGCTCCTGCTGAAGCGCAGCACCGACGAGAAGGGAGGGGACGGCCCGGATCGCGATCCCTCTGCAGACGACGACCTCGAGAGCCTCCTCGGGTGAGCCAGGACGCCTACCGGTCGCGGACCCCGCTCCTCCTCGGGCTCGGGCTCGTCCTGCTCACCTGCGCCGTCTACCAGCCGGTCCAGACCCATCCGTTCATCAGCTTTGACGACAGCCTGTACGTCACCGGCAACCGCCATGTCCAACAGGGCCTGAGCTGGGGCGGATTCCTCTGGGCCTGGCAGGCCAACGTGGCGAGCAACTGGCACCCGCTGACTCTGCTCTCCCACATGCTGGACGTCGAGCTCTACGGGATGAATGCGCGCGGCCACCACGTGACCAGCCTGCTGTTCCACCTCGCCAACGTCTGGCTGTTGTTCGAGGCGGTGCGCCGGATGACCGGCCGGACGGCCGCCGCCGCCTTCGTGGCTGCTGTGTTCGGTGTCCATCCGACGCACGTCGAGTCGGTGGCCTGGATCGCCGAGCGCAAGGACGTGCTGAGCGGCTTTTTCTTCCTGCTGACCCTGCTCGCCTGGCACCGCTTCGTGCGGGAGCCCACCCCGCGGCGCTACGCGGCGGCGGCGGTGCTCTTCGCCTGCGGACTGCTGTCGAAGCCGATGCTGGTGACGCTTCCCTGCGTGCTTCTGCTGCTCGACGTGTGGCCTCTCGGCCGGCTGCGGCTCGGTGAGATCCGGTCGGTGCGCGATCTCCGGGGTAGCCTCCGGCCGCTGCTGGTGGAGAAGGTCCCGTTCTTTCTTCTGGCGGCTGCATCGAGCGCCATCGCACTCTTCACCCAGCAGGGGAGCCTCGCGTCTCTGGTGGCGGTGCCGTTCGCCCGCCGGGTGGCCAACGCGCTCGTCTCGTACCTCGCCTATGTGGAGAAGACCGTCTGGCCGCTGGATCTTGCGGTCTTCTACCCGCTGCCCGCCTCGATTCCTCTCTGGAAGGGCGCGGCGGCGGCTGTGTTCCTTGCGGTGCTCACCGGTCTCGCGATCTGGCGGCTCCGGAGGCACCCGTTCCTGGCGGTGGGCTGGTTCTGGTTTCTCGGGATGCTGGTGCCGGTGATCGGCCTCGTCCAAGTGGGTCGCCAGGCGATGGCGGATCGTTACACCTATCTCCCGTCGATCGGCCTGTCGCTGCTGGTGACGTGGGGAGCGCTGGCATTGGTGGGCGAGCGGAGGCGCCTGCGGCAGGTCCTGGCCGGCGTCGCGGTGGTGGCCGTCGGACTGCTGGCGGTGGCCGCCCGGGCGCAAGTCCACACCTGGAAGGACAGCCTGACCCTCTTTCGCCATGCTCTGGCAGTGACCGAGGGGAACTACGTGGCGCACCTGAACGTGGCCATCGCACTTTCGCGTCTGGAGGGGGATGCACAGGCGGAGTTGGAAGCGGTGCAGCATTTCAAGGAAGTGCTACGCCTCCAGCCCCATCTGCCGGAAGGGCACTCCGCCCTGGCCACCGCGCTGCAGAAATGGGGCAAACCCGCGGAGGCCCTGCCGCACGCGCAACGGGCGGTCAGCCTGCGGCCGAAGCGGGGTCGCCTGCGCCTCACCCTGGCCACCATCCTGGGAGACCTGGGGCGGCGGGAGGAGGCGATCGCCGAGCTGCGCAAGGCCGTGGAGCTGACGCCGGCCCTGGCGGATGCCTGGTACGGCCTGGGGGCGTTGCTCCAGCAGGAGGGGAGGACGGACGAGGCGCTCGTCGCCTACAGCAAGGCGCTGGAAGCCAATCCCGGGCTCGATGCCCTGTATGCCCCGGCCGCCACGCTGGTGGCCCGGAAGGGGGATCTGGTGACGGCGGCTCGCCTGTACGAAGAGGCGATCCGCCGCAAGCCCACGGCCTCGGCGCACTTCAACCTCGCGATCACCCTGGAGCGTCTGGGGAAGCCCGCCGAGGCGTCGCGGCACTACCGGCAGGCGCTCCTTCTCGATCCCACTCTGGAGGCTGCCCGGCGGCGGCTGGGAGAGCTGCGATGACCCGCCCCTGGGAAACCCTCGACGCGGTCGAGACCGGGGAGGGACGGCTGGAGCTGCGGCGGCGCGGCGACGATGACTTCGTGATCACGGTGGCGGGGCGGGTGTTGATGAACAGCTCCTGGCACCGTTCCGAGATCGCCGTCGCCGCGCTCGCCTGCCGCCGGATCGCGGATCGGCCGCATCCGCGCGTGCTCATCGGCGGGCTCGGCATGGGGTTCACCCTGCGTGCCGCGCTCGATGTGTTGCCCCGGGAGGCGCGCGTCACCGTGGCGGAGATCGAACCGGCGGTGGTGCGGTGGTGCCGCGGTCCCCTCGCCGGGCTGACCGGCGGGGCGGTGGCCGACCGGCGGGTGGAGATCGCCGTGGGGGACGTGGCGCGCCGCATCGCCGAGGCCGGGGCACCGGCAGGTCAGCGGTGGGATGCGATCATCCTCGATCTCTACGAGGGACCGCGCACCGCCACCCAGGCGCGGGAGGACCCGTTCTGGGGGCCGGCGGCGCTGCGGCGCACCCGCGAGGCGCTCGCGCCCGGAGGAGTGTTCTCGGTCTGGTCCGAAGACCCGGACGCGGCGTTCGAGAAACGCCTTTCCACCGCCGGCTTTCAGGTGGAGCGCCGCCGCCCGGAGAGCGGCGGGCCGCGCCATGCGGTCTATCTCGGTCTCACTCCGCTCACCCCGCGTTGACCCGCACGCGGTGCCACGAGTTGTTCATGTAGCCTTTGAAGTTCCAGACCTGCTCCGGATGCTCGGGCTGGGTCTGTGCGGCGGAGTCCCAGGCGCGGCAGGTGATCTTGCCGGGGCCGGCGGGCAGATCGATCCGCGCCTCCCAGCGGCGCCAGGCCCAGCGGGAGAGCTCGGGTTCCAGGTCGGCGACGATCCAGCTCCGGCCGCCGTCGAGGGAGACGTCGACGCGGGCGACGCTGCGTTCCCCGGCGTAGGCCCAGCCGCGCACGGTCTGCAGCCCCGGCGCGAGCGCCTCGCCGTCGCCGGGCGAGCTGATGATGGAGCTCAGGCACTGCTCGCCGAGCATGAGGCCGGTTTCCCAGACGACGTTGTCCTGATCGACGTGCGGCGGGAAGAGCCGGTAGGCCTTGGCCTGGAAGTAGTTCTCGGAGGGTTCCTCGCGCAGCTCGATGCGGGTGAGCCACTTGACGCTGCGGGCACCGATCCAGCCGGGCACGACGGCGCGCAACGGCGCACCGTGCGCGGGGAGCAACGGCCTCCCGTTCATCTCGTAGGCGAGGAGCACCTCCGCGCGCAGCGCCTTTTCGATCGGGATCGAGCCGCCGAAGGTGAAGCGGTGGCCGTGCCGTTCGGTCTCGTCGAGGCCGTGCATCTCCACGTGGCGCCCTTCCGGCATCGGCCCGGCGACCGCCAGCACCTCCTTGAGCGGCACACCGCTCCACTCGGCGGTGCTGATCGCTTCGGTGCCCCAGCCGAGCTCGCCCGGAATCGGGCGGGCCGCCATCATTTCCTGCCGGCGATTGCCGGCGCATTGCAGGGTCGCCGCCAGCGTGACCTTGGGCAGGCGACGCAGCTCCTCCAGCGAAATGCGGAACGGTTTCTGGACCCGCCCTTCGATCGTGAGATGAAACGTGTGCGGATCGATCTCGGGTACGTCGCCATGATTGCGCACGAAGAAGAGATCGTTCGGCGTCAGGAAGCTCGCCGTGGCGAGCTCCGGGGGCGGGCCGGCGTTGAAGGGCGCGTCATGGCGGACCAGAATCCGGTCGGATTTCCCCATCCGCCGGGCGAGGGAGGCGTCGCTCGTGCTCATTCTGAATAGACCAGGGCCTTCTGCTGCTTGCGGTAAAGATGTTCGCCGGCCGGCTCGAAGACGGTGCAGTGATCCATCGTGCCGCCGTAGACGTGCAAGGTGAGAGCGATCCGGTCGGTGCTCGGATTCGCCAGGACGTGATGCTCGAACGGTGGAATCAAGGCACCCGCCGAGCCGGCCCGCGCACGGGCCTCCTCGCGCAAGGCGAAGCGACAGAGCCCATCCTCCCGTTCTTCGAGCAGCTCATAGCGCGAGACCTCCATCTCCCCTTCCACGACGCCCTCGACACACCAGATGCCGGAATGGTCGTGGAGCGCCGTGCGCTGGCCGGGTCCCCAGGTCATCACCACGGCGGTGAAGTCGAGCTCCCGATCGTCGTAGAGGAGGCGCCGGGCGTAGCCGCCGGGCAGGGCACGCCGGAAGCGCTCCGGGAAGGTCAGGCCCTCTTCGGGGATGAAGTCTTCCAGATCCCGCTTGATCTTCTCCGTCAGCACGGCGACGTCGCCCGAGCGGACGGCCTCACGGAGGCGTTCGACGAACGGATCGGTGATCTCATGGCCGGTCATGGATGATCTTTTCACTCCTGTTCGAGGTAGGTGTAGCCCGAGAGCCCTTCCTCATAGCGCCGCAGGAGCTGGCGCGACTCCTCCAGGGTCAGGCGCTTGGCGCGCAAGGCCGTCTCTGCCGCCTGCCGCACGCGGGCCACCAGATCATTGCGGTTGTAGCGCACGTAGCGCAGCACGTCGCTGACCGTGTCGCCGGCCACGACGCCGTCGATCGTGTATCCCTCCTCGGGATGGAGAGAGACGTGGACGGTGTTGGTGTCGCCGAAAAGGTTGTGCAGATCCCCCAGGATCTCCTGGTAGGCGCCGACCAGGAAGGCGCCGAGATAGTAGGGCGTCCCGGGTTGAAAAGGATGCAGCTCCAGGACGTCCTTGACGTCGCGGCGGTCGATGAAGTGATCGATCTTGCCGTCGGAGTCGCAGGTGATGTCCGCCAGCACCGCCCGGTTCGACGGCTCCTCGTTGAGCCGGTGGATGGGCAGGATGGGGAAAAGCTGATCGATCGCCCAGGAGTCGGGGAGCGACTGGAAGACGGAGAAATTGCAGAAGTAGGTGTCGGCCAGCTGCCGTTCCAGCCCTTCGAGGTCCTCCGGCAGCTCCTGGAGAGAGCGCGAGAGCTTGAGGACTTTCTGGCAGATCGCCCAGAACAGGTCCTCGGCGAGGCCGCGGTTTTCGAGCGTCATGTGGCCGAGGCGAAACAGGGTCAGGCACTCGTCGCGTGCCGCGATGGCGTCGTGGTACGACTCCAGGAGGTTCTTGCGCGAGACTTCCCGGTAGGTGTCGAACAGGTTGCGCAGCGACGGCTCGGCATCGCCGGGCAGCTTGCGCGGCAGCTTGCCGAGCGCGAACTCGGAGACGCCGAGGACGTCGATGATCAGCACGGCATGGTGCGCCACCGTGGCGCGCCCGGACTCCGACACGATGTTCGGATGCGGGACCCCGTGGAAGTCGCACACCTCCATGACGCCGAAGACGATGTCGTTGGCGTACTCCTGGAGGGTGTAGTTGAGCGACGAGGTGAAGTTCGTCTGCGAGCCGTCGTAATCGATGCCGAGGCCGCCGCCGACGTCGAGGTAGCGCAGCGGCGCCCCCATCTTGGCCAGGTTGACGTAGACCTGGGCGGCCTCGCGCAGGCCGTCCTTGATCGAGCGGATGGAGGAGATCTGGCTGCCAAGATGGAAGTGGACCAGCTCCAGGGTGTCCAGCAGATCGTGGGTGCGCAGGAACTCGATGGCGTCCAGCAGGTCGCGCCCGGTGAGCCCGAACTTGGAGCGGTCGCCGCCGGAGGCTTCCCAATGGCCGGAGCCGCGGGTCGCCAGCCGCGACCGGATGCCGATGCGCGGCCGTACACCCATCCGCTGCGACATCTGCTGGATGAGGTGCAGCTCCGACGGCTTCTCGACGACCAGGATGACGTGGCGGCCGAGCTTGGAGGCGAGGAAGGCGGTCTCGATGTATTCCTCGTCCTTGTAGCCGTTGCAGATGATCAGGGCCTCCTCGTCTTCGAGCATGGCCATGACCGCGAGCAGCTCGGGCTTGGAGCCCGCCTCCAGGCCGTAGTGATACGGGCGGCCATAGTCCACCAGCCGCTCCACCAGGAAGCGGTCCTGGTTCACCTTGATCGGATAGACGCCCCGGTAGAGCCCCTTGTAGCCATACTCCTCGATCGCCCGGCCGAAGGCTTCGTTGAGCTGGACCACTCTCTCCCGGATGATCTCCGAGAAGCGGATGAGCAGCGGCGGCGCAATGCCCCGCTCGCGCACTTCATCGACGAGCTCCTTCAAGTCGATGGCCGGCGTCCCGGGACCGCCCGGATGGACGCTGACGTTGCCCTCCTCGTTGACGGAGAAGTAGTGATTGCCCCATCCCCGGACGTTGTAAAGGTCCATCGAGTCGGCAGGGGTCCAACGGTTGGTCAGGGTCTTGGCAGGCGCGGCCATTGCGTGTCGTGGCTCCTCCAGAGTCAAAATCGGCAGGCACTCTAACACGAATCCCCGGGCTCTCCTTCCCGGGAAAAAGTGACCTGCCGGGTGAGGATTTACAGCTTACCGGACGTGCGCGCCCCGCCGCAGGGTGAACAGGAAGAGGTGCTGCGAGGGCAGGGTCTCTAGGGTCTCCATGAGCGTGAAGCCGGCCGGCTCCCACTCGGCGAGAACCTGGCTCTCCGACATCCGGTGGGCGACCGAGATATGGCTCGCGGTCTCTCCTTCCAGCCGGTATTCGACGAGGGCGACGCGGCCGTTCGGCTTGAGCGCCTGCTTGATCTTGGCGAGCATCTCCTGGGGCTTCTGGAACTCGTGGTACACGTCGACGAGGAGGATCCAGTCCGCCTGCCCGTCCGGCAGCTTGGGATCGGTCTCGGTGCCGGTGATGGTGACGATATTGGTGAGCTTCTCCGCCGCCGCGAGCTCTTTGAGCTTGGCGAGCATCTCCGGCTGGATGTCGTTGGCGTACACCGTGCCCGACGGGCCGACGGCGCGCGCGAGCCGGCGGGTGTAGAAGCCGGTGCCGGCGCCGATCTCCGCCACCACGTCGCCGTCGCGCAGGTTCATCGCGGCGAGGACCACGTCCGGCTTCTCCAGCTCTTCGCGCCCTTCCCGTTCGAGCCACCGCCAGTGCTCGTGGCCGAACACCTCGGCCGGCGTGCGCTCCGTGGCGGCGAGGCAGGGATCGGCCATGGCACCGCCGGCACCGGGCTGGCAGATCCGTCCCTGCGTCCGCGGTGCGATCCCCTGCGGCCCGGCGGCGGCGAGGGCCTCGACGACGATCTTCTTCAAGTCCTGGCCGTTGGCGGCGCAGTCGGCCACCACCTGGGCGCGGTCGAGGAACTGGTAGCCGTCCTGGTCGCCGATGTCGGGATTGATCAGGTAGTCGCCGGTGACCACCCGCACGGTTTCGTCGTCGGCGATCAGGCGCGGGCCTTGGTGGTCGAGGAGCGTCACCTGGCGGGCGGCGCGGCCCGGCTGGTCGTGGACCCAGGCGAAGCCGGAGATCTGCAGCCAGCTGCCGCTTCCCGGCCAAGCGCGGACGGCCTGCTCGGCCACCTGCTTCAAGGTGGCGCCGTCGATCTCCAGAAGGTAGAGCGGCGTCTCGTAGGCGAACAGCTCTTCGATCTGCCGCCGGGTCACCGGTCCCGGGGGGAGGTCCTGGTTCAGCCGCAGCGAGCCCGAGTTGATGAACGCGGCCTGGGCGCCGCAGCCGGCGAACGATGCGACCATCTGGTCGGCGATCCAGTCACCCAGGTTGGTCTCCTGGCCGCGGATCTTGTTCTCCTCCGCGATGAGCGGCACCTGCGCCTGCCCGTAGACCTCCTTCAGGCAGCCGGCCGCCGCCTTCTGCCGGGTGCAGAACATCTCCTCGTGCTTCGCCTGCCAGGCATCGACCACCGCCTGGAGGGCGGGATCGGGGCGCGGTGCATCCCCGGCGAGACGGCGGAACTCGTGCTCGACCTGCAACCGGCCGGAGGCGTCCAGGGTCAGCCGGGCGATGGTGGCGGTACGGGCGTCGGCGTCGGCCTTGAGCAGCCAGCGTCCTCCCGCCTGGATCGCCATGTGCTCGTGATCGTGCCCGCCGATGATCAGGTCCGGTCCTTCCGGAATCGGGAGCTTCTCGAGGATCGCGCGATCGTCGTCCGCGTTCAGGTGGGTGACGGCGATCACCACTTCGGCGCCGCGGGCGCGAAGGTCGGCGGTGAGGCGGCGCACGGTCGCCTGCGGGCCGTCGAAGTCCTCCACGTACTCGATGCCGAGGGTGGGGATGGTGACTCCGAAGATCCCCAGGCGGATGCCGCCGCTCTCCACGATGCGGCCGGGCTCCAGGTTCGGCGCATCGATCAGCGGCTTGCCGTCGGCCCCCTTGGCAAACCGGACGTTGCCGGCGAGCCAGCGAAACTGCGACTCCTCGATCCGGCGGTCGAGCATCGGGGCGTGCTTCAGCTTCCCCTTGTCGAACTCGTGGTTGCCGAAGGTGGCGAACATCCGCTCGTCGAAGGCCGCCGTGTCTCCGTCGAGGCCGTTGAGCCCGGCGATCATCTGCTCGCCTTCGAGCATGCGGCTGGCGAACGAGGGGAAGAGGATGTCCCCGGCGTGGAGCATCACCAGGTCCGGGTGGTCCTTCTCGAGCTCGGCGCGCAGGGCGCGGACGCGGGCGAGGCCGCCGACGTTGCCGTTTTCGACCCCTTCGATGCGGTAGACGTCGTTGATGGCGACGAGCACCGCGGTGCGGTCGGTGGCGGCGGGAGGCTGGGGCGTGGCGCAGGCGGCGCCGAGGAGAAGGCCGGCGAGGGCCGGCGCGAGAAGGGTCCGGTGCATGGAAATCTCCTGTTCAGGGGGAGGGGAGCGGGTGCGTCAGGAGCACAAACTCGTGGACCGGCGTGCCGCCGATCAGATGCTCCTGGAGGATGCGCTCCAGGACGGGCGGATCGCACTGCCCGTACCACACCCCGTCGGGATAGACCACGGCGAGGGGACCGCCGCAGCAGATGTCGAGGCAATTGGCGCGGGAGGCGTAGACGCCTCCCTTCTGGGCCAGGCCGAGCTCCTTCAGCCGCTTCTTCAGGAACTTCCAGGCGCGGAGCGTCCGTTTGCGGCTGCAGCACTTGGCCTTGGTGGGATCGCAGCACAGGAAGAGGTGGCGCTCGATCTTGCCGAGCCGAAGCTTCTCCGCCTTCCGGCGTTGTTCCTTGAGCAGGTGGGGATCGGGGGCCGGGCTCTCCATGGCCCTCTACTGTAGCAGGGAGGGGGGCCGTGGGGACGGCGCCGGCTGTCCTTGGCGACTGGACCGCCGGCTACCACTGGAGAGACTCGGCTTGGCCGCTCAGCGCGGTGACGATCAAGGTGCCGTGCAGGCCGCGGTCGGTGATCGTGCCGGTGACGCTCGCCGGAACCAGGACCGGCGCCGCGAGGCTTTGTACGTGGTCGGCCAGGTACACAAGGGTTCGCAGATCGCCCGCGACGGAGATGCGGATTTGCACCGCACCGAGGCCTCCGGCCACCACCTGCCCCTTCAACCCCAGGGCCGGCGAATGCGTGGTTCCTTCTTCTCCGTCAAAGCGGCTGTCATGGAGCTGGCCTTCGAACGGCCCGTCCACCCAGCTCCCGCCGGCCACCAGGACCCCGAGCAGCGTCGCCACATAAGGGTTCTTCGTTCCGACGGTCGCGAGCATCTGGTCGGCACCGGCGAGCCGGAGGTCGGGCTGGCCGGGGAATCCCAGGCCCGGGCCTCCCCCTGCGTCCCCGGCGGTGGGCACGGCGGCGCAGGTCTTGGCGATCGAGGGCAGCCCGGAGGTGCGGCACCAGGCGGCGTAGGTCCCCTCGCTCCACGCCACCGCCCGGGTCTCGCACTCACAGGCCCCCGCGACGCCCTTCACCGCCCCACAGGTGGTCTGGGTGCATGTGCCGGTGGTGCAGTCCTGTTGGCACACCGTACCGGCCCACAGCCGCCCCGCCACCAACAAACCGACGAGTGCCAGGCTCCATCTACTTTTCATTGTGAATCTCCTCATCAGGTACCACCGTGACCAGCGTCACGCGGTCGCCCCACATCACCACGCCATGGCCCGAGCTGTTGAGTTGGAAGTCCCAGGCGAAGGGCTTGACATCGTCCGCAATCCGGATCGTTTCTCCAAGCTGACCCGTTTGGCCATCGAGCTCCCGGATGTGGACATCCAGCTTGTTACCACCAGGCCTGCCCCTCCAAGCCACCACAAAGGTGTTGGCAAAAGTGGCACGCGGCTCCGGCTCTCCGACGCCGCCGACTGCGGGGTCGCTGAGCTGGAGCACCTCTCCGGCAGGCCGGCCATCTGGATGGAAGAGCCGCACTTGCAAGCGGTCATCCGCACCAGGTGGGCCGTTCTCTCTGATCCAGGTCGCGGCATGGACCCCAGCCCGCGCCAGCGCGAGCTTGAAGATTCGAGCCTCATCCGGCGAGGGGTAGCCATCCACCTGAAACGCGCTCCGTGGTCTCCAATCGCCAGCGAAACGCTGTACGCCCACCTTGCAGCGGCTCTCGAAGATGTCGCTCTTGAGGCACCGGTGAAAAAGCACTGCGAAGCGGCCCTGCTCGGTGATCGCTGCGTCAAAGACCCTGAGCTGATACCGTGGCAGCACGAGGTCCACCTCTGCGCCCCAGAAGCCGCCCGGGCCAAACACCTGGGATCGTTCGGCGTAGATCGGTCGGCCAAAGCGATCCCTGCCGGATTCGAAGAAGAAGAACGGCAGGACCCGACCTGTCTGCCCGGGGGCGTAGCGGTGATGCACGTACGGGACGGTCGACTCGGAAAAGGGCCACGGAAAGATCTTCCCCAGCCGGTTTCCCTCGCGGCTGTAGAAGGCGGCATGCGCCTTTCCGCTCGGGAGTCGGGACCAGTTGAAGAAGTAGCGGTCTCCGAAGGCGCCAATGCCTCCAGAGAAAGGCCCTGCGGCGCCTGCGGCCAACGGAACGAACCTCTTCTTCACGACCGAGCCGGCAGGACTGAAGAAGATCAGCTCGATGCCACCTTGACCGGAAAGCCGTGAAATCGCAAAGCTGCCGTCCTCCAGGACCGCCAAGCTCGCCTCGTGGTAGGCAAATGCTGAATAGGCCGGGACTTCAATGGGCGCGCTCAAAAGAATGCGCGCCGACGCACCTACCGCCCCGAAGGTCGACAGTGCTACGCCGACGAAGAAGGGGGCTAACGAGAAATAACAGCGACTCCTTCTCATGCCACAACTCCTGTCCTACCCGCTGCACTGAGTGTCCAGCAGTTTGCTGGCGAGAACGACTATGTCGTGAGCATAGGGGGGCGAGGGGTACGGAGACCAGCTACCCGCGGCAAGGGTCTTGGTCGTCGAGCGAAGAACCACCCCATCCTTTGGATTGATCCAACTCACTCGCCAGCAGCCACCCAAGGAGACTCGAACCTCGAACCCCGTTTCTTCGTAGAGCCCCGAGCTGCAGGCTCTCGCTTCGTAGCGATAAAACGGGTTGGTCGCGTTGCCTGGCGAGTTGGTCATGATGCCATGGTGGATGTACAAGGCATACTGGTTTGCCGTCTTGAAGGTTGCCCAGAAGGTCTGTTCATCCCCGTGGTCCGGGCAGAGATCTGTGCCGCTCCCCCATGCCTGAACGTTTTTACACCAATCGGAGCTGCCATTACAGCTTGTCGGCTGCATGCTGGCCAGAGACCAGATGTAGTTGCCAGGGATGACGATAGAATCATTTCGGAGGAACTGCCGCAAAATGCCGAGCTGGGTTGTTGCGGCGACGGCTTCCGTGTTGCTCCGGTTGATGCTGAAGGCATCGAAGAGCGCGCCCCCGGCGACGGAGAACTCCCAGGCCTCGGAACGCACGTCGTTGGCATCAAGAGCGGGTGTCACGCCAGTAATCCCCAGCGCCTTGTTTTCGTTGAAGGCCACCCCATGGTTGGCGCGAGCCGCCACGAGGGTGGCGTCGCGCAGCAGCTCGATGGCCCCGTACACCCCTGCGTCGCTGTTGAAGGCATAGTGCGTGCTGTTCAGCGCCGCAAAGGGCACGTCCCATGCGAAGGCACCGGCTTGGTGGCCGTTGACCATGATCGGGTGGTCGCCGGGGGCCGGGTTGTCGTTCTCCCGGATCCAGACCACGACCGCCTTCTGGAAGTCGGTGACCTGCGCAGGCGTCACCTCCGAGAGCATCAGGTCCGCCTCATTGGCGACTTCCCAGAGGACGTTCGGGTACTTCTTGAGCCTCCGGACGAGATGGGTCACCGCCACCTTCTGGGCCGCGCGGGCCTTCGTGACAGGATCGCCGACGTCCTGCTTCGTGCTCAGGTTCTCGAAGCTCAAGAACTGCCGCTTCGCCCCGAACCCGATGCCGCCGACCGTGTTTGATGGGTGAAACGGGCCGCGCGACCATTCGCCGTCCCAGGGGTCGAGCAGCGTCAGCTCCACGACGATGTCCCGGCAGAAGGCTTCGCGGACGACAGCTTCCAGGTTGTCGAAGTAGGTGACGTTGAGGTTCGTCTGGTTGATGTCGGAGTGGTCGACGACGTTCAGGTCCCACTTGCCGTTGACGTACTTGAAGGGCTGCTCGTCGGCAAAGGGGACGTCGGGTCCCGGTGGGGATTTTCGGATCTGAAACTCGCGGCCGGGGCTGTGGTTGAACACCGTCCACAAGCGGATGACATTGTTCCTTTGGGCGCTCAGGGTGGCGAGAACGGACGGGTAGCTCGCGAGCGTGCAGTACCGGTCGTCGCGCTCGGGTTGGGCGATGTGGCAGGTGTACTCGTGCGAGACGCCGATCAAGGCGGCGGTCTGCCCCTTGTAGGCGAGATACCTCGGATTCGTCGGAGAGGCGGCGATCGGCGCGACGGTCGTGGGGTCGGTGGAGCAGCTCGGGGGAGCCCCGGGAGCCGGCAGGAACAGCAGGTGGCAGAGAATTCCGAAAGCCCCGACGCACATCTCCGGGACTCTACACCACCGTCCGGAATGCCCGTCTCCTCCGGTCTGTTTTGAGGAGCGCGTTCCCTCCGCCGGCCGATGAACGACCTCAACGCACAGATCTCCGCCACCGCCACCGTCTTCGGGCGCGACCCGGAGTGGGTGCTCTCGTTCGACCGGGAGGGGCGGCTGCTCACGCTGGTGCAGGGGCAGGAGCTGTTCAAGCGGGCGCTCGATTCCCGGGTGTTCCGGCGCGACCGGCGGGAGGGGCGGCGCTGGGAGCTGCTGCCGGATCGCGAGCGGCAGGAGGTGCTCGCCGTGGCGCGCGAGCTGGCGGCGCACACCGCGGCGGACCCCGCCACCTCGGCCGGCTTGCGGGCGCGGCTGGAGAGCGAGGTTCTGCCGTGGACGCTCGACCGCCTGCTCGCCGAGGAGCAGCGCTTCCTCGCCACCTACCGGCCGATCGCCATCCTGCCGCCGGATCGCTATCTCGCCGTGGTGCTCCAGGCGACCGAAGGCTGTACGTGGAACCGCTGCACGTTCTGCTCCTTCTATCAGGGACGTCCGTTCCGGCTCGGTGCACCGGAGGACTTCCGGCGCCATGCTGAAGCGGTGCGCGATCTCCTGGGCCGCGACGTGGCGCGGCGCCGCGGGATCTTCCTCGCCGACGGCAATGCGCTCGCGGTGGGCAACCGCCGCCTGCTGCCGCTCTTCGCCCTCGCCCGGGAGCACTTTCCGGGGCAGGAGATCACCGGCTTCATCGACGTCTACAGCGGCAGCCGGCACGAGCCGACGGACTGGCGGGAGCTCGCCGCGGCGGGGCTCACCCAGGTCTATATCGGGATGGAGACGGGGTGTGACGAGCTGTTGCGCTGGGTGGACAAGCCGGGCTCGGCGGTCGAGCTGGCCGCGTTCGTCCGCGAGCTCAAGGCGGCCGGTCTCGCGGTCTGTCTCATTCTGATGCTCGGCGTGGGCGGCGCGGCGTGGCGGGAGCGCCATCGCCGGGAGACGTTCGAAACCCTGGCCGGGCTCCCTTTGGACCACCGGGATCTTCTCTATCTGTCACCTTTCGTCGAGGAGAAGTCCTCTGCGTACGTCGAACGCCGCAGAGCCGAAGGGTGGGAGCCGTTGTCCACGGAAGAGATCGAGGCGGAGACCGCGGCCTGGGCGGCGGACCTGCGCGCCCGCGGGTTGCGCGTGGGGCGCTATGACATCCGCGAATTCGTGTACTGATGCTCCGCCCCCCTCTCCCGCTCACCCCGTATACGCCTCGTCCTGCTCGATCTTCGACAGCACCCAGTCGAACTGGCCGCTGGTGACTTTGGCGCCGCAATAGGTGCAGGCGCCGGACATGTTGGTTTCGAGCGGCGCGGCACAGTTGGGACAGGCTTTGTCCGCGCGCGCGGCGCCGTGCACGCCGGCTCCGCGGATGAACGTCCAATACTCCGAATAGTTGCGATCGGTGTGCGGATTGCCTCCCACGACGTCGCCGGTGGCCACCCGCACGGTCGAGTCGCGGCCGGTCCCCCAGATGCGGAAGGTGACCGCGTCGTACCACCGGTCGCGCACCACCTTGACCCGCTTCAGCTCGGTGAGCCGCATGCCGACGAGGACGTTGCGCAGGCCCTGCCGGCGATAGCTCTCGATCCAGTACTGGAGGTAGTCGAAGAGCTGATCCGAGACGTAGGGCCGGATGGGCGCGAGATCCATCGCCGTCCAGGCGGTGTTGAGCTGGTCGTAGATCAGGCGCACGCGGGCGGCGAGCGCCTCGTCGCCGGCCGCCGGGTCGTCCTTCTGCAGCTCGGCCTGGCGGGCGGCGAGGTCGGGCTGGAAGACGGTGGCCCAGCCGGTCCCCACTTCCTGGACGGTGCCGGTCAGGGCCGGCGGCCGGGCTTCGCGGCGCAGCGGCTCGATCGTTTCGACGCTCCAGTCGAAGCGCCCGCCGGTGACCACCTCGGCACAGTAGGAGCAGCGGTTCGGGTCGTCCGCCGGAGCGAACGGCGCGCCGCATTTGGGGCAGTGGAGGCTGGCCACCTGCGCGGGCGGTTTCGTGCGCACTCCGGCGTCGCGCTGGAGGTGCCAGCGCTCGACCACGTACCAGGTCTGCTCGCTCCCGGCCGCGCCGGTGGTCAGGTTGGTCTCGAGCTCGAGGGAGACCTGCACCCGGGCCGGCGTGGTGCCGGGTGGGGGCAGGCGGACGTCGAGGACGCGCAGCGCGCCGACGACCACTGCGACGACCGGAGTCCCCTGAGGCGGAAGCTGGGCCAGGGTCGCCCGTGCCGCATCGCTCAGGTAGGGGCGCAGGGCGTCCAGGGCGCGCGGGTCCGTGCGCGCCCGGTGGGCGCTCGCATAGAGGGTGTAGGCGAAGTCCTCGAACAGGACGGCGGAGAAATCGGGATCGAACGCGCGCACCGCTTCCAGGGCGCGCGACGGCTGCGGTGCGGCCGGCGCCGGGGGACGTTGCCGTGCCCTCGTGGAGTCCCAGCCCGCGGGTTTGTCGAGCAGACCCTTCTTCTTCGCCTTGGCGAAGAGATAGAGGATGAGGATCGTCAACGGAATCCCGATCAAGGGATGCCGGAAGACGAAGCGGAGCCAGAGCTCGATGAGGAGAAAGACAAAACCGCCGTCCCCGTCGCCGCCTCCGCCGCCCGAGCTGCCGCCTCCGCCTCCGGAGTAGCCCTCGCCGCCACCCGGGCGGGCGTCGGCCAGCAGGGGCAGCAGGAGCAGGAGGAGGGGGAGGAGGACCAGGAGGAGGCGCCGGAACCTGCTCATCAGCGGTCCACCTCGTTGGCCAGCTCGTCCACGTCGTCCGCGGAGCGGGCGAAGGCCGGAGCGAGCCGGTCGCCGAGCGCCCGCACCCGTGCCGCCACGGCCACACCGTCGTCCCCGCGGCGCACGGACTCTGCGAGGTCCTCACACGCCCGCTGCCAGCCGTCGCTCGTCGCCAGGATGTCGATCCCGACGTCGTGGAGGACCACCGCTTCGCGCTCCAGCAGGGAGATGTAGACGAGGAGACCGGTGCGCCCGCTGGTGGCGTGGACGCGCTTTTCGACGAACGTGGCGCGCGCCGCTTCCAGGACCCGGCGCCGCCGGACACCCGGCCGGGTCAGCCCGCGGCGCACCGCGGGCAGGCGCGACACCAGGAACCCCACGAGGGCACCCAGCAGGACGGGATCGACGACGAACCAGACGAGGCCGAACGGCCACGGCGAGAAGAGCAATCCGACGAGGCAGGCCACCGCCGCGGCGATCCCGGCGAGCAGGTCGGCGTGCAGGTAGGACCCGGAGCTCGGCCGTACCGCCACCACCACTTCGGCGCTGCTCTGCGCCTCCACGTCCTCGACCGCATCGGTCAAGGCCTTTCGGGCGGCATCGGTGAGAAAACGGTGGATCATGGGCCTGGGCTCAGTCTATCGCAGGTAGGATCTCGCCCCATGGAACGCCCCCGCTGGACCGCGCCCCGTGTCGAAGACCCCTGGAGCTGGGAGGACGTGCCGCCGTTGCCGCCTCTGGTGCGCGCCGAGGACGGCTCGGCCGCCGAGCAGGAGACCCGGGTCCGCGTGGCCTGGGATGAAACGGCGCTCCACGTCCGCTTCGACTGCGTCGACCGCCACGCCTGGGGGACCCTGACCCGCCGCGACGATCCTCTCTGGCAGGAGGAGGTGGTGGAGGTCTTTCTCGCGCCGGGAGAGGCGGACCCGGTCGACTACCTCGAATTCGAGGTGAGCCCCGGGGGCGTCCTGTTCGACGCGAAGATCCACAATCCCACCTCGCTGCGGGCGGACCTGCGCGCCGACACCTCCTGGGACTGTCCGGGCCTTCGCTGGGAAGCGGGAGCCGGCACGGCGCGGCAGGACTGGTGGGCGGTGTTGAGGCTCCCGTGGAACGGTCTGCTGGAGGGGGAGCCCCCGCCGCCCGTCTGGCGGGCGAATTTCTACCGCATCGAGCGGCCGGGCGACGGCCCGGTGGAGTACAGCGCCTGGTCCCCCACCCACGCCCGCCCGGCCGACTTTCACCGGCCGGCGTGGTTCGGGGTCCTGGAGCTGGGCAGGATGCGGTAGACCCGGTCCTCCCCGCCGCTCCACACCAGCTCGACCTCCGGCGCCGGGCCGGCGGCGAGATCCTGCTCGAAACGGGCGAGCAGGCGTGGCCCCGGCTCGTCGTCCAGGATCTCGGCGCGGTGGAGCAGCAGGTGGCTGATGCCGAGGCTGCGCAGGAAGGCGAGCCCGTCCCGGTCGGGGACCCAGCGCATGCGGTGGACGATTTCTTCATGCGTCGGCGGCTCGTAGCCGCTGAAGCCGTTGGCGAGCGGTTTCCAGTGCAGGGTCGAGAAGTACATCGCGGTCGTCTCGCGCACGTTCCGGCGGATGGGCAGCTCGAGGAGCGCCTGCACGTCGTCCCGGTCCTTGAGCCAGTGATAGACGGCGGGGAACTGCTCCCGGCGTGGCAGCGGCACCCAGCGGACGGGCTTCGGCGCCAGCTCCCAGGCCAGCAGGAGCGCCAGGGCCGCGGCGGCGGCGGTGTGCAGGGTCCGCGAGCGCAGGCGCTCCAGAAGGCGGTCGATCCCCAGGGCGGCGAAGACGGCGAGCGCGAGGGTCACGAGGGCGGCGAAACGGGAGGGAACCCGCATGCCGTCCAGCCCCGGCACCACCTGCATCAGCGGGACGTAGGCGATCGGGTGCGCCAGGGCGAAGCAGAGGAGGCCGCCGAGCCCGACGCCGCGCAGCCAGACATCCCCTTCCCGCGCCGGGGCGGCGGCGCGGTGGCGCAAAGCCCACCAGGCGGCGAGCGCAGCGGTCAGCACCAAGGCGGGGGCGGTCCAGCCGAAGCGGCCCAGCCCGCCGAGGAGCAGGGCGCGCCTGGCGGGAGCGGTCAGGGTCAGCAGATCGCCCCAGAGCCAGGCGGCGAGCGCCACGGCGAGCAGGGCGCCGCCGGCGATCCGCCGCCAGGGAGCCGGCCGGTCGCCGTTCGCGCGCCGTTCGCGCCGCCAGATCCAGAGCCCTGCCAGCGCGAAGAAAGACAGGAGGAAGCCCGGGAACAGCGAGCTCTCCGTGCGGAAGAACGAGCCGGCGACCGGGCCGAGCCGGCGGCGCAGGATCTTGGCGCGGTGGGCATTGACGGCGTAGCGGCTCTGCGGTGCCGGGCTCACCCAGCTCGCCGTCGTCGCGGCATAGGCGGCGGCCTCGGCGGGTGTGCGCGCGATGCTCAGGCGCTGCGACACCTTCACATAAGGAAGGAAGAGGGCGGCCACCGCCCCGCCGGCCACCAGGCCGACCGGCAGCAGCACCCGCAGCGCCTGCGGCGCGACGAGCGCGCGGCCGTGCTCGCGCAGGCGCACCAGCAGCACGGCGAGCAGGGGCACGTGCACCATGTAGGCGAGGTAGCAGCCACTGGTGACGTGGAGCAGGTAGAAGAGGAGGAACAGGGCGGCGGCCTTCGCGGTGCGCTCGGCGAGCAGGCGGTCCCAGAACCAGAGGGTCAACGGAATCCACTGGGCGATCAGAATCTGGATGTGGTTCAGGTGCATCAGCCGGAACGGCGCGAACGCGAACATCCAGCCGGCGAGAAGGGCGGCGGTCCAGGAGCGTCCGGAGCGCCGCAGCACCCAGGCGGTGGCGAAGGCGCTGGCCACGAACGAGGTGAAGAACAGGAGGTTGTAGCCGGCGATCGGGTTGGGCACCACCTGCTCGAACAGGGCGAGCTGGACGGCCGGCCCGAGCAGGTGGTCGGAGAAAGTGAGCACGCCGCGGAGGGGATGGAAGATGTTTGCATCCCAGAACGAAGGGAAACCCGTCCGCGCCTGGTGGGCTCCCCAGGAGAGCACCCAGAGATTGAAGATCGGATCACCGCGATCCGGCGCGATGTGGTCCCCGCCGACGCGCCAGATCGGGCGCAGATAGACGAGGGTGAGAAGCAGGTAGGCCAACAGGCCCAGCAGGGCCGGGGTCCACCTCCAGGCGACGCTCTTCCTCTCCATGCCGGGCGCTAGTATCCTTCCGCGTCAGTTCTCTTGCTTCCACCCGTGATGAGCTTCCCGATCCTATCCGACTTCCGCTCGTCCCGCGGCGCTGCGCGCCTCGTCGCGGTGCTCTTCGCCGTCGGCCTCGCCGTCTCGGCGCTGCTGCTGATCCGGGGCCTGCCGGCCGGCGACCAGCTCAACCTGCTGGCCCGCGGGTGGCTGTTGGCGGAGAAGGGAGAGTTCATCTCCTATGGCAACCCGATGTCGACCGGGGGCAAGGCGCCCGGCGGGATCACCACGCTCCTGGTGGGGTTGCCGCTGCTGGTGTGGCGGGACCACCGCGCACCGACCGTGGTCATCCTGCTCTTTCACGTGGCGGCCTACTGGCTGCTCGACCGCACGCTGCGCCGCGTGCTCGGTCCCGGCGAGCGGGTGCTCTTCGCCGTCCTCTACTGGCTCAACCCGTGGCGGCTCTATTTCTCCGGGCTGCTGTGGAACCCGAGCTATCTGTTCCTGTTCGGTGCGGTCCACCTGTGGTCGTGCCATGGCCAGCGCGAGACGCCACGGTTCTGGATGACGTTCCTGCAGGCGGTGTCCCTGGTGCTCGCCTTCCAGGTCCATGCCTCGTTCCTGCTGCTCGCCATGGCGTCGTTCCTCCTCTGGCTGCGCGGGTATTTCAAAGTGCACTGGCCGGCGGCGGTGGCGGGCGGGGTGCTCGCGGCGTTGCCGCTGGTGCCCTGGGCGCTGGAGCTGCGCGCGCACCCGGCACTGGTCACCGAGGCGCAGCACGGCTTCCTCGGCCGCGGGCTGCTCCTCGTGCTCCCCGGCCTGCGCGGCGTCGGCTTCTGGTTGCGCTACCCCTCGCTGGGGATTCCCGACAAGGTGGCCCGCTTCGACTTCGGGCCGCTCGTCGGAGGCACGGACCCCTGGCTGGGACCGGCGCTGTTCTGGCTGGTCAAGACCGTCTTCGCGCTCACCGCCGTCCTGCCTCTTTTCGCGGCGATCTGGTTCTGGCGGCGCAACCGGCACCGCTGGCGGCGGCGGGTGCCGGCGGCGGCCTCCGGCCGGGTCTGGCTGCATGGCTATGTGCTCTGGTGCTTCCTCGGCTCCGTCCTCGTCTTCGCCCTCGCGCCGACGACGGTCATGTACTGGCAGGTGGTGCTCCTCTTCCACGCCGCCGTCCTGCCGCTCGTCCTCTGGGGAGGCGCGCTCTGGCGCAGCCGGCACCACGCGCGGGTGACCCGCGTGGCGGCGGCCTGGGGGGCCGCCGGGGTCGCGTTGGCGGTCGCCGTGGCCCTGGGCAGCCCGGCCTTCCGGTGTGGAGGCCGGCACGACGTGCGGTTTTTCCTGGCCTCCGACTCGCCGATGTTCGACGACCTGGGCATCCGGCGCGATTGTCCTTGGCCGATGAATCAGCCGGGGACCTGGTGGCCGGACGTGCTGCCGCGGAGCGACTGAGCCCGGACGAATCACCGGTCAGATCGGGCGGACGCCTTCCTCCGGCACGGTCAGGGCAAAGGGCCGGGGCGGGATCTCGCTGAGGCACGAGGTGTCCAGTCCCTCGATCGATCCCCTGCGCAGGAATTGCCGGATGATCTCGCCCGGACAGGGTCCGTTGCCGTAGTGGCCGCCGCGGGGGATGATCAGGTGGAGAGCCCGGGTGAGGCCGCGGACGGTGCGCGTCCCGAAATCCGGCGGCGTCACCGGATCGCGCTCCCCGTTCAGCACCAGGACCGGGACGTCCGAACGGACGGGCTCGCGGTGCCCCGTCTCCGGGGAGCCGTGAGGCCAGGTGGCGCACGCCGCCGCCTGGGAGCGGACGCGGTCGTCCCCGAGAAACGTGCCGGCGGTACGCGGCGAGATCGTGGCGGGATCGATGAACGGCAGGTCCTCCGAGCAGGTGACGGAGAAGAACAATCCGCCGGCGATGATTCCGAGGATGCCGGTTCGCGCGTTGGCGCTCGCCTCCGCCAGGGGGGTCCAGCGCCCTTGTGCCGCTTCATGGACCAGCACCGGCAGGGCTGCCGCGGTCCCCGGTGTATAGAGCAGCCAGCGCAGGCCGTCCGCGAGGGTGCTGCGGTTGAGCCGGATCTCGACCGGCTGGCCGGTCTCGGGATGGCGGATGGTGACCCGCACGGGCTCGCGGCCGGCCTGGGCGAGAACCGCCTCGATCTCGCCGCGCAGACCGGGGAACGCCTGGCGGCACGCGGCCTCCTCTGCGCAGGCCGCCACCACGAGATCGAGGGCGCGCTGGCCGTTCGCCGCGTGCGAGAGGGGGAGCGTCTCATCCATCGGCACGGCGCCGTCGAGCACCACGGAGCGCACGTGCTCTGGATGTCGGCGCAGATAGACCTGCGCCATGCGGGTCCCGTAGGAGCCTCCCACCAGGTTGATCTTGTCGTACCCGAGCCACGCGCGGGCGTCGTCCAGGTCGTCCGCACCCCAGGCGGTGGTGTAGTGGGTGAGGTCGAAGCGCTTCTCCAGCTCCGCGCGGCACCGGCCGACGGCGTCGAGCGGGAATTGGGAGTCGATATAGCTCTGAAGATCCCCCGGCCGGCCGAGCTCGCAATCGAGCTTGTCGGGCTCGCCCGTTCCCCGTTGATCGACGAACACCAGATCGCGCTCCCGGCGCAGCGGAGAGTCCGAGAACCCCGCGAACCTGGTGATCGCCTCGCCCGGTCCACCGGCCAGAGACACGATCGGATCCGGCTCCTTCTTCGGGCCGAGGGCCGGGAGGACCACGGTCTTCAAATGGAGCTTGCGGCCGGTGCGGGTGGCGCGGTTCTCCCAGACCTCGAACGTCCCGCAGAGAGCGGCGATCTCCCCGTCCGCCCCCGCGACCTTGCACGGGGAGAGGGGCGCAGGCCGGTCCTGCGCGAAGGCAGCACCCGATAGCACGAAGACGGCGAGCAGGATGGGCAAGGTGGGTCGCAAGTCCGGCGGCTCCATCGGGTGATTCTACGCTCCCTGCCCCGGCTTCCGAACTTCTGGTGCCGGAGACCCATCCATCCATGCCTCCCAGAGCTGCCGCCCGCGCCCCCTGGGAGCGCTGGCGTCTCGCCGGCATTCAAGAAGATGGGCCGAAGGCCCGGCCTTGGAGTTGGGAAGGGGGGCAGGCGGCTCCCTGGAAGACCCGTAGTGGTACCCTGGCGGCCATGACGATCTCGTGCGAGGTGCCGGATCGATTCCTGCTCCATGAGGAGCCCGAGGAGCCCCGGCCCCGAGGAATGACCCATCTGCGCCGTGGCGTGGGTCACTTGCGCCGCGGCGCAAGTCGTCAGTGACCCGAATCGCTGATCTGCGCCATGGCGTGGATGTCCCGCGCCACGGCGTGACCCACCCGCGCCACGGCGCAGGTCCCTTGCGCCACGGCGCAGATCACCCACGCCGCGGCGCAGCTCCTCGGTACCCTGAAGCGATGCTCTGCGCCGTGGCGTGAACAACCTGCGCCGTGGCGTGAGCAGGCTGCGCCGCGGCGTGAGGTACCACCGATCGGGTGGGAACCGGCTCCGATCTGGCGCGGGTGCCGTGCGCCGTGGCCCCGCAGGGGGATGGTAAGATCTTCTCTATGAGCAGGAGCACGTTGGTCGAGCCGCTCCCCCCACCTGAGCTGTCGCTCGAGGAGTGGTTCGCCCTGCCGGAGGACGAGCCCGGTGAGCTCGTGGAGGGCCGTCTTGAGGAGGAAGAGGTGCCGGATTATCTTCACGAGCTGTTGGTGATGCTGCTCGGACGGCTTCTCGGCAACTGGACGGCTCCGCGCGGCGGCTTGGTGGCGGGCTCGGAGGCCAAGTTCGCCGTCGGCTCCGGGCGGGGGCGGAAGCCCGATCTCACGGTCTACCTGCCGGGTGGCCGCCGGCCGCCGGCTCGCGGGTTGATCCGGGTGCCACCGGACATCGCGATCGAAGTCGTCTCGCCGACTCCCCGCGACGGCCGGCGCGACCGGGTGGAGAAGCTGGCCGACTATGCGGCGTTCGGCGTGGCCTGGTATTGGCTCCTCGATCCGCAGCTGCGCAGCCTCGAAATTCTGGAGCTCGATGCCCAGGGCCGCTACCTTCACGTGCTCGGGGCCGGCTCCGGCAAGCTGGAAGCGATCCCCGGGTGTGATGGGCTGACGCTCGACCTGGACGAGCTCTGGGCGGCCATCGATCAGCTCGACGTAGAGGCCTGACGGCCGTGCTCTCGCGGCCCTTCAGGCCGCAGGCCGGGGGGGCTGGGGACCCGGGGCATCGGCCTTCGGCCTCAGCCCCGGGCTTTAATCTCCCGGCCTTTCAGGCCGGCCCCGCGCTCAGTGGGGCGCGCCGCCTTTCGGGACCTCGGGGACGACCACCTTCTTCTTCGGGTTCTTCGCCAGCTCCTTCAGCAGGTAGTCGATGGCCGCTTCCAGGCTGGGGTCTCCGCCCTTGGCGACGGCGTCGGGGCGGTCGATGACCTCGATGTCGGGGGCGACGCCTTCGTTTTCGACCGCCCATTCTCCTTCCGTGGTGAAGAAGCGGAAGGAGGGGGTGCTGAGCTGGCCGCCGTCGAGGAGGGTGGGCGAGTTGTTGAGTCCGGCGAGGCCTCCCCAGGTGCGGGTGCCGATCAGAGGGCCCAGGCCGAGCTTGCGGAAGTAGAACGGGAAGGCGTCGCCTCCCGAGCCGGCGGCGGCGTTGATCAGGGCGGCCTTCGGGCCGGTGTGCACGAACTGCGGCGTGGTGTAGGAGTCCTTGCCGCGCACCGCCCAGTGGTTGAGCAGAGGGCGGCTGAGCAGGGCGAGCATCGTGTCGGGCACGAAGCCCCCGTTGTTGTAGCGGTCGTCGAGGATCAGGGCGTCCTTGTGGGCCTGGGCGTAGAAGCCTTTGAACAGCTCGCGGTTGCCGTCGATTGCGGTGTCGGGGAGGTGGATGTAGCCGATCCGGCCGCCGGAGAGCTTGTCGACCTTCGCCCGGGTCGCCTGCACCCACTCCAGATAGCGCAGGTTCTGCTCGTTCGCCACGGGCCGCACCGCCACCTCGCGCGCTCCGTCTTCGGTGGGCCGGCTGTTGAGCCGCAGGGTCACCACCTGGTGGGCCTTGTTCTGGAGCAGGCGGTAGACGTTGTCGACTCCCTTGGTGGTCTGGCCGTCGATCGCCAGGAGGAAGTCGCCGGGGCGTGCGTCGACGCCGGTCTCGGTCAGCGGCGAGCGGAAGTCCTCGTTCCAGTTTTCACCCGGGAAGATGCGGGCGATCTTGAAGTAACCGGAAGAGTGCGCCTCGATCTCGGCGCCCAGCAGGCCGTTCTCCACCCTGGGCACCTTGGGGCCGTTCCCGCGCTGCACGTAGACGTGCCCCGCGGACACCTCGGCGCCCAGCTCACCCAGGAGGAAGTCGAGATCGTCCCGGCTCGCCACGTGGGGGAGCAACGCGCCGTAGTGGTCGCGCAGCCCTTTCCAGTCCGCACCGTGGACGGCGGGGTCGTAGAACCAGTCGCGCAGGCCGCGCCAGGCGTCGGCGAACATCTGCGGCCATTCGGCCCTGGGATCGATGCGCAGGTCCAGCTTCTCCAGGGGCAGCTTGCCGGCCCCCGGGCTCTGCCCCGGATGCGGATCGATCAGGCCGAAGGTGTTGCCCGCCTTGTAGAGGATCTTCTTGCCGTCGGCCGACAGATCGGCGACCTCCAGGCCGGTGAGGACGGTCTCCTCCTTGCCGGCGTCGAGGTCGAAGCGGCGCAGCTGCGGCGCGCCGTTCTTGGTGACGATGTAGTACACCGCCCCCGGGCCGGCGAGGAGGTTGCGGTACACGCCCGGAGCTCCGGCGGGGAGCGCGCGCACCCGACGTTCGAAGCCCTCGGGATCGATGCGTACCTGCGGCTTGCCCGCCGGGGCGGCCGGCGGGTCCTTCTTGGCGTCCGCCATGGGCTCGTCGTCGCTCTGCGGGCGGAAGAGCGCCGGGCCGTCCGCGGTGAGGAGGCCGACGTAGACGCGGGTCGGCTCGGTGTAGACGTAGTCCTGCTCGAAGGCGCTGAAGGTCAGGTTGTAGTCGCGGTCGGAGAAGAAGAAGAGGTACTTGCCGGTGGGATCGAAGACCGGCTCGGTTTCGTTGGTGTCGTCGGAGGTGAGCTGCCAGCCCTTTTTCTGGTCGAGAGACCAGACCCAGACCGAGGCGAGCTGCGAGGCGCCGGTCTTGGTGTAGGTCAGCCAGCGCGAGTCCGGCGACCAGTTGTAGTCGGTGATGTCGACCAGCCGTCCCTGGTCCACCGGGACGATCTTGCCGCTGTCCACCTCGACGTAGGACAGGCGGCGCTCCTTGTCGGAGAACGCGATCTTCTTCCCGTCGGGCGACCAGAGAAGGAAATAGCGCCAGGAGGTGGCGCCGCGGGTCACCTGGCGTTCCGTGCCGGAGCCGTCGCTCGGGCGCACCCAGATCTCGTATTCCCCGGTGCGGTCGGACAGATAGGCGACCTGGCGGCCGTCGGGCGACCAGGCGGGGGTCATCTCGCGGATCCCCGGGGTCCCGGTCAGGTTGCGCACCTCTCCCTCTGTGGCGGGCACGGTGAGAATCTCGCCGCGCGCTTCGAAGAGCGCCCGCTTGCCGGTGGGGGACGGGCGCATCCACTGGATGTCGGCGGTGACGTTGGCGAAATAGGGGAGCGCCTGCGGCAGGTCGCCTTTGACGTGGAGGGTGAGCCGGCGGGTCTGTCCCGCGGCGGGATCGAACAGCCAGATCCAGCCGCCGCTCTGGTAGACGATGCGCCGGCCGTCGCCGCTCGGCCACAGGACGTCCCAGTCCGGGCTGGTGGTGGCCCGGCGGGTCTGGCGCGTCGTGAGGTCGAGGGCGTAGAGGTCGAGGCGGCCGTCTTCGCGGTCGGAGGTGAAGTAGAGGGTGTTGCCGATCCACACCGGCAGGTTGTCGGTGGCGGGGGATTCGGTGACCCGCTCGGCCTGGTCCTTCGCGAGGTCGTAGATCCAGACGTCTTGCGCGCGGCCGCCGCGGTGGCGCTTCCAGGTGCGGAACTCGCGCATGAGCGGGGTGTAGGCGACGCGGGTGCCGTCGGGGGAGAAGGTGCCGCCGCTGCCTTCCGGCATCGGCAGCGGTTTCTCCATGCCGCCCGCGGCCGGTACCACGAAGAGGCGGCCGAGGCGATCGCTCCAGGGGACGCGGTGGCTGACGAAGAGGATCTGTTTGCCGTCCGGCGACCAGTCGAGGACCTGCTGGTCGAAGCCCCCGCGCGGCGGAATGTCGCCGATGTCGTTGCGGAAGGTGAGCTGACGGGCGTTGCCGCCGTCCACCGCGAGGACGTGAACCTGGCGGTTGCCGCTGTACTCCGCGGTGTAGGCCACCTCCTTGCCGTCGGGGGAGAAGCGGGGGAACAGCTCCTCGCCCGGATGCGAGGTCAGGCGGCGGGCGGTCGTCCCGGCCGTACCTGCGGCCGCGGGGTCCGCGAGGTCGGCCAGCCAGAGGTCCCCGGCGTAGCAGAAGACGACCCGGTCGCCGTGGATGTCGGGATAGCGCAGCAGGCGGGTGCCGCCTTCCTGCGCATGGACGGAAACCGCCGCCACCAGGAGGGCGGCGGTGAGCCAAGAGACGTTACGCACAGAAACTCCTTTCCGAGCCGGGGCGGCTCGCTGGTCTCTCTACGAAGGGGACGGCGCGGAGGTTCTGGGTCACCCGCACGGTGCGAAGTGGCTGACGAACTCCTTGAGCTTCGCCGGATCGCCGGCCGTCCCGGTGAGGTCCACCTCGTCGTCGGGCGTGCCCGGTGCGGGATCCGGGTTGAACCAGATCCCCAGCCGGGCGCGGTTGTCCCCGGGGCAGTCGAACGAGAAGAAGGTCATCAGGCTCTCCGCGCCGCGGCGCCGTTCGTTCGTGCCGGCCTCGGAGTCGCCGAGGTCCACCCGCACGTTGAGCCGGTTGTCGTCCACCTGGACGTTGAGCCGGTTGTCGTCCGCCGGTTCGGCCTCCGCCGGGATTTCCTGCTCGGCCGGCGGGGCGTCCGTCGTGGCTTCCGGAGGGGCCGGGGAAGCCGGCGGCTCCGGCGGCTCCGGGGGCTCGGGCGCCGCGGTGACGGCGTCGCCGCGCGAGACGACGTAGACGACGGTCTGGCCGTCGACCTCGATGCTGCCGCGTTGCAGGACCTTCTCGGGATCGATCTTCGCATCGGAGCGGCCGAGCCAGTCCGGGGCGTCTTTCATCTCGCCGCGCAGCCAGCGCAGGAGCTCCTGCTCATCGCTGATCCATGAGTTGAAGCTCATGAAGATGAGGCCCCGCTCTTGGAACTGCCGGCCATGCCCAGCCCCTTCCGGAGTGGGTTTTTCATCGCTCAGGATGGCCATCTCCATGAGCATCGGGATGGTGACCGCTCCGGCCGGGTAATACCCTTCCGGCAGCTTCTTCCAGCGCAGGATCTCGCGGGTTGCGGACTCGCGCGCCACGGGGTCCTTGAAGTTCTTCTCGATCTCCTTGCCTTTGCGGTAGCCGAACCAGGTGAGGCCGACGATGACGGCGAGGACGATCGCCACCAGGGCACCGCAGCCGCAGCCCAGCCAGCCCAGGGTGGAGGTGGTGGAGGAGGAGCGAGGGCGGTTCGGGTCCATGGCTCACATCCTTTCGGGCACCGGAATGCCCAGGATGCCGCCGAGGCTCTCCAGCCCGCGGCGGAAGATCTGGAAGGCCGCCAGCCGGGCGTTGCGCAGCGCGGCGTCCGGCTCGTGCAGGATCGGGTGCTTGCGGTAGATGCCGTTGAAGCGCTGGGCGAGACCGAGGGCATGGCGGGCGATCAGGGAGAGCTCGAGGCTCTCGACGGCCTTCTCGACCAGCTCGCCGGTCTGCGCGACCTCCAGGACGAGATCCCAGAGATCGTCGCCGAAGGCGTCGGCGGGGAGCCCGGCGACCTCGTCCGCGGAGACGTCGGCGGTGATGCCGGCTGCTTCGAGCTTGCGCCGGATCGCCTGGTCGCGCACCAGCGAGTACTGCAGATAGGGACCCGACTCGCCCTCGAAGCTGAGCGCCTCCTCGAAGTCGAAGGCGATCAGCCGGTTCGTCGTCGCCTTGGCCATGAAGAAGCGCAGCGCCGCGACCGCGATCTGGCGCGCGCGGCGCCCGACCTCGTCCGCGGTCAGCTCGGGATCGCGCTGGGCGATCTCTTCGCGGCTCTTGGCTTCGAGCTGGTCGAGCAGGTCGTCCGCCTTGACGCCGATGCCCTTGCGGCCGGACATCTCCAGCGCCTTGCCGCTCTCGCTCTCGTCGTCGACGTAGCCGAGCAGGCGCGCGGTGGCCGGGGAAAGGGTGACCATCTCGTAGGCGAAGTGGATCGAGCGCTCCGCCTCCTCCTTGTGCCCGAGGGCCTGCAGGCCGGCGCGGACGATCTTCTGGAGGTAGCTCTGACGGGCGTCGATGACGTTGATGACGCGCGTCCCCTGCCCGAACGGGGGGTGCTCCGCGGCGCCCTCTCCCGCCGGCACGGTCTCCCAGACCGCCTCGTCCTCCCAGCGGCGATAGAAGAAGTCCTCGCCGAGCAGGCCGAACTTCCAGAGCTGGTAGGCGATGTCCTTGCCGACGTAGGTGACCGTGCCGTCGGAGCGGACGATCACCTTGTCGGGGTCTTCCAGGCCGGCGAACTCCTCGGCCTGGGTGAGGGGCATCACCCAGCAGCCGGCGTTCTTGCCGTCTTTCTCCAGGTGCACCGCGCCGGTCTCCTTGAGCAAGCCGAAGGCCTTGTCGAAGAAGTGGCGGTGGAGGATCTCGCTCTCGCGGGTGAGCAGGTCGTAGCCGACGTCGATCCGGCGCATGGTGGCGAGGTGGCGGCACAGCACGCGGCGGGCGACCAGCCGGCCGAGGGTGGCGCGGTCGCCGGCGCCCTTTTCCATCTCGTGGAGGGTCGCGCGGCGCAGCGCCTGGCGCTCCTTGTCCTCTTCATACCAACGGCCGACCTCGCTGTAGAGGTCCCAGCAGTAGAAGTCGAAGGGCTCGGGGATCGCCTCGACGTCCGCGCGGGTGAGGCCGCGCAGGTCCATGAAGCCGACGACGACGTCGGCGAGCTGCACGCCGGTGTCGTCGATGTAGTTCTGGACCTCGACCGGATGGCCGAGGGCGCGCAAGGCGCGGGCGAGCACGTCGCCGAGCACGGCGTTGCGCAGGTGGCCGATGTGCGCCGCCTTGTTCGGGTTGATGTTGGTGTGCTCGATGAGGATCTTGCCGCCCCGCTGCGCCGTGCCGCCGAGGAGGTCGGCGGTGAACAGGGCCGCGGCGGTGGCGGGCCGGTCGAGCCAGACGTTCAGGTAACCGGCGCCCTGCACCTGGAGGTCGCGGACGAACGCGGGGCGTTCGAGATGGGCGGCGATCTCTTCGGCGATGGCGCGGGGGCTTTTCTTGAGGGTCCGGGCGAGCTGCATGGCGGCGGGCGAGGCCAGGTCCCCGAGGTCCCGCCGCGGCGGGACCT
>DIHE01000118.1:0-549 GCA_002420005.1 Holophagales bacterium UBA5704 | reverse complement strand
AGGTCCCGCCGCGGCGGGACCTCCAGCACCGGCTCGTGCGCCACGCCGAACCGTTCCCGGATGACGCGGGCGATCTCGCCCGCCAGTCGAGTCTTGTGCTCCGTCCACATGGCCCGGGCAGTCTACACTATTGGTTGGAGAGGGCCGGCTGTCACCGATCGGCCCGAGGGGGATTGCGTGCCGAAGAAGGTCGAGGCGCAGGAAGAACCGGCCGGCCGCCGGCTGGTCATGCCTCTGGACAAGACGACGCTCGAGCTGGTCCAGGGGGACATCACGGACCTGGACGTCGACGCCCTGGTCAACGCCGCGAACGAGCATTTGCAGCTCGGCGCGGGGGTGGCGGGAGCGATCCGCGCCAAGGGAGGCCCCACCATTCAAGAGGAATGCGACCGCATCGGCGGCACCCCGGTGGGCACCGCCGTGATGACCGGAGCGGGCCACCTCAAGGCGAAACAGGTGATCCATGCCGTGGGGCCAAGGATGGGAGAGGGCGACGAAGACAAGAAGCTCGCCTCCGCCGTGCGGGCCGCCCTCGCCCTCGCCGACCGC
>DIHE01000073.1 GCA_002420005.1 Holophagales bacterium UBA5704 | reverse complement strand
GTACCCGTCAGCAACGGCTCCAAGGAAGACAAGATCCTTGATTGCGGAACTGTAGCCAACCAATGCTCGCCAGCCTTCTTGAGCCTGGCAAGAGAGCTTCTGAACCCTGCAAAAGCTCTCCAGGCTTCCGGCGAATCGAGGCCCGCCCGCAAAAGCCCAAAGGCTGCGTGGCACTGAACGTCTGGATCGCCATCCTCGAGTAGCCGCAGACAAATGCTCCGGGCCTGTGGCACGTCCCCCGCAACATTGGCCCAGAGGCGAGCCACTTCCATACGAACCCGCCAATCCGGATGGTCCGCCAGCGGTTCGAGCGCTCGGACCATCGCTTCGGTCGGTCGAAGGCCTGGAACGCCAGAAACCGTCTGAGAGAAGCTCTCGATGAACGGCCCGTACGGCAACTCGCAGACAACAGCCCCCAGGGCCACGATCACCTCTTCCGCCAGGCTGCGCTTCACTCCCACGTCATCTGCGATGCAGGCCGCTGCGAGCCGCAGGTGGGAATGCAGGAGAGGTTCCAGCGGCCCGGGGTCTTCCTTCCAGATGGCCCGGACCAGGGCCGTGGCCGTCTCGCGATCCCGCTGTACGATGCCGAGATACCCGACCGCCAGCAGAATCACCTCCCGCCAGCGTGGATCGTCCCGGAGCGGCAGGATGCGCTCGATCGCCCGGGCGCTGGGTGTTGTGACCTCGACGGCGGCCAGGAACTCTTCGAAGGTCGGGTGCCAGAACGCGAAGATGTCCTTCCCCCGCTCCTCCAGGAGCCCGGCGCGGTCGGCGGCGGCGTTGAGGTAGCTCTCCGCCGTGGCTGCCGGATCTTCCTCATCGAGCTCCTCCTCGCGGAGGATTTCGATCAGCTTGCTCTTGAGCTCCGCCCGGTGGACCACGCCGGTCGGCTTCGTGCGGCGCGTCCATTCCGCCACCCGGCTCCAGACCCGGACGAGCCGGTCGAGCGGAAGCTGCGCACCGCCCACGTCGATCCCGGCAAGGCAGCGGCCGCGGTTCCAGGAATCCATCAGCGTGTTCACCGCCCGGTTGTAGAGCTGCACCCGCTCCTCGGGCAGCCGCGCCTGCTCATGGCGGATCAGCGCGAAAATCACCAGCATCAGGGGATTCGTCGCCAGCTCCTCGACCTTCGGATTTCGGCGGATCTCCTCCAGCATCTCATCCGCCTGCTTGCCGGCCTGCGCAAAATCGGGCGCCTCCGGATGCCGCCATCTCTCGAAGGCTTTCTGCCAGCGCTGCACGAACTCCGCCACCTGCTCAGGAACGAAGTTCGGGAGCTGGAAGTGAGGGATCTCGCCCGCGAGGCGGACGTAGCCGTAGGGGCGGGAGGTGACGACGAACCGGTTTGCGGCGTGGTCCGCCAGGAACTGATCCACCGCCTTGACGACCAGGATGCGCTCGCGGCTGTCGGGAATCTCGTCGACTCCGTCAAACAGCACGAGCACGCGCCCGGCCTGCAGCTCGGCACCGACCGCCTCCCGCAGAGCGTCCCCGCCGCGCTCGGCCAGCCGGGCATCGAGATGCTCCCGCAAGGTCAGCCCGGCCTGCCGGCTCTTGGCATCCGCGTACCCCGCCAAGGGAAGGACCACCGGCGTGAGGTCCTCCTCCCACCCGAGCTTCTCGCGCAGGGCCTCGCCGCCCAGGGCGCACGTCCGCGCCAAGAAGCGGGTCATCGCGCTCTTGCCGACGCCGGGGCTGCCGATCACCACCGCATGGCGGACCGATCCGAGCGCCTCGGCGATGGTCTTCGCCTTCTCCTTTTCTTTGAGGGCGCGCCAGCGCTCACCGGTGAGGAGGGCGAATTCCTCTTCTCGCCGGCTCCGGTCCCCCGGAGCGAGATCCTCGTTGTCGAGCAGATCCTTGAGGAGACGGTTCTCCCTCTCCCGGCTGTCCGCCTGGGACCGCTCGGGGACGAGGCGAGGCAGGACGTAGACCTCGTCGAGCGGCAGCGACGCCGCATGCTCGGCGCGGGTGCCGCCTTCGATTCCGCGGTGATCGGCATATTGGTAGTCGCGGGCCACCCGGCCGCGGTAGGCGGCAAGGGCGGTAGAGAGGGCGACGGCCGTGAGCTGCGCCGGCTGGGCAGGAAACCCTGCCGACTCCAGCCGGGCGAGGAGGGCGTTCTGCTGGAGGTAGATGGCCGTGGAAAGGGCGGTGAGGGCTTCGAGCGTTTCGCGGCTCTGGTGGCCGGTCTCCAGGATCTCGGCGAGCCGTTCTTCGAGGATGGCATCGTCTTCCTCGGAAGAAAGCTCCAGGAGAGCGGCGCCGGCGCCCGACAGCAAGGGACCGAGGACCGGAATCTGCTCGAGCTGCTTGGCCCCGGCGTCCTTCAGACCGGCCAGGATCGCCCGCAGATACGGCGCCGCTTCACTGGGCTCCCGCCCCACGATCCGGGAGAGGAGCGTCCGGCGCTCCAGGGGACCTAGGGTCTCCTCGCGGCGAACAAGGCTTCCGGGCTGCGGCGGCTTCACCATGCTGGGTTCCCCTGTCGAATGCTTGGTGGAATCCTACAACAGGAGGGCAGCCGAGGAGGAAGGTGCAGGCCCTGCACCCGTGGGTGCAGCCATTCCTACCGAGGGTGCAATCACTGCACCCGAGGGTGCAGTCGTTCCTACCGAGGGTGCAATCACTGCACCCGTGGGTGCAGCCATTCCTACCGAGGGTGCAGGCACTGCACCCGGAGGTGCAGCCGTTCCTACCGAGGGTGCAATCACTGCACCCGTGGGTGCAGCCGTTCCTACCGAGGGGGTAGTGTCCTATGACTGTGTAGGTGGTACAGGGGCGTAAGAGGAACCGCCGATCCGCCCCCGCTGGCGCCCATTCTACCACCGCCCGCCGCCCGCCCGCCGGTTTCCAGCCCTTTGAAAGCGTGGCCGTTCTATCGGTAAAGATAGGAGAGCGGTCTCGTATTATCATGAACGAGCTTAAAACGTCGTTCTTGACAACGAGGGCCGGTTCAAGATACACCTTCTCCATGAAGTGACCGCGCGAGGACAAGAAGAGGCTTCTCCTCTGACACTTACGCGGCATTTTAGGGAAAAGGCGGGAACGCTTCCGCCGGCCAGATAAACCGAAGGCCTCGAAACGGTCCACTTCTTTCCACGGAAAGACCGGTTCGAGGCCCGACAGACGCCCCCGCGGGGGGAGGGCTGTGCTGTTTCCCGAGCATAGCTTTCTTCGCGGAGGACGTCAAGGGGAGGATTCGTCCCCATGCGGCGACAGCTATGTCTCTTCGCCGGGTGGGAAGGCTGGATCGGGCGAAGGAGGGACCGGCTGCGGTCTCTCTGGCCCCGGTCCCGGATACCACCCGGGAGCGCGGGGGAAGGGGCGGGCCTAGTCCTCTTCCCCCTCGCTCCTCTTCAACTCGCGGCGAGCTGCCGCAACCAGGGTCTCCCGTATCCAGCTCGACAGGTCTCCCGCCCCCCGGCGGCGGGTGGCGCTCTCCGCCGCTTGGCGGATCAACTCTTCGTGTTCAGGGAATAGGCGGATGTGCAACGCGGCTGAGTGCTTACGCTTAGGCTTTTCGTCCATGGCCTAATGGTACAGCCAACGGATACACAAATCAAGAGGGACTTTCCATCTCGAACCTCTTGACATCTGTGTATCCATTGGCTACACTGTCTTCCGTGAGCGAGACAACCAGCATGCAGACCACCGCCCCCCTTACCGCCCCCACCTGCCGCACCTGCGGCGGGCCGTCAATCGGCTGGGGAAAGGACCGGGAGGGCAACCCCCGCCGGTTCTGCAAGGCTTGCCGGAAGAGCTTCGGCATCATCCCGGCCCGGCCGCTCGGTTCCATGCGGATCTCGTTGGACAACGCCACCCTCGTTCTCTCGCTCCTTACCGAGGGTTCCTCGATTCGGTCGGCAGAGCGGGTGACTGGCATGCACCGCGACACGATTTGCCGGCTCCTTCGGGTCGCCGGCTCGAAGTGCGAAGCTCTCCTCTCCCGCCTGGTCCGCAACGTCCCGGTCAAGGACGTCCAGGCTGACGAGCTGTGGAGCTTCGTGGCGATGAAGGAGAAGACGAAGAACCGCAAGCAGCTCACCGACCCGGAACTCGGCGACGCCTACACGTTCCTCGGAATCGAGCGGGACTCGAAGCTCCTGCTTGCCCACCACGTCGGCCGGCGCACCTCTGAGGATGCGAACCTCTTCGCGGCGAAGCTCTCCGCCGCCGTAGGTTCCGACCGCTTTCAATTAAGTACGGACGGGCTCGACGCCTATCCCGCCGCCATGGAAGCCCACTTCGGCGCGCAGGTCGACTATGCGCAGCTCATCAAATCGTACTCGGGAGAGGGAATGGACAGTGAACGGCGGTACTCTCCGCCGTCCATAATATCCACCGAGAAGCGGGTCGTTTCCGGCAACCCCGCCGAGTCCCGGGTTTGCACCTCGCACGTCGAGCGGCTCAACCTTCATGTGCGCATGCAGACCCGGCGGTTCACCCGGTTGACCACGGCCTTCTCGAAGAAGCGGGACAACCTGAAGGCGGCGGTCGCGGTGTTCGTGGCGAGCTACAACTTCTGCTGGCGTCACTCGGCGCTCCGGATGTCTCCGGCGATGCATGCGGGACTCACCCGGAAGGTGTGGAGCGTGCGGGACCTGCTGACGGCGTAAGTTAACGGGGAAAACGCCCAAAGAACCCGGCCACTGTGGCGCTGAGAAAGCCTGAGCGAGAACCTACCTGAGCGCCACCAGGCGAAGCTGCTCCGCATGTGGTTCACAGATTCTTAGTTGGTATCCAGCCACATTTCCGCTAAGTGGAATAAGTAGTCGTGCCCGCTTCTTTTCGCCCTTGGCTGGATCGCTTCCATCAAAAGTGTGAAACTCCGAGATCACTTCAGAGTTATTGATTGCTGTAGCAAGATGGATTGAGTCTGCAACGCTGATTGTTTTTTCATCCGGCCCACTTGTCCGCGAATAATATGCTCGGATCTCGCTTGCAAGTCGCGCAATCGGCTCATCGCAGGCTACAAGCTGTAAATGTTTGCGCTGGAATAACGCCCGATAGGTTTTCCGCTTCTGATCTGTAAGCCGCGACTCCAAAATCTCTGCAAGCGTTAAGGCGGAGGTGGCAATAATTGCCTGCCCGCGTTCCATTTTCTCAATCCATTCATCCATTCCACTAATCGCAGACGCCCCTTTCTGCTCGCCGGTAAGGTGTGCAATGAAAACGCACGTGTCCCAGTAAACTGTCGATAACCTACCACTCATCGCGCACCTTCCACACGAACTCCTCGGCCGAAAGCCCGCTCGTGGCGTCTGGAGCATCGCCGCGCAACTCACTCAATCGCGGGAGATCCTCTTCAGGGGGCATGACCTCGATGCTAGACACGTCCACCTCATGGGGAAACTTGGCGCCGCTTCGGTACCTCAGTTCCCCGCGGACTGTCACGTATCGGTTTACTGCCTGCTCGGCGAGATCAGTGAGCCGAGCAGGAAAAAGGCACGCAACGCGCTTGGGGCCAAGCAGGGGGTAAACGTGAAATCTGTTGGCGCTAGCATGAAAATTAATCCGCTCCAACATTCCCGCGATGCTTCCCATTGCAGTGCTCTCCGGCGCCAGTAAGCTTTGGACTTTAATGTTCAGATCGGGCGTGAAGTGTTCAACTAGATCGCCCCAGCGAACCCTGGTAGAGCGAACGGTTTTTCCCACTGGCTTTGATAGCGCTTTAATACTAGCCAGAAGCTTCCGGTCGGGGTTAATCACTTCACCAGACGCGATCTCCTGGACGGCGCCCAAAAGCGCCGGAATGGCCGAGCGCGTGAAAGCGCGTTGCCTTAAAGCAACCCGCTCTAGGACTACGGTAGCCGGACTGTCGTGACGCAGTGCAACCACGCGGTAATAGGCCTGCTTGCCGCTGCCCGCCAATCCCTCCATTTGTTGGAGAGCATTTCGGAGCGCCGAAAGCTGAGAAAGAAAATCAGACAAACGGACGTGGCCGTCTTCGCTAACTAGGCCTTCAATGGTCAACTCGATTGTGTCGTCCATGAGAGTAGGCCTCGCGGAGAGAGTATACCCCTGAAAGCCTTTCAAGGGAAGCCCATGAGGACGATGGGTCCTGGTCAAGGCCCGGGCCGGTCCCTCGCGGAACCGGCCCGGTGTTCAGACCGCCTCGCGGCGGTGGCGTTCGACGATGCCGCCGGGATCTCCCCGGATCATGACGGGCGCCATCTCAGACGCGAGCGCCTTGCACTGGCCGTAGCTGCGCAGGGTGGCGATGATCCGCCGCTCCGGCAGGTACACCAGCGAGTAGCGCCGGCAGGCCCGGTACCCTCTCCCCTCCGCCGTCCCCCGGAAGGCTCCAAAGGGTGGCGAGACAAAGCCCGGCAGGGTGACCGCCTCCCCGCCTTCCAGGAGGACCGGGAACCGCCCCACGTGCCACCCCAGGGGGAGAGGCCTCCCGGCCCGTGCGCGCACCTTCAGGTAGGCGTCGGCCGCTTCCGCGAGCCACGCGCCGGCCGAAGCGAAGCCTTCCGCATCCGCCGCTCGCTTCCAGCGTTCCGACTGCGCAAGGGTGGCGCGCACGGTGAACGTGACGACCTTCACCGCCGCTCTCCCCATGTCTTCCGCACGCCGTACGACTTCCAGCGGTTGTAGATCTCCCGGGCCTTGTCCAGCTCGGCGGGCGAGCCGGTGACCGCAGGGGGCCACGCTTGTTCCCACGCAAGGGCACAGCTCGCAAACTCCGCCGCCGCCTCCCGGCAAAGACCCTGCCGGGGAAGGGTGAGCTTGGCGCTCTGCGAGGG
>DIHE01000012.1:50612-114372 GCA_002420005.1 Holophagales bacterium UBA5704 | reverse complement strand
GCGGGAAGCGATCCCCCTCTCCCGCTTCGCGGGGGAGGGGGCAGGGGGGAGGGGGGGGCCTCGTCCCCCGCTTCGAGGAGCAAGGGTACACAGGCGAAGACATCGCCGCCCGCCGCCGCTGGATCGAAGAGGCGACCGGCGCCTCGTTGACCGCGGTCGGTGCCTCCACCCTCCCCGGCGAGACCTTGCGCGGCAACATCGAGAACCCGATCGGCTCGGTGCAGGTGCCGCTCGGCGTGGCCGGTCCCTTGCTGCTCCGCGGCGAGCAGGCCCGGGGCATCTTCTACGTGCCGCTCGCCACGACCGAAGGGGCGCTGGTCCGTTCCTACGAGCGGGGCGCGGTGGCCCTGACCCGGGCCGGTGGGGTCGACGTCCGCCTGTACACCGATGAGAACCGGGTCACTCCCGTCTTTGTCTTCGACGGCGTCGCCGAGGCGGCCGATTTCGCGCGCCGTCTCCCGGACCTCTTCGACACCTTGCGCGCCGAGGCCGAAGCGACCACCCGCCACGGCAAGCTGCTGCGCATCGAGCCCCGCCCCGTGGGCCGCGAGGTCATGGTCCATTTTTGCTACTCGACCGGCGACGCGCACGGGATGAACATGATCGTCAAGGCGACCGACCGCGCGTGCCGGTGGCTGGTGGAGCACACGGCGGGGTGCCGCCATCTCATTTTCAGCGGCCTCGAAGGCGAGAAGCGGGCCGCCGGGTCCCTGTTCGCCGGCGGCAAGGGGAAGAAGGTGGTGGCCGGCGCCCGTCTGCCCGCCCGCATCTGCCGCGCCTGGCTGCATGCGACGCCCGAGCAGATGGCCGATGTCTGGCGGCACACGGTGCTCGGGCATCTGCAAGGAGGCACCCTGGGCTACAACGGCCATGCGGCCAACGGCCTCACCGCCCTCTTCATCGCCTGCGGGCAGGACGTGGCCAACGTCGCGAATTCCGCGGTCTCCGTGACCACCTTCGAGGTCACCGCCGAGGGCGACCTCTATGCGACGGTGACCCTGCCGTCGCTCACCGTGGCCACCGTCGGCGGCGGCACCGGCCTGGGCACCGCCCGCGAATGTCTGAACATGCTCGGCTGCGCCGGCGCCGGCAACGCCGCCAAGCTCGCCGAGATCACCGCCGCCCTCGTGCTCGCCGGGGACCTCTCCTTCGGCGCCGCCATCGCGAGCGGCGAGTTCGTCCAGGCGCACGAAGAGTACGGCCGGAACCGGCCGGAGGCGGGGGCGTGAAGCGTTTGTTCCGCGGCCTGCGCCGGGCGCCGGATGCGCGCTACGACGCGGTGATCATCGGCGCCGGCGTCGGCGGCCTGATCGCTGCGAACCTCCTGGCGCGCGGAGGGATGAAGACGCTCCTCGTCGAGCAGCACTACATGGTCGGCGGCTACTGCAGCACCTTCCGGCGCGGCGGCTTCACCTTCGATGCGGCGACCCATTTCTATCCGCTCCTGGGCAACCCCGAGACGTTGACCGGCCGGCTTCTGGGCGAGCTCGGCGTGCGCACCGGCTGGGTGAAGATGGACCCGGTCGACACCTTCCATTTTCCCGACGGCTCGCGCTTCGCGGTGCCCGCCGATCTCGCGACCTACATGGCGCGTCTCAAGGCCGAGTTTCCGGAGGAATCCGCCGCCCTCGACGAGTTCTTCGGCGTCGTGCGGGAGACCTACCTGCTCGGCCTTCTCCACTACTTCCGCGGCAAACCGCTGGCGCAGATCGAGCGGCTCGCCGCCTGGCGGTCGTGGTCGGTGCGCGAGGCGCTCGACCATTTCTTCCGCGATCCCAAGCTCAAGCTCCTGCTCACCGCCGACTGCCCGCATTGGGGCTCGCCGCCGGGGCGCACCTCGTTCGTCTTCGACTCGATGCTGCGCCTCTCCTACTTCCTCGGCAACTACTACCCGCAGGGAGGCTCCCAGGCCTTCGCCGACGATCTCGCCCGCTGCTTCGAGGAACAAGGGGGGCACGTGCTCACCAGCACGATGGCCACGAAGATCCTGATCGAAGGCGGCGCCGCCCGCGGCGTCGAGCTGGAGGTGCTGCGCGGCACGCAACCGCCGCAGGGCCTGCAGTGCACGGTGCAGTCCGGCGTCGTGATCAGCAATGGCGACCTGATCCTCACCCTGGAACGGCTGATCGGCACCGCGCACCTGCCGGCGGGGACCCTCGAATCCGTCCGGTCGCTGCGTGTCACCTACCCCTGCTTTCTCTTCCATCTCGGTCTGGAGGACGTGCCGGACGGTGTGCTCGAAGAGATCCAGGGCTATTACTGGGACGGCTGGGACATGGACGAGGTGGGCCGCGGCGCACTGCGCTGCAAGGTGTTCGTCCCCACGCTCTACGAGCCGGCGATGGCCCCGCCGGGCAAGAAGATCATCATCGTCCAGAAGGTCCTCGACATGGACTACGAGAGGGTGGACGACTGGCCGGCCCACAAAGGGCGCATCGAGGCGCTCGCCCTCGGCCATCTCGAGAGCCTCGTTCCCGGCATCACCCGCAAGATCACCGTGCGCTCCAGCGCGTCGGCGCGCACGTCGTGGCGGTTCACCTTGAACGAGCGGGGCGCCATGCTGGGTTTCGAGATGTCCCCCGAGCAACTCGGCGACGGCCGGCCGCAGTTCACCACGCCGGTGCGCAATTTGTATCTCGTCGGACATTGGACCCGTCCCGGCGGCGGCATCACACCGGTGATCGTGTCGGCCCAGCAGGTGGCTGCGGCGGTCCTTCAGGGAGCGAAAGAGGTGGAAGCATCATGCATGCAGAAACTGACGACTGCGACGTTCTGATCCTCGGCGCCGGCCTGGCCGGCCTCTGCCTCGCCCGCCAGCTCCTGCTCGCCGAGCCCGGGCTGCGCATCCTGCTGCTCGAGCGCCGGCATCAGGTCCCGCGGCGGGAGCAGAAGGTGGGGGAGGCGACGGTCCAGGTGAGCGGCTACTACTTCAGCCGCGTCCTGGAGCTCGAAGAGCACCTGCTGCGCCACCACTTCCCGAAGTACAACCTGCGGTTCTACTGGGGCAGCACGGCCGGCGACAGCCGCTATGAAGAGTACAGCCAGTCGTACATCCGCGGCCTTTCGAACGTCTTCACCTACCAGCTCGACAGGAACGTCCTGGAGGCCGAGCTGCTGCGGGTCAACCGCGAGAGCCCGGGCTTTCGTTGCGTCGCGCCCGCCAAGGATTTCGACGTCGATCTGGCCACCGGGGGGGAGTCGCACACGTTCCGCTACACCGCGAACGGAGCCGCCTGCTCCGGCCGTGCCCGCTGGGTGGTCGATGCCTCGGGGCGCAGCCGCGTCCTGGTGCGCAAGCTGGGGCTCGACCGGCCGTCACCGATCGTCCACGGGACCACCTTCTGCTGGGTTGACGGCCTGCTCGACGTCGAGAAGCTGACCGACCTGACGCCGCGCCAGATCCGTCTGCGGCCGGATCGCCGGACCCTCGGGCACGCGCCGGTGTTCCTGGCGACCAATCACTTTTGCGGCGAGGGCTACTGGTTCTGGGTGATCCCTCTGCACGGCCGCACCAGCCTCGGCCTGGTCCACGACGTGAAACGGGTGCCGCGCGAGGAGGTGAGCACGCCGGCCAAGCTGGTGGAGTGGATCTGCCGCCACCATCCCTGTTTCGCCCGCGACCTGCCGCAGCGCAAGATCGTCGGCCGCGGCGCCTACGACAGCTTCGCGCTGGACGCGGCGCAATCGATCTCCGCCGACGGCTGGGCGCTCTGCGGCGAGGCCGGGCGGTTCACCGATCCGCTCTACAGCCCGGGCGGCGATCTGATCTCGATCTACAACACCCTGGTCACCGATGCCATCCTCACCCGCGACCGCGGCGAGCTGGAGGCGAAGGTGCGGATGTATGAGAGCCTGGAGCGCGCCGTTTACGAGGCGTACATCCCCAGCTACACCGTCAGCTACGACACCCTCGGCGACCAGGAGTGTTTCTCGCTGCGCTACACCTGGGAGCTGGCGATCTACTTCGCCTTCTACGTCTTCCCGTTCATCAACGACCTGTTCACCGACCGCCGTTTCCTCACCAGTTACCTGCGCCGTTTCGCCCGCCTCGGCCCGATGAATCGCGGTCTGCACGAAGTGCTGGCCGGTTTCTACCGCTGGAAGAAAGAGCACCAGCCCGGCCGGCCGGCGCAGACGTTCTTCGATTTCTACGAAGCCTGGCAGCTCGTGGCGGCGGAGAAATGTTTCTACAAGGTCGGCGTGCCGGTCGAAGAGGCGCGCACAATCCTCGACGAGCAGCTCGACAACCTGGAGGAGATGGCGCGCTGGACGGCCGCCTACGTCGCCGCCCGGGTGCTCGGCGATCCACGGGCGCTCACCCACCCGGGCTTCGTCGGCGGCCTCGATCCGGCCGCCTTGTCGTTCGATCCGGACGGCTGGCGGGCGCGCCTGGCCGCGTGCGGCGAGACAGCCGAGACCTGGCCCTGGCGCTGCACGCCGATCCCGCTCGACCGTTTCACCGGCGAGCCGATGACCGTGAGCCTCGACCCGGAGGAGGCCGAGCTCAAGGTGGCAGGAGGTGCCCGATGATTCTTGAAACCGTTTCCGGCGAGGCGGCGGCCGATTTCGCGCCCGGCCTCGAAAAGGTGTTCTCGTTCATCCCCCGCGAGCGCCTGGGGCCGGTCGCCGTCGAAGGCCGGGTCCCGGCGTTCCTGCGCGGCACCTATTATCTGAACGGTCCCGCCCGTTTCGCGCGGGGAGACGTACGGTACAAGCACTGGCTGGACGGCGACGGCCTGGTCTGCGCGTTGACCTTCACCGACGAAGGCGCCCGTTTCGCCTGCCGTTTCGTGCGCAGTGACAAGTGGACCGCCGAGGAGGCGGCCGGCCGGGCGCTGTTCCGCACCTTCGGCACGGCGTTCCCCGGCGACCGCCTGGTGCGCGGCATCGCGCTCGAATCACCGGTCAACGTGAGCGTCTACCCGTGGGCCGGCACGCTTTTGGCGTTCGGCGAGCAGGGGATTCCCTGGGAGCTCGATCCGGTCACCCTGGAGACCCGCGGCACCTACACCTTCGGGGGCGCGATCAACGCGGTGACCCCGTTCGCCGCGCACGCGAAGATCGATCCGGCGACCGGCGAGCTGTTCAACTTCGGCGTCTCCTTTGCGAGCGACCGGCCGGTCCTGAACCTCTTCCGCTTCGACCCCTCCGGCCGCCTCGTCTGGCGGCGCCGGCATGCGCTGGAGCATCCGTTTTCGATCCACGACTTTCTGGTGGGGCCGCGCCATGTCGTGTTCCATCTCGGCCCCTACGTCCTCGACATGGCCTCATTGACCCGGGACAAGACGCTGATGGAGTCGCTGCGCTGGGAGCCGCAGCGGGGCACCCGCCTGCTGGTGCTCGACCGCGAGACCGGCGAGGCCGTCACCTCCCTGGCGGTGGGGGAGGGGTACTCGCTCCACACCATCAATGCCTGGGAGGACGGCGGGCATCTGGTCGTCGACGTGGTCGAGCTGGAGCGGCCGGTCTACGACGAATACGAGCCGGTGCCGGACCTCTTCCCCACGGTGGGACCGGGAGGCCCGGTGCGCTACGTCCTGGACCTCGCCGGCAACCGGGTGGTGGAGCGCAAAGCCCTGGCCTACCGCGCCGCGCCGGACTTCCCGGCGATCGATCCCCGCCTCTTCACCAAGGCCTACGACGACTTCTGGATGCTCGGCATCTCCCACGCCGGCCCGCGCGGCCGCAAGTTCCTGGACTCCGTCGTCCACCTCACCTGGAGCGGCCGAGAGGACGTCTGGAAAGCACCGGCCGGCTGCTACCTGGGAGGCGAGCCCGCCTTCGCAGGAGATCCGGACGGCCCCGGCGGCGCGGTGATCTGCCAGCAATTCGACGCCGCGAAGGAAGAGAGCTCCTTCCTCGTCTTCGACGCCTTCGACGTCGCCACCGGCCCGCGCGCGGTGGTGCGGCTGGAGACGCCGGTGCACCTGGGGTTCCACGCCTGCTGGGCCGAGGGGCGATAAAGCCGACTTCGCCAGCGCGCTTCCCGAGCACGCCCCCGTTGCGATTTCGGCTTGTCGCCGCCGGCCCGACGGGCCGGGAGAGTGGAGCCCAGGGATGAGGCCGCAGGCCGACTCCCTGGGGAATGAAGGCGATCCCTACGCCTGCGGCCTGAAGGGCCGCGAGAGAGGCGACCGGGGTTCCTCTGGCTGCCATGCTCTCGCGGCCTGTCAGGCCGCAGGTTGGTTGGGGGGCTGTTGACCCAGGGCATCGGCCTGCGGCCGAAGCCCTGGGCTCCGTTCTCCCGGCCCGTCGGGCCGGCCTCTGCGCGCGTTTCTCCCGAACAGGGCCGCGATCTCGGCTTCGCCCATGTGGTTGAAATCTTCGGGCACGGCGATCTCGCCAGCGAGGAAGCCCAGCCGTCGCGGCATCGCGGGGGCATCGAGCGCCGCCACTTTCACCAATGGCTTGCCCGCCTTGGCAATCACGAACGCTTCGCCCTTGACCGCCAGATCGACCAGTTTCGAGAGCTGGGTCTTGGCTTCATGGATGTTGACGGTGACCATCTCGACCTCCAGAGACTAAGCTGATCGGACTAAGTCTAAGGCGCCGCCTTCCTTCCGCCAAACCGAGAGCCCGTGCTCGCCAAGCAAGCCGGATCGCGGGCAGGCAGCCCTCCCCCTGTCGTATGATGAGCCCATGTGGCCCACCTTCGCCGATCCCAAGACCGACTTCGTCTTCAAGCGCATCTTCGGCGCCGAGCCGAACAAGCATCTGCTCGTCGACCTGCTCAATGCGCTCCTGGAGCTGGAAGGCGACCAGCGGATCGCGGACCTCATCTACCTGAGCCCCGAGCAGCGGGTGCCGGTCGCCGAGCTGAAGCTGTCGATCGTGGACGTCAAGTGCCGCGACCACGCCGGTCGCGAGTACGTGGTGGAGATGCAGGTCCTGAACGTCGAGGCGTTCGAGAAGCGGGTGGTCTACAACGTCTCGAAGGCGTACGTGATGCAGATCCACAGCGGCGAGCATTACCTGGAGCTGAGCGACGTGGTGGGGGTGACGATCTGCGATTTCGAGCTGTGGCCGACGCCGCCGCAGCCCGGCGGCCCGGCGGTTCCGTTGCTCTCACGCTGGCGGATGCAGGAGCAGAACCACGGCGCCCTGGCGCTCTCGCAGGTGCAGTACGTCTTCCTGGAGCTGCCCAAGTACACGAAAGGGGCTGCGGCAGAGAGCACGGTGGAGCAGTGGGCGCATTTCTTCCGGGTGGCGGAGAACCTCGACGTGATCCCCCCGGAGCTGTCCGCGGAGCCGTTCCGTTCCGCCCTGGAGCAGGCGCGCACGGCGGGCTTCACCCCCGAGGAGTGGGAGGCCTACGACCGGTCGAAGATCGCCGAGCAGGACGCGCGTGGCGCCATCTCGCTCGCGGAGAAGCAGGGGGAGGCCCGCGGAGAAGCCCGCGGGCTCCAGCTAGGCCGCGCCGAGGGGCTTGCCGAAGGGATCAACCGCGGGCTTGCCGAAGGGATCAACCGCGGGTTGGCCGAAGGGCTCAACCGTGGGCTGGCCGACGGTCTTCGCCGTGGCATCCAGGAGATCTGTGACCTGCTTGCGATCCCGCTCGATCCGCACCGGCGGGCAGAGATCGAGGCGATGTCCTCCGAGGAGCTCGAAACTCTTCTCACCCGGCTCAAGCGCGAGCGCCGATGGGAGTGAGCCGGCGCGGCGCAGCCGTCGGAACCCGAGGGTGCGTCAGCGGCTGGTCGCGTAGAGGAGACACTCCAGGTCGTCCGCCATCGCCCGGCCTTCCAGGCGCATCCCGAGGCGCTCGGCGACGCGGATGGAGGCCTGGTTGTCGTCCAGGATCAAGCTGATCACACGGTCGCGGCCCAGGACGTTGACGGCGTGGTCGAGGGCGGTGCGGGCTCCTTCGGTCGCGAAGCCGCGTCCCCAGTAGGGCCGGGCGAGGGCCCAGCTCAGCTCGAAGCCGGGCCAGCCGGGGGGATGGGCGTAGCCGATTCTCCCGAGGAAGGCGCCGGTCTCCTTCTCTTCCACGGCCCACATGCCGCACCCCGCGAGCGGCCATTGGCCGATGAGGAACGCGAGGTGCCGCCAGGCGACGTCCGGCTCGCAAGGTTTCTTCTTCCCAAGCCCGTGCATCACTTCGGGGTCTCCCCACATCGCGGCGAAGGCCGGAACATCGGCCGGCCGGAACGGCCGCAACCACAGGCGCTCGGATTCCAGGGTCGGTATCTCGTTGAATTGCATGGCGAGAACCTACGCCAGGGTCGATCCGCCCGCGGCGTCGAGGGTGCGTCAGCCCTGAGTGACGGCTTTCCATGTCCGGATGGCCGGAGTCTTTGCGCAGCGTGTCCCGTTTCAGGTCGCAGCGGCTACCTTATCTTCTGTGGGACGACATTTCACGGAGGCTGCATGGCGAAACCCAGGCCGTCGGCGGAGGGTGCGGTGCTGCACTCGTTCCGCTTCTCGTTGCGGTTGACGAGGGAAGAGCTGGCGCGTCGCAACAAGGTCACGGCCCGCCAAGTGGGCCGCTGGGAGAAGGGGGAGGTACCGCTGGACCCCCGGCGGCTCGCGGGTTTTCTCTCTCCCTGGAAGGTGCCGGCCGCGGCCGTGGAGGCGGCGTTGTGGTCGCAGCGCCTGACCCACCTCGGGCCGGTGGATCACCCGGCGCTGGCATTGCTGCCGGAGGACGACGTCCGGCTGATCGACGAAGCCGCCGCCGCGGGGGCCTGGGCCGCCGTGCAGGTCGCCCGCCTCGAGCTGGCCCTGGCACACCTTCACGAGCAGGCGCGCGCCCACCGGGCCTGGCGGAAGAGGTCTGGTCCCGCCTGGCGAAGATTCCCCAGGAGCAGGAGGCCCTGCTCGACGTGCTGCGCGGGGACGACCGGACCTGGGCTCTCGCGGAACGGATTGGCTGGGCTTCGGAAACCGCCGCAGCCGACCGGGCGAGCGAGGCTCTGCGGCTGGCGCGGCTGGCGGTTCGGCTCGCCGAGGGATGCCCCGGGCCGGAAGCCTGGTGCCTGCGCGTGCGCGGCTGGTGCGAGCCCATCCTGGCCAATGCGCTCCGGGTCGGCGGCGACCTCCCGGCCTCCGCAGCGCAATTCGCCAGCGCCGACGAGCTGTGGCGGCAAGGGGAAGGCGGCGATCCCGCCGGCCTGCTCGACGGCCTGCGCCGGCTCGACCTCAAGGCGTCGCTCTTCATGTACCAGGAGGAGCATTTCGAGGAGGCGCAGGCCCTGCTCGATGAAGCTCTGAAGGGCACGACCGACGATCAGGCGCGTGCCCGCCTGCTGATCAAGAAGGCGACCGCCTTGGAGATCTCGGGGGATTATGACGCTGCCCTTGGCGTGCTGGACCAAGCCGAGCCGCTGATCGGGGAGCAGAGTGGCTCGCGGAATCTGTTCCTGCACCATTTCATGAAGGCGGTCAATCTCTGTCACCTGGATCTTTTCGAAACCGGGTCGGTGCTGGTCCCGGTGGTTGAGCAGTTGGCGGCCGATTCGGGCAACGAGCTGGATCAGGTGAGGGTCCGCTGGCTACGGGGAAGGACCCTGGTGGGGCTTGGAAGAAGGGCGGAGGCTCTTGCGGCGTTGACCGAGGTCCGGGCATACCTCCATGCCGAGAGGATCGCCTACGACTTCGCCCTTGTGAGCCTGGAGGTGGCCGTGGCGCACCTGGAGCAGGGCCAGCTCCCACGGGTGCAGGAGCTGGCAGAGGAGATGCTGTGGATCTTTCACGACCAGGGTGTCCACAAGGAAGCCCTGGCGGCACTGACGCTGTTCTGCCAGGCCGCCAAGGCGGGAGAGGTTGAAGTGGCATGGACCCGGCGGCTGATCAAGTACCTCTACCGGGCGCAATACAGTCCCGGGTTGCGGTTCGAGCCGTGAGCACCAACCTCGGCTCAGTCGATGCAGCTCCCACTCGGGTCGACCCGGCACCCGTTGTCGACTTCCACCAGAGGTGCGCAGCCGCCATTGGGATCTACCCAGCAGCCGTTCTCCCCCCAGGTGGTGGCGAGCGTGTCCCAGACGGAGGCGACTCCGGTACCGAGGGCGAGGATCAGAAGAGAAATCTGTGCAGCGCGAGACAGCATGACCGGCTCCTTGTCTCGGAGCGCTCCGCGGGGGCCTCTGTGGCCGCCGGGGCGGCTCCGGCTTCCTTAGAGTGACAGTCGCGGTGCCGCAAACGGACGTGAAAAGCCCTCAAGGAGGGCTCGATCAAGGAAAGGGTGGACGATGGCCTCTGGTGAGAAAGAAGACCTCCGCGACGTGGGCCTCGCGGTGATCCTCCTGCGCTCGATGCCGGAGCCCCGCTGGAACCAGGCGGAGCTGGCGCGGCGCTCGAGCGTCGATCCGGGCTTGATTTCAGACTACGAGCTGGGCAGGAAGAAGCCCGGCCGCCGCACGAAGCAGAAGCTCGTCGCGCCGGTCGAGGTGTCCACCGCGTTCTTCGACCACCTGGTGGACGTGAGCCGCAGCATCCGGCGCGCCTATCAGCGCGCCCGTGGCGCCGGGGATGCGGGCGGCCCGGCACCGGACCTGGAGAGGGTCGTCGCGCGGGCCGTTCAGGAAGGCATGGCGCCGTACCTTCTGCAGTTGTCGCAGCGAAATCGGGGGACGGGACCCCGCGCCGCGGATCGGGCGTGGGCGGAGGAGAGGTGGGCGCGGATGGCGCCGCTCGCCGCCGCCGCACAGAGCCACCTCATCGACGTGCTCCGCGGGGACGAGCGGAGCTGGGCCTTGGCGGAGAAGCTCTGCCTGCTGTCCGCCGCGCCCGGCCCGGCGGCCGAAGCCCGGCGCCTGGCGCGGCTGGCCGCCCGCCTGCTGAGCCACTGCCCGGGCTCGGCGCCCTGGCGGCGGCGTTTTCAGACCTGGTGCGAGCCCTTCCTCGCCAAGGTGCTCGCCGGATCGGCCTGACACGCCCGGGAAGCGGCTCCGCGCCGCGCGGAACGGCTCCACGGCGCGTGGATCGGTTCCGCGCCGCGCGGATCGGTTCCGCACCGCGTGGATCGGTTCCGAGCCGCGTGGATCGGTTCCGCGCCGCGTGGATCGGTTCCGCGCCGCGTGGATCGGTTCCGAGCCGCGTGGATCGGTTCCGCACCGCGCGGGAACGGTTCCGCGCCGCATGGATCGGCTCCGCGCCGCGCGGATCGGTTCCGCGCCGTTTGTAAGGCCAACCCAGGCCCGGGTAACGGTTCCGCGCCGCGTGGAGCGGCTACACGCCACGTCGGAGCGGGTGGAGAAGGAGCACGCTCGACTCGGGCTTGCCGCGGGCCTACGCGCCGGAGATGTACCGGCGGAGCGGAACGCGGGGGTTTATGCCGCGGTGGCCTGAGGGGACGAACCCGGGAGGGAGGCGTCATCACCAGACCGGTTCGTTCCAGGTGGTGCCGGCGAGGAGGGTGGCGAAGTTTATGGTCATCGGTGGCTCAGGGCCATCGGGGCCATGAAAGCCACCACCGTACTGGATCTTGCTTCGATCGTAGTACTCACGTCCCCCGTGGACAGGTGGTATTAAAAACCAGTTCATTGCGCGCCGGTCCAAGCTGGTGCAGCTCAGCTCTGCCCCGGCCAGGCAGATGTCGTAGGTTTTCGTGTCCGCCGTCAGGAGCCGCCCGTGCTCGTCCCACTTTACGTTCAGCTCGACGGCCATCCTTCCGCGCTCTTCGAGACCCTCATAGATCGGGTAGTAGTTGATTCTGTAGACATGCGGGTCCTCGCCTCGGAAGATGGCAATCTCCGTGTCTGGCTGAAGGAATGCTCCGGTATCGCTTGAGCGCGCGATCCTCTGTAAGACGGAAAAAACGTGCCGGTCGAAGTCGGTGAGCTTGTTGTGGCAGGGCGTGAACAGGCCATCGGCGATCAGGCCACGCCCGGGTTTGGTGCTGCTGGAAAGGAAACCGTTGTAAACATCACCAATCGGCGGCTCGACAAAGTTGTTGATGACGAGTGGGGCACCCCCGCCGAGCGTCGGGTCAAGCGTCAGGACAATGTCAAACCAGGGGCCGGGTTTCACCAAGCTGGAGCTGCTGTTCTCCCGACTGAGGCTCATCTGGGCCAGTTCCGGCCGATCCGGATTGAGGAGCAGCGTTCGAATGCTCGGGTTGATGTTGAACGCCAAGTACTGCTCATAGGAATCTACAGGCGTAGGCTGCCCGATGTCGAGCCGAAAAGATTCATCGGTCGCGACCAAGCCATCGTAAAACCCACTGGAGTTGCTGTAAGACACGAGGAGGTGCTTCACCGTCTCGGGCGGATGGTACTCCCCGACCTTGGCGGCGTTCATCCTCTTCAAAAGCCGCTCAAGCTGCCGCTCATTGCAGGCCACGTCCTCGGCAGTGAGCGGGTTGGTGAGCTCCCGGCCCGCGGCCGCAGCCGTGGAGCCGAGGAGCAGCAGGCAGGCCAGGAGGGGCCAAACTCGGGCACGGTTCAGACATTTCATACAAGAGCTCCAGGGCTCCGCCGCGGGGAGTGGCTCAGCCCATGTTGTACGCATAAACGGAAAAATTCTGGGAACCTTGTACCACGTTCGCTCCCAAGACCCGGATCTGAAGATCCGTGACGGTCGCGAAGGTACCGGCCGGGATGAAACTCGTCCGAGGGCTTGGGCTCGCTCTCGGCGGGGTGAATGCCGAGCAGGAGCCGGCTGGTGCGCAGAAGGGCCTCCAGCTCCGGGGCACCGGCGAGGACGCCGAGCGAGAACGAGCCGTCCTGCCAGGTCATGTCGCCGCCGGGCTCCACCGCCGCGGGAAGCTCCGCCAAGGCGGCCTCCCGGGTGGTGCCGGGGGCGAAGACGAGCGAATAGGGCCGCATCTCCAGGTCCGCCGCATCGAGCACGGCGGGCGCGATGCGATCCGTGGTGAGGAACGGCTCAACCCAGGACAGGCGGCGGGCGGCGGAGTGGCAGCTTTGGATCACACCGAGATTCCGTGCGCGCGTCAAAAAGACGCCGTCGCCATAATACAGCAGAGGCTCGGCGCCGCAATCCCGCAAGGCAGCGGTCCAGTCCTCCAGGATGGGAAAGGCGAAATGGATCCAGTAGAGGCCGGGCACCGGCACCGGCTGCAGCCGGTGGCCTCGCCAAGGGGTGGAGCGGGTCTCGGGAGCATCTGGTGCAAACGTCTGAAATGGCAGGACGACCGGGCGGGAGGACTCGGCGAAGGTGAAGCGGCCCTGGGCATGGGCCCTGGCCTCCAGATGGGCCACCGCTTCCGCGGGAATCCGGGTGGCCACGAAGGATTCATACTCGACGGCGTCCGGCCCGAGAAGGCCCTGAACGGCCGGAGGCAGCTCGCCGGCCGTGGCTCCTCCCTGGGGGACCTTGTCGATCAGCACCAGCCGGCGGCCGGCGAGAGGAGAGCGCCACCCCTCTGCGTTGGCCGCGTGGGGGAGGAGGTGCGCAGCGAAGCGAAAAGCGAGCCGCTCGCCTGAACCCACCATGCCCGGCGTGCCGGCGTGCTGCGTCGGTGGTGAGTAAGGGCCGCCGCGGTCGTATGATGGCCCCATGACGCCGCCCCTACCGCCGGGACAGCACGAGTCCACGAGCTTTCCGCGCTTCGGCCTGCTTCCCTTCGCCCACCGGTTCCCTTCGGTCTTCCACCCCGTGCCTCTCCGGATCTCCGGGGACGTGGCGACTCCGGTCGAGGCCGGGCCGGAGCTGGCGCGGCTCGCCCGGGTCGAGCAGTGCTCGGATTTTCATTGCGTGACCACCTGGACGCGCCGTGGGCTGCGGTGGAGCGGCTTTCGCTTTCTGGACTTCTACGAGCAGATCGTGGTGCCGCTGGCGGGCGCGCCTCCGGAGGCGCGATTCGTCGTTCTGCGCGGTCAGGACGGTGCCCGGACGAGCCTGCCGCTCGACGATCTGCTCGCGCCGGACGTGCTGCTCGCCGATCGGCTCGACGGCGAGCCCCTGCCGATCGAGCACGGTGCGCCGCTGCGCCTGGTGGCCCCGGCCCATTATGGCTACAAGAGCGTCAAGCATCTTGACCGCATCGAGCTGTGGCGCAGCGACGCGAGCTATCGCCCTTTCGGTTGGCGCTTCATGGTGCATCCCCGGGCCCGGGTGGCGTACGAGGAGCGCGGGCGCTGGGTGCCCGGCTGGCTCCTGCGCCGGCTGTATCGCCCGCTGATCCGCCCCACGGCGGCGCGTTTCGAGCGGGCGATGCAGCAGCTCCGCGACGCACAGGGCTTCCCGGAGAGAGAGCCGAGCCGGCCACCGCACGCGGCGCCGCCGGCATAGAATGGTCGGCACCATGTCCGAGCCCTCCGGAAAGCTGTGTCCCAAGATCATCCTGGAAGGGACCCGCCTGACTCTCAAGACGGAGATCGCCTTCGCGCTCAACGAGCATCCGCGGGTCGTCGGGCCGCGCAAGTACCGCTATCATTCGCCGCTCATCTCGGGCGAATGGTGCGCTTTCACCAACGTGCCCTGGGGCCGCGGCCTGATCAACTTCGAGCCGCAGGAGGAGGCGCTGGCCCTGGAGACCTACGCCACCTGGGTACGCCTGTTCGAGCTCCAGCGCTACTATTCATGGATCATCGACCGGTTCCATCTGTCGACTCAGGCGTACCAGCTCCGCACCTATGGGAAGCGCTACGATTTCCGCTGGCTGGAGGAGCGGCTCGTCCCGCTGGGATTCCGTCTGGTCTTCTGCCGGCGGACGCCGGAATCCTTCGCCGCCGCCCGCGAGGAGCGGCTGAAGGTCTCGGGCAATCCCCGGCAATACGACGACCTCGGTCTGTTCGTCCGCGAGCAGGAGGAGATGAGCCGGCTGATCGAAGGCTCGATCCTCCCCCGGTTCGATCTCGACGTCTCGGATGGCGACGTACCCGCCGCCGCCGATCGCGTGGCCGACTGGCTCGCGGCGACCGGCGGGTTGACGATGCAGGGGTAGCACCGGGCCGGCAGGGACCCCACCATGGCCTGGCACCGCTTCCTCGATCACACCTCCGAGATCATCCTCCACGTCGGCGCGGCGGACTGGCCGGGTCTGCTCGCCGTGGCGGGGAAGGGGCTGGCGGAGCTGCTGCTGCGCGGCGCGCGGCCGGCTCCGGACCCGGCGGAGCGGGTGCTGGAGGTGGTGGCGCACGACCGGGAGTCGCTCCTGGTCGACTGGCTGAACGAGATCGTCTATCTTGCCGAAACCGCCTTCTGGGTGCCGCAGGAGATCCTGATCGAGGAGGCGTCCGACAGCCGCTTGCGGGCGCGTGCCCGCGGGGTGCGGGTCGAGACGGCTCCTTCGCTGGTCAAGGCGGCGACGTTTCATGGCCTTCAGGTGCGACCCTCGGTGGAGGGGCTGGAGGCGGAGGTGATTCTGGACGTATGAGCGAAGACACCAGGAAACCCGGATCGCAATATCCGGCGCAACGGCTCAGCCCGACCTGTGTGGAGATTCCCAAGAGCGCACGGGCGGACCTGCGGGTGCCGGCTCGCGTGTGGGCGGATGCGGAGCTGTGGAAGAAGGCGGTCTCCGACCGTACCCTCGAACAGCTTCTCAATGTGGCCACCCTTCCCGGTGCCTGCGGTTGCGTCCACGCCATGCCGGATGCGCACGAGGGGTATGGATTTCCGGTCGGCGGCGTGGCGGCGTTCCGGGCGAAGGACGGCGTCATCTCGCCGGGCGGTGTGGGCTATGACATCAACTGCGGGGTCCGCCTGCTCGCCGCGGATGTCGGCGTGGGCGAGGTGAAGCAGCGCATCGAGTCGCTGGTGCACGACCTCAGCCGGGCCATCGCGTCGGGGACGGGACGCAGCGGCGACCTGCGGCTCAATGTGCCGGAGCTCGAATACGTTCTTGCCCAGGGCAGCCGGTCGCTCCTGGAGCGCGGGCTCGCCACGCAGGCGGACCTGGAGCACACGGAAGCAGGGGGCAGCCTGGCGGCGGCCGATCCGGACAAGGTCTCGCACCGCGCCCGCGAGCGCGGCCGGGGCCAGCTCGGCTCGATCGGCTCCGGCAACCATTTCGTGGAGGTGCAGCGGGTCGAAACCGTGTATGACGAGGACGCCGCCGAAGCGCTCGGGTTGTGGAAGGGGCAGCTCACGATCCTGATCCATACCGGCTCGCGTGGCCTGGGGCACCAGGTCTGCACTGATTTCGTGCGCATCATGGATGCGGTGATGGCCCGCCATGGCATCAAGCTGCCGGATCGCGAGCTGGCCTGCGCGCCGTTCGCCTCCCCGGAAGGAAAGGATTACTTCGGCGCCATGTGTGCCGCCGCCAACTTCGCCTTCGCCAACCGCCAGGTGATCACCCATGCGGCCCGCCAAGTCTTCCGCCGTGCGCTGGGGGACTCCGGGGATCTGCGGCTGGTCTATGACGTGGCGCACAACATGGCGAAGCTCGAAGAGCACGGCGGACAGAAGCTGCTGGTGCACCGCAAAGGTGCCACCCGCGCGTTCGGGCCGTCGCATCCGGAGACTCCGGCGGCCTACCGCGGCGTCGGCCAGCCGGTGTTCATCCCGGGCAGCATGGGAACCGCCTCCTACGTCCTGGTCGGCACCGACGAAGCCTTCGGCCTCTCGTTCGGCAGCACCTGCCACGGCGCCGGCCGGGCGATGAGCCGGACGGCGGCAAAGAAGGTGAAGTCCGGCCAGGAGGTCCGCAAGGACCTGGAGCGGCAAGGCATCGTCGTCCACGGCTCCCCCGGAGAGCTGGCCGAAGAGGCGCCGCATGCCTACAAAGACGTCGACCGCGTGGTCCAGGTCGTCCACGACGCCGGCTTGGCGCGCAAGGTGGTCCGGCTGCGGCCGGTGGGGGTGGTCAAGGGGTAGAGCGTATGGGGTCGCGAGGGATTGACGCCGGCGCGGCATGGGCGTAAGGTACCGCGAAGAGAAGCAAGGGCGATATATCCTGTAAGCACATTCTCGACATCGAACAGCAACGACGCCGAGGCTGTCGTCGGATGGGTCGCTTTGACCAGCGAAAGGAGCTGTCATGTTGAGGAGCATCCGGCGTGTCCTCTGCCTGCTCGCCGTTCTGGCGTGCTGGTTTCCCGGCTTCGCGGGCGCCCAGAGCGCCGACGTGGAGAAGACCGGCCACCTCTTTGTGCGGGTCTACTTCAAAGACCTTCGTTTGGCGCATCAGATTGCGGCGAGCATCGAGCCGACCGAGTCGAATTACAAGCTGGGCTACCTGTTGCTCGAAGTGAGCTACGACCAGTACGACCGGCTGCTGGCATCCGGCCTGGAAGTCGAGATCGACCCGGAGGCCGCCGACCGCTACGCGCGCCTCAACCGTTCGATTCCGGCTTATTCTTGCTATCGCACGGTGGAGGAGACGTTCACCGCGGCGCAGGCGCTGGTCACGGCCAACCCGACCCTCGCCACCTTCAGCGACGTCGGCGATTCCTGGGAGAAGTCGATCGGCCGCACCGGCTATGACCTCAAGGTGCTCAAGCTGACCAACTCGGCGGTCACCGGCTCCAAGCCCAAGCTGTTGATCAATTCCGGCCTGCACGCCCGCGAGTACACGCCGGTCGAGCTGGCGATGCGGTTCGCCGAGTCGCTGATTTCCGGGTATGGAACCGATGCCGATGCCACCTGGCTGCTCGACCACCACGAGATCCACTTGTTGTTGCAGTCGAATCCGGACGGCCGCAAGAAGGCGGAGGCCGGCGCGTCCTGGCGCAAGAACGTCAATGAGAATTATTGTGGTGCCACCAGCTCGAACCGCGGCGCCGACTTGAACCGCAATTTCGCCTTCATGTGGGGCTGCTGCAACGGTTCGAGCACCAACGCCTGCAACGAGGACTACCGCGGCCCGAGCGCCGCGTCGGAGCCCGAAACGCAGGCTCTGCAGGCCTACATGGCGGCGATCTTCCCCGACCAGCGCGGCCCGAACCTCACCGATGCGGCGCCGGCCACCACCAGCGGCGTCTATATCGACCTGCACAGCTCGGGCCGGTTGTTGCTGTGGCCCTGGGGCATGACGACCTCGGTGGCGCCGAACGGTACCGCCCTGCAGACCCTCGGCCGCAAGCTGGCCTACTTCAACAGCCACTCGCCGGGGCAATCGGTGGGCCTCTATGCGACCGACGGCGCGACCGACGACCATTGCTACGGCACGCTCGGCATCGCCTCCTTCACGTTCGAGCTGGGGACCGCGTTCTTCGAATCCTGCACCTATTTCACCAATACACTTTTGCCGGCCAACCTTCCGGCGCTCAAATATGCGGCGAAGGTGGCGCGGACGCCGTACCAGACCCCGGCGGGTCCTGAGACCGTGACGGTTTCGCTGAGCGCCGGCTCGACCGCGCCGGGTGTGGCGGCGGGGACCAATGTGACGCTCACCGCGAGCGTCAACGACAGCCGGTTCAACAACACCAACGGCACCGAGCCGAGCCAGAACATCACCGCGGCCGAGGTGTACGTCGATACTCCGCCGTGGGGAACGGCTCCGGCGCCCATCGCGATGACCGCCTCCGACGGTGCGTTCAGCAGCACGAGCGAGAACGTGACGGTCTCTCTCTCGACCGCCGGCTGGAGCGCCGGCCGCCATATTCTGTTCGTGCGCGGCCGGGATGCCGCGAACAATTGGGGGGCGGTGAGCGCCATTTTCCTGTACATCAGCGGTGGCAGCTGCACGCCGCCCGCGGCGCCGACCGGCGTCACCGCCACGGCGGCGAGCACCAGCCAGGTCAACGTCTCCTGGACGGCCTCCGCAGGAGCCACCTCCTACAACGTCCTGCGCTCCACCACGAGCGGGGGCCCCTACACCCAGGTCGGCACCTCGGCCACCACCTCGTTTTCCGACACCGGCTTGACCTGCAACACGGCCTATTTCTACGTCGTCCAGGCCGTGGGAGGCTGCGCCTCGGGCACTTCGGCGCAGGCGACGGCGACCACCGGCACCTGCCCGGTGGGCGGCAACCAGGTCTTGACCTCCTCGGCCGCGCCGGCCGTGGCGATTCCGGACAACAACACGACCGGCGTGACCCACACGATCAATGTGGCGGCCTCGCAGACGATCACCAGCGTCAGCGTCAACGTCGGCCTCACCCACACCTACCAGGGTGACCTCGAGCTGGCTCTGATCGGCCCGGACAACACCACGGTCCTGCTCCACAACCGCACCGGCGGCACGACCGACAACATCAACACCACCTACAACATCACCACCCGCTCGAACCAGGCGCTCACCGCTTTCAACGGCAAGAACACCGCCGGCGCCTGGAAGCTGCGCGTGAAGGACCTCGCCACGGGCGACACCGGGACGCTCAACTCCTGGAAGGTCACGTTCAACGGCTACGCCACGGCGACCGTCAACACGGCGATCCCGGACAACAACACGACCGGCATCACCAGCACGATCAACGTGGCCGCGACGGGCACCCTCGTGAGCCTGCGGGTGCGGGTGGCGATCACCCACACCTACCAGGGCGACCTGGAGGTCTCCTTGATCGCTCCGGACAACACCACCGTCCTCCTGCACAACCGGACGGGCGGCACGACGGACAACATCAACACGGTCTACGCCGACCTGACCGCGCCGGCGCAGGCGCTCACCGCCTTCAACGGCAAGGCGACCAACGGTGCCTGGAAGCTCAAGGTCCGCGATCTCGCCTCCGGAGACACCGGAACCCTGACCTCCTGGGAGCTCGACCTGCGGACGAACTGACCGGGACGTGCCGACGAGCCCCCGCTCATTCGCCGGCTGCAAGCTCCAGCCGGTAGAGCCCTCCGGCGTACGGCGTGGCGTAGAGATGCCGTGGCGCCCGGGGGTCCTGCTGGAGGTCCAGGACCGGGATCTCGCCGCCGAGCGGCAGGCCCGGGGCGGCGGGAGACCAGGTCCGGGCCCGGTCGTGGCTCACCAGGACCCCGCGGCCGTACGTGGAGATGTAGAAGGTTTGCGGGTCGCGCGGGTCGGCCAGCAGGTGGCGCAGCCACTCGGCCGGGCGCAGGCCGCCGATCCGTTGCGCCGTGCCTTCGTCGATCCGGCGGCGGTAGATGTCGGCGCCGTCGGCGAAGTACGCCCGGCCGGAGCGGGTGGCGTCGAACACGGCCGGGCCTCCCTCCTCCCAGAAGCTCCAATGCAAGCCGGCGTCGAGGCTCCGGTAGATCTTCGGGGCGGCGCCGGCGTGCAGATGGTGGTCGAGCCCCAAGGCCAGCAAGGTTCCCGGCCGCGACGGATCGGCCAGGATGCGGGAGAAGTCGAACCAGCCCCGATCATCTTCCGGTTGGACCCGCAGGCGGACATGCCAGGAGCCCCCTTGGCGCCGGAGGATCCGGTTGCCCACCGCCACGAGCACGGTGTCCGGCGCCGGGATCGCCAGCGCGGTGGCATGGGCCTGCGGAACGGCGACCGGGGCGTCCCAGTGGCGTCCGCCGTCGCGGCTCTCGGTGAGCGACAGGAGCGGCTGGAAGTCGGCGTCGAGCTGCTGGGTGAGGGCCACGATGCGGTTGCGCCGGAAAGGATCGAGCTCGAGGGCCTGGAGGGCACCTCCGGGTGGCGAAGGCAGCGGGGACCAGGTGTCTCCTCCATTGCCGGATGCGTAGAGCGTGTCGAAACTGGTGAACAGGATCCGCCCGGGGCGGAAGGGATCGAACCGCAGGAAGCGGACGACGTTGGCATGGACGCCTTGCAAGGGCGCCGCCGTCCAGTGGAGCCCGGAGTCCGCGCTCGTCCACAGGCCGGTGCCGGTGGCGAGGTGGATGCGCCCCGCGGTGTCGGCCGCCAGACCGGTCACCGCCGGAAACGCGGTGCGCCCGATCGACATGTCCGGCAGGCCCCGGCGCAGCCGGCGAAACGAAAGGCCTCCGTTGCGGCTCACCCAGAGACCGTCGTCCGTACCGAAGTACAGAGTCTCGGGGTCGCGGGGATCCGCCAGCAGCGAGACGCTCTCCAGGAGGCGTCCGGTTGGAGAGACCCTCTCCTCTCCCCAGTGGGCGCCGCCGTCCGTGGACCGCCAGAGGGAGTGATCCCCGGCGTAGGCGTACAGGGTCTCCGGATCGGCGGGAGACAGGGCGAAGGCCTTCACCCACTCTCCCAGGCGGGAGGCGGGGTCGTCGATCCAGGTCCAGGTCAGGCCTCCGTCGAGGCTTTTGAAACGGGCCTGCCAGCCCGCTGCATACACCACCCGGTCATTGCGCGGATCGCTCACCAGGGTGTGCACGGAATCCGGGGCGGGGGAGAGGGGGAGGATCTGCCAGGTGCTGCCGCCGTCGGTGGACCGGGCGACGCCCTCGCCGGTGCCGACGAGGACGGCGTCGGACAGCACCACCAGCCCCTGCGCGCAGGAGGTGCCTCCCAGGTCGGCGGCGGCGGTGAGGAGCCGCCAGTGCGCTCCCCGGTCGTCGCTGCGGTAGACCCCGCCGGGATCGTCGCTGAAGCACCCCTGGACGGCCGCCACGGCGTAGAGCCGCCCGGGATGTGTAGCATCGGCGGCGAGGGAGATGATGCGCCGCCCCTCGAGACCCTGGTTGGCCTCCTGCCAGGTGGCACCGGCATCCTCCGAGCGCAGGAGCAAGGTGTCGAGGGTCCCGAACGGACCCGAGGGAAAGGCGGCATAGAGCCGGTTGGCGGACAACGGGTCGGATGCGATCAACCGCGGCCCGCCGCCCGGGGGGCCGACCGGTGTCCAGCGGCCTTCGACCGCCGGGGCGGGAGCCGCGGCCAGGCCGAGAGCTGCGAGGGCGGTCCACAGAATCGGGAAACGTAGGGGGGCGAGATGGTGTGCCATGCCGGGGGCTCCTCCAGGTTGCCTGCAGAGTCTACGCAGGCGGGAGGCCGGGTGTCACGGCCCGCGCCTTGAGGCCCGGCGGGTGAAGTGGCATACTGCGCGCGAGGAGACCTTGCCCGTTCATGCTTCCCGGCGATCCCCCTGCGGCTGCACGGTCGGACGTGACCGGCCTTCTGCATGCCTGGCAGCAGGGGGACCGGGCGGCGTTCGACCGGCTGGTGCCTCTCGTCTATGACGAATTGCGCGGCCTCGCCCGGGCCCAGTTGCGGCGCGATGCGGGGCAGTGGACCCTCCAGGCCACCGCTCTGGTCCATGAAGCGTATGTCCGCCTCGCCGGCACCGACGTCTCCTGGGAGAACAGCAGCCATTTCTTCGCCATCGCGGCCCGGGTCATGCGCCAGGTCCTGGTCGACGAGGCGCGGCGGCGCCAGGCCGAGAAGCGCGGCGGCGGCGTGCGTCCGGTCGATCTCGCGCCCGATCTCCTGGGGGCGGTGAGCGCCGGGGAACCGGAGACGGAGGCGGACTTCCTCGCGCTCGACCAGGCTTTGACGCGGCTCGCGGAGCTCGACGCCCGGCGGGCGGAGGTGGTCGAGCTGCGCTATTTCGCCGGCATGACGATCGAAGAGACGAGCCGGCACCTCGGCTTCTCGCACGCCACGGTGGAGCGCGACCTGAAGTTGGCCCGAGCCTGGCTCTCGCGCCAGCTCCGTCGCGGCGCCTGATGGATTCCGGGCGCTGGCGGCGCCTCGCCGAGGAGTTCGACCGCGCTCTGGCCTCGCCCGCCGAGGCGCAACGGCTGGTGGCCGATCTGAGCGCGGAAGACCCGGACCTCGGCGGCGAGCTCGCCGCGTTGCTGGCGGAGGCGGCGGAGCCGGGGCCGGAGGATCCCCTCGCCACCCTCGTCGATCGAGCCGCCGGCTGGCTGGAGGGTGCGCCGGCCGGCCGTATCGGTCCCTACCGGCTGCTCGGGGAGATCGGCCGCGGCGGCCTCGGCACGGTCTATCTCGCCACCCGGGAGGACGAGGGCTTTCCCCTGCAAGTCGCGCTCAAGATGGTCGACCGGCGCTTCGCCTCCCGGCGGGACCGCGAGCGGCTGATCGAGGAGCGCCGCATCCTCGCGACGCTCGATCACCCCAACATCGCACGGGTCTTCGACGCCGGCACCGGAGAGGACGGCACGCCCTACTTCGTGCTGGAGCTCATCCAGGGCGAGCCGATCGACCGCCACTGCGACCGGCTGGGGCTCACCGTGGCCGAGCGTCTCGAGCTGTTCCTCGGAGTCTGCGAAGCGGTCGCCTACGCGCACCGCCGGCTGGTCATCCACCGCGACGTCAAGCCGTCGAACATCCTGGTCTCCGCCCAGGGGGTGCCCAAGCTGCTCGACTTCGGGATCGCCAAGGTCCTCGAAGTGGGCCGGGTGGGGCTGACGCAGCCCGGGGAGCGCCTGCTGACCCCGGACTTCGCCAGCCCCGAGCAGGTGGCGGGGGAGACGCTGACCACCGCGACCGATCTCTATTCGCTCGGTGCCCTTCTTTTCGTGCTCCTCGCCGGCCGGCCGCCGCTCGCGGTCGAGGGGCTCCGCGCGGCGGAGGTCGAGCGGCGGATCTGCGAGCAGATCCCTCCCCGGGTGAGCGACGCAGCCGGCGGCGAAGGAGTGGCGGCGGCACGGCGGACCAGCCCGGCCCGTTTGCGGCGGCGGCTGCGTGGCGATCTCGATACGATCGTCGCCAAAGCCTTGCGGAAGGAACCCCACCGCCGCTATGCCTCGGTCGAGCAGCTGGCGGACGACGTGCGGCGGCATCTCGCCGGGCGGCCGATCGAGGCGCGGCGCGATGCCGCCCTCTACCGGGCCGGGCGCTTCGTGGCCCGCCACCGCGCCGCGGTCGCCGCCGCCGGGCTGGTCCTTCTCGCTCTCGTCGCAGGCCTCGTTTCGACGAGCGTCCAGATGCGCCGGGCGCAGCTCGAACAGGCGCGCACCGAGCAGGTCGCCGGTTTCCTCGTCGGCCTGTTCGAGGCGGTCGATCCCGGCGTGGCGCGCGGTGCCGAGCCGACGGCGCGGGAGATCCTCGATCAGGGGGCGCGCGACCTGCTCGCCGGGCGCGGTGGCGGGGGAGGCCCCGAGGTGCAGGCGACGCTCGCCACGACCATCGGCCGTGTCTACCGCCAGCTCGGCCACTATGCGGAGGCGGAGAGGCTGCTCACGCGGGCTCTGGAGCTGCGGCACAAGGCCGGAGGAGATCCGGCCGGGGTGGCGCGCGCCCTGGTCGATCTCGCCCAGCTCCATGACGACCGCCGCGACTACGAGACCGCGGCGCGGGAGCTCCGGCAGGCGCTCGACCTGCAGACCCGCGCCCTGCCGGCGGACGCCCCGGATCGCGCGGCCACCCTCTACCGTCTCGCCTCGGTCGAGCTCGGCCGGGACAACGCCCGGGAGGCGGAGCGGTTGCTCGCGGAGTCGCTCGCCATCCGACGCCGCGCGTTCGGCGAGCGGTCGCTGCCGGTGGCCGAGGTCCGCCATGCCCGCGCCCAGCTCTTCTACCAGACGGATCGCCTGGCCGAGGCCGAGGCGGAGCTGGCGGCGGTTCTCGCCCTGCGCCGTGCCTTGCTGGGCGAAGACCATCCGGCGTCGCTCACCGTGCTCAACGACCTCGCCTCCGTCAAGTACGGCCGTGGAGACTCCGCCGGCGCCCTGGCCCTCCTGGAACGTACGGTTGCGCTGCGCCGCAAGGTGCTCGGAGACCACCATCCCCACGTGGCGACGGCTTTGCTCAATCTGGCCACGGTGGCCCGGCAGAGCGGCGATCTCGGGCGCGCCCGGCGGTGCCTGGAGGAGGCGCTCGCCATCTACCGGGGGACGTTCGGCGAGGAGCACGCCCGGGTCGCCGAGGCTTTGTCGCTGCTGGCGCGGGTGGAATCCGCCCGTGGCGATCTCGCGAAAGCCGAGCTTCTCGGCCGGCAGGCGCTCGCCCTGCAGCGCCGCCTTCTCGGACCCGAGGACGTCGAGATCGCGCGCACCCTTCTCCAGCTGTCTGCCGTGGTCCGCGACCGGGGCCGGCGCAACGAGGCGGAGAGCTTGCTGCGCGAGGGTCTGCGCCTGCAGGAAAAAGCCCTCGGGGACCGCGATCCGGCTCTCGCCTTCGCCCTCCTGCCGCTCGGCCGGTTGCTGGCCGAGGCCGGCCGTTTCTCCGAGGCGGAGCCGCTGCTGCGCCGTGCCGTGGCGCTCCGCGAAGCAGCGCTCCCCGCCGGCCATCGGCGGATCGCCGAGGCGCGCAGCGAGCTCGAGCTCTGCCTGCGGGCGGCGGGCCGGAAGGCGTCCGCACCGCCGTAGATTCAGTGCGCCACCCTGCAGCCCCAATCGCGGATGACGATTCCCTCCTCGACCGACTTCGGGATGCCGATCCCGTGGTGGGAGAGGACGTGCTCCTTCTCCGTGCGCACCACCGCCGCGTAGTACCCGCTGCGCCGGCCGGTGGGATCGCCGGCCCAGAGGAGGACGGTCGAGAGGGGGCTCGCGAGGCCGTCGATCACCGTGCCGGAGGGGGAGGCGGCCGGGCGGACGTCAAGGAGCGGCAGCGGCTCTTCCCAGGTGGGACGATCCGCCACCAGGAGGACGGTGGCATCCGGCGGCACCTTGGGGCCGCGGAAGCTCAGATAGACGTCCTCGTCCGGCTCCAGCCGATGCCGCGGGCAGCCGTCGGCGTCGCTGAAGTAGACCTGCACCCCGGTGGCCCGTTCCAGGCGGAGCGGCCGGCTCGCGAGGACCTGACCGCCGCCGGCATCGGCCAGCTCGGCGGACCATTGCGTGCCGGCGAGAGCCTGCTCCGCCTCTTCGAACGTAAGGAAGGCGGCGGCGGGATTTGCCTTCTCCCGGCAATCACAGCCCAGGATTCCCGTGCGCCGCCAGAGGAGCTCCGGCGCCACCTGCCCCTGGTCGTCGGCGCGCACCCGGGCTTCGGCGACGAGCCGTCCCTCGGGATCGCGCAGCCGGAGGTCCGCCGAGCCCCCCGGCGCGAGCCCCGAGGCTCCCAGCAGGAGATGGTCCCCGACGGCGAGCTCCACCGCGCCCCCTGCCGGGCTTCCGGGATCGAGCCTCAGCTCCAGCGCGGCGCCCGGGTCGCCCGCCAGGGCCAGGGCCGCGGCGAGCAGGAAGAACGTGCAGGGCGAGACATGCGGCGGTTTCGAGGTCGAAGCCATTGATTCCTCCTCCGGTCCCTTGAGGTGGCGAACAGTCCACCCTCTCCTGCGAAATCGGCGGCAAGACTCCCTCAGGATCTCATCCGGATGGTGCTTCCAAACAGTGTTGAGGGAGTCGGACGCCGCTTTCCGCAGGGGATGGGTAAGGCCGCTCCCGGGGCGCCGCCGCCGCGGCGCCGGAGCCGGCACCTTCACCACGCGATCCAAAGGAGGCTGTCATGAAAAACCTGTCGAAAGTGCTCGCGCTTGCCCTGCTTCTTGCCCCGGCCGCGGCCCGGGCGGACCAATGGTGCCACGGAGACGATGAGCACATCTGGACCTTTTTCACCGGGCAGGCACCCTATACCTACATGTGCGACGACGTCGATACGCCGACCGTCACCCAGGCGGCGGAGTATGCGGACACCCAGTGCGAGGATAGGTGGGATGCCTTCGCCTCGAACTACTCCGACGACGGCCCCAGATTCCAGATCTACCACGTCGAGATCGGCAACACCAACATCTGCCGCTGGAAGTACCGGTGCAAGGCGTGTGTCATCGGCTTCCTCCCGCACATCTTCCTGGAGCCGGTGGCACAGCTCGGCCCGGCGGCGGCCGGAAACGTGGCCAACGAGCTGGTCAAAGGCATGGTGAGGGCGATCAAGCTCCACGCCGACGGCAGGGTCCCGCCCTTCTATCTGGTCGACGTGCTCACCGACACCAAGGAGGTGCAGGTCGAGGTGGACGCGACGACCGGAAGAGCCCAGATCGTGGCGGATGACGAAACGGCGGGTTGCCTTCCGTAAGGTCGAGCTGCGGCGCCGCTTCGAGGCTCGAAGCGGCGCCGGACACACCGCCGGCTCGCGAAGTGGCGGCCGGGCGTCGCGGCCCGCCTTCCCGTTTCCGTGCTAAGATGATCCCGAAAACACTCCGCGGGTGAGCCCCTCACCCCATCCGCGCCGGTGTCGGTCCCCACCCGTCGAGCATTCCTCCCGGTTTTTCGAAGCTCATCTCGCCCGGGACCATGGTCCCGCAACCTGACAAGCCGGACAAGCCGGTCGCAAGGAGGTCTCCGATGATCCAGCGGATTCTCGTCCCCGTGGATGGTTCCCCCTTGGCCGAGCAGGCCCTGGGCCAGGCGGCCGCCCTGGCCCGGACGTTCAATGCCGAGATTCTCCTCTTGCGGGTGCAGGAGCCCGAGACCGGGACGGGGGGCTTTGCGGACTCGGTGTCGTGGCGGCTGCACCGGGCCGAGGCGGGCTCGTATCTCGAACGGCTCGCCGGACGGTTGCGCGAGGGCGGGCGGCGCGTGGTCACGGCTCTCGCCGAAGGCCGGGCGGCGGAGGAGATCCTCAAGGCCTCGCGGGAGCGGCTCGCCGATCTGCTGGTCCTGGCGACGCATGGCTCCGGTGGACACAGCCAGTTCCCTCTCGGTGGCACCGCGCAGAAGGTGATCTCGGAGGCCGGTGTCTCGGTGCTCATCGTCCGCGCCTCGGAGGACCGGGGAGCGGGTCCGGGCGAGGCGCGCCATGAACGGATCCTGGTGCCGTTCGACGGCTCGCAGCGCGCCCGCTGGGCTCTCGGGATGGCCTCGCCCATTGCGCGGGCGCTGGAGAGCGAGCTGCTGCTCGTCCATGTCGTCGACACCCGTGAGCTGGACGGCCAGGAACCGGTGACGCCGGAGGAGCGGGAGCTGGCGCGCCACATCGCCGGGCGGGACCGGCATCTGGCCGCGGACTATCTGGAGCAGATGAAAACCGTGTTGGCCGGCAGCGGGGTGGCGGTGCGCACCCGGCTGCTCGACGCGCCCAACGTGGCCGACGCCCTGCGCCGCCTGGCCGTGGACGAGCGGGTGTCGCTGGTGGCGATGAGCGCTCATGGCTCCTCGGGTGCCGCGCCGTGGCTCTATGGCAGCGTGGCGAGCCGGCTGATCGCCCACGGCACGACGCCGCTCCTGATCTTCCAGGACCTGCCGCTGCGGGAGGCCGGAAGGAGCGAGGCGGCGGTGGCCGCGCCCCGTTTCGCCGCGATGTCCTCATGAGACACCGCGCTCCCGGACCCGCGCCGACCGAACGCCTCGCCGCCGCGGCCCGGGTGCTCAAGAGCGCCCGCGAGCGGTTGTCGCGGCCGGCGCGGCCCGAGGACGCCGGTCTCCCCCGCGCCGCCGAGTGGCTGCTCGACAACGGGTACGTGATCCAGGCCGCGGTGGCGCAGGTGAAGGAAGACCTGCCGCCGGGGTTCTGGCGCACGCTCCCGCTGGATGCGGAGCGGAAGGTGCGGGTGGCCCGCCTCGCCCGCCGTGCCGCGGAGGAGGCGGCAGGGCCGGTCGAGGTGGAGCGGTTGCGCGCGTTCCTGGATGCCGCGCAGGACGAGACGGTGCTCACCATCGGCGAGATCTGGGCGTTTCCGGCTCTGCTGCGGCTGGAGGTGCTGGAGGATCTGGCCCGCACGTCGGCCGAGATCGGCGTGGAGACGGCCGCCGGGGCCGAGCCGGTGGCCGACCGGGTGGCCGGCGCCGTGCTCGGCCTGCGCGCGCTCGCCGCCGCCGATTGGAAGGAGTTTTTCGAGAGCGTGAGCCGGGTCGAGCGGGAGCTGCGGCGCGATCCGGCCGGCGCCTACGGGGGGATGGATTTCGCCACGCGGGACCGCTACCGCCAGGAGGTCGAAGCCTTGGCGCGGGGGAGCGGCCACTCGGAGATGGAGGTGGCGCGCGAGGTGGTCCGCCGCGCCGAGGCGGCCCCTGCCGGACGGGGCCGGCATGTCGGGGAGCCCCTGCTGGCGCAAGGGCGCGCCGCGCTGGAGCGCTCGCTCGGCTACCGCCCGCCGCTGCGGGACCGGATCGGCCGCCTGGTGCGGCGCCATCCCGGTTTCACCTATCTCGGCGGCGTGGGGCTGTTGAGCGCGCTGGCTCTCGTGCCTCCCCTCGCCGCGGCGGCCTGGGCCGGCACCGGCGGCGGCTGGCTGGCCGTGGTGGGTTTGCTCGCCCTGGCTCCGGCGGTCACGCTGGCGGTGAGCGTCTTCAACAGCCTGCTCACGCTGAGCCTGCCGCCGCGGGTCCTGCCGAAGATGGATTTCACCGAGGACCTGCCGGACGAGGCCCGCACGCTGGTCGCCGTGCCCTCGCTGCTCACCGGTGCGGAGGAGGTGGCCGCGCTGCTCGCCGGGCTGGAGATCGATTTTCTGGCCAATCCGGGAAAGAACCTGGGCTTTGCGCTTCTCACCGACTTCCCCGACGCACCGCGGCAGGTGATGCCCGGCGATGCGGAGCTGCTGCGCCTCGCCACGGAGGGCCTGCGCGAGCTGGCGCAGCGGCATGGCGGGGCGGAGCCGCCGCGCTTTTTTCTGCTCCACCGCGAGCGCCGCTGGAACCCGGTGGACGGGGTCTGGATGGGTTGGGAGCGCAAGCGGGGCAAGCTCACCGAGCTGAACCACCTGCTGGCGGGCGCGACGGACACCAGCCATGCCCTCGGCGCCGACGCGCTGCGGCGCTTCGGCAAGGTCCATTTCGTCCTCACCCTCGACGCCGACACCCATCTGCCGCGCGGCGCCGCGGCCCGCCTGGCCGCGACGCTGGCGCATCCGCTCAACCGGGCGACGCTGGACGCGGAGGGCCGGGTCGTCGCCGGCTACAGCGTGCTCCAGCCGCGCATCGAGATCACCCCCGGCAGCGCCGACCGTTCCCGCCATGCGCGGCTGTTCGCGGGTGCGACCGGTTTCGATCTGTACTCGAACGCGGTCTCGGACGTGTATCAGGACCTGTTCGGGATCGGGATCTTCGCCGGCAAGGGCATCTACGATCCGGTGGCGTTCGAGGCCGGCCTGGCCGGGCGGATTCCGGACAACGCCCTGCTCAGCCACGACCTGTTCGAGGGCCTGCACGGCCGCGCCGCCCTCGTTTCGGACGTGGCGTTGTTCGAGGACTTTCCGCCGCACCTGCTGGCCACGATGCCGCGCCTCCACCGCTGGCTGCGCGGCGACTGGCAGCTCCTCCCCTGGCTGCTGCCGCGCGTGCCGGCCGCCGGGGGTGGGCGTGTGCCCAACCGCCTGCCGTGGATCGGCCGCTGGATGATCCTCGACAATCTGCGGCGCAGCCTGTTTCTGCCGTCCCTGCTGGGGCTGTTCGTCGCCGCCTGGACCCGGCTCCCCGGCTCCCCTTGGGCGTGGACGGCGGGGCTCGCGGCGGCGACGGCGCTGCCTGTTTTCCTCGGTGGGCTCGACGCCGTCTGGCGCCTGGTGCGTGGGGCCGCCTGGCGGCCGATCCTGGCGCAGGCCTCCTGGTCCTTGCGCGGCAACGTCGCCCGGGCTCTGGCTGCGCTGGCGTTCCTGCCCTGCGAGGTGTACGTGGCGCTGGATGCGATCCTGCGCACCCTGGTGCGGCTGACGATCACCCGGCGCCACCTGCTCGAATGGACGACGGCGGCGCAGACGGCGCGCCGGCTGGGCGAGCGGCCCGGTGCGGCGCTTTTCTGGCGGCGGCTGGCGGCGGGGCCGGTGTGCGCGGTGAGCCTGGCGGCAGGGATCGCCCTCGTCGCGCCGGAGCGCCTGGCCGCGGCCTTGCCCCTGCTCGCCCTCTGGTGGGCGGCGCCGCAGCTCGCGTTCTGGATGTCGCGCCCCGCGGCGGCCCCGGCGCCGGCCCTCTCCGCCGGCGACCGGGTGCAGCTGCGCCGGCTGGCGCGGCGGACCTGGCATTTCTACGAGAGCTTCGTGGGGCCGGAGGACCACTGGCTGCCGCCCGACAACTATCAGGAAGACCCCGGCGGCGTGATCGCGCATCGCACCTCGCCGACCAACGTCGGGATGCTCCTGCTGTCGACCCTGGCGGCGTGGGACCTCGGCTATCTGGGCGCCGAGGGCCTCGCGGCGCGGCTGCGCAACACGTTCGAAACGCTGGCGCGGCTGGGCGGTCTGCGCGGCCACCTGTGGAACTGGATCGACACGCTGACCCTCGCGCCGCTCGAGCCGCGCTATGTCTCGACCGTCGACAGCGGCAACCTGGCCGGAGCCCTGCTCACCGTGGCGCGCGGCTGTGAGGAGGTCGCCGCCGGCCTGCTGCAGCCGCGCCCGGCGCTGCGCTCGGGCCTGGTCGACACCGTGGCGGTGCTGGAGGAGGTCTTGCGGGCGGTGGCGGGAGGGGAGGGGAGCCGGATCGCCGCCGACCTCCTGCGCCTGCGCCTGCACATCGATCGCGGGACCGAGGAGGGCTGGCACACCCTGCTCGCCGAGATCGAGACGTCCTGGCTGCCGCAGACCGAGGACCGCACGGTCGCCCTGGTGGAGCGCAGCCGCCCGCCCCTCGATGCCGTGGCGGTCGCCGAGCTGCGCACGTGGATGGAGCGGCTGCGCCGGCAGGTCGCGATGCTGCGGCGGACCCTGGCGCGGACGCCGGAGGAGGCGGAAGCCCTCCGGAGCGACCTCCTGGCGCTCGCCGCCGAGGCGGAGACGCGGGCGCTCGCGATGGATTTCTCGTTCCTCTACGATCCGGATCGCAAGCTTTTCCGGATCGGTTTCAACGCCTCCTCCGGCGTGCCCGACGCGAGCCATTACGACCTGCTCGCCTCCGAGGCGCGCCTGGCGAGCCTGATCGCCCTGGGCAAGGGAGATGCACCGCCCGCCCACTGGCTCCACCTCGGCCGGCCTTTCGCCCGGCTCGGCGGCGCGATCACCCTGCTGTCGTGGAGCGGCACGATGTTCGAGTTCCTGATGCCGACCCTCCTCGCCGCCACGCCGGAGGGCACGCCCCTCGCGCGGAGCTGCCGCACCGCGGTGGCCGGCCAGCGGGATCTCGCGCGGCGGTACGGGATTCCCTGGGGGATCTCGGAATCGTGCTGGTCCGAGACGGACGCCGGCCGCACCTATCGCTACCGGGCGTTCGGCGTGCCCGGGCTCGGCTTGAAGCGCGACCTGGGGGACCGTCTGGTCGTGGCCCCGTATGCCTCGCTCCTCGCCCTTCCTTTCGAGACCGCCGCCGTGGCGCGCAATCTGGACCACCTGATCGCGCTGCGGGCGATGGGCCGGTATGGCTTGTTCGAGGCGCTGGACTTCGGTCCCACCGAGGCCGGCGGGGCGGCGGTGCCGGAGGTGGTGCGCTGTTACATGGCCCACCACCAGGGGATGATCCTGGCCGCCCTCGACAACGTCCTCGGCGACGGGGCGCTGGTGCGCCGTTTCCACGCCGATCCGCGGATCGCCACCGTGGCCATGCTGCTGCACGAGCAGTTCCCGCGCTATGTACCGTTGCGCGAAGGTCTCACACACCGCGAGGCGGGGGAGGGGACGGCACCGCCGCGGCGGCGCGAGAGTCCGGTCGGCGTCTGGCGGGTGCCTTCCGGCCCGGGCACGCCGCGCCGCGTGCATCTGCTCGGCAACGGCCGCTACAGCGTGCTCCTGTCGAGCGCGGGAGGCGGGAGCAGCCGCTGGAAGGGGCGGGTGCTGGTGCGCGGCGAGGCCGATCCGGCCCTGCCGGCGCGCGGCACCTGGATCTGGGTCGAGGATCTCGATTCCGGCGAGGTGTGGCGCCTGGGCGGCGGGCCGCGCGGGCTGCGCGAGGTCTCGTTCGCGCCGCACCAGGTGGAGTGGATGGGCCGCCATGCGGACCTCGCGGTGCGGGTGAAGGTCGGCGTGGCCCCGGACGAGGATCTGGAGGCGCGGCTGGTCCGCGTCTCCAACCTCTCCGACCGCCCGCGGCGCCTGGCCCTGACCAGCTATGGCGAGGTGGCGCTCGCGCCGTCCGGCGAGGACCGCCGGCATCCCGCCTTCAGCAAGCTGTTCGTCGAGAGCGGCTGGCTGGAAGAGGCGGGAGCCCTCGTCTTCCAGCGCCGTCCCCGGTCACCGGAGGAGGAGACGGTCGTCCTCGTCCACACCGCGGTGCCGGCGCCGGCCGCTACGGAACCGCCGGCGTGGGAGACGGATCGCGCGCGCTTCTCTATTCCTCGGTCGCCCGGCGGATCGCGTGCGGCCGGCGGCGCTGCGCCGCATCGGCCTGGGCAATGCGATCGGCGCCGGCCTCGATCCGTGCGCGGCGCTGCAGGTCCATTTCGACCTGGCCCCCGGGGAGACCGTCGACGCCTCCTTCCTGCTCGGCGAGGGAGAGGACCGCGCGGCGGCCCTGGCGCTCGTCCACCGCTTCCGCGATCCCGCGGTGGTCCAGGAAGCCCGTGGAGCCTCCGAGCGCTTCTGGGACGGCCTGCTCGGTGCGGTCCAGGTGACGACGCCCGAGCAGGGAATCGATCTGTTCGCCAACCGCTGGCTCCTCGGCCAGGCGCTCTCCTGCCGCATCTGGGGCCGTTCGGCGCTCTACCAGTCGAGCGGCGCCTTCGGCTTCCGCGACCAGCTCCAGGACGTCCTCGCCCTGCTCAGCGCGGCCCCGGGGATCGCGCGCGAGCACCTCCTGGAAGCGGCCCGCCACCAGTTCGAAGAGGGCGACGTCCTCCACTGGTGGCATCCGCCGGAAGGCCGCGGCGTGCGCACCCGCTGCTCGGACGACCTGCTCTGGCTTCCCTACGTCACGGCGCGCTACGTGGCGGTGACCGGCGACCGCTCCATCCTCGCCGCGACCTTGCCGTTCCGCGGCGGCCCCCGGCTCCTCCCGGGACAGGCCGAGCGCTACGACCGGTATCCCCTCCTGCCCGGCGGGGAGAGCCTGGCCGAGCACTGCCGGCGGGCGCTCGCCCAGGGCACCACCGCGGGAGCGCACGGCCTGCCGCTGATCGGCTCCTGCGACTGGAACGACGGCCTGAACCGCGTCGGCCTGGCGGGGCGAGGGGAAAGCGTCTGGCTCGCCTGGTTCCTCCACACCGTCCTGCTGGAGTGGGCGGAGGTCCTCGCCGGAGGCATTGGCGATCCGCTGGAGGTGGCCGGCCTGCGCGGGAGGGCGGAGACTTTGCGGCAGGCGATCGAGGCCACGGCCTGGAACGGGGAATGGTATCTGCGCGCCTGGTACGACGACGGAACGCCCCTCGGCGCCGCCGGTTCCCGCGAGGCGGAGATCGACCTGATCGCCCAGGCCTGGGCGGTCCTCTCCGGCGCCGCCGAACCCACCCGCGCCGCACGCGCCATGGAGTCCGCCTGGCGCAAGCTGGTGCGGCCGGACGACGGCCTGACCCTCCTCCTGCAACCGCCGTTCGACCGTGCGCCGGGAGATCCGGGCTACATCAAAGCCTATCCACCGGGCGTGCGCGAAAACGGCGGCCAGTACAGCCACGCCGCCGCCTGGGGAGCCTGGGCCTTCGCCCGCCTCGGCGACGGCGCCCGCGCGGTGGCGGTCCTGCGCACCATCCTGCCGGTGGACCGCACCGCCACCCCCGCCGGCGTCGAGCGCTACCGCGTCGAGCCTTACGTCGTGCCGGCGGACGTCTACGGCGTCGAGCCCTTCACCGGCCGCGGCGGCTGGACCTGGTACACCGGAACCGCCGCCTGGACCTACCGGCTGATCCTGGAAGCCATCCTCGGCCTCCGCCGCGAAGCCGGAACCCTGGTGATCGATCCCCGTCTGCCGCCCGACTGGCCCGGCTACACCGCCACGATCCGCGAAGGGGGAGCGACCTACCGGCTGCGCGTGGACAACCCGCAACGCACCGGGAAGGGCATCCTTGGCGTTACGCTGGATGGAAAGCTCCTGGCCGAGGCGCGCGTGCCGCTCCTCGACGACGGGAGGGAGCACGAGGTGGTGGTGGAGCTGGGCGCGGCGGCGGTGGCGCCTGGGCGCCTCGCCGCCCGTTGAGCTCAGCGGAGCGGCTTCGGCGCTTGGTCCGGTCTGCGGTCGTCCAGCTGCCTTTCGGGCATTCCCAGCTCAACGTACAGGCTACGGGCCTTCTCCCGGAAGAATGCAATCTTTTCCGCGGGCGATGAGTCCTTGAGCTGTTCGTAGTGCGCGTCACGGATGCTGCGGACCATCTCGACGGTTTTGATCTCTGGCTCGTTCATACCTCATCCTCCCTCAATTTGGGTGACTTCCCGCACCGGGATACAATCGCACCAGGAGCCCACCGCCGGGCTCCTACCGAGGTCCCGATGCGAGATCAACGCTCCGCGGTAGCCACCTCGACCGCTCTCACCGTGGTGAAGGTCGCCCACACCGTCGTCTGGGCTCTTTTTGCCGGCTGCATCGTCGCCATTCCGGTGGTCTCGATCTACGGGATGCACCGTGCCGCGGCCTGGCTGGCCGCCGCGGTTGCCGTCGAGGTCCTGATCCTGGTCGTCAACCGTTTTCGCTGCCCGCTCACGGCCGTCGCCGCCCGGTATACGGACGACCGCCGCGACAACTTCGACATCTATCTCCCCGAATGGCTGGCCCGCCACAACAAGCTCATCTTCGGAACGCTCTACGTCGCCGGGCTCGCCTTTGCCCTCGCCCGCTGGGTCCTTGCTCCCAGATGACGCCGGGCGGCCGCGGCCAGTCCTCCCCGCCCGAGGTTCGAGCCTCGCCACCCTGGGTGCGGGCCTCCCGGCTCTCGGCGCGCGTCTCTCCGCCCGAGGTCTGAGCCTTCCCGACCGAGATCCGAGCCCCTCCGCCCGGGATTGCAGGGACCCCCGCCCACGGTCGGGGCCACTGCTCTCGAGAGCGGGGACACCCGGACCTCGGGCGGAGAGACGCGCGCCGAGGTCTGGAACACCCGCATCCCGGGCGGAGCCGCTCCGCCCGACATGCGGGGCACCTGAGCCGCGGTTCGGGCCGCTGCGCTCAAGGGTGGGGACGCTCAGACCTCGGGCGGGGCAGGGCGTACCGACCCTCGGCTTCTGACGCCCCGGCTAGAACAACGACCGGATCGCGTCCTTCCAACCCGCCGCGCCATTCCTCCCCTTCGGCCCGCTGGCGACGCCCTTCGATTTCGGAGGGATCTTCGCCAGCCGGGCGCCGGCTTCGGCCTTCACCTGGGCGAAGCGGGCGGGATCGGCGCGCAGCTCCTCGGCGAGGGCGCGCTTGGCGGCGAGCTCGTCCTCGTCGACGTAGTGACCGAAGGAGCGCAGGCCGGCGACGCGGAAGCCGTGCTTGCGGAACAGGCGGAAGATCTCCTTGACCCGTAGAGGATCGATCTCGCGGCCCAGGGTGTAGCACTCGAACCGGCCTTCCATGGCGAGGAGGGCGGCCTCGGCGAGGCAGGCATAGGCGGTGCCCGGGGGCAGGCCGATGTCGTAGCCGAAGTCGATCTCGCCGGGGATCAGCACCTCGCCGCTCTCCGCCACCAGAATGTCCGGCCGCACCGCCGCCTCCTCGGCCGTGATGTCGGAGGGGAGCGCGACGTCACACACCACGGCGCCCGGCTTGCAGCGGCTGATGTCGAGCACCCGCTCCCCGAACGCGGAGGTGGCGGTGATGATCAGGTCGCAGCCTTCGATCCAGGCGTCGGCCTTGGTGTCGATCACCACGCGCGCGCCCGGCGTCTCCTCCTCGATTTTCTGTTTCAGCGCGACCAGCCGATCCGGCTCGATCGACACCAGCACCACGTCCCGAACCGCCTGGGCGAGCAACCGCGAGGTCGCCGAGCCGATGGCGCCGGTCGCCCCCACGACCATCGCCTTCCCGCTGGAGAGATCCGTGCGGCCCATGCGGCGCACCGCCTGCTTGGCCCCTTCGAGCGTCGCCGCCACGGTCAGGCTGTTGCCGCTGGTGACCGGGATCTCCGCCCGGCGGGCGATGGTGACTCCGGCGTCTCCCACCACCTTGGTGAACGCACCAAGGCCGAAGATCTGGGCGCCGAGCCTCTCGGCTTGCTTGACCGCCTGGAGGATGCGCTTGTAGGTGACCTCCGCGGGATGCCCGAGAATCTGCCGCGGCGTGGCCGACAGGCTGAACAGGAACCCTTCGATGCGCCGTCCCGTCGCTTCCGAACGTCCCCCCCGGATGCGGGAAAGATACATCGGCGGCATCATCGCACCGCAGGCCTCGACCCACCGATCCGGCAGGAAGCGGGTCCAGCGGAACGTCGGATGTTTGTGGATATAGCTGACGTGGAGCGGATGGATCACGAACGCGAAGCGATGGATGGCGGTGTCGGTGGCCGATCCCAAAGAAGGATCGATCTGGGGTTCCTCGAGGGCGAGCATCGGGGCGCTCCTTCCTGCGCAGGGGCCTGCCGCGAGCACCCATACCGATCCCATCGGCCTGCCGCTCGGGGCTCGCGGGGAGGGCCGGGACAAGTTGATTGTCGAAGCGAACGGGAAGAACCGGAACGCTCCACCGGGTGGTTCGCGCCTACCTGCCGGGGGGAGGGGAGCCCCCGCCTACCGGGTGCTGTCCGGCAGGATCTCGAAGTCGGTGGACTGCGGGATCGAAAGCAGGGCGCGCCGTAGATCTTCCGGCGGCTCGGCGAGCTTGCGGGCGTCGAGGTCGAGCCAGCCGCCGGTGCTGGTCACCCGCGCCGACGCCTTGCCGTCGGCGCGCACGAAGTGGCTGCGCAGCCGGAACCGGGAGCCGTCTTCGCTCATCCCGGCGGCGACGAGATCGACGGTGACGACTTCGTGGAGCTTGAGCTCGCGGTGGTAGTCCACCTCGTCGCGCAGAATCACCGGGCCGACCCGGCGGCGCTCGAAATCCCGCAAGGTGAACCCATGCTCGGCGAAGAACATCATGCGGACATCCGCCGCCATGTCCAGATACGCGGTATTCCGCATGTGGGCGTTGACGTCCAGGTCGCCCCAGCGGACGTGGAGCTGCCGGGTGAAGGGGGGGCTGGGGGGGGCCGTCTTGAGAGACACGGTCAGGCTCCGCGGGCGAGGCGCACAAAAGGCCACGCAACGGCGAGGAGGCGCAGCATCCAGAAGAGCTCCGAAATGTGCATGCCGTCCTCCTCGGCGCTGCGCGGCGGGTGGCGGGTTGTCCGTCCCGCTCATGGACGCTTCTGATGATGAGCAATCCCCGATGGGCCGGCCACCACCGGCCGGGTGGTCGCGCAGTGTCCGGTGGGGTGGGGACTCCGGCCACCCGGCGGCTCTCGCAGGGCCACCTCTCGGGGGCTTTTTCTCCCGGTGCGGCGGAGAGACTCTCGGCTTGAGGCTCCACCCCTTCCCGCAAGGAGGAAACTCATGCTCCGCAAGATCTCTCTGTTCTTCCTGATCCTGTTGTCAGGCGTGGCCGGGCTTGCGCTCGTGGCGCAGAACGTTCCGCAGATCAAGCTCTCTCCCGGCGATCCCGTGGCCGGCCAGAAGGTGTTCGCCGAGATGAGGTGTTACACCTGCCACTACGTGGGCGGCGAGGCCGGCAAGACATACCCGAATCCGGTCTCCACGGCGCCGGCGCCGCTCTTGGGGCCGAAGCTCGCGGAGCAGAAGCCGCTGGACGTGGCGACCTCGATCGTCGCGCCTTCCCACAAGGTGAGCCAGGCGGCTGCCGCGGAGTCCGGAGGAAAGCTCTCGCCGATGGCCAGCTATGAAGGCCTGCTCGACGAGAAGCAGCTTTCCGACCTGGTCGCCTATCTGCGGAGCCTCGGAGAGCCGGCGCGGTAGAGGTCGGCCGGGGCCCTCACCCCCTCGGCTGCGAGGTGGGAGGGAGAGCCGGTCACTCCACCGAGAACGACATCAGCTCGACCGGGGTCACGTTGATGTCGTCGATGCTGAGGATGTCCGAGTTCGCGCCCGACGGGCCTCCGTTGGTCACGAAGTAGCGAAAGGCGATCCGGCCCGCGCTCGGGGCTCCCGGCAGGCCGGACAGGGTGGCCGTGAACTGCGTGTAGGTCGTCGGATAGACGCCGGTGATGAGCGTCGGATTGACCGACAGCAGCAGGGTCGTGAAGTCGCCGACCGCGGCATCGCCCGTGCCCGTGCTGGTGGCGAGGCCGCAGGAGTCCGCCGTGGTGTCCAGGCACAGGCGCAGCTCGAGCCGGTCGGGGAACGAGTCCGGCGTTGCCTTGCGGGTCCAGAAGGTCACCTGCTGGCCATTCTGCAGGTTGGTCATCTGCGGGCTCACCAGCCAGCCGCTGATGTTGTTCGCCCCGCTGGTGCAGTTGAAGTTCGCGCCGGAATGACCGCTGCCACCGTGCGCCGCCCACGGCGTGGTGGTGAACCGGTTCCAGCAGGTCGTGTTCGTCCCGATCGTGGTGCTTTGATTGCGGACGATCCAGCCGGTCGGCGGGAAGGTGACGAGCTCGAAGTCCTGGGTCAGCTGCTGGGCCTCGGCGGCGGCCAGGCCACCGAGCAGAAGAGCGACTCCCACGAAGACGATGTTCCACGGCTGGCGCAGGTTGGACATGGTGCGACCCCCCGATTGCAAGCTGGGCGTGGTTCTCGAACGTCGCCCTCTCGCCCCACGGGGCGAGAACCGGCGACCTGCGGCTCAAACGACTCTGGAGGGCTTCTAACAGATCTGCCGCGCTTTGTCCAGAGGCAGGTTTTCAGTGCGGCGGCGGCAGCTTGGGCTTCGCCGGGATCACCGGTGTGAAGCGTTCGCGCACGCCGGAGAGGGAGATGCTCTCGACGTAGTAGTAGTAGGCCTGGTGCGGGTCGATCGTGGTGTCCGCCCAGGTGTAGTACTGCGGCACGTCGGTGGTTCCACCGCCGGGGATCGGATCGCGGGTGAGGCGCTCGAACGGCCCGTCGGCGGAGGTCGCGCGGTAGACGTCGTAGCCGAAGTTCTCGACCTCGCTCGCCGTCGACCAGCGCAAGGTGTTTTCGTAGCGTTTGGCGGCGGCCGGCCGAGGGTGCTGCAGGCGCAACGCCGGATCGCCCAGCAGGTTGTACATCTCGATGAAATCGCGATCTGTCGCCGCGCGCTTGGCGTTCTGCAGGGCTTCGCCGACCGTCGGTGCGCGCAGGAGCTCGTCGACGAGGAGCTCGCTCAGGGGGTAGGTGGGGGCGAAGCGCCAGGAGGCGGCCACCACGGCCACCGCACCGCGGCCCGGGGTGCGCAGGAACCGCTCGCCGATCGAGTCGGCGGTCGGGTGGTCGAAGGGTGCGGAGTAGCAGGTCATGGCGAGCACCACCGGCAGATGGTCTTTGGGTGCCATGCGGTCCACGTCATCGAGGCCGAACAGGTCGCGGTGCTTGGTCCAGTCGGGCGGGCCGGTGCGCCAGATGAAGCGGCCGCCATGGCCTACGAAGTGGACGAGGAGCGGCCCGCGTTCGATGCCGCTGCGCACCACCGCCTGGTCCGCCGCCCCCGCCTCTCCCTCGTGGGCATAGATCTTCTCGGCCGTAAAACCGCGCTCCACGAAGCGCGCCGCCAGGCGGTCGCTCATCTCCTGGAACCGGGTGTCCTGGTCGCTGATCCACAGCAGATGGTTCTGCCAGGGGCCCGGCGGCGCCGCCGTCTCGTAGCGGATGATCTTGTCGACGATCGCCGCGACCTCTTCCGGTGTGGTGACGGGGAAACGGCCGATCGCCATCTCGGGCTTGTCGTCGTCGCCGTCCACCGCCACCAGCCAGTTGTCGCCCGCGGCGTGCCCGTCCTGGGTGCCGTAGCTCCAGGTGGGGATCAGGTTGCGGTGCGCCCGCCGATCCGCCGGATAGGGGGTGCTGTCGACCTGGGCGAAGGCGGTGCCGTGGCCGGGCTGGTAGGCGGCGTCGGGATAGCGCGCCTGATCCGGCTGCTCCCCGGTGTCCCAGCTGGCATCGCCGACGAGCAGCACGAAACGCGGTGCCGGCCGGCGCCAGGAATGCCAGGCGTGGGAGAGAAAGGCGCGCAGCGCCTGCGGATGGGGGATGCCGTGGTTGAACTCGTCGTACACGTCCTGGATGTCGACCGTCTCCACGGCGAGCCCCTGGCTGCGGCGCAGCTCGAGAAGCGGCTCGACCGCGGAGCGCAGGGCGGGAGGGGTGACGACCAGGTAGTCGGCGCGATGGTCGGTGGTGGCGAGCGTCGAGGGGGTGTCGAGCGTCAAGCCGGCCGGCTGGAGCAGGAGGCCGTCGGCGACCGCCTCGAAGCCGCGGCCGGCGAGGGGCTCGAAGGCGAAGCCGTCGGACCCGTCGCGGCGCCCGACCTGCCGTGTGCCGCCATCTCCATAGAGGATGACGCTGCGGCGTCCCGGCGCGGCGAGGCGCAGCCGGGCCGCATCGTCGTCGAGCTCGAACCGGTCCCGCTCCGCGCGCAGCCGTGCCTGGCGCGGATAGACCAGGCCGATCCAGTCGATCACCGCGACATCGACGAGAGGGTTGCCGTCGGCGCCGATCCGCTTCGGCACGCGCACCGCCAGCTCGTGCGGGCCGGGCGTCACCTCGGCGGCGGTGAGAGACGGCAACACCAGGTCATACGAGCCGTCGAGGTTGTTCCACTCTCCCGCTCCGAGCTGGCGGCCGTCGAAGGTGACCTCGACGCGGTGGTCGGCCATACCCGCCTCCGGCCGGGCGGGCCGCGACCAGCCGCGCAACCGCAGACGGATGTCGAGCGGCCGGCTTCCCGCCGGGTCGAGATCCGAGAGGTCGAGCGTCTGGCGGAACGGCTCGGCGTCGATCTGGGTCAGCTTGGCCCAGTACCACAGCTCCTCTCCTTCCTCGTGCCGGCCGGCGAAGCGCAGCAGGAGCTCGTCGTGCTCGAGATGCCGGTGGGCGACGAGCGGGGGGTTGGCCGCCGCCTTCGTCCCCTCGGTGCGGGACGGATCGCGCATCCGCGCCGGCCGCCGGGCGCCCTCTGAGAGGGCGGTCGGGACGTCGAGGACGTAGACGTTGGTGGGGGAGTGGGGATCGGAGGAGGAGGTGGTGCCGGTGAGGCGGCGGCCCATCAGCTCCAGCCGGTCGCCGGGTCCGAAGCGGCCGTCGCCGCCGTCCTCCACCCAGATCGGTACCGGATCGCCGCGGTGGTGGACGGCCAGCAGGCCGGCGGCCGGCTGGCCCTGGAGGCCTGCCGCGGCCAGCGCTTCATAGGTGATGCCGTAGACGCCGTCGTCCCGGACCTCGATGCGAAAACGGGAGGGTGCTCCGTCGGCGGCCGTCGCCATGGCCGCGAGGAGGGCACCGGCGAAGGCGAAGCTGATCCGGTGTTGCTGCGGCATCCTCATGGCGCGCCATGGTACCACCGCAGCCCGGGGGCGGGGCTCAGTCCGCGAGCCGCACGAAACGCGCCATGCGCTGGGCGCGGGGATGGCCCCAGTCGCCGATCCGCTCGAAGCGCCAGGGCAGGCCGCCGGCACAGGCTGCGAGGTCCGCCGGCCGATAGTGGAAGGGGTCGCGATCGATCCAGGTGGTGATTCCGCCGGGCTCCTGGATCCAGGTGGTGGCGGCCGGTGGCTCCGCGGGGCTTTCGAAATAGGAGGCGAAGAACGAGGCGCCCGGCGGCAGGACGAGCGCCACCTCGGCGAGGCAGCGGCGGATCGAGTTCCACGGCAGATGGCTGAACAGAGACACCGCGACCGCCATGTCGAAGGTGACGCCGAAGCGGCGCGCGGCGAAGGTGTCGTCCTGGAGCAGGTTGGCGCGCGGCAGGCGCGGCTGCAGACCGCGCGCCGCGATCTCGACGTCATAGCCGGCGTCGAGGAGCGCCGGGTTGCTGTCGATGCCGAAGTAGTGGTCGGGATCGAGAAAGGCGACGAAGCGCACGCCGCCGCGCAGGGAGCCGCACCCCATGTCGAGCAGCTTCATGCCCGGGGTGAGCCCGTGCACGCGCAGGAACGACAGCTGCAGCTCGCCGACCGCATCCCACAGCCCTCCGACCTCCTCGCGATGCGCGGTCTCTGCGCTCATTGGCCGCCGAAAGAAAGGAAGAGGAGCAGCGCGGCGAGAGCGCCGCCGGCCAGCCAGGAGGCGACCGGGCGCCGGACCTGGAGACTCCCCAGCGAGGCGATGGTCATCCCCGCGGCGAGGTCGAGCACGGGCAGCATCTGGACGCGGTAGCGGGACATCACGTGGAGCACCAGAAACAGGGCCAGATTGTACAGAAGGAAAAGGAGCGCCACCGCGAGCCAGCCGCGGCGGACCTGCGGTTCCGGTGCGGAGGAAGGCCCCGGCCGCAGCAGCGCCAGGGCGAGCGCCGCGGCGACCAGCACGCCGGCATGGAGCGCCGTGGCCCAGGTCCGCAGCACCGCCACCAGCCCGACGGGCGGGTCCACATAGCCGAAGCCGCGCGCCGCGATGCCACCGCCCGGCAACTGCTCGGTGAAGAACGAGTCGTGGTGAAACAGGCGGAAGTACTGGCGCCCGAGCTGCGCCCGCAACACCGGCCACGCTCCACGCTCGGTGACGAGGCCGGCGATCTTCGCGCGCAGCAAGGCGTCGCGGGCCGGCGGGTCGGGAGCGCTCTGCAGATACGCATCCATCTCGCTGCCCACGATCTCGTCGACGAAATTGCGGCGCGCCCGGTCGTTCAAGCCGACCCAGGCGTTGAACCAGGAGGAATCGGCGACCGCGGCGACTCCATAGCGGGCGCGGTGCGCCGCGAGCGTCGGCAGCAGGGTCAGGAACAGCACGCCGAGCACGAGCGCCGGCCGCAGCAGGCGCCGGCGCAGCGGCCCGGAGAGGGCGAGAGGGGCGAGCAGCACCGGCAGGAACGGGCCGAGCAGGCTTTTGGTCAGCAGGGCCAGCCCCAGGGCGCCACCCGCCGCGGCCAGCCAGGGCCACCGGTCGGCGCGGGTCACGAGCACCCACGCGGCGAACAGGACGAGCGCGAGGTGGAGAAGCTCCGGCCAGAGAAACGCCGAGAAGGCGGCCACCTGCGGGTCGAGCACGAGGAGCGCGGCGGCGAGGTCGCCCGCGGCGCTCCGGGGAAGAAGGGCGTGCCCCAGGCCGCGCAGGCAGAAGGCGGCGATCCCCAGCAGGGCGAGCTGCACGAGCTGGGCGGCCAGGCGGGTGCCCCCGCCGAGCGGCATCAGGGCGGCGAGGAACCGCGGATAGAGCGGTGGCCAGATCAGGTGCAGCTCCGGCGTCTGCCCGGCCCGGATCTGCCCGGCCGCCTCCCAATAGCGGCCCTCGTCGCCCCACAGCGGGCGCGGCTCCGGCCGCCATTCCATCCACAGCAGCGCTCCTTGCAGCGCCAGGGCCAGCAGGCCGACGGCCCCCCAGAAACGGCGCCGTGCGCCGGGCGTCGCGAGCATCTCGTCGGACATGTGAAGCCCCGGAAGGGTAGCACAGCCTTTGTTTTCCGATAGGATCGGCTCCGTGTTGCAACTCCTCGTCCTCGGGATGCACCGCGGCGGGACCTCGGTCCTCACGCACCTGCTCCACCGCATGGGCTGTCATGCCGGGCCTCCCGAAAGCCTCCAGCCGGCGGATGCTGCGAACGAGCGCGGGTATTGGGAACGCTGGGATGCCTGGGCGCTCGACGAGCAGATCCTCGCCGCGGCGGGGACCGACTGGCGGCAGGTCGCCGATCTCGACCTCGATGCGCTGCCCGAGGACGTGCGCGCCAGGTTCACCGCTCACGCCCGCGAGCTCGTCGCGGACCTCGATGCGCACGGTCCCTGGGTGCTCAAGGACCCCCGGCTCTGCCTGCTGCTGCCGGTGTGGCGTCCGGCGCTCGCCACACCGGTCTTCGTGCTCACCCATCGCGATCCGCTGGAGACCGCGCGGTCGTTGCGGGCGCGCGACGGCCTGCCCCTCGCGGTGGGCATCGCCCTCTGGGAGGTCTACAACCTGGCGGCGCTGCGCCATTCGCGCGGCGCCCCGCGCTTCGGTGTGAGCCACCGCCGCCTGTTGACCGACCCCGGGGGCGTCGCCGCCTCCCTGGCCGCGGATCTGGCGCCGTTCGCCCCCGGGACCCTGCGGGTGCCGGACGCGGCCGGACTGGCGGAGGTCGTGGCCGCCGATCTCCGCCACCAGACCGCCGATCCGGAGGAGCACGCCGGCTTCCTGAACGGGAACCAGCAGGCCCTGTGGTGTGCCCTCGACGACGGGACCGCCCTCACCTGGGAGGAGGTACCCCACCCCTCGGCGGGCGCCCTGGACGCCCTGCGCTCCTGGTCCGCCGCCGAGCGCGAGGGGCTCCGGCTGACCCGGCGCGCCGCCGATCTGGAACGGCGTTGTGCCGAGTCGGAGGGCGCCGCGGCCTGGCGGCGCGAAAGGGAGGTCGACTTCGAGCGCTGGGTCGCGAGCCTGCAGCAAGCCCTCGCCACGGCCGAAGAGGAGCTCGGCCGCCTGCGCGGGCGCGACGCCGAGATTTCCGCCTGGAACGACACCCTCACCGCCCGGCTCGCCGCGGCCGAGGGCGACCTTCAGGCGCGGTGGCGGGAGGTCGAGGAGCTGCGCGGCCTGCTCGGCGAGATGAAGGGCCTCATGGAGCAGACCAGGCTCCGGGCCGACGCGCTGGACCTCCTGGTGGCGGCCGTGCTCGGCTCGCGGAGCTGGCGGCTGGGCTGGAGCCTGACCGCCCCGGCCCGCTGGGGACGGCAGGACGTCTCTGCCGAGAGCCGACAGGCGGCGATCCGCAGCTCCGCGGCGAGCCTGGAAGCCGCGCGCCGCGACCTCGCCGCGCGGGCGGCGCGATGGCTCGGCGAGGAGGCAGGATAGACAACCCCCTGTCGCGGTATCCTCCCGCGTGGAGGGAGAACCAGAATGGGGAAGAACCGGTTTGAAGCGTTCAGCGATGGCGTGATCGCCATCCTCATCACGATCATGGTGCTGGAGCTCAAGGTGCCGCATGGAGACAGCCTGGAGGTCCTCGCTCCGCTGCTCCCCGTGTTTCTCAGCTACGTGCTGAGCTTCGTGTACCTCGGTATCTATTGGAACAACCACCACCACATGGTGCACGCGACGCACAAGGTGACGGGGGGCATCCTCTGGGCCAACCTGCACCTGCTGTTCTGGCTCTCGCTGATTCCCTTCACCACCGGCTGGATGGGCGAGAACCACTTTGCCGCGGTGCCCGCGGCCCTGTACGGGTTCGTCCTGCTGATGGCTGCTCTTGCGTATTACATCCTGCAGCTGCGGATCATCGCCTCGCAGGGACCCGGCTCGCTTCTCGCGAAGGCGGTGGGCAAGGACTGGAAGGGCAAGATGTCGCCCATCGCCTACCTGATCGCCATTCCCGCGGCGTTCGTCTCGCCGTGGATCTCGATGGGGCTCTACATCTTCATCGCCCTGGTCTGGCTGGTGCCCGACCGGCGGATCGAGAGCGTGCTGGAGGGCCGGGACAGGTAAGGGCGGCGTCTTTCCACGAATTGCGATACCCTCTCCCCAGAACGCCGCAGCCTGGGCGGGTGAGGCCGGATTCTCCGGTCCTCTACGAATGAGAGGAGAATGGCGATGGACATTCTGACGTTGTTGATCGTGGGTCTGGTGGCCGGGGTACTGGCCTCGTTCGTGGTCAAGAGCCGCTTCGGTCTCCTCGGTGACATCGTCGTCGGCATCGTCGGCTCCTTCGTGGGGAGCTGGCTGTTTCGCTCGCAAGGCTGGAATGCCCCGTTCGCCGGCCTGCCCGGGATCATCTTCATCGCCTTCATCGGTGCCATCGTGCTGCTGGTGATCCTGCGATTGATCCGGCGGGCGTGAGGGAGGGCCTCGCCGGCCCGTGGACGGGCGGGCCGGCGAGGAGCGAAGGCGGGGCCTCAGAGTTGGCTCACTTGCAGAACACGACCTGCAGCGAGGTTCCCTCATCGTCGTCCTCGCCGTCGGTGAGGCGCCGGTGGGTCCCCAGCGTCACGAAGTAGGCGCAGGGAGGCCAGAGCGAGACGTCCACGAAATGGGTGCCGAATCCACCGCGCGGCCCGGTTCCTGAGGGGAGCGGCGGTGGCGGCGGGAAGGCCGCGGCGCTGGAAATCCCCAGGCTCCAGGCCGCGGTCAGCTCATGGTCCACGGTGTGCTGGATGTGGATCGCGTTGGTGATCTTCGAACAGGCCGTTCCCGGGCCGCTCAGCTCCTGGAGGTTGAGCTCCACGACCGAATTCCAGTTGTTGACGTGGATGCGGCCGAGGGTGTTGGAGAAGACCGCCGGGCCCGTGACGGGCCCCGCCTCGAAGTGGATGGCGAGGTCGATGCCGTTTTTCGGGCTGGGTGGAGCGTTGCCGGCGCCATTGCCCGGGGCGTGCCAGGTGGGGAGCACCCCGGTGGTGTCGAAGCGCAGCAACGGGCCGTAGAACCCGCCGTCCAGCCCGTTGGGATCGACGGCGATCCAGCCGTCGTCGTCCGGAATGATCACGTGCGCCGGCGGCGCCCCCCAGGGAGTGCCCGGCGGCAACACGGGTGCCGGTGTCGGGTCCGTCGTCGCTCCGGACCCCTTGACGTAGATCGACTGGAACGTCCAGGCGAGCCCCGTCCCGAAGGTGTCCCAGAGGATCAGGCGTGCCCCGACGAGCACTCCGGTCACCAGCGATCCGGTGATCGGCGTCAAGGTCCCCGGTGTTGCGAGATTCTCGTAGAGGAAGCGGTACCGCGCCGGCTGCCCGGAGATGGTTTTCGGGCAGAACCCGCGCAGCTTGAGCGCTCCGAAGAACCCATACCCCGGCCCTGAGTGGCCCAGGACGGCACTGTGGGTCAAGCCGGTGGCCGCGTTGATGTCACCCAGAATGTGGAAGTCCCCCACGTGGGTGAACCACGGGTTTTCGAAGGGCGGCGCCGGGTCGAGGTCCACGCACAGGGAGGTGCAGAAGCACGGACCCCGGTTCTCCCGGTCGGGTTTGCGCCCGCGGGACGGCGGCTCGTCGAGCAGGCTGACGCCGCCGGCGGTCTCGACGCGGAAATAGACGTCGGGGCCACCCGTCAGCTCGAGGTCGAGCCCGGGCGAGAACGGGGTGGTCTCGAAATCGTCGGTGCTGTAGTCGATCCGGAATCTCCCGCCTGCATCGGTGAGCGCGCTGCCGAGCGGATCGTCCTGGAGCCAGTCGACGTCGAACGCGGAGACCTTGACGTTGGCCACCGGTGCGGCCGGCTGGTCGCAGGTGACCACCTTGCCGCAGATCGTCCATGCACCGAAGAGGCCGCGGAACCAGCACCAGACCCGCTGCGGGAGGCAATACTCCCAGACCGCGATCCGCCCTTCTTCCCGCCTCCGCCATTGTGGCTGGAACGTCGTGATGCTGAGCTGGCGGGGCCGGGGGGGAACTCTCTTCGGCTTCAGCCGCGGCACGGTGCCGCAATAAATGTCAACGTCGAACGCCTCGCCGCGATAGCCCTGCCGTTCGCCCAGCTCGAAGGAGAAGCGCCCTTCGGCGTCGGTCTCCACCTCCGCGAGAAGCGAGGGCTCTTTGGCCTTGACGTCCTCGTCGCTCAGCAGGGCCAGCGTTTCTTTCGGCGAGGCCACGGCCCGCGCCGCGGCGTCCTGGGTGTCGCGCAGCCGGTAGAGCCGGAGCCTCACGTTCGAGAGGGGCTCCGGGTGGTCGGGGCAGAGGGTGCCGCACAACCGGCCTTTGAAAGTGAATGTTTCCATGATGCCTTTCCTTCTTCTGCGTCGGGCAGAGGTTGTTTCCTTCTGGGAAGGGTCTTCGCCGGCGGCTGCGCATTTCTGACAGAAGAGGGCCGGAAAAGAGCGCCCGGCGCAAGCGCCGGGCGCGGTGGGGAGGGGAAGGCGTGGAGCCCCTACTCGCTTGGTGCGCGGCCACCGTCCTGGGCCGCTTCCGGTGTCTCGCGGCCGGCCGTCGTTCCCGGGGCGGCCGCGGCCTGGATCGCGGCGAGCAGATCCGGAGCGGGAGGGCCGCCGTTCAACGCGGCGGTGGGCTGCGCCGTGGCGGTGGGCTGTACGGTCTCGACGACGGTCGTGCCGCCGGCTTCGCGTTCCTGGGTTTCGATCGTGATGCGCATGAGGGTCGTCTCCTAATTGAGCACCGCGTAGCGCGCTTCGAAACTGAGCGGGCTCGCGGTGAGGTTGGTGACGTTGATCCAGTAGGTGATGTCGGTGGCGGACCCCCGCTCGACCTGGACGTCCCACTGGACCTCCGGGGCGTTGCCGGGGACCGGCGCGGTCGTCACCACGTTCCACACCACATGCCAGGCGGCGGGCCAGGCGAAGGTGAACCAGCGGCGGGTCTGGCCCGCCGGAACCGTTCCGGTGAATTGCACTCCAACTCGCATTGTTTTCTCCTTTGACCTTTCTGGGTGGGGGGATTCACCATCCGAGGACGCAGAAACGCCCTTCGATGTCGGTCGGCGTGGTGCTCAGGTTGGTGACGGCGATCCAATAGGTGATGAAGGCGTCCGAGCCGCGCTCGACCTTGGTGCGCCAGGAGATCTGCGGCGATCCGGAATGGTTGTTGGTGGGCACCACGGTCCACAGGACGTGCCAGTGCGCCGGCCAGGCGAAGGTGAACCAGGTCCAGGTCTGGCCGGCCGGGATCGTGCCGCGGAACTGGACACCGGTCCAGGTGGCGGTTTCGGTCGCCCGGGCGATGAGCTGGCGCAGGTCGGGCCGGTTGCCGATGCGCTGGGTGCGCGGGCGCCCGGGCGCATCCTGCTGCGGCGAGCCGGTGGTGCGCAGAAGGTCCCGCGCCCGCGCCGGCGAGAGCGGCACCCGCCCCCGGGCGCGCAGCACGCCCTGGACACAGCCGAGGGCGCCCACGACGATCGGCGAGGCGCTCGAGGTGCCGCTGAATTGATCGGTATACCAGAGGTTGCGATCCGGTGGTCCTTGCAGATCGCCATAGCCGCAGGTCGTGACCTCCCGCCCCCAGCCTTGCGCATCGACCATGCTGCCGTAGTTGGAGAAATCGAGGCGCGAACGATCCGGACCCCAGTCTCTGCCGTGGGTGCCCGGCGGCGGTGCCCCGGCGCCGACCACCACCGCGCCGGAATCGCGCGTGGTGCGGCGGAATGGGTTGGTCCAGCTCGCCGGAAATCCCGCGGGCCGGACGTCATAGATCGGATCGTCGAGGTTCTGGAAGCCGTTGCCTGCGGCTTCGACCACGATGATCCCGCGGCTGACCGCGTAGCGGATCGCGTCGAAATCGTCCGGCCACCACTCGATGCAGATGAAGCCCTGCTGGCCGATGCCGGTGGCCCGCGGACCCGGCCGGTGGATCTCCAGCAAGAGGATGTCGCCCGGTCCCAGGCGGTCGGCGGCGTTGCGGATGGCGGTCGCCGTGGGGAGCGAGAAGGAGGAGGCGCTGAGGAGCGCATCGGGGCAGATGCCGGTGATCCCGAGCGTATTGACATCGCCGCCGATCACGCCGAGGACGGCGGTGCCATGGTTGTCGTCCGGGAAGGACGTCCCGGAGACCACGCCGCCCGACCGCTGCAGCAGGTCTTCGTGGGTGAAACGCCAGCCCCACTCGCAGTCGATGATGCGCACGCCCGCGCCACGGCCTCCCGCCTGGGTCCAGGCGAAACGTGCGTCAATGCCGGCCGGCGCGGCGTTCAGGTACCCCTGGCGGCCGGTGAAGTCGGGCGTCGTCGGTGGTGCGTCGACGAGCAGAGGGACCATTTCGTTGATCGCGCGCGGCGGCTCGCCTGCGGGCTTGACGTAGGCGCCATCGATCAGGTCCGATTCGTTCAGGCGCTGCGCCAGCTCGTCGAGCCGATCGTCCGGCGCCTCGACCCGATAGTACAGAGACAGGTCGGGCCCCTCCTGGCCGGTGGCGGACTCTGCGGAGGCGGCTTCGGCGCGGAGTCGTTCCTCACTGACGCCGAAGAGAGGTTGCAGGCGGATCCCTTCGCCGGCGATCAGGTCCGCCAGGGAGGCCACGTCTGCGCCGGTGGTGGAGGCGATCTCCGGCCCGGAGGCGCGGAGACCGGCTTCTTTCTTGGCGACCACGATGAGCTCGCGAAATGAGCCGAAGCCTTGCGGTGGCCCGCTGCCCGCGCCGGGCTCCGGAGGCCGGTGGCCTCCTCCCGGTTTGTCTGTTCTCTTCATGTTGCATGCTCCTTTACTCGGTCGGTTGGGGCGTTCTGAAAAGGTCTTCGCCGGGTGCCCCGGATGTCTGACAAAAAAAGATTTCTGCGCCAAAACAAGAGCGCCCGGCAGGGGAGCCGGGCGCGGTGGGGAGGGGCCGGAAGCCGAACCGAGCTATTCCTCGGCGATGAAGAGCGGGCTGTCGACGGCCAGGATGGTGCCGGGCGGTGCCTCGGCGGGAGGGTTCAGGACGAAGCTCAGGGTTGCCTGGAAGGGCGCGGGACGCGGGACAGGCCTGGAGAAGGTGACGATCAGCGTTCCGCCGGGCCGAAGGGGGGAGTGCGCCGTGATCGAGTAGCCGCCACAGAGCTCTTTCCTTCCCCTGTCATTGAAACAGAAGAGCTCCAGCGTTGCCCCCTGCAAGTTGCCCGCGGCCCACCCGTCGGGGCCGCCGGGGACCTCGGCGTAGAGCTCATAGAGATCGTCGGTGTAGGAGGCTGCGAGGGCTGGTTGCTCCCCGTAGCTGCGAGTTGCCAGATGGGCGACCACCGCCTTCTCGGTCGGGGTGGCCGCGGCGCGATCGGGTGGTCCCGTCACCGCGCAGTTCGGGCATGGATCCACTCCCGGCTGTGTGGCGATCCAGGGCCCGTCACGCACGTCGCGGTGGCTCCGCGAGGGGAATCGGGTCAGGATGGAGTCCACCCTGGGTGCCTCGAAGGCGTGCCAGTCAGGCTGAGGAAGGGCATCCGGCCTGTCGCAGGCGGGGGCCGGGCAGTGGTCTCCGGCCGAGCAGGCCAGCGTCAAGGCCCGGCACAGCGTGATCCGCCGCACGTCCGTCGCGGGCTCCGAAGGGGCGGAAATGTCCGGCCGGCGGGGCCTGCGCTCTCCGGCTGCATCCAGCGGAGTCTCCATGACCTCACCGGAGGCAGACAGGGTGTCCATGACCTGCGCAGGCGTCAGCTCGGGCCGGTGGCTCCAGACGATGGAGGCGATCGTCGAAACCATGGCCGACGCGACGGAGGTTCCCGTCAACGTCGCGGTATAAAGGCCCGGTTTGCGGAGGTCGGGCACTTTGACATGGTCGGCGTAGGCGACCCGCGGAGCCTCCCCCTGGGCGCGGGTGTTCACCAGAGGATGGCCGGCGCCGTCGACACCGCTGACGGCGTAGATGAACGGCCGTTTCTCGAATCCATCTTCCTTGGGGAGCTGCCGCATCTCCCAGCCGCCGGGCAGCAGCGGCGGCTGATCTGTGGGATTCTGCCCCTCCAGCTCGTTACCGGCGGCGGCGATCACCAGAATGTCCCGGTCGGCGGCGAACCGCAGGGCACGGTAAACGCCTTGGACGGCTGGAGTCATGTCCGACAGCTCGGTCTCCCAGCCTCCGAGCTTCTCACCGTCCCATCCGACGGACAGATTGAGCACCAGGCGATGCTCCGGCCGGTGGTTGATTTCGGCCCAGAGGGCCGAGGTGAGATCGTCGAGCGACCCGCGGTAGCCGCCGCGGGCCGTGTCTCTTTCCTCTTCGAGCCCGGTCGCAGGGTTGAACCTGACCACCGGCAGGGCGAGCCGGGACGCCAACTCGATCGCGCAGGAGCTTTTGTCGTCCCGGCAGGCCAGAGGACCGGAAAGCCGGTCGGCGATGTGCAGCAGGGTGTAGCCGTGGGGAGACCTCGGATCGGCTGCGGGGATCCTTTCTCCGTCCGGCTGGGTGTCGAGAAAGGCCAGCCGGACGCGCGGCGAGCCGGTCAGGGGGAGGTGTTCCGGAATCTGGGCCTGTCCCAGAAAGTGTTGATAAAAGGGTTCCCGGGTGATCTCGTCGAGACTGGCCGCGCCGGCCAGGGCGATTCTGTCGTGCTCGGCGCTGCGCAGTCGCGCCGAGACCTCCGGCGGCAGCTCCAGGTCCATGGGATAGGGCTCATCGCCTTCGTATTCGTAGACGCAGAACCGGTGCAGCTTGGCCCTGCGGGCCGGCGCCTGCAGGGCCGGCTCCAGGTTCTGTAATGGGAAGAGGGGCCGTACGGTCCAGCCGGCGGCGCCGGGGACCGGGCAGCGCTGCCTCCAGAGCTTCGTCACGCCGATCCAGCGATTGGGGACGGCGGCTTTCTGGCGCTCCGAGCCTTGGAGATCGGGCCCGACGGGACGGGGCAGCGTGCTGCAGGCACTCAGGCCGAGCGCGGCACAGGGAACGATCCATCGTATGAGTCGTCTCATCACCTTGTCCTCCTTGTCGTGAAGGAGCTTCGCGCCCGGTGGGCGGTTTCTGACAAAGAGGCGTGCGAGACGGCTGTTCTGCTACGGCTCGAAGAGGCGGAAGCTCGCCCAGTCCCCACCGGGGTCCTGCCGCCGCCAGGCGAGCTGGGCGTCGCGCAGCAGGGTGGCGAGATCCGCCGAGGGGCTCCAGCGCCGGTACAGCTCGGCGAAGAGCCCCAGGGCTGCGCGGTCTCCGACCGGCCGGGTCGCGGCGATGACCTCCCGCGAGCCGGCGAGGAGAAAGGCATGGGCCAGGCCGAGCCCTTCGATCGGAGCCTCGGCACCGGATTTCCCGGTGTCGCACCCGGAGAGCACCACCTGGCGCGGCACGCGGGGCAGCGCCAGCAGATCGCCAAGGGTCAGCCGGGTGCCGGCGGCGAGAGGCAGGACGCTCTCCCAGCCGCCGGAGCCCGAGAAGACGCCGTGGCCGGCATAGTGGAAAAGGTCGGCCGCGGCGAGCGACCGGCCGACCTCTCCCGCGGAGGCTTCTTGTCCGCGCAGCAGGCGCCGGGTCATCGCCGGTTGTCCCCGCCGTAGGGCCGCCGCGACGGCATCGGCTTCACGCAGGGCCGCCGGCAGGTCCTGCGAGGGGTTGGCGACGACCAGGGCCTGCCGCCAGGCCGCCGGCCGTGGGTCGGTCGCCAGGCCCAGATCGAGCCCGTAGGCGACCGGGAGCGTGGCGAGCAGGACGTCGCCGCGAAAAGGCAGGGCATGGAAGTCGACGCTGCGCAGAACGCCATAGGGGAGGATGCGCAGCCGACGGGCCCGCTCGATGCGGGCCTGGAACGGGCCGAGCAGGTGTGCTGCCAGCTCCTCGGGGCGGGCCGATACACCGGCCGGCAGGTCGAAGCGATGCACCGCCACCGTCCGGCCGTCGCTCGCGAAGCCCACCCAGCCGTGGGGCAGGGGATGGTAGGCGAGCAGCACCTCGCCGGGTTGGGGGGCGGGCAGCGGCAGAGCTGCGGCCGCTCCGCCGAGCACCGCGAAGGCGCGGTCGAGCGCGCGCTCCGCGTCCCGGGTCGCCTCCGCCTGCGCCGCTCGGCGGCGGTGCAGCCGATCGGCGGGCAACCGCCACTCGTCGACGGCTCCGGCCTCCAGGTCCGCCCGCCGGGTCCAATAGTCGGCGAGAGCGTCATCCCAGGCTTTCTGCTCCGGATCGGTCAGCTGCGCCAGACGGTCGCCGCGGGCGAGCTGCCGCAGCACCCGTGACCTGGAACGGCGCGCCACCTGCAAGGCTTCGTCCGGGCGGCCGGTGGCGAGCAGCAGCTCCAGGTGGAGCTTCGTCGCTCCCTCGCGCTGGGCCGCGAAGGTGTCCCGCCCGGCCTGGATCGGGATCTCCAGGCTCTGTGCATCGAGCAGCGTCTCGGCCTCGTGCAGGGCGGCCAGGGCCTCTCCGGAACGCCCCAGGGCGCGGTGGCAGCGCGCCCGCCCGTAGGCGGCCCGCCAGAGGCCGTCCGGAGCCGAGAGGCTCGCCGCCAGCGTCTCCAGCCGGTCGTAGAGCCGCAGCGCGGCCTCCGGCCGGTCCTCGGCGAGCTCGAGCCGCGCGGCCAGCTCCAGACCCCAAAGCCTCTGGAGAGGCTGGGCGAAGCGCTCCAGGGAGCGAGCCTCGGACATCGCGGCGCGGGCGGCCGGCAGCCGGCCGGCTTGCAAGTGGGCGAGAGCCACGTTGAGGAGATCATTCAGCCGGCGCTCGTCCGGCCGCGGACAGGCGGCGCGCTCGGCCACCTGCCGCGCCTCGGTGAGCAGCGGGAGCGGATCGCCCATGTGCTGGCCGGCTTCGGCGGCGAGGAGGAGCGCCCAGGCGTAGTTGCTGAGCATCCCGCTCAAAGGGCACTTCTCGTCATTGGGAGGTGCGCGGCGCAGACGGTCGAACAGCAGGGCGGCCTCGCGCGAGCGGCCCAAGGCCTGAAGCTGGCGGCCCAGCATCTGCTCGGCATCCCAGCGCTGGAGCTTCATCTTGCCCACCCGCTCCACTTGGCCGATCGCGCCTTCGAGCTCGGCGAGCGCGGAGCGTGCGTCGCCGGTGTGCTCCGCCAGCATTCCACGGTAGTAGCTCCGGTAATACGCCGCCTCGGCGGGAGCCTCCGGGGGGAGCCGCAGGGAGGAAAGGACCTGCCGGGCGGCGGCGAAACGGCGTCGCTGGATCTGGGCCCAGACGAGGGCTCCCGCGTCGTCGACCTCGGCCAGAAGGGAGCCGGAGGCTCGATGTGCACCCATGGCCCGGACCAAGAAGCTCTGCGCTGCGTCGTAATCACCCCGGGCCAGGAGTATGCGTGCCTGGAGGCTCGCCACTTCGCCGGGGCTCTCGCGCCGCGGAGAGATCGCCAGAGACCAAACGGCCTTTCCTCCTCGGGGTGAGGAGGCCTGGAGCTCGACGGACGCGGCCCCGGGAGGGATCACGACGGTCAACTGCCGGCCGCCCTGGACGACGCCGGTTTCACCCGTCAACCGCCGGTCATCAGCCCGGATCTCGATCTCCACCTCCGGTGGCAGGTCGACCCAGAATCGCAACTTGCGATGGTCGCGCAGCACGCAGACCGGACCGGGCAGGAAGACTTTTGCACAACCCGCGTATTCGACGTGCAGTGGGGGGGCGTCGGGAGCTGCGCAGCCGCCGCACAGCCCGCCGAGGAGAGCGCCAACCAGCAGTGGGCGGGCGGTCATCCCTCCGCCGGCCGCGGTTGAATCCGGATCTCGGTGGCGATCGCGACCCAATCCCGTTTGCGCACCTTCCCGGAGGAGGAGCGCAACGCCTCCGGGTCCGGCAGCCTGCCGCTCCGGCCGACCACGGACCACAGCGTCCAGGCGCCCGGGGGGACACCGTCGCCGATCGTGCCCTCCACCCGCACCGCTCCTCCCGGATCGATCGCGCTCGTGATCGCGAGGCGGTAGAGCTCCTGGCCCCGGAGGAGGAAACACTCGGCCGCCAGCGGCTGTACCGGATTCTCGGTGGCGGGGCGCAGGCCCACGCGGAAGCGGTCGCCCGGCGCGAGCACCGGGACCCGGGCCGCTGCGGTGTCTTCGCCGCGCCAGACGCTGGTGCCACCCGAGACCTCGGCCGGGGCGTAGTCGGGGAGGGGCGCCGGCAGCAGGACGACCACCAGGAGCGCAGCCGCCGCCACCGAGGAGCCCAGGCCCAAGGTGACGAGGGTGCGGCGCCACGGCAGCACCTTCCCGGACTTTTTCTCGCGGATCTTTTGCACGACGCGGGCCTGGAAATCGGCTCCCAGGGGCCGGAACGCCTCCCAGGCCCGGGCGGCGTCCTCGGAGGTCGAGGCGAGGGCGCGCAGCTCGGCTTCCTCCTCTGCGGTGAGCGTGCCTTCGCTCAGACGGTCCCAGCGCTCGTCGAGCCGGCGCATGTCCTCCTCCTCTTGTTCGCGGCTCACCCGGGCCAGCTCTTTCTGCCAAAGGTCTTCGCTCATGGTCGGCTGTCCCTCCCAGGTGTTCGCGGGGCGAGGTGGATTTCTGACGGCTCGTCGAGCAGCCGGCGGGCCAGGCGGCGTAGCCGGCTTCTCCAGGCATAGACCGCGTCGGGGCTCATCGCGCTCCGGCGGACCACCTCGTCCACCGGCAGGTCGCGGAGGAACAGGAGGTCGAACAAGTGCCGGCCGAGCGGGCTCAGCTCTTCGGAGAGGCGGTGCAGGAGGTGCTGCACCCGGTCGCGCGAGATGGCGATCTCCTCGGGTCCTCCGTCCACGGCGGCCTGCTCGAAGTCTTCAGGAAGCGTGGGGTCCTCCTTCCACGGGCTGCGCTTGCCGCTGCGCAGGATCGACGCGGTTTGTCGTTCCGCCACCAGCCCCGCGAAGTTGACCAGGCTCAATCCGCGCTCCGGCTGCCAGCTCCGCAGCACCTTGCCGCCGTCGGCGAAGAGGAGCAGGAGAATGTCCTGGGTGAGGTCCTCGACCTCTTGCCGGACGTTGCGCCCGGCCGCCGTCCCGGTGCGCCGCAGGAGGAGGCCGCGGGCCACCCGGCTCTGGATGACCGGGGTCAGCGTCTGTACCATCCGGGTGAGCGCCGGCTCCTCACCGGCCAGCGCCCGCTGCACGTCGTCCTGGTTCACCTCGCCCTCCGTCGGCCGCACTTTCGAGGTTGCTGGTGATTATAGGGCGAGACGGGAGTCGATGCGCGGAGACCACGCCGGCAAGATCGCCGCCGAGGTCACCGCGGCATCCTCCGTTTTGCGGCCACGGGGGGACCCTCGGTGGCGAGAACGAGGGCAACCCCAAGGGTTGCCCTACCCCCCCGTGTCTGGAGTCGGGTGCGATGGGTGGGCGCTGAGCCCCTGCGGGCTTCCACCCGCTTTCCTAGAAGGCGAGCGTATCGAGGAAGTTGCGGTTGATCCCCTGCGGGCTGCGGTAGGTCTTGGAGACGCAGGGGGCACCGATCGGAGGCGGTGGGCAGCGGTTCACCGTGGCGGTGAATTCCACGTCCGTCATGCTGGCGAGAAACACCCACCAGTGGCCGTTGAACGCGCGGCCGTCGAGCACCTTGAGGGTCACCTCGGCGTTGTCCGGCGCGAAGAACCAGAAATAGCCGGATTCGTCCGTCAGCGCGACGCCGTTGGCGGAGCCGGTCTGCCCGGAGCGGAGCTTCCAGTCGATGCCCACGCTGGTCGTCCAGCCGTCCGCCTGCTCGAACACCAGGCCGGGCGTGGGAGCGTGGACCCGAAAGGAGCGCTGGATGAAGAAGTCGTCGCCGTCGCGGTAGCTGAAGATCACACGATACGTCCCCGCGGCCAAGGGAGGAACCTCGGTGGTCAGGGTATAGAGGCTCTCCGGCGGAAGCGGCAGGCCGGGAGGGAGGGGGATCAGGTCCGCGGAGAAGACGAGCCGATTGCCGACGATGCCGTCGAAGCGGATCTGCGGGTCATCGGTCGAGTAGACGCCGACCTCGATCCGCAAGGGAGTGAGCGAGGACGGGTCGCGCGGCTCCACGGCGAGAGACGGCGCGTAGCGGGCGCCCGCGGCGGAGGCGCAGAGGAGGAAGGACAGCGCGAGCACAGGGGTGGCGATGCGTGATTTCATGGCTCTCCTTCCTTTCACTCGGCGAACGCCTGGACATCGATGAGATTGCGGTTGGCCCCGGCCGTCTGCCGATAGGTGCGGGTCGGGCAGGACGGCGGCACCGAGGGAAGGCGCAGGCAGTCGTCCAGGTTTTCGAGCACGGTGACGGTCAGCTCCAGATCGGTCATGCTGGCCAGGAACACCCACCAATGGCCGTTGACCGGCCGGCCGTCGAGGACCTTGACGGTGACCTCGACGTTGTCCGGGCCGAAGAACCAGAACGCGGCGGACTCGTCGGTCAGCGGCAAGGCGGTGGCGTGGACCAGATTGCCGTTCGCGGGGTTGCGCCACTCGACGTCGACGTGGAAGAGCTCGTCGTGCAGCCGCGCCGATCGGCTGGTCGGATGCACGGCGAACATTTCGTACCAGAACAGCGGTTGAGAGCCGACCTGGAAGCCAACCTGATAGTCGCCGGCCGCGAGCCGGCCGAGCGGGACACGGGTCTCGAACGGCTCAGTGGCCGGAGAATCGCAGGCCGCTCTCGAGGCCTGGAGTTGGAAGTGAAGAATGTCCGGGAAGAAGGAGGGCGAGCCCAGGGTGAACCGGCAGTCAGGGCTCTGACGGCCATAGACCACCAAGGTGACCTCGTCGGCCGTGGTCGGCCGGGGCGGCTCGACGAACGTACCTTGGATGGCGGGTGTTTGAGCGGCCACCGGATGGGAGAAGGCGGCGCTCAAGAGCAGAGCGGCCACCCAGGTCCCACGGAGCTTCGTGGATCGGGTCATTGTGTCCTCCGGGAGGGGGAACCGTAGAAGATCTCGGCCGGAGGTGTCCCCTCTCACCACCCATCCAAGCCGTCGGACGGAGCTCGTTTTTCAGTCCTCGTCTCTTCTACGGTTACGGCTTCCCGGCCGTCCAAGCCGGCGGCGGCTCCCCGGCCGGCTCAGCCCGCCACCACCGGCAGATGCCGCGGTGCCAACCGCTCCACCGGCAGCCCCGCGGCTTCGCGCAGCGCGGCTTCGGTGTACTGGACCACCATCGTGCCGCGCCACTGGGCCTGGAAGTCCGTGTTGTCCATCGGATAGGCGGGTTTGCGGGCGAGCCGGGCGGCTTCGGCGAGGGTTTCCGCGGTGAGCGGCTTGCCGATCAGGAACTGTGCGGCGTCCGTGGCGGCCACCGGCTGCGAGCCGACGGCTCCCAGGTAGATGCGGGCCCGGGTGACCTCTCCGGACGGATCGGTCCACAGGGCCACGGCGGCGGAGAGGACCGCGAAGTCGATCGTGCCGCGGCGGCGCAGCTTCCAGAAGGCGGAGCGGCAATGCGCGGCGTCGGCTTCGCCCGGGACGAGGAGGTCGGTGAGGATCTCGTCCGACCGCTTGGCCAGATATTGGATGCCGTCGTCCTGGTAGAGCTGTTCGAGGGGGATCTCGCGCTCGCCGTCGGGCGCGACCAGCCGCGCCTGCGCTCCCAGGGCGCAGAGCATCGGTGCCGAGTCCGAGGCGGTGTGGGCGAGGCAGGTGGGGGAGCTGGTGGCGACCCAGCAGGTCGAGCCCTCCGCCTTCAGGCAATAGCCGATCGAACGGCGCCAGTCCTCGGTCTGGTTGTAGTAGGTGCACCGGGTGTCGACGCAGACGTTGCCGCCGATCGTCCCCATGTTGCGCAGCGGCGGCGACGAGATCGAGGCGATGGCGGTGGCCAGGGACGGCCAGCGGGCGCGCACCTGTGTGTCGGTCTCGATGTCGGCGAGGAGCGCGGTGGCGCCGAGGCGCAGCCCGCCGTTGACGTGGAGGCCGCGCAGCTCGGGGAGGCGCATCAGGCTCACCACCGTCTGCGCCTTCTGGTGCCGGCGCTTCAGGTTCGGCCAGAGGTCCGTCCCCCCGGCGACGAGGCGGGCCTCCGGCTCACCCGCGAGCATCGCGGCGGCCTCGCCGAGGGTCTTCGGCTGCAGGAATCGGAAGGCGGGCAACCGCAACATCAGCGCGCTCCTTTCAGCTCGGTGGTCAGCACGGAAACCTTTTTGTTCCGCAGCGCCTCCTCCCGGCTCATCATGGTGCCGGAGGCGGAGCGCATGCCGCTGCGCAGCTTGTCCTTGAAGTCGTTGATCGCCTTGCCGTCGCCCCCCTGGGCCGGCGTGGGCACCAGCAGGGTCTCGCCGAAGTCGACCTCCGGGAACGCCTTGGGACCGAAGCGCGCCTCGTCGCCCTTGGCCTTCGCCTGCAACGCCTTGAGCACCATGTGCGGATGGATCGGGCTCTGGTCGATGCGCACGCCCACCGCATCGTAGATCGCATTGGCCACCGCGGGCATCACCGGCAGGAGCGGACCCTGGCCCACCTCCTTGGCGCCGAACGGTCCTTGCGGGTCCGGATCTTCGATCAGATAGGTGGTCACCGGTGGCATGTCGGCAAACGAGGGGCTCTTGTATTCGAGCATCGAGGGGAACTTGTGCACCAGGGCATTCGAAAGGTGACGCGGCAGGCGGCGGAACGCCGACTCCTCCATCATCACCTCGCCCAGCCCCATGTACACGCCACCTTCCACCTGGCCCATCACCAGCACCGGATTGATCGATTTCCCGATGTCGTGCGCGATCCAGACGTGGAGCGGGTTCCACAGGCCGGTCGCGGGGTCGACCTCGACCTCGATCACCGCCGCCGAATAGGAATAGGCGGGGGAGGGGCCGACGCCGGCGCCGCGGTATTTGCCCGGCGAGCGCGGCGGGATGTAGCTGCCGGTGGTGGCGAGGGTGCCGAAGCGCGCCTCGGTGGCGATCACCGCGTCCTGGAAGGAGAGCCCGGTGTCCGGATCGGTTGCGTCGAACACCCGGCCATCGGCGAAGACCAGGCGGCCGGACGGAATCTCGAGCTGCTGGCCGACCGCCTGGGCGATCTGCTCGCGCGCCCGCTCCGCCGCCTGGACGGCCGCGTTGCCCATCATCAGGGTGACGCGCGACGAATAGCTGCCGAGATCGACCGGCGTGAGATCGGTATCGGCCACGCAGAGGCGGATGTCGCTGAGCGAGACCCCGAGGATCTCGGCGACGATCGCGGCGAGCACCGAGTCCGATCCCTGGCCGATCTCGGCCTGGCCGCAGAACACCGCGACGCCGCCCGAGCGGTCGAGCTTGATCATCACGCCCGATTGCGGCATGTGATTCCAATAGATCGGCAAGCCGGCGCCGCACAGATACGAGCCGCAGGCGAGGCCGAGGCCGCGGCCCGGCGGGAGCTTCCCCCAGCGCTCGCGGAAGCCGCTGCCGGCGACCACGGCCTCGATGCATTTGCCGAGCCCCATGGTGCCGACGCGCAGCCAGTTCGCGGTCACCGTGTCCGGCTCGGCGAGCATGCCGAGGCGCAGGTCGGCCGGATTGAGGCCGGTTTTCGCTGCGATCTTGTCGAGATGGACCTCGAAGGCGAAGCGCGGCTGCGGCGTGCCGTGGCCGCGCTTGGGGCCGCACGGCGGCTTGTTGGTGAACGCGCGCACGCCTTGGAACTCGTAGGCCGGCATCTTGTAGGTCACGGTCTGAAGCGCGCCCGTGTAGTAGGTCGAGGCGACGCCATAGCTGCCGTAGGCGCCGCCGTCGAGCGCCGTCTGCAGGCGCTGGGCGGTGATCGACACGCGGCCGTCGCTCTCGCGCTTGATGCCGGTCTTGACGCTCATCAGCACGGGATGGCGCCCGCGGTGGCAGAGGAAGACCTCCTCGCGGGTGAGGGTGATCTTGACCGGCCGGCCGAGCTTCAGAGCCATTTTCGCCACGACGATCTCGTGATTGAACGGATCGCTCTTGCCGCCGAAGCCGCCACCGTTGGAGCAGGCGACGACGCGGATGCGCGAGGCGGGGAGGCCCAGCACCTTGGTCAGCGCGCGGTGGACGTAGTGCGGGGTCTGGGAGGAAGACCACAGGGTGACCCGGTCGTCGTCCTCGGGCACCGCCACGGCGCTGTGCTGCTCCATCGGGAGGTGCGTGTTGCCCTCGTACCAGATGGTGTCTTCGAAGATCTCGTCCGCCGCGGCGAAACCCTCTTCGACGGCGCCGAAGGTCATGGACACGACTTTGTGGAGGTTTCCCTCGTCCCCATAGTCGTGGATGCGCGGCTCGGGGGTGTCGAGCGCTTCCTGGACGCTGCCGATGGTCGGCAACGGCTCATAGTCCACTTTCACCTTCCAGGCCGCCTCGTAGGCCGCGTCCTCGGTGGTGGCGGCCACGGCCACCACCGGGTCTCCGACGAAGCGGACCTTGTCGGGGCAGAGGGCATGCTCGTCCTGGGAGACGGGGAGGATGCCGAACGGGATCGGGAAGTCCTTGCCGGTGAGGAAGCCGAGGACGCCCGGCACCTTCTCGGCCTCGCCGAGGTCGATGCTCCGGATCACCGCATGCGGCACCGTCGAACGGACGAGGCGCACCCAGCACATGCGTGGAAAGGACAGATCGTCGGCGAAGCGGGTGGCGCCGGTGACCTTGGCGCGGCCGTCCACGCGGCGGAAGGGTTTGCCGATCAGGCGGGGCTCCCGCTCCGGCGCGGGGTCTTCTTCGGGAGTGATCTTGCGGATGGGCTCGGCCATGGTCGTCTCCTCGGTCTCCAAGTCAAACCCGCGGGGCGTCCGGGACCGGGCTGCCGTAGAACACCTCGGCCGGCGGCGTCCCCTCCTCGCCCCGCATCCGGGCCGCCGCCCAATCCACGGCTTCCACGATCTTGTGATACCCGGTGCACCGGCAGAGATTGCCGGCCAGGGCCTCGCGGATCTCGTCCCCGGACGGGCGGGGATTCTCGGCGAGGAGGGCCTTGGCGGTCATCAGGATGCCGGGTGTGCAGTAGCCGCACTGGGCGGCGTTCAGGTCGGCGAAGGTGGCCTGCAAGGGGTGCAGCTCGTTGCCGATCTGGAGGCCTTCGACGGTCTCGATCTCCCGGCCCTCCATCTCGGCGGCGAGCGCCAGGCAGGAGAGGACCGGCCGGCCGTCGACCAGCACGGCACAGGCGCCGCACTCGCCGAGCTCACAGCCGTGCTTGGTGCCGGTCAGCGCGAGCTCCTCGCGCAGAACCTCCAGGAGCGTGTGATGGGTGGGGAAGACCACGGCCCGGGTTTCGCCGTTGACCCGCAGGCGCAGCGTGGTGAGGTCGTCGCTCATCAGGGTTCTTCTCCTGGATGGATGGACGGCTCCAGGAGAGCCGTCAACAGGTCGAGAGAGGGAGAGGCAAAACCGTTCCCCGCGCGCCGGGGGGCGAGCAGGCCGCGCACCAGCAGGTCCGCCAGGTCGCGGCCGATCTCGCGGGCGGACTTGCCGCCGTCCGGCCGGAACCACTTGACGCTCCAGTTCGCCGCACCGAGGAGGGCGAGCGCCGCCACCTTGGGGTCGGGAGCCTGGAGCACGCCGGCGGCGACGCCTTCGTCGATCAGCCGGCGAAACGTTCGCTCATAGGCGTCGCGCCCCTCCTGGATCGGCCCCCGCCGTTCCTCGCCGAGCGCCTCCACCTCCAGATGGCCGAGAGACCCCGGCGTCTCCTCGTTGAGCAGGGCCACATGGCCGGCGAGGAGCAGCCAGAGGCGGGCGTCGGCCGGCAGATCGAGCCCTTCGATCCGCGCCGCGAGGCGCCGCAGACCGGACAGGGTGGTCTGCTGAATGAAGGCGAGCAGATCTTCCTTGTCGCGGAAGTAGTAGTAGAGGTTGCCGACCGCCATGTCCAGCTCCGCCGCGATGTCGCGCATCCCGGTGGCATGGAGCCCCTGGCGCCGGAACACCCGCGACGCCGCCTCCAGGATCTCCCGCTTCTTCTCGGATGTGCGCCCTTCGCGCTGGGTCTCACGGAGTTGAACCATCGTTCAAAAGTGTGACCCGGGAGAGGGTGGGGTGTCAAGAGGGTGGGGGGCGCAGCCGCGCCGGTCGTCGGCAGCTCGACCGCGGTATTCGAGGGCTCGACTGCGGTATTTGAGGACTCGACCGGCGGTCGACCTGGCAACGACCGCAGTATTGTAGGACTCGACCGCGGTCGTCGAGGACTCGACCGCAGTATTCGTGGACTCGACCGTGGTGTTCGAGGACTGTAGTGGCAGCGCCCCAGAGTATCGCCTCGCGCCCCCTGGGAGCGCTGGCG
>DIHE01000012.1:50112-50362 GCA_002420005.1 Holophagales bacterium UBA5704 | reverse complement strand
AAGAACGGGCCGAAGGCCCGCCCGCATTTCCTCCTCCGGGCTGGAGCAAGCCGGAGAGGCCCACCGTCTCGGCCGGGGCAGGCGAGTCCACCAGGATCTTGCGCCCGGAAAGAAAACCATCACGCGCCTCCGTGTCCCCTGCCTCGCGCCTATACGCCATATGCTCAAAGCCTTGACAGGGTCGGCGGTCCTCCATAGCATCCCATCAGCTCCAAGTCGTGCTCGAGCGTGGCGGATAATCATCAATTAT
>DIHE01000012.1:0-49790 GCA_002420005.1 Holophagales bacterium UBA5704 | reverse complement strand
ATAATTGATGATTATACACCAGGGTCGGACATCCGCCGCCGCTATGAGATCCTGTCGCCCGTCCTGGATGAAAGGCTCCGGCGTCACTGGGCGGCGGCGGAGGCGCTGGTTTTGGGGTCCGGCGGCGTGTCTGTTGTCTCTGAAGCCACGGGTCTCTCCAGGACGACCATCCGAGCCGGCATGGAAGAGCTCAAGAATCCTGGGCCGAGCCTGTCTCAGCTGACGGAGGAGGGGCGCGTCCGGAAGCGGGGTGCCGGGCGGAAGGCGATTGAGGACCAGGACGAAACCATCGCGAGAGACCTCGAGGCCCTCCTGGAGAGCTCTCAGGAGGAAGAGGACCGGCCTCTTGACTGGACCTGCAAGAGCATCCGTAGCCTCGCCGCAGAGCTATCCGCTCGCGGTCGGAACGTCAGCTATCGAACCGTTGGAAATCTGCTCCATCGGTTGGGGTACCGCTTCTCTCCCGGTGAGAGCTACAAGAAGCTCTCTATCGAAGCTCGCCGCGAGCAGTACCGGCTGCTGTCCCGCCGAGTCGCCGCGTCTCTGAAGGCCGGCGAACCCGTTCTCTCGGTGACCTTTACCGAGGAAGAAGGCGTCTCGGGCGCAGGTGATGCGCTGCGCCAGCCAGCTTCTCCTGATCAAGGTGCAGCGCGTCTGGCGGTCGCCGCCGTTCATTCCTGGTGGCAACGCAGCGGCTCGACGCGATACCGTGGGAGGAAGGTCCTCCTGGTAACCGATGCGGCGGCCAAGTGCGGTTGTGATCAGGAAATCTGGGTGTCACCTCTGCGGGAGCTGGAAGAAGACGTTGCCCTGGAGGTCTTCTTGGTGCAGGTACCTCCTGGAGCGAGGCGGTGGCGGAGCCTCCAGCCGGAAGTGAGTCTCTCGCTTGGAGCGGCATCCTGCGAAGGCAACGATCTGTTGGCGATTGACCTTTGCTTGATCGAGTAGTGTCGATCCCTGGAACTGCGCGATCCGAGGAACATAAAACCAGCAACGATCAGGATACGGCAGGATTCAGCGCCTTGAAAAGGCGATCGATAGCTTTGTCGAACTCCGTGGGCTCCTGCCATTTTCTGAAATCGGCAATGAGTCGCGAGGAAAACTTGAAAAGCTCTTGGTTTCCGGTGTCATCAAGCAAGCAGCCGTCTACGTCAAGAGGCAAGAGGACGGCTCGGTCGACTTGCTTCTCCTTGGCGACCACCATGGCAAGCTCTCTGTTGACCCAGTCGCTCGCCAATGAGACTCGCGAACAGCAGGCCAAGGTACGGTCGTAGTGGTTGATGGCCCCGGCTATTTCTTCCTCCAGGAATGCACCATAGCTGAGCCCCAGGTTGTCCTGCCAGAACGGCACTCTCTTCTCCTCAAGCCGTTCGCAAAGCTTTTCTACAAACTGCCGATCTGCGTCCGAGGAGTGGCCATAGCTGACGAAACAGGAGTACCACCTCTTCGCTTCGGGCGTCTCCCGAAATGCATCGAGCATCTGCTCTGGAATACCCGCGTCCTGGAAAAGCCATAGTGTCGAACGGGTGAGATGAGGCTTGCGTCGCAGGAAGCTTGCGGCAGCGTCAAAGATTTGCACATCCACGATCGATGGCTCATCGTGGTAGATGGTTCCAAGCCGGATTCCGCCTTCGATCAGCCCATGGTCAAACGACGTCGAACCGAAGGTCGCGAAAGCCAGGTTCGTCCGATCGAAGGACGCCCTGAGAAGATTCGCGTGGCGCAGCATGGTACGCTCCAAGCACGCACCAGCCAGGCGCGCGCCATAGAGGTTGGCCTCCTGGAGATCTGCCCCGGTCAGGTTTGCGTTGATGAGGCTGGCGCCTCGAAGGTTGCTGTTCCGGAGGTGGGCCCCCACCAACGAAGCCTTCTCAAGGTCCACTCTTGAGAGGTTCACATTCTCCAGGTTGGCCTCGTCGAGACGGATGGTGGGAAGCGCCGCCCCGAGGAGATCCGGCCAGACCGTCGGGTGGCTCGCCCTCCATTCATTCCAGGCAGCAGTGCCCTTCTGGATGATCTCGAGATGCTCTGGGTTGGCCATGGGGATCGGTGTGCTCGATGGGCTCGAATCGTATAGGGAACGAAATCGGCGTCGGATCGAATCCATCCTACCGGCGTATCTGCCGGTCTGTCAAGGCGACCTGAAGTGCTGGATCTCTATAGATGGCTTGTGGTTACGGGCTCGCTCGACACTCCTTGCCGTCTCTTGATGTCGGCAGGTTATTTTTGCCCGCAAAATCCTCTTGTGACGGCTTGGAAACCACTGGTATCGTGACCAAGAAGGAACCATGGAACGCAGAAAGCACCTGGAATGCTGTCCCCTATTCAGCGACTGAAGCTGCATTTGATGGCGGAAGGACTGGCGCTGTCTTCGCGGGCTCGCGAAGCGCTGTCGAGCCGGCCGCTGACACTGGCTGACTATGCGACGACGTCGGGGATATCCCTCGTCCTGGGTGAAGAGATCTGGGTGAACGCCCCGCTGCGCGACCACAACCCGAACTTCGTTGCCGAGTCTCCGCCGCACCTCCTCGACCTTGAGGGTGCCGGATTTGCCGTTGCATCGGGAGGCCAGCACTTTGCAGCCCGCCCCATCCCGGTCCCTGACTACCACGACGAGAAGAACAGCTCCGAGGAGCCCTACACTTCCTATGCCATCACGCATGCGGATCGCGTCCGGATCTCTCCGATCGAGGGGTGCGGCATGGTCTGCACCTTCTGCGACCTTCCCTATGAGTACCGCTATCGGCGCAAGAGGGTTGACGGGCTCGTGGACTCGGTGGCCCGTGCCCTGGAGGACCGGACTCTCCCGGCGCGTCATGTCCTGATCTCCGGGGGAACCCCGAAGCCGGAGGACTTCGACTTCCTGAGAACGGTCTACTACGAGGTGCCGAAGGCCTTCCCCGGCGTCGCCGTGGACATCATGATGGTCCCCTCGCCGGGGCTCCTCAACCTCACCGAACTGAAGCAGGCGGGCATCCACGGCCTCTCGATCAACCTCGAGATCTTCAACGCGGAGATCTCCCGGAAGGTGATGCGGCAGAAACACGACCTGGGCCTTCCGTACTACCTCGACTTCATCGAGAAGGCTGTGGTCGAGTTCGGAGCCGGAAAAGTTCGGTCCTTGCTGCTGGTTGGCCTGGAGCCCCTGGAAGAAACCCTCCGGGGGGTCGAGGCACTCGCGGCCAGAGGCTGCGACCCGGTTCTGAGCCCCTTCAGGCCTGACCCGAGCACACCGCTTCGGAATGCGCCGCCCCCCGGCGTTGAGTTTCTGGCAGAAGCGTACGAGCGTTCGGCCGAGATCGCCGAACGGCATGGCGTGATGTTGGGGCCACGGTGCGTTCCCTGTCAGCACAATACCCTGACTTTTCCAGTTGAACCAGGCACCGGCAATCATCACTGACACTCCCATCTTTGGTTGCAATGGAGAACAAAAAACTATGCTTTGTCGCGCTTCCCTTTTCTCCGACTCGTTCGGTCCCGGGAAAAGGCACCTGGACAATTGTCTTCGAACGCCTTATCCGGCCGGCCGTAGAAAGCTACAATAGAGACGGATTGACGTTCTCTTGTGAAAAGCAGGAGACCCGCCAGGGTAAGTGGGGCGAGGAGATCGCAGACAAGCTCTTGACGGCTGACCTGGCCGTCATTGACCTGACAGACCTGAATCCTAACGTCTGCACCGAGCTCGGAATAAGGCTTGCCTCCGGGCTTCCCACAATCCGGATTGCATCCGGCAGTGTAGAGAAGCTGGGGAACCTGGCGGGCCATGGGGTGATGAGGTACCACTTAGAGACCTCCCCTGAAGAGTTCGAGGTACAGTTGCATGCCTCTATGGAGGAGGTACTCTCAAGCTCTCATCCGGCGACGTGGCTATCTCCAGAGAGACAACTACTCTCGAGGCGAGTTCAGAGCTTTCACCAGCAGGCGGAGAAGAGTCTCTTGGCAGTCTCGGAAGTCACGGCGACCTTGTCTGATCGGCAAGACGAAAAGGATTACTTTTTTTATGACTGGGTGCGATTCTGCCGTTATTGGGGAAAGAGCCTCTCGCGAGGCAGCCTGAAAATAGTCATTGAGCCCTCCATATTCCGCCCTCGCTCATCAGGGGTGACACTCTATCGTACCTGGCCCATCGTTGCAGAACCTCTGCGTCATGCGGCATGGCCGCTCTTTCTGAGTAAGGATGTTGAAAGGGCGTGTAAGTGGCTTGAGGAAGCTGATCTTGACGTTTCAATCGGGACATCCCCTGGAGAGAAGAAACTCAAAGTGGATGTCAAGACTGAGAGAATCGAAGAGAGCCTCGGTGATGGTACGAGAGTCCTGATTCCCACAAAGGTAGGCGAAGTCGTGATGCCTCCCGACAGGAGTGAGCTTGCGCTGTGGATCCGGTTCTCGGGGATGTTTCATCCCAGAGCAGTCCCCAGGATGTTTTTTTATCCTGAGGGATTTGTGACCGAACGCTGGTCAGTTATGGTCGACGCAGGTGGTAGCGACCTCGGATGTTCAGCTATGCCTCTAGGTGATCGAGCTGCGGTTAGGATTCGACGCATACCCCACGTCCCATCGACGGAAGAAAAGAGCTCAATTGAAATCTCGCCGCGAGTCGGCTCGCTGCTGCTCCCAACCGATGGTGTGCTTGTCTCGTTTTTTCCTCTCAACGCGATCTGATTTTCTGGAAGTTGCTGTGAGCGCTGCAGAAGCACCGAGTCTCCGTCATATCCTTTCCATTGAAAGCATTGGGAGGGCAGGAATTCTGGATATCCTGGGTCGATCCGAGGAATTCCGCCTGCGCCAAGAGGATCAATCCACCCTCCTCGGTAAAGTCCTGGGGCTGCTGGTCCTGCAGCCATCTACGCGCACGCGAGTTGGGTTTCACGCCGCGATGGCGCGGCTAGGTGGGGCCGCCATTGATGTCGCCAGGACGAAGTTTCAAAACGGTATGACCGCATCTGAGTCGCTCATTGATACGATCAGGTCGATTTCCACCTATTTTGACTGCCTTGTCCTTCGCCACGGCTCAGCAGAGGACTTCCGCTCGGCGGTCGGAGTTTCGAAGGTACCAGTCATCAATGCAGGTTGCGGAAACGAGTCCCACCCTACTCAGGCATTGATCGATATTTTCTCCATCCAGAGGCACTTTGGGCGACTGGAGGGTCTAAGGATTGGTATCGTAGGTGACATTGGCTATTCCCGTTGCTCTCGATCTCTGATTCAAGCTCTTGCATATTTTCCTCCCAGGGAGTTGCGCTTGATGGCACCTTCAGGCCGAGAGCATTTGGATGAGTCTCCTGGCGAGTGGGGGTGTACCGAAATCAGTCGGTTGAATGAGCTGGTTGTCGAAGGTCTCGATGTCCTCTACGTGGCCGGCTTGCCTGAAGGTTTGGGTGAGGCACGGCTCGATGAGCCAGTCCGTGAGAGATTTCGACTGACCAAAAGCCGGGCAGAGAAGTTACCCGTTGGGGCGCTTGTGCTCAGTCCTCTTCCCAGAATTGATGAGATCGATGACGATGTGGATGAGCTCGCCGTAGCTGGCTACTTCTCCCAGAGCCAGGAGGGGCTGTTTGTTCGTTGTGCGATTTTGGAACATGCGATGGGGGTTTCAGGTAGCGATCGTTTCCGGGGTAAGTAGATGAATGCAAGGCGAAGATGGCAGAGGATTCGGGAGTTGCTGGGTGACCGGGATCTGATCTATGTGGGCCCGCGGGGCGAGGATGCTCTTCCCTTATTGCCGTTGGGCTCCCAAGAGTATGTCTTCTCCCTCATTGCTCCCGCAGAGTCCGGAGCCCCAGAAACCTGCCTGGAAATGGCCACGGGAGTCCGAGTTGACCTCAATGACTATTCTCTGGACGATGATTGGTCGCCGCCTGCCTCGCAGTTCCGTGCGGCTTTATTGGCGAGGTTCTCGGAATCGTGTGCCGTCATCCCCTATTCGCCTTCACGGACCATCTCCCGAGGCTGGTTGACGGCACGAGACACAGTGCTCCCTTTAGGTCTCTTCTACGAGCACCAGGCCTGCTTTGACTACAAACCATGGGTGGAGAGCGAGCTGGGAAACTGGGGTGTCGCGACCATCCCATGGACCTACGTTCACAGTTTAAGCTCCTCTCGCGTGACCGAGCTCCTAGGAGGGGACTCTCCGGTAGTGGTTCGCTGGCCCCGCTCCCGGGGTGGCGCCGGTATCTGGCTGATCCGGGACCGAGAGGAGCTGGCTGGCGTCGCAGAACAGTCTCCTGGCGAAGGGCTCTTTTGTGTGACGCCCTATTTCGCGTCGGCGATTTCGGTGAACGTCAATGCGTGCGTCTTTCCGGGCGGAAGTGTCTCCATTCACGGGAGCTCTGTGCAATTGGTGGGAATCGAGATCTGTACTCCGCGCCCGCTTGGGTATGCGGGGAACGATTTCGCCACAATCGCTGAGCTTCCTCCGAAGGCTCTCTGTAGCCTGGACATGCTGACACGTACCGTCGGGGCCTGGCTGTCCCGGCACGGTTACCTCGGTGCCTTCGGAGTCGATGCCCTCGTCATTGAGGACCGGGTGCTCTTCGTTGAGCTGAATCCAAGATTTCAAGCTTCCTCGGCGGTGGCATCGCGTCTGGACGACGCCCGCGACCGGCCCGATCAATACAGCGACCACATCGCGGCGTTTCTTGGGCTTGGGGCTTCGGATCAGCTCACTTTGACAGAGCTGGTGAAGGAGCAGGAGGCGGTGTCTCAAGTCATGCTATACAACAGCGGCGAAGAACCCGTCAACTTGCAGCAGAGACCTGAGCTTGCAGGAGGAGAGGCCCGGCTTCTTCCAGCTTCCGGCGTCTTTGTCGAGCCGCGGGGCCTGCTGGCGGCGATCCTGTGGAAGGGGCGGGTCACCGAGACCGGCGGTGAGCTCCGAGAGGAGGTTGGGGCAGCTGTTGGCAATCTGCGGGAAAGCTTTTCTCGTGCGGAACGATAGAGCACATGGTGGGGCAGGCTCTGGCAAGGGCGAACGGTTTCGCAGAGCTGCCGTTCTCGGATGCGGCTTGGCCGGTATCACGGCGGCTGCGGCGCTTTGTGAGAGTTGTGGCGAAGTCGTCCTGATTGAATGGGACCGGTTGCCGCCAGAGCCGGCGGCAAGACCTGGCCTGCCCCAGGCAAATCAACTGCACAACCTGCTGGGCAGGGCTCAAGTGGAGATAGAGCGCTTGCTGCCGGGATTCTGCGCCGCTTTGAGGGAGGCCGGCTGCGGCGAAGCACGTGTGGCCGATCAGACTCACGTGCTCGAGTCAGGCGAGCGCGCACCCGAGCGTGATCTAGGGCTTCGGATCCTGTGCGCTTGGCGACCGGTCATCGACCATGTCGCGTTGCGGCTTCTTCTTGCCGATAGAAGAGTTCGGGTTCGTGAGGGCTTGCGTGCTGTCGGCTTGGTGGCGTCAGCGGGCGGTGAGGTTTCCGGCGTCGTGGTGAAAGGAGAGGATGGTGAAGCGGAGACGGTCAACGCCGAGATTGTAGTTGACGCGACTGGGACCGGATCTCGGGCCATGCAGTGGTTGGCAGATGTTGGACTGCAGCAGCTACCGGTCGACACGGCCCGCCCCGATCAGTGGTATGTGAGTTGCCTGTGCGATCGACCGGCATCGCGGGTTGGGGATCCGGCATTTTGGTTGTTCTTCCCCTCACCCTCTTGCAGCCGCGGGGGGCTCGTTTCTCCGGTGGCGCCCTCGCAATGGTACGTTTCACTGACGGGCCACGGCCACGACGAACCACCCCGGACTTTCGCTGCAATGCAAGAGTTCGCGGCCACGCTGGAAGACAAGGGCATCGCAGCGTTGCTCGGGGGGGCGGTGGCGAGAGGCGCTCCAAACCTGTTTCGCCGTACGATTGCGACTTGGCGGCGGTATGATCTTCTCTCAAAACCCCTTGTGGGTTTCTTGCCCATTGGTGACGCCATTGGTTCCCTGAATCCTTTGTTCGGCCAGGGTATTTCTGTCTCAGCGTGGCAGGCCGCGGGGCTGGCTGACCTGCTCAGAGGTATGCCCTCCGGTCCTGCTCGGGAGCAAATTTCTTGGCTCACGACAGCTTACCTCCGGCATGCGGCGATGGCCTGTGGACGGGCATGGGCCTTGGGTGAGGTCGTAGGCCGGGCAGTTGAAGGCCTGACCGGCGGCCGGAGCCGGGTGTTTACCGAGCTGATCCAGGACTTTCCTGAGCTGCACAGCCACTACGTCCGAGTCTGGCATCTGCTTGAGCCGGCCGAGACGCTCGCGGCAACCGGCAATCGCTTCAGGGCTCGTCGGCGCCGACGGTAGACCTCGCCGGGTGGCGCCGCACCCGCCAGGCCACGGCCCCTGCGCCGAGCAGGAGCAGCGCCCCTCCGGTCAGCCAGAGCGTCGGCCCGGAGGGCAGGGCGGTCGGCTTGCGGCCTCCCGGCAGGGGCACGAGGCCGCCGTCGCCCAGGACGACCAGGCCGGCCCAGGCATAGGCGGGGGCACCGGCCGCGGCGCGCTCGTGCTGGGCCGCCTGCAGGGCGGCGGCGACGCTTTCGCCGCGGGCGAGGTGCTCATAGAAACGGTCGAAGAGCGCCGCGCCTTCGTCGTCGCGCAGGGGCCACAGGCTGGCCACCACGGTGTGGGCACCGGCCTGGAAGAAGGCGCGGGCGAGCCCGAGGACCCCTTCGCCGCGCAGCATGGTTCCGGAGGCGCTGCGGCAGGAGGAGAGGACGACCACCCGGCCGGTGAGGTTCAGGGCGACGATCTCGCGCAGCTGGAGGAGCCCGTCTTCCGTCTCCGGTGCGGCGGTCAGCAGGACGCCCGAGCGGTCGGGGTGCTCGTCGTCGAGCACCGCATGGGTGGCGAAGTGGAGGATGGCGAAGCGCTGCAGGTCGGCGGTCTTGAAGAAGCCTTCCGACGCGGCGTCTCCGAGGCGCAGGAGGCTGCCGGCGTCCAGATGGCGCACGGCGGCCTTGCCTTCCCGGCGGGCGTAGGGGAGCGGGCCGAGCGGGACGGGGTGGTTGAAGATGGCGGCGCGTTCGGTGGCGGGGCGGCCGCCGGTTTCTCCCAGAGGGCGCGGATCGGCCAGCGCGAGGAGAGGCTCGGCCGAGACCTGCGGGGGTTGCCGGCGCCAGCGCAGCCAGAGGGTGGCCGAAGGCACCGTGGTGAGGTCCTGGCGGTAGGCCAGAGGGAGCGCTCCAGGAGACGGGCGCAGCGCGGCGAAAGGGAGCTGGTGGAGCGCGTCGTCCGGGACCAGGATCAGCCGGCGAATGCCCGGCGGCAGGGTGCGGAGCCCTTCGGCGAGCAACTCCTGATACAGCCCGGCGGCCGGCCGCGCTTCGGCACCGTCGCGCCGTTCGAACAGCCCGTTGAACAGCTCGACCGCCGGCCGCAGCGCGACGCGGTCGCGGCGCAGGCGGTGCACTCCCACCTGGCCGCGGGTGACGACGAGCAGCCAGGAGCCGCCGCCGAAATCGCCCCAGGGTCCTTCATCGCATCCGATCTGAAAGGACAACAGGGCTTCGTCCGGCGCCAGGGCCTGCTGGATTTCGGGGAGAAGGGCGGCCCCCGGGAGCGCGGCCTGGGCCGGCGTCTGTCCTTCCCGGACCAGAAGGTCGCGCAAGGAGGCCTCGGCGATCTCCAGCTTCCGCAGCTCGTCGAGCGCCTTGTCCCGCTCCGGCGCAGGCAGGTCCGGATCGAGCAGCCGGCGCTGGATGCGGGCGATGCCCTGAAGAACCCGCTCGTGGCGGACGCCGTCGCGGGCCGCCGGTTGCGCCCGGGCCGCGGCGAGCGATTCGAGGAGGGCGCGTGCGCGCAGGCGTTCGATGACCCCGAAGGCCTCCGCCACATTGCCGGGGACCTCGCGGTCCTGGAGCAGCCGGCCGGCGAGCCAGTAATAGTCCTCCGCCCAGAGCGAGTGCAGCCCGGCCCGGCCCGCTTCGCCGCTCTGCTGGTCGCGGATCGTCTCGATCCAGTCGAGCGCCGCCTCCGAATGGGCCAGGGCTTCCTCCCGGGAGAGCGCATCCCAGCTCGCCCGCATCCGTTCGCGCAGGACGTCGGCACGGGACCAGGGGCTCTGCCCGGGCCGGCTCAGATCGAACGCCGCGTGCAGGGTGCGCAAGGCCTCCTCCGGGTCTCCTTCCCTCCGCTGCAGCCGGGCGAGGGCGTGCAGGCAGGACACCCGGTCGGCGGGAGTGACCATGTCGGCCCGGCATTGCGCAAGATGGTCCTGCGCCTCCCGGCCGTGCGTCAGCTGCCCGAGGGCGAGGTGGGCCCGCCCGGCGAGCTCGCGATGCTCGACACGGTGCGCGAGGTCGAGAAGGTTGCGGGCCTCCTTTTCCACGTCGCGGCGCAGCTCGGCGCGTGGCAATTCCTTGAGCTCTTCGACCAGGACGCGCAGCGCTCCATAGCGGGCATTGGCCGCCGTGCGGAGCTCGTCCCGGTCGAGGGCCAGCTTCGAGAGCTGCAGGTACCAGACCCGCGCTTCATGAGACCGGCCGAGCTCGAAGCTGAGATTGGCCAGCTCTTCCAAGGTATCCCGCTCCAGCGGGTAGGCCCGTTCGAGGGGGCGCGGCGGCCGGGCCGCCAGGATCGCGGCGTAGGCGCGCTGCATGTCGCCACCCTGGAGACGTTGCTGCTTCGCCCGCAGGAGGGCGACGCGCAGGTCGCGCAGGGGATCCGCTGCGCGCCGCGCCAGCTCGTCGACCCGCACGATCTCTCTCTCCGCTTCCGCAAAACGGCCCAGCCGCAGCAAGATGCTGTGCAGAGCGGCATGAGCCCGCCCGGCCCCCTCCAGATCCCCCGCCGCGGCGAAGGCCGCCGCGGCGTTGCGATACGCCGTCTCGGCGAGCCGGGGGGATTCCCAGCGGAGGTTTCCCAGGTAGAAACGAAGCCAGGGAAGGTCGGGCCGGGTGGCGATCAGCGCCTCCAGGCGGCGGACGCCTTCGGACATCAGCCCATGGTTGCGGCCGACCGTCGCGAAGCAGGCGGCCGCTTCTTCCGAAGCCGGCGCTGTGGCGAAACCGATGTCGCAGGGACCGAACGGGGAAGCAGCGGCGGAGACGGCCGCCGAGCCGGCGAACAGAAGGACGAAGGAAACGGCGGTCAGTCGCATTCTCTCGATTCTATGGCGAAGAACGGCAAGGCGAAGCCGGAGGCTTCGCCCGCCGGGAGGCTCGGTCTGCATCAGCGCTTCGGGGGATCTTCCGGCGGCGGGGGAAGCTCGCCGCCTTCTGCCACGTAGACGTTGTCCGTCTGGGGGGTGACCGTTGGTTCGTCCATCACAGGAGTGGGGAAGACGCCGGATTCATCGTACATGAAAAGTTCCTCCAGGGCTGAGGGGCGGCGTGTTCAGGGGCCGTCCCTCTGGTTGATCTCACACCCGCTTGAAACGCCGGGGAGAGAGGGATCCTCTCATCAGAATACGGAGGAAATCCTCGTGTGGTTTGATTCTGGAGCTTGTTCGACGGCCTGCACGTCTTTGCGATCGCCACTCTTCAGCGATGCGCAGAGATGGGGTTTCTGGAACGCGGGTGTCAAGCCCATGCGGAGGGTGGCAGGGAGGCGGCAGGTATGGGAAGATGACGCCGTGTGCCGCGGAATCCCGGGCGGGACGGGTTTCAGCTGGCGCTTTCCAGCAGAGAGGGCTTGTATTCTTGAATCCCTGCTGGTAGTCTAAAGAAGAAGGTCACCTCTTGTCAAGCCAGGTCCAACAGCCCCAAGCGACCGCAGGAGTGATCGGCGGGGTGCCGGGCGGGAACGGGCATCAAGGAGGATGAGGTGGACGATCACAGCAACGAGGAATCGAAGCGACCGCGCCAGCCGTATGAGTACGAGCCTCCTTCGCTCATCGACCTGGATGATCTCGAAGGAGTGTCTGGCGGTCAGCCGTTCATCACGGGCGACGGCGCACATCTCTGGCCGGAGAACGATTGGGCCGATGAGTATTGAGGTCCGTGGCGCAAGGCTCGCGTGATGAGCGTGCGCGGAAATCCGAAAAAGCTCGACGTGCTCATCGTCAACGATGACGAGGATGCTCCGTCCCTGCTGAACCCGTTGACCGGGCAGATGTTGATCACAAACCAGGTGGGGAAGAGGATCGTCGAGCTGGCGGACGGTACCCGGGATCTGGAAGCCATCGCCCGGCAGATCGTCGAGGAGTTCCGGGGAGCCCAGGAGCCGGACGTGCTCCAGCACCTCGAGATCTTCCTCGCCGAAGGGGCTCGCAAGGGTGTGGTGACCTGGACAGGGCCGGGCTGAGGCCTCTCAGCCGTTCTCCGCCGGATCGCCACCCATCCGGCGCCTCCAGCCTTCCATCCCGAGGCGGCGCAGCGTCTCGATGTTCTTCTCGTAAATTTTGTGAGTCTCCGGGAACGCCTCGACGGCGCGGTCGACGCTCGACTCGCGGAGCAGGTGGAGCATGGGGTAGGGGGAGCGGTTCGTGCAGTTCGTGACGTCGTCCGGCGAGGTGCCGGCGAACCGGTAGTCCGGATGGAAGCCGGCGATCTGGATCGTGCCGTCGAGCCCGAGCTCCTCCAGCGCCGCTTCCGCCACGTCGAGAAAGTCGTTGTACTCCAGGAAGTCTTCCAGCGCCGCCGGGTGGATCAGCAGCGTCGTCTCGATCTCCGCCGGATCGGTGTCCACCAGGAGGTGCAGCTCGCGGACGAGGTCGGTGAGCAGGGCCTCCGGGGTCGCGGCGTCGCTGACCGCCTGGCGGATCAACCCGCGGCTGTGCACCGCCTGGGCGAACGGGCAGAGGTCGAGCCCGATGACCGCCGCCTCCAGCCAGTGGCGCGTCGCGGCGAGGGCTTCGTCGTCGGTGGGGAAGGGCATGGGGATCTTTCTATCATGGGTGCCCTGCTATGCTTCCCGCCGGAGACACGCTGGTGACCGACAAACCTGGACCGAAGAAGCTCGCCCTCGCCGGCCGGCGCGCGGCGGTGGTGCCCGCGGCCGAACGGGTGCGCGAGGAGGTGGGGCCGGCCGGCCTGCCGCTCGTCCTCACGCCGGCCGTGGCCGGGCTCGATCCGCTCGCCTGGGCGGCGGAGAGCCGCGCCGGCCTCGAAGAGCGGCTGCTGCGCCATGGCGCGCTCCTGTTCCGCGGCTTCGGCCTCCCCGGCATCGAGGGGCTGCAGGCGTTCGTGCGCGCGGTGTGCGGCGACCTCCTGGAGTACAAGGAGCGCTCGTCGCCGCGCAGCGAGCTGGGGGACCGGGTGTACACCTCGACCGACTATCCGGCCGAGCAGCCGATCTTCCCGCACAACGAGCACTCCTACGCCCGCCGCTTCCCGCTCAAGCTGTTCTTCTCCTGTGTCACCGCCCCCGCGACCGGCGGCGAGACGCCGGTGGGGGACACCCGCCGCATCCTCGGGCACATCGATCCGGAGATCCGGCGGCGGTTCGGGGAGCTGGGGTGGATGTACGTGCGCAACTTCCATCCCGGCTTCGGCCTCTCCTGGCAGACGGTGTTCCAGACCGACGATCCGGCGCGGGTCGAGGCCTATTGCCGCGAAGCGGGGATCGAGTGCGAGTGGCGCTCCGGAGGCCGGCTGCGCACCCGCCAGGTGCGGCCGGCGACGGCGCGCCATCCGCGCACCGGCGAGGCGGTGTGGTTCAACCACGCGACGTTCTTCCACGTGTCCACGCTGCCGGCGGCGATCCGCGAGCCGCTGCTGCGGGACTTCGAGCTGGAGGACCTGCCGAACCACACCTGGTACGGCGACGGCTCGCCGATCGAGCCGGAGGTCGCCGAGCACCTGCGCCAGGCCTATCGGCGGGAGATGGTCGCTCCCCCCTGGCAGGAGGGCGACATCCTGCTGATCGACAACATGCTGGCCGCCCACGCCCGCAGCCCGTTCACCGGTCCCCGCAAGGTGCTGGTGGCGATGGCCGACCCGCACACGCGCGACGATGTCTGAGACCGTTCCCGCCGCCCAGATCTTCCGTCTCTCGCCGCAGCAGCGGCGCCTCGGCGTGCTCGCGCCGGCCGCGGGGGGGCCGTTTCGTGCGACGGCCTTGGTGCGCATCAAGGGTCCGCTCGACGTGCCGGCCCTGGAGGCGGCGCTGGCCGCGGTGGCCGCCCGGCACGAGATCCTGCGCACCACGTTTCCCGTGCCGGCGGGGATGAGCCTGCCGGGCCAGGCGGTCCACGACGATCCGGCGCCGCCGCGGCTGGAGCGTTGGGATGGCGCGGTCGAGTCGCTGTGGGAGGAGCTCGCCACGCGCCCGTTCCGGCCGGAGGAGGAGCCGCCGTTTCTCGCGCTGCTCGCCCGGCCGGCGCCGGAGAGCCACGTGCTCGGGCTCGCCCTGCACGCCCTCTGTGCGGATGAGGCGGCCCTGGACGTCCTGGTGCGCGATCTGCACCGGGCGTATGCCGGGATTGTGGACGAGCCGCCGGTGCAGTACGCCGACGTGGCCGCGGCGCTGGAGGAGATGCTGGAGGGCGAGGGCTCCGCGGCCGGCCGCGCCTGGTGGCGCGAGATCCTGCCGGCGCCGCCGGCCACGGTGCTGCTGCCGTACGAGCGCGAGTCGGGAGAGGCGCCATTTGCGCCGCGCCGGGTGGAGGCGCCTCTCGCTCCTGGATTGGCGGCGAGCCCCGTCGCCTGCCTGGCGGCCTGGCAGGTCCTGCTGGCGCGGCTGGCTCCCGGGATCGAGGTGGTGGGCGTCGAGCTGGCCGGCCGGCACTACGAGGGCTTCGAGAGCGCCATGGGGCCGTTCGCCAGCACCGTGCCGCTGCGGATGGCGGTGCGCCCCGGCGAGCCGTTCGCGGGCCTGGTGGGCCGGTTGGAAGAGCCGTGGGCGGCGCTCGGGGAGTGGGTGGATTACTTCGCCTGGGAGGGTTTTTTCGCCGCGGTGCTGTGCTGGAAGGACGAGCAGGACGGCAACGACGGCAAGGACGGTTGGCGGGTCGAGCGGAGCCAGGCCTTCACGGATCGTTTCCGGCTGCGGTTGACGGTGCACGGGGCGGTCGCCGAGCTGGCCTATGACGGCGCGCGGTTTCGCGACGGAGAGGCGCGCACGCTTCTCGCGAGCTGGTGCGCTCTTCTGGCGCACGCGGTGGCCGCGCCGCGGACGCCGGTGGGCGAGCTGGAGCTGGTGGGGCCGGAGGATCTCGCACGGCTCGCCGCCGGGAACGCCACCGGGCGCCCGTACGAGCCGGTGCCGGTCGATCGGCTCTTCTTCGCCCAAGCGGAGCGGACCCCACAGGCGCCGGCGCTCTCCACCGTCCCCGCGGGCGAGAGCCTGACCTACGCCGAGCTGGCCGGGCGGGTCCGGGCGCTCGCCGCGACGCTCCGGCGCGCGGGGGTGGGGCCGGATATTCCGGTGGCCCTTCAGATGGAGCGGTCGGTGGACCTGGTGGTGGGCGTGCTCGGCATCCTCGCCGCCGGAGGTGCCTACGTGCCGGTCGATCCGGGCTTCCCGGAGGCGCGGCGGGCGTTGATCCTGGAGGCCGCGGGGGCGCGGGTGGTGGTGGGGCCGTGCCTCCCAGTAGATCAGACGGATCCGTCTGATCCGACCGATCCGTCCGATCCCTCCCCCTGGCGGGCCGACACCGCCGCCTACGTGCTCTTCACTTCCGGCTCCACCGGCACCCCCAAAGGTGTGGTGGTGCGCCAGGGCGCGCTGACCAACCACATGCTGTGGATGCAGGAGGCGTATCCGCTGGCTCCCGGGGACCGGGTGCTGCAGAAGACGCCGCTCGGCTTCGACGCCTCGGTGTGGGAGGTGCTCGCACCGCTCCTCGCCGGGGCGGAGCTGGTGCTCGCCGAGCCGGAGGCGCATCGCGATCCGGCGCGGCTCGCGTGGGCCACGGCGGCGAGCGGTGCGACGGTTCTCCAGGTGGTTCCTTCGCTCCTGCTGCCGCTGCTCGGGGAGGCGGAGCTCGCCGGCTGCACGGCCCTGCGGCGTCTGTTCTGCGGCGGCGAGCCGTTGAGCGCCGAGCTGGCCGGGCGGGTCCATGCCCTCCTTCCCGGCGCCGACCTGATCAATCTCTATGGCCCCACGGAGACCACGGTGCAGGTGGTCACCTGGACGGCGGACTGGACCGAGCCCGCCGGGCCGGGGGAGGCGGTGCCGATCGGCCGGCCAATCCACAACGTCCGCGTCCACGTGCTCGACGCCGGGATGCGGCCGGTCCCCCCGGGGCTTCCCGGCGAGCTGTGGATCGGCGGCGTCTCCCTGGCGCGCGGCTATCTCGGCCGGCCGGAGCTGACCGCGGCCTCGTTCCTCCCCGATCCGTTCGGCGCCGCGCGCGGGTCTCGGATGTACCGGACGGGCGACCTCGGACGGGTGCGGGAGGACGGTGCGCTGGTGTTCCTGGGCCGCGTGGGCCGCGAGGTGAAGATCCGCGGCTATCGATTCGACCCCGGCGAGATCGAGGACCTCCTGGGGCGCGAGGAGGGCGTGCGCGAGGCGGCGGTGGTGGTGCGTGGCGACCGGCTGCTCGCCTATGTGGTGCCGGGGACGGCCGATCCCGCCGGCCTGCGCGCCCGGCTCGCCGCGCAGCTTCCGGACTACCTGGTCCCTACGGCCTTCGTGCCGCTGCCGGCGTTGCCGCGCACACCGAGCGGCAAGCTCGACCGCGAGGCGCTGCCGGAGCCGGCGGACCCCGCGTCGGCCGCCGCGGAGCCCGGGTTTGCCGCGCCGCGCACCCCGGTGGAGGAGGTGCTGGCCGCGATCTGGGCCGGTCTGCTGGGGCGCGAGCGGGTCGGCCTCCACGACGATTTCTTCGAGCTGGGCGGCCATTCCTTGCTCGGCGCCCAGCTGGTGGCGCGGGTGCGCCAGGCGCTGGGGGTGGAGCTGTCGCTGCGCACCGTCTTCGAAACCCCCACCGTCGCCGGGCTCGCCGCGCAGGTGGCCGCGGCCTGGGAGGTGCCGGTGGCGCCGCCGGTGGAGCGGGTGGCGCGCGACGGGGACCTTCCGCTCTCCTTCGCCCAGCAGCGGCTCTGGCTGCTCGACCGCCTGGAGCCGGGCCACCCGTACTACAACGGCTTCGCCGCCGTCCGCCTGACCGGTGCCTTGGACGAGCGCGCGCTCCTCGCCGCCTTTCGCGAGATCGTGCGCGTCCAGGAGGCGCTGCGCACCACCTTTCCGGAGGTGGACGGGCGCCCGGTGCAGCGGCTCGCGCCCGGCTTCGTCCTCGACCTCCCCGCGATCGACCTGGCGGCGCTGCCGGAGGCGCGGCGGCTGCCGGAGGCGCTCCGCCTCGCCCATGCCGAGGCGCGCCGGCCGTTCGATCTCGCGACCGGGCCGCTGTTGCGCCTGGCGGTGGTCCGCCTGGGCGGGGAGGAGCGCCTCCTCTTCACAGCGGTCCACCACATCGCCTCCGACGCCTGGTCGTCCGGCATCGTCTACCGCGATCTCATGGCACTCTATTCTGAAGCGGTCGCCGGCCGGGTCCACCGGTTGCCGGAGCCGCCGGTGCAGTACGCCGACTACGCGGTCTGGCAGCGGCGGTGGTTCGCGGCGGTGCGGGAGACGGAGCTGGCCTGGTGGCGGCAACGGCTCGCCGACCTGCCGGTGCTCGAGCTGCCGGCCGACCGGTCCCGGCGCGGCGGGCGGGAGGCCGCAGGTGCCCTCGCCGTGCCGGTCGCGGTGCCGCGGGAGCCGGGCGTGGCGCTGCGGCGCCTGGCGCGGGTGGAGGGCGTCACCCCGTTCATGCTGTACCTCGCCGCCTTCCAGGCCCTCCTCTTCCGCTGGAGCGGGCAGGACGACGTGGTGGTCGGCGTGCCGGTGGCGAACCGCGAGCGGGCGGAGATCGAAGATCTGGTCGGGTTCTTCGTCAACACCCTGGTGCTGCGCACGAGCTGCGCCGGGGACCCCACGGTCGGCGCGCTGCTCGCCCGGGTGCGCGAGGGCTCGCTCGGCGCGTTCGCCCACCAGGCCGTGCCGTTCGAGGTGCTGGTGGAGGAGCTGGCGCCGGAGCGCGATCTCGGCCGCCAGCCGCTGTTCCAGGTGATGTTCCAGCTCCAGACCGTCGCGCTGCCGCCGTTCGTCCTCCCCGGCGTCGCGATCGAGCCGCTCGCGGTGGACCCGGGAGCGGCGCCGTTCGACCTCGGGCTCGACCTGCGCGAGACGGCGGACGGCGTGGAAGGACTCCTCGACGGCAGCCGGGAGCTGTTCGATCCGCCGACTCTCGCACGGCTCCGCGGGCACTTCGAGACCCTCCTCGCCGGGATGGCCGCCGGCCCCGGCGTGCGGCTGTCCGAGCTGCCGCTGCTCGCCGCCGCCGAGCGCCACCAGATGACGGTCGAGTGGAACGACACGGCGATCCCTTACGAGAGCGACCGCTGCATCCACGAGCTGTTCACCGCGCAAGCGGCGCGCACGCCGGACGCCGAGGCGCTCGCCTTTCCGGAGCGCCGGCTCACCTATGGCGAGCTGGAGGCGGAGTCGAACCGGCTCGCCCACCACCTGCGGGAGCGCGGAGCCGTCCCGGGAGCGCGGGTGGCGCTGCGCATGGAGAGCTCGGTCGACTTCTTCATCGCCCTCCTGGCGATCCTGAAGACCGGCGCCGCCTATCTGCCGCTCGATCCCACCTGGCCCGACGCGCGGGTGGAGGTCCTGCTGGAGGAGGCGCAGGCGGTTCTGCTGCTCACCGAGGTGGACCGTGCCGCCCTCTCCCGATGCCCGGCCGCGCCCCTGCCGCTGCGCTCGTTCCCCGAGAGCCTGGCCTACGTGGTGTTCACCTCCGGCTCCACCGGACGCCCCAAGGGCGTCGCCATCTCCCACCGCGCCGTCGTCCGCATGGTGCGGAGCGCCGCGGTGATGCCGCTCGCGCCGGACGACCGGGTGGCGCAGGCGGCGAACGTCTCGTTCGACGGCCTGGTCTATGAGGTCTGGGGAGCGCTGCTGCACGGCGGCTGCCTGGTCGGCCTGCCGCGCGACGTGATGCTCTCCCTGCCGGCGCTCGCCGCCTACGTGCGGCGCGAGCGGATCACCCTGATCCTCGCTCCGGCCGCGCTGCTCCACCAGATCGCCCGCGAGGACCCGACGGTGCTGCAGACCGTCCGCCAGGTCACCTCCGGGGGCGAGGCGTTCGACGCCCGCCGCGCCCGTTCGCTCCTGGAGGCCGGCGGGGCGGGTCAGCTGCTCAACGACTACGGCCCCACCGAGACCACCTGCTTCCTCCTGGTGGAAAAGATCGCGGCGATCGCCGAAGGAGCGCGCACCGTGCCGCTCGGCCGGCCGATCGGCAACACGGTGGCCGCCGTGCTCGACCGCCGGCTGCATCCGGTGCCGATCGGCGCGCCGGGCGAGCTGTGCCTGGGCGGCGAGGGCCTGGCCCACGGCTATCTCGGCAATCCGGCGCTGACCGCCGAGCGCTTCGTGCCCGATCCGGTCGGGCCGGTGGGGAGCGGCATCGCCGGCACCCGGCTCTACCGCACGGGCGACCGCGTCCGCCTGCTGCCGGACGGCCGGTTCGACTTCCTCGGCCGGTTCGACGACCAGGTCAAGGTGCGCGGCTTCCGCATCGAGCCCGGGGAGATCGAGGAGGCGCTGGCCGCCCATCCCGGCGTCGCGGCGGCGGTGGTGCTGCCGCGCGAGGTGGAGGGGAGCCGTGCCCTGGTCGCCTATGTCGTGCCGGAGGAGCTGGATCTCGCCGTCCTGCGCGCCACTCTGCGCGAGCGGCTGCCGGAGTACATGGTGCCGGCGTACTTCGTGCCGCTGCCGGCCTTGCCGGTCAATCCGAACGGCAAGGTGGACCGCGCGGCGCTGCGGCGCATCGAGCCCCGGCGCGACAGCGGGGCCGGCCGGCCGCCGCGCGGCGCGCTGGAGGAGGCGGTCGCCGCGGTCTGGTGCGAGGTTCTGGAGATCGGGCGGATCGGCGCCGAGGACCGGTTCTTCGACCTCGGCGGGCATTCGCTCCTCGCCCTGCGCGTGCTGGCGCGGCTGCGCGAGGCGCTGGGCGTCGAGGTGCCGTTGCGCGCGCTGTTCGAAGCCCCGACGGTGGGAGGGCTCGCCGCCTGGATCGAGGCGGAGCGCCGGCCGGCCGCGGGAGAGCCGGTGGTGGCGGTGCCGCGGGACCGCCCGCTGCCGCTGTCCTTCACCCAGGAACGGCTGTGGCTGGTCGACCGCCTCTACCCGGGCACGCCGCTGTACAACGTCCCCACGGTGGCGCGCTTCCTCGGCCCGCTCGTGCGGCCGGCGCTCGCCGCGGCGCTCACCGCGCTGGTGCGGCGCCACGAGGCCCTGCGCACCCGCTATGCCACGGCCGAGGACGGAGCGCCGGTGCAGATCGTCGAGCCGGCAGCGGAGATCGCCGTGCCCCTGGCGGACCTCGCCGCGCTGCCGGAGGGGACGCGGCTCGCCGAGGCGGAGCGGCTGGCCTGGGAGGAGGCGATCCGCCCGTTCGACCTGCGGGTGGCGCCGCTGTTGCGCGCTCTGGTCCTCCGTCTGGGCGCGGACGACCACGCCGTGGCCCTGACCGGGCACCACATCGTCTCGGACGGCTGGTCGCAGCACCTGCTCGCGCGCGAGCTCGGCGTCCTCTACGCGGCGGGCGTCGCCGGCCGGCCCGCGCCGTTGCCGCCCCTGCCGGTGCAGGTCGCGGACTTCGCGGTCTGGCAGCGGCGCCATCTGACCGCGGAGGTGCTGGCCGGTCAGCTCGCCTGGTGGCGGGAGCGGCTGGCCGGCGCGCCGCCGCTCCTGGAGCTGCCGGCCGACCGGCCGCGCCCGCCGCTGCAGAGCTTCGCCGGAGCGTTTCGCGGCGTCACCTGGGCGCCGCCGTTCGTCGAAGCGCTGCGCGCCCTCGCCCGCCGCGAGCAGGCCACGCTGTTCCAGGTCCTCCTGGCCGGCTTCAAGGCGCTGGTCGGCCGGTTGACCGGGCGCGACGACGTGCTCGTCGGCTCGCCGATGGCGAACCGGCCGCGGCCGGAGCTGGAGGGCCTGATCGGCTTCTTCGCCAACACCCTCGTTCTCCGCACCGGCCTGTCCGGCGATCCCGCGTTCCGCGAGCTGGTGGGCCGGGTGCGCGAGACCACGCTCGGCGCCTGGGAGCACCACGACCTGCCGTTCGAGCGCCTGGTGGAGGAGCTGCGCCCGCGGCGCGATCCGAGCCACAACCCGATCTTCCAGGTGATGTTCGTCCACCACGCCGACCTCGCCGCGGCGGAGCCCGCCCTCGCCCTGCCGGGTCTCGCCACCGCGCCGTTCGGCGGCACCCGCACCGTCTCGCGCTATGACCTGGAGGTCTACGCCCTGGAATCGGACGCGGGCCTGGTCCTCGCCTTCGCCTGGTGCACCGCCCTGTTCGACGCCGACCGCATGGAACGCCTCCTCGGCCATCTGGAGACGCTCCTGCAGGGAGCCCTGGCCGATCCCGGCCTGCGCCTCTCGGAGCTGCCGCTCTCGACCGCCGCGGAAACCCGCCACCTCCTCGCCGCCTGGGCCGCTCCCGCGGCTCCCGCGGCTCCCGCGGAGGCGACGCTCCTCCACGAGCTGTTCGAGCAGCAGGTGGAGCGCACCCCGGAGGCCCCGGCGCTGATCGCCGGAGAGGAGCGCTGGACCTACCGCCGGCTCAACGAGCGGGCCGAGGAGATCGCCGCGGATCTGCGCGGGCGCGGGGTGGGGGTGGAACGTCGCGTGGTCGTTGCGCTGCCGCGCACACCGGAGATGATCGCCACGGTGTTGGGGGTGCTCAAGGCGGGCGGGGCGTATGTTCCGGTGGACCCGGCGGCTCCGGTGGCGCGGCTGGGTCTGGGAAAGGACCCTGAGGACACCAAGGACAACAGGGACAAAGACAAAGACAAAGACAAGACCGAGTCGTTGTTGTCCTTGCAGTCCTTTGGGTCCTTTTCCACCTCCCTCGCCTACCTCCTCCACACCTCCGGCTCCACCGGCACCCCCAAAGGTGTCGCCGTGCCCCACTCCGCCGCGGTGGCCCTGGTCCGCTGGGCGGGCACGGTGTTTTCGGCGGCGGACCTCTCCGGGGTTCTCGCGGCGACCTCGCTCAGCTTCGACCTCTCGGTCTTCGAGATCTTCGTGCCGCTCGCCCATGGCGGGACGGTGATCCTCGCCGAGAACGTCCTGGAGCTGCCGCGGCTTCCGGCGGCGGGCGCGGTGACGCTGGTCAATACGGTGCCGTCGGCCCTGGCCGAGCTGCTGCGGGCCGAGGGGCTGCCGGCCGGCGTGCGGGTGGTCAACCTGGCGGGGGAGGCGTTGCCGCGGGAGCTGGCCGACCGCGTGCTCGCCCTGCCGCAGGTGGAACGGCTGTACAACCTCTATGGGCCGTCCGAGGACACCACCTATTCGACCTTCGCCGAGGTGCCGCGCGGCGCGGCCGGCCCGCCGCCGATCGGGCGGCCGATCACCGGCGGGCGCGCGGTGGTGGTGGACCGCGGGCTGCGCCCGGCGCCGATCGGCGTGCCCGGCGAGCTGTGCCTGGGAGGGAGCGGCCTCGCGCGCGGGTATCTGGGGCGGCCGGCGGACACCGCCGAGAAGTGGATACCGGACCCGTTCGGGGACCAACCCGGCGCCCGCCTCTACCGCACCGGCGACCTCGCGCGCCTGCGCCCGGACGGCGCGCTCGACTTCCTCGGCCGCCTCGACCACCAGGTGAAGGTGCGCGGCTTCCGCATCGAGCCCGGCGAGATCGAGGTCGCGCTGCGGTCGTTTCCCGGGGTCGCCGACGCTGTGGTGGCGCTGCGGGAAACCGGTGGCGAGCGCCGCCTCGTCGCCTGGGTGGCCGGTGCGGACCCGGGCTCCCTGGCGCCGGCCGCGCTGCGGCGGTACCTGCGCGAGCGCCTCCCCGAGCCGCTGGTGCCGTCGTTCTTCGTCGCCCTCTCCGAGCTGCCCCGCACCGCCACCGGCAAGGTGGACCGCGCGGCGCTGCCGGCGCCCGTTCCGGCGGCCGCGGAGGAGACGGGCGCCGCGGCGGGCGGGCCGATCGAGGACCTCGTGGCCGGCGTCTGGGCGGAGGTGCTCGGCGTCGAGCGGGTGGGCCGCCACGACAGCTTCTTCGACCTGGGCGGGCACTCCCTCCTCGCCACCCGCCTGGCCGCGCGGCTGCGCACCCTCCTCGGCGTCGAGCTGCCGGTGCGCGCGGTCTTCGAGGCGCCGACCGTCGCCGCCTACACCCGCGCGGTGCTCGCCGCCGAGCGCGGCGCCGCGCCGCCGCTCGTCCGCCGCACGGACCCCGGCGATGCGCCGCTCTCCTTCGCCCAGGAGCGCATGTGGTTCCTGGAACGGCTGGACCCCGGCGCGGCGTACCACATCCCGCTCGCCTTCCGGCTCACCGGCGCGCTGGACGCCGCGGCCCTGGAGGCCGCCCTGGGTGCGGTCGTCCGGCGTCACGAGACCCTGCGGACCTCCTTCCCGTTCGAGGACGGCCCGGTGCAGCGGATCGCTCCCGCCGCCGCCGTCCCCTTGCCGTCCGTGGACCTGACCGGCCTGCCGCCCGCCCTGCGCGGGCGCGAGGAGGCGCGGCTCGGTGCGGACCTGGCGGGCGATCCGTTCGACCTCGAAACCGGTCCCCTGCTGCGCGCCCTCCGCGTGCAGACCGGCGCGGCGGAGCACGTGCTGCGGCTGACCCTCCACCACACAATCGCCGACGGCTGGTCCCTCGGCGTGTTGCTGCGCGAGCTGGCCGTCGTCTACCGCGCGCACCGCGAGGGCGTGCCGGCCGGGCTCGCGGAGCTGCCGGTCCAGTATGCGGACTGGGCCGTCTGGCAGCGGAGCTGGCTGGCGGGGGATGCGCTCGACGCCGGGCTCGCCTGGTGGCGCGCGCACCTGGGGATCGATCCGGCCGATCTGCAGCTCCCGGCGGATCGGCCGCGTCCGGCGGTGCCGAGCCACCGCGGCGCCGAGCACCGGGAGATCCTGCCGCCCGCCCTGCTCGATCCGCTGCGCGGCCTGGCGCGGGCGCACGGCGCCAGCCTCTTCATGGTCCTCCTCGCCGCCTGGCAGGCGTTCCTCGCCCGCCACAGCGGCCAGCACGATTTCGTCGTCGGCACCCCGGTCGCCGGCCGCGACCGCGAGGAGGTGGAGGGCCTGATCGGTCTCTTCGTGAACACCCTGGCCCTGCGCGCCACGGTGCCGGCGGGGGAGGGCTTCACCGCGCTCCTCGCCCGGGTGCGCGAGAGCACCCTGGGCGCCTTCGCCCACGCCTGGGTGCCTTTCGAGCGCGTGGTCGAGGCCGTGCAGCCGGAGCGCAGCCTGAGCCGCAGCCCGGTCTTCCAGACGCTCCTCGCCCTGCAGAACCTGCCGCCGGCCGCCGTCGCCCTGCCGGACCTCACCCTCGCGCCGGTCGACGTGGAGGTCCGCACCTCGCCGTTCGACCTGACGTTGATGCTCGCCCCCGGCGAGGACGGGCTCCACGCCTCCTGGATCCGGGCGCTCGACCTCTTCGACGCCCCGACGGTGCTGCGCTTCGCCACCCGCTTCCGCCTCCTTCTCGAAGCCCTCGCCGCTGCGCCGGAGCGGACGCTCGACGACCTGCCTCTCCTCTCCACGGCGGAGCGCCAGGCGCTGCTCTGCGAGTGGAACGACGCGGAGACCGCCCTGAGCGCCTCCGTCCTCCATGAGATCGTCGCCCGCCACGTGGCGGAGCGGCCGGATGCGGTGGCGGTCGAGGCGGGAGAGGAGCGCCTCACCTACGCGGCCCTCGACCGCCGCGCCCGCGCCTGGGCCGGGTGCCTGCGCGGCATGGGGGTGGGACCGGACGTTCCCGTGGGCCTCTGTGCCGCCAACGCCCTCGACCTCGCGACCGGCCTGCTCGCCACCCTCCAGGCCGGCGGCGCCTGCCTGCCGCTCGATCCCGAGTACCCGCCGGAACGCCTGGCGTACCTGCTGGACGACGCCCGGCCCGCGGCGGTGCTCGTTTCGGCGGAGCTGGCCGGGTCGATCGGACGGATCGGTCGGATCGGACAGATCCGTCCGATCCCCTTGCTCTCCTTCGGCGAGCCGGCCACCGACCCCGAGCCTTTCGCCTCCCCCGAGATCGCCGACGGCCACCTGGCGAGCGTCTTCTACACCTCCGGCTCCACCGGTCGGCCGAAGGGCGTCGGTGTCACCCACCGCGGCATCAGCCGGTTCCTGCTCGACCCGCGCTGGGAGATCACCCCCGGCGACCGGGTGGCCCAGTTGTCGAGCCCCTCGTTCGACGCCTCGACCCTGGAGATCTGGGGAGCGCTCCTGCGTGGCGCCTGCCTGGTGGGGCTCCGCCGCGAGGACGTCCTGGCGCCGCCGGACCTCGCCGCGGCGATCCGCCGGCTCGCGCTCACCCTGCTGGTCATCCCGCCGTCCTGGTTCCACCGCGTGGCGGCCGAGCTGCCGGACGCCTTCGCACCGGTTCGCATCATGTCGATCGGCGGCGAGGCGGGAGACCCCACCGCGTTCGCCCGGGTGGTCGCGGCGGGCGGGCCGCGTTGGCTGTTCCACGGCTACGGCCCGACCGAGGTCACCACCCTCACCACCGTCCATCCGGTGCGCACGGTCGCGGCGGGCCTCCCCCTCCTCCCCGCCGGCCGGCCGCTCGCGAACGTCCGCGTCTACGTGCTCGATCCCCACCTGCGGCTGCTTCCCCAGGGCGTGGCCGGCGAGCTGTTCGCGGGCGGCGACCGCCTGGCCCGCGGCTACCTGGGCCGGCCCGGCCTGACGGCGGAGCGCTTCGTCCCCGATCCGTTCGGCCCGTCCGGGGAGCGCCTCTATGCGACCGGCGACCTGGCGCGCCTGCTGCCCGATGGCAACCTGGAGATCCTGGGGCGGCGCGACCGCCAGGTGAAGATCCGCGGCTTCCGCGTCGAGCCCGGCGAGATCGAGGCCGTGCTCGCCGAGCATCCGGCCGTGGCCCGGGCGGCGGTCGTCGTCCGCGAGGGCCGCGAGGGGGTAGACCGGCGGCTGGTGGCCTTCGCCGTCCCGCAGGCCGCGGTGGAGGCCGAGGAGCTGCGCACCTGGCTGGCCGGCCGCCTGCCCGCCTTCATGCTGCCGGCGCACCTCGTGCTCCGGCCGGACCTCCCGCTCACCGCCCACGAGAAGATCGACCGCGAAGCCCTGGCCCGCCTGCCGCTCGCCCCGCAGGCGCCGTCCGAGCGGCCGCGCACCGCCACCGAAGAGCGGCTCGCCGCCGTGTGGAGCGAGATCCTCGACGACGTCGAGCCCGGGCCGGAGGACAGCTTCTTCGCCCTCGGCGGCAACTCGCTCCTGGCGACGTGGCTGGTGCCGCGGATCCGCGCCGCTTTCGGCCTCGAGCTTCCCTTGCGGGCGGTCTTCGAAGCCCCCACACTTGCCGGAATGGCCGGCACCCTGGACACTCTGATGGCACACTGCGAGGAGGACCGATGAGCAGCTCTTCCCCTTTGACCCGCCTCCTGTGGCGCCGCCCGGGCTTCACCGTGCTCGCCGCGCTCCTGCTCTCCCTCGGGATCGGCGCCAACAGCGCCATCTTCAGCGCGGTCCATGCCATCCTGCTCGCACCCCTTCCCTTCGCCGCGTCCGAGCGCCTGGTCATCCTGTGGAAGGCGAAGCCTTCGCTCAATGCCGGCCTGATCGAGGTCTCCTATCCCGAATTCCGCGAATGGCAGCGGCAGGCCCGGTCCTTCGCGGGCTTCGCCGCAGTGGGATCGAGCCCGCTCAAAATGGCGCTCTCCGGCCGGGAGAGGCCCGAGAGCCTGACCGGTGCCCTGGTCTCGGGAGAGCTGCTCGGCCTGCTCGGCGTCCAGCCTGCAGAGGGGCGCCTCTTGACCGCCGCCGACGACCGGCCGGGAACCGAACGCATGGTGGTGCTGAGCGATGCGCTGCGCCGCCACCTCTTCGGGCCTCCGGGCGGCCGCCCGGCGGTCGGAGAGCGGCTGACTCTCGGGGGGGCGGCCTACACCGTGGCCGGCGTTCTTCCGCCGCGCTTCGACTATCCCGCGCGCGCCCAGTTCTGGGTGCCGGTGACCGCCGTCTACCCCGAGGCGGCCGAGGACCGCAGCGTCGGATTCCTCCGGGTCGTCGGCCGGCTGCGCGACGGCGCGGGTCTCGCGGCGGCCCGCCAGGAGATGGACCAGACCGTCCAGAGGGTCGCCAAGGCGTTCGGCCTGCCCGATCCTCCGCCGACGGCGGTGGTGACGCCGTTCTCCGAGTACCTTCTGGGCGACACCCGCACCGGCCTCTGGCTGCTCTTCGGGCTGGTCACGCTGATCCTCGTCATCGCCTGTGCCGACGTGGCGAACCTGCTCCTCGCCCGGGCGGCCGGCCGCCGCACCGAGCTGGCGATCCGTTCGTCCCTGGGCGCCGGCCGCGGCCGGCTGATCCGCCAGCTCATCCAGGAGAGCGTACCGGCCGCCCTGCTGGGAGGCCTCGGCGGGCTGGCCCTGGCTGCTCTGGGCATCCGGCTGCTCACCGCCTTCGGCCCGGCGGAGATCCCGCGCCTGGCCGAAGTACGGCTGAGCCCGCTGGTGCTCGTCTTCACCGCCGTCCTGTCGCTCGCCGCGCTCCTCCTCTTCGCCTCCCTGCCCGCCTGGCAGACGGCGCGGCGGATCGACCTGCGCGAGGTCCTGGGGGAGAGCAGCCGCAGCTCGATGCAGTCGCGGCAGAGCCGCCGCTGGATGTCGCTCCTGCTCGCGGTCCAGACCGGGATGGCGGTCTTCCTGCTGATCGCCGCCGGGTTGCTGGTCAGCCGCTTCCGCGGCCTGCAGCAGGTGGAGCTGGGCTTCCGGCCGGAACGCCTCCTCACCGCGGAGATCCAGCTGCCGGAGACCACCGAGCCGGCGGCGGCACAGCTCTTCTGGACCACCCTGGTGGAGCGCCTCCAGGGGCTGCCGGGGACCACCGCGGTCGCCGGCGTGCTGCTGCGCCCGCTCGAAGGGGAGATCGGCTGGGATTTCACCTACACCGCGGAGGGGCAGACGAACGAGGAGCACCTCGCCAATCCGCAGGTGAATTTCGAGACCGTCACGCCGGCCTATTTCGCGGTGATGGGCATCCCGCTGCGCGCCGGCCGCTTCTTCACCGGGGAGGACCGCGCCGACGGGCGGCCGGTGGTCATCGTGAGCGAGAGCTTCGCCCGCCGCCAGTGGCCCGGCGTGCAGGCGCTCGGCAAGCGGATCAAGCTCTTCGGGCCGGACGACGGCGAGCCGTGGGCGACCGTGGTGGGCGTGGTGGGCGACGTGCGCTACCGTGGCCTCGGTCTCGCCTCGCTGGACTACTACGTGCCCTTCACCCAGTCGCCGTTCGCGCCCAGCCAGATCGTGCTGCGGACGGAGGGCGAGCCGGCGGGGCTCGCCGCGGCCCTCGAGCGGGAGGTCTGGGCGCTGCGCCGGGACCAGCCGGTCGCGGGGATCACCACCATGGAGGCGCGGGTCGCCTCGGTGCTCGCCGAGCCGCGCCTGCTGGCGTCGCTCTCCGGTCTCTTCTCGGTCGTCGCGGCGCTCCTTGCGGCGATGGGCCTCTACGGCGTCGTCGCCACCACCGTGCGGCGCCGGACGCGCGAGATCGGTCTGCGCATGGCCCTCGGTGCCACCCGGGCGCGGGTGTTGCGCCTGGTGGCCGGTGAAGGCCTGCGTCCCGCCGTCTTCGGCGCCGCCTGCGGCCTGCTCGCCGCGTACTGGCTGCGCCAGGCCCTGGCCGGCCGGCTCACCGGCTCTGCGGTGGGCGATCCGGCCGTCCTCGCCGCCTTCGCCCTCTTCCTCGTGCTCGCCGCCACCCTCGCCGTCTACCTGCCGGCCCGCCATGCCCTGCGGCTCGAGCCGAGCCTGGCGCTGCGCGAGGAGTAGGGAGCGAAGGACCGCGCGATGGGGAACGATCTGCGGCAGGCGGTGCGGGGACTGGCGAGGCGGCCCGGTTTGTCGCTGGCCGTCCTGTTGATCCTGGCGCTCGGGATCGGCTCGACGACGGCGATCTTCAGCATCGCCAGCTCGGTCCTGCTGAGCGAGGTCCCGTTCCCGGAGGCCGACCGCCTGGTGGCGCTGGGGACTCTGATGGAGAGGGAGGGGGGCGTTTTCCCGATCTCCTACCAGGATGCAGGTTCCTGGCGCGAGGCGAGCCGGACGCTGGAGCTCGTCTCGCTCAGCTCGGGCACCCAGCTCAACCTCACCGCGGGCGACGTCCCCGAGCGGATCGGCGTCGGCTTCGTCTCCGCCTCGTATTTCGACCTCCTGGGCTGGCGTCCGGTGCTCGGCAGGACGTTCCTGCCGGAGGACGAAGACCCGCACAGCCCGCCGCAGGTGGCGGTGCTCACCGACGGGCTGTGGAAGCGCCGCTTCGGCGGTGACCCCGCGATCGTCGGCCGGGACGTCCGCCTGCAGGGCCTCTCGTTCCGGGTGGTCGGCATCCTGCCGGAGGTCCGCGACCTCTATCCGGACATCGACCTGTACGTGCCGGTGACCGCCTCCCGGCTGACCCACCGCGTGGGGTACACGGAGGATCGCGGCCTGCGCTGGACGCAGGGCTTCGCGCGGCTGCGCCCCGGGGTGACCCTCGAGCAGGCGCGCCAGGAGATGGACGGCATCGCCCGTGAGCTCGCGGCTTCCTTCCCGGAGAGCAACAGCGGGTGCTCGGTGAGCATCGAGCCCTATCGCGCCCAGGCGTTCGACGTCGAGCAGATGCGCCTGTCGATCCTCACCCTGCTCCTCGGCGCGCTCTTCGTGCTGCTCGTGGGCTGCGCCAACGTCATCAACCTGCTGCTGATCCGGGCCGTCGAACGGCGGCGGGAGGTCGCCCTGCGGCTGGCGCTGGGGATCTCCCGCTGGCGCCTGGTGCGCCATTTCATCCTCGAAGGGGCGCTCCTCTGCCTGGGAGGGGCCGTGATCGGCATCGGCGCGGCGTTTTTCGCCGTGCAGCTCCTCGCCCGGCTCGGCACCGCGGTGTACGACCTGCCGGGCTACATCCACTTCGCGGTCGACCTGCGCGCCCTCGGCGCCGCGGTGGCGCTGTCCGTCCTGGTCAGCCTGGTGATCGGGGTGATCCCCGCCCGCAAGAGCTTGCAGGTGGATCTGCGGGAGGAGCTGCAAGCCGCGGGCAAGGGCCACAGCCACGCGGCGGGCACGGCGTTCACGCAGAGCGCCCTGGTCGTCTCGGCGATCTTCCTCTCGGTCGTGCTGCTGGCCGGGGCGGGCTTGATGATCCGCAGCCTGGCCTCGCTCATGGAGACCGATCCGGGGTTCCGCACCGAGCGCGTGCTGACCGCCCGGTTCGAGCTGCCCACGGCCCGCTATGGCACGGAGGACGAGGCGTCGTTCCTGCTCTACCGGCGGCTGCTCGACGAGCTGCGGAGGCTCCCCGGTGTGGAGAGCGCGGGGCTCTGGGGTCCCGGCATGCCCGGGTTCACCACCTTCATCAAGATGCTCGTGCCGGAGGGGAAGTCGCTGGAGGCCCGCGAGGACATGGTGCGCGTCTACGAGCACCGCATCTCGCCCGATCTGCTCGCGGCAATGGAGATCCGGCTCTTGGCCGGGCGCGATTTCACCGCCGCGGACGATGCGCGCAAACCCCTGGTCACCGTGGTCAGCCGCTCCGCGGCGGAGGCGCTCTGGCCCGGCCAGGACCCGATGGGCCGACGGTTCTGGGTGGGGCCGCCGCACAGCCAGTGGGCGGAGGTGATCGGCGTCGTCGCGGACGTGAGCCAGCGCGGGCGCCTGGGGGGCAATGCCGACTTCCGGCGCGACGTCTACTTCCCGCTGCTCCAGATGCGGTCGCGGACCCACGCCCTGGTCCTCCACCTGCGCGGCGAGACCGGCCCGACGGGCCCTGCGCTCAACCGGCTCCTGCAGGCGGTCGATCCGGAGGTGCCGGTGTACGACGTCAAGACCCAGGAGGAACGGCGGCGCGACGAGGAATCCGGCGTGCGGCTCAACACCCTGCTGCTGCTCTTCTTCGCCGCCGCAGCCCTGGTGCTTGCGATGGTCGGGATCTACTCGATCCTGGCCTACACCGTGCGCCAGCAGAGCTTCGAGATCGGAATCCGCATGGCCCTGGGGGCCGACCGGCGGCAGATCGTGCGCCATTTCGTGGCGAAAGGCGCCGTGCTCCTCGCCCTCGGTCTGGGCTGCGGGCTCCTCGGTGCGGTCGCGCTGGCGAAGACGATGGCGAGCCTGCTCTACAACGTGAGCCCCTACGATCCTCTCGTCTTCCTCACCGTGCCGGCGGTGATCGCCCTCGCGGCGCTCCCCGCCCTCCTGAGCCCCGCCCTGCGCGCGACCCGCGTCGATCCGTCGGCTCTGTTCCGGGTCAACTGAGATCGCGCGGGGGCGGGGCCAGCCGCGCCCTCAGCTCCTGCGCCAGTCGCTCGACCTGGGGGGCGCGCAGCAGGCTGTAGTGGTCGCCCGGAAGGGTGCTCGCCTCGACGCCTTCCGGTGCGAGACGGCTCCAGGCGGCGGGGAGGTCGAACGGGAGGCTGGCGCGGGTCTGCTCCGCGAGCCAGAGGGTGATGCGGCCGGGGTAGGGCGCGGGATCGTAGAGGCGGCTCGCCCGGCGGTTGGTGACGAAGGTCGCGAAGAGCGGCTCGAAGGCCGCGGGGTCGGTCTTCGCGTCGTGCCCCGGCAGGCGGGTGAGATCGCGGGCGAAGGCGGCCCGGAGGTCGTCGGTGGAGCCTTCCGGCTCCCGCCCCGGTGCGGGCGGCGGGGTGTCGATCAGCGCGACCAGCTCCGGCATCTCCCCCTCCCCTGCGAGCTGCCGCGCCATCTCGAAGGCGACGAGGCCTCCCATCGACCAGCCGCCGAGCCGGTAAGGACCTTCCGGCTGGATCTCGCGCAGCTCCTTCAGGTACCGCGCGGCCATCTGCTCGATGGTGTCGCATCCTTCGCCGGGTGGGGGCGATTGCAGGGCGTAGAACGGCTGGTCCGGCCCCAGGTGGCGCGCGAGGTCCAGATAGCAAAGGACGTTGCCGCCGACCGGATGGACGCAGACGAAGGGCTTCCGGTCGCCGCGCGGCTGGAGGAGGACCAGCGACGGGCGCGGGGCTCCCGGAGTGGGGGCCTCCGCCTGGGCGAGGAGGGCCGCCAGGGCTTCCAGGGTGGGGGCTGCGAACAGGGTGGAGAGGGGCAGGGCCCGGCCGAAACGCTGCTCGATGCGGGCCATCAACAGGACGGCGAGGAGGGAGTGGCCGCCCCGCTCGAAGAAGTGGTCGCCGGCTCCCACCTGCTCCAGCCCGAGCAGCTCGGCCCAGATCTCGGCGAGGAGTCCCTCCTCCGGGGTCCGCGGGGCGACGTAGCCCGGTGCCGGTCCCCGGTCGGGCGCCGGGAGGGCCTTGCGGTCCACCTTGCCGCTGGGCAGGAGCGGCAGCGCGTCGAGGCGCACGAAGGCCGCGGGCACCATCGCCTCGGGCAACCGCTCGCGCAGCTGCCGGCGCAGGCCGTCCTCCTCCGCGCCGCCGGTCACGTAGGCGACCAGCCGGTCCCCGTACACGACGACCACCGCCTGGCGGACCCCTTCGAGGCCGGCGAGCACCGCCTCGATCTCCCCCAGCTCGATGCGGAAGCCGCGGATCTTCACTTGATGGTCGAGGCGGCCCAGGTAGACGATCTCGCCGCCGGCCAGGCGGCGGACCAGGTCGCCGGTGCGGTAGAGGCGCGCGCCGTCGCCGAAGGGATCGGGGAGGAAGCGCTCCGCGGTCAGCTCCGGCCGTGCGTGGTAGCCGCGGGCGAGCTGCACGCCGCCGAGGTGGAGCTCGCCCGGGATGCCGACCGGGACGGGCCGCAGCCGGGCGTCGAGCACATGGGTGGTGGTGTTGGCGGCCGGACGCCCGATGGGGACCGCGCCGTGCGGGTTGTCCGCCGCGCACCGCCAGAGCGTCACCTCCACCGCCGCCTCGGTGGGGCCGTAGAGGTTGGTGAGCGTGGGGGCCGCTCCGGCGGGAAAGGCGGCGAAGAAGCGGCGTTCCAGCGAGGCGGGGAGCGCCTCGCCGCTGCAGAGGACCCGCCGCAGCGCGGTGCAGGCCGCGAGGTCCTGCGTCTCCAGGAAGACCGCCAGCAGCGAGGGGACGAAGTGGACGGTGGTGATCCCCGCCTCGGCGAGCAGGCGCGCCAGATAGGCGGGGTCCTGGTGGCCGCCCGGCCGGGCCAGCACCAGCCGGGCGCCGGTCGCGAGCGGCCAGAAGAATTCCCAGACCGAGACGTCGAAGCTGAACGGCGTCTTCTGGAGCACCCGGTCTTCCGGCGTCAGGGGATCGACGCTCTGCAGCCAGAGCAGCCGGTTGCAGATGGCGCGGTGGCTGTTCATCGCCCCCTTCGGCCGCCCGGTGGAGCCGGAGGTGTAGATCACGTAGGCGAGGTCCTCTGCACCCCCGTCGCCGCCGTCCTTGAAGTCCTTGCCGTCCTTTTTGTCCTTTTCCTCCAGCTCCAGAATCTCCGCCCGGCCGAGCCGTACCGCGACGCCTGCATCGTCCGCCATGAACGCCAGCCGCTGCGCCGGGTACGCGGGATCGAGCGGCACGTAGGCGCCGCCGGCTTTCAAGACGCCCAGGAGCCCGACGACCAGCTCGAACGACCGCTCCAGGCAGAGGCCCACCCGCACGCCCGGCCCGACGCCCTGGCGGCGCAGGCGCCGGGCGAGCCGGTCGGCGCGCGCATCGAGGTCGCGGTAGCGCAGCTCCTCGCCTTCGAAGACCACGGCCACGGCCTCGGGAGTGCGCCGCGCCTGGGCCTCGAACAGCTCGTGGAGCCGGGCTTCCGAGGGCAGGTGCATGGCCGTGTCGTTCCATTCCACCGCGAGCTGGTGCTGCTCGGCCGGGGTGAGCAGCGGCAGGTCGGACAGCCGCGCCGCGGGGCTCGCGGCGGCGCCTTCGAGCAGCCGGTGGAGGTGCTCCAGGAAGCGCTCCACGGTGGTGGCGTCGAAGAGGTCGGTGTCGTAGCCGAGCAGGCCGTGCAGCCGGTCGCCCTGGTCGGTCCACTGGAGGCTCAGGTCGAACTTGGTCGAGCGCACTGCGAAGGCGAACGGGTGGAGCGTCAGCCCCGGCAGGTCGAGCACCGCGGTGGGCATGTTGAGCACCTGGAAGCTCACCTGGAACAGCGGGGTGTGCTGGAGGCTCCGCGCCGGGCGCAGCTCTTCGACCAGCTTTTCGAACGGGAGGTCCTGGTGCGCATAGGCGCCGAGCGCGGTCTGCCGCACCGCCTCCAGCAGATCGGCGAAGCGCGGATCTCCGGCGAGCCGCGTGCGCAGGACGAGCATGTTGATGAAGAAACCGATCAGCGGCTCGATCTCGGTGCGGTTGCGGCCGGCGATCGGCGTGCCGGCGGCGATGTCGTCCTGCCCTGTGGTGCGGCGCAGCAGCGCCTGGAAAGCCGCGAGGAGGGTCATGAACAGCGTCGAGCCCCGGCTCCGGCCGAGCTCGTGCAGAGCCCGCGTCAGGGCCGGGGAGAGGACGAGGGCCCGTTGGCCGGCGACCGCCTGGGGGAGGGCCGGCCGCGGCCGGTCGGTGGGGAGGTCGAGCACGGCGACGCCCGCGAGCTGCTCGCGCCACCAGGCGACGAGCTGCGCCAGGGTCTCGCCCTGCAACCGGTGGCGTTGCCAGGCGGCGAAGTCGGCGTACTGGACTTCGAGCGGCGGCAGAAGGGACGGCCGCCCCGCGAGGCGGGCGGCGTAGAGGGCGGAGAGCTCGCCGACGAAGAGGCCGATCGACCAGCCGTCGAACACGATGTGGTGGAACGAGAAGAGCACCGCGTGGTCCTCTGCGCCGAGGCGCACCAGGAGCCCGCGCACCAAGGGACCCCGCGCCAGGTCGAACGGGCGCAACGCCTGCGCCCGGGCGAGCCGCCGCGCCTCGCCGTCCCGCCGGTCGAGCGGGAGGCCGGAGAGATCGACCGCCGGGATCTCGAAGGGGACCGCCGCCTGGATCGCCTGCACGGCCCGGCCGTCCACCTCCGGGAAGGTGGTGCGCAGGCTCTCGTGGCGGCGGAGCAGCTCGTCGAGGCTGCCGCGGAAGGCGGCGGCGTCGAGCCGGCCCTCCAGGCGGAAGGCGGCCGACTCGTTGTAGGCGAGCGAACGGGCGGCGAGACGCTGCAGGAACCAGAGACGCTCCTGGGCGAAGGACAGAGGAAGGTGGCCCTCGCGCGGGACCGGACGGATCGGCCCCATCGATCCAGTCTCTCCGATGTCTCCGCCGGCCTCCTCACGGCCGATCCAGGCCGCGAGCTGCGCGACCGTCGGGGACTCGAAGAAGGTGCGCAGGGGAAGCTCCCGGCCGAAGGCCGTGCGCACCCGCGAGACCGCCTGGGTGGCGAGCAGGGAGTGACCGCCCAGGGCGAAGAAATCGTCGTCGATGCCGATCCTCTCGACCCCGAGCAGGCTCTTCCAGATCTCCAGCAGCGTCGCCTCGGTGGCGTTGCGCGCCGCCACCGCCGGCCGTCCCCTGTCCCCCGTCTCCTCGGGAGCCGGCAGGCGGCGCCGGTCCACCTTGCCGTTGGCGGTGAGCGGGAAGGCGTCGAGCAGCACGAAGGCGGCGGGCACCATGTAGTCGGGCAGCCGGTCCTTGAGAAACGCGCGCAGCTCCGGCGCGAGGCGGCGGGCGAACCGGCCTTGCAGCGGGTTGTTGGTGAACAGGCCGAGCGCCTGCGCCGCCGTTCCGGCCTCCGGCTCGGGGAGCAGCGCGGCGAGGGCGGGGAGGGCGGCGGCACCGGCCCGCCGCAGCACCGCCTCGAAACAGCCCGCCTCCCCGGGAGCGGCCCAGCCGAGCTCGATCGCGTAGCCCAGCTCCTGCGCCAGGCTCGCGAGCTCCTCGGGATCGATCGCTCCGGCCGCCGCCTCCGCGGCGCGCCGCCGCAGCTCCCCGGCCGTCCGGATCGCCGCGTCGTCCGCGCGGAGCAGCCGGACGGCCGCGGCGGCCTCGGCGGTGCGCGCGTTGGGGAGGTTGCGGAGGCCCAGGATCTCGGGCGTGCCGTGGGTCAGGAGCTGGCGCAGGGCGGGGAGGGTCAGCCGCTGCGCCGTGCCGTCCAGCCAGGAGATCTCCGGCGCCGTCGCCGGCCGGCCCAGCCGGAGCACGGCTTGGTACCGGTAGCCGGTCAGCTCGTTGTGGGCGCGCCCGCGCTTCGCATGGATCTCCACCCGTCCGATCCCCGGCAGGCGGTGGCGTAAGGTGGTGAAGAAGGCGGGATCGATGGCCAGCTCGTTCTCTTGCAGGCGACGGATCTGGATCTTCTGGCGCAGGCGGTCGATCGGCATCTCCGGCGCCGCCTGGTCGACCTCCAGCGAGGTGTGGAAGGCTTCGAGCAGAGGCAGGCTGCGCAGGTCGCCGAGGAAGATCGCGCCGCCGGGCCGCACCAGCTCCACGAGCCGGGCGATCACCGCGGCGAGGTAGTCCGCGCCGGGGAAGTACTGCGCCACCGAGTTGATGATCGCGGTGTCGAACGAGCCGGCCTCCAGGTCGGCCAGATCCTCGGCGGAGCCATGGACGAGCCGGATGCGCGCCGGATCGATCCCCGGTACCCGGCCGAGCCGGCTCTCGATATAGGCGAGCGCCCGGGCGGAGACGTCGGTGCCGGTGTACAGCTCGGCGCCGGGCGCGATCTTCCAGAGGATCATGCCGGTGCCGCAGCCGATCTCCAGGACGCGGTGGGGCGCGAGCCCCGCGATGCGCCCGATCGTGTCGTCCAGCCATTCCACCATGTCGGCGCGCGGCAGCGGCTCGCCGGTATAGGTGCTGTTCCAGCCGATGATGTTGAAGGTGGGATCGGAGCCCGCCGTCTCGTCGCGGTAGATGTCGTCGAACAGCTCGCCCCAGCCGGACACCTGATCGTCCGCGGTCTCCGGCACCGCCGCCTCGCGCTGGACCACATAGGCCACCAGGCGCCGGTCGCCCGGCCCACCGGCGGATCGGTCCTCGCGGGCGACGACGAGGGCCTGGAGCACCTCCGGGTGCTCGGAGAGGCGGGCCTCGATCTCCCCCGGCTCGATGCGGAAGCCGCGGATCTTCACCTGATGATCGATGCGGCCCCAATACTCGACACCGCCGCGGGACAGGAAGCGCCCGCGGTCGCCCGAGCGGTAAAGCCGCGCGCCCGGGATGCCGCTGCAGGGGTCCGGCACGAAGCGCTCGGCGGTCAACGCCGGCCGGCCCAGATACCCCCGCGCCAGCCCGGCGCCGCCGACCACCAGCTCCCCCGGCACGCCGAGGGGCACCGGCTGCAGCCAGGGGTCCATCACCAGGAGCGACAGGTCGGGGATGGGGACGCCGATGACGCTGCGACGCTCCCCCCGGACCTCCGCCGCGTCGAGCGGCCGGAAGGTGACGTGAACCGTCGTCTCGGTGATGCCGTACATGTTGACCAGGCGCGGCTGCGCGTCGCCGTGGCGCGCAAACCACGGGCCGAGAGACGCCGGATCGAGCGCCTCGCCTCCGAAGATCACCCACCGCAGGTCCGTCGCCACGCCGCCGCGCTCGGCGTCCGCCTGGGCGAGCTGGGCGAAGGCCGACGGGGTCTGGTTGAGCACCGTCACCCGCTCGCGGACCAGCAGATCGAGGAACGGCCCGGGCGAGCGGCTGACCTCCCAGGGCACGATGACCAGCCGGCCTCCGTAGAGCAGGGCTCCCCAGATCTCCCACACCGAAAAGTCGAAGGCGTACGAATGGAACAGGGTCCACACGTCCCGCCCGTCGAAGCCGAACCACGCCGCGGTGGCGGCGAAGAGCCGGCTGACATTGCCATGGGTGACCAGCGCTCCCTTGGGTGGGCCGGTGGAGCCCGAGGTGTAGATCACGTAGGCCAGGCTCGATCCGTCCACCGCGGGCTCGCGGTCCCCGCCCGGGAAGGGCTCCCCGGGCGCGTCGCCGGTGTCGAGGAGGATGCGCTGCACCGCCTCCGGCAGCGCGGCGGTGGTCTCCGCGGTCCCCACCACGATCTGGATACCCGCATCCTCGATCATCCAGGCCAGCCGTTCGCGCGGGGAGGCGGGATCGAGCGGCACATAGGCGCCACCGGCCTGGAGGATGCCGAGGAGGCCCACCACCAGCTCCAGGGAGCGCTCGCCGCTGAGCCCCACCCGGCTCTCCGGCCCGACGCCCTGCGCGCGCAGCCGGCTCGCGAGGACGCGGGAGCGCCGGTCCAGCGCGCCGTAGGAGAGCGCGCCGTCGCCGCAGGTGAGAGCGATGGCGTCCGGCGTGCGGCGGGCCTGGGTGCCGAACAGCGCCGCCAAGCTTTCGGTGGCGGGCCAGGAGGTGCCGGGCTCGTTCCATTCCCGCACGAGCTGGTGCGTCTCCGCGGCGGAGAGCCAAGGCAGCCGCGTGAGGGGAGCCTCGGGGTCCGCGGCGGCCGCGGTGAGAAGGTTCTCAAAGCCGCCGAGCAGGCGCTGGACCGTCGCCTCTTCGAAGATCCCGCGGTTGAATTCGAGCGCTCCCTGGAGCCGGTCGCCGTCCTCGAAGAGAAAGAGGGTCAAATCGAATTTCGCCGTCCCGGTGCCCACCCGCACGTCGTCCGGCACCGAGAGGACGAGCCCTTCCACCTGCGCCTGGGAGCGCGGGAAGTTCTGATAGGAAAACACCACCTGGATCAGCGGATTGCGGTTCTGCGACCGCTCGGGCTGCAGCTCCTCGACCAGGCGCTCGAACGGCAGGTCCTGGTGGGCATAGGCGGCGAGCGCCGTCTCGCGCACCCGGCCGAGCAGGGCGGCGAAACCGGAGGTGGGGGAGAGGTTGCTGCGCAGGACCAGGGTGTTGACGAAGAATCCGATCAATCCCTCGACCTCGCGCCGGGTGCGGTTGGCGATCACCGCGCCGGTCGCGAGGTCCTCCTGGCCGGCCTGGCGGCCGAGCAGCGCCTGGAAGGCGGCGAGCATCGTCATCGACCGCGTTGCGCCGCGCCGGCGGGTCAGCTCGGCCAGGGCGCGCACCAGCTCGACCGGCAAGGTGAACGTGCGCAGGGCGCCGCGGAACGTGTCGATCACCGGCCGTGGATGATCGGTCGGCAGCTCCAGGGACTCCGGCAGGCCGGCGAGCTGTTGCCGCCAATATCCCAGCTCGGCCTCCAGCCGCTCCCCCTGCAGGAGGTCGCGCTGCCAGAGCGCGAAGTCGGCATACTGGATCGGGAGGTCGGGGAGCGGCGACGGCCGGCCCTGGCAGAACGCGCCATAGAGCGCCGCGATCTCGGCGAACAGAATGCCCATCGACCAGCCGTCCGAGATGATGTGGTGCAGGTTCACCAGCAGCGTGTGCTCGCGCGGGGCATGGCGGATCAGCGTGGCGCGGAACAGCGGGCCGCGGGCGAGCTGGAACGGCCGCAAGGCTTCCGCGCGCAGGAGCCCCGTCAGCTCGGAGCGGCCCTCGTTGCCCGTCAGGCCTGCGAGGTCGACCAGCGGGAGCAGAAACTCCGCGGCCGGATCGATCACCTGGCGGGGACGCCCGGCGGTTTCCGGAAACGTCGTGCGTAACCCCTCGTGGCGCAGGACGATCTCCCGGAACGCCCGCCGCAGCGCCGCCACGTCGAGCGCACCGCTCAGCCGGAGCGGATTGAACACGTTATAAAAAGGGTTGTCCGGAGCCAGCCGGTCGAGAAACCACAAACGCTGCTGCGCAAAAGAAAGCGGCAGATCGCCTGCGCCGGATGGCCTGGGGTCGATCCGTCCGATCGATCCGATCCGTCCGATGCCTTCCTGTCCGATCCGCACCGCGAGCTCCGCGACCGTCGGAGCCTCGAACAGCGCGCGCAGCGGAACCTCGACCGCAAAGGCCTCGCGCACCCGGGAGATCACCCGGGTGGCGAGCAGCGAATGGCCGCCCAGGGCGAAGAAATCGTCGTGCGCGCCGATCCGCGCCTCCCCCAGGCGGTCGCCGAGCACCTCGGCCCAGATCCCGGCGAGCATCTCCTCGGCCGGTCCCTGGGGAGCCGCGAAGCGCACCGGCTCCGTGCTGACGACGGGCGCGGTGCGCGCCAGGGCGCGGCGGTCCACCTTGCCGTTGGCGGTGAGCGGCAGGCGCGGCAGGATCACCACGTCCGCCGGGACCATGGCCTCGGGGAGCGTCCGGCGCAGAGCGCTGCGCAGCTCCGTCGCGGTTGGCGCGGCCGTTGCGGCGCCCTCCTGCAGCACCGCATAGCCCACCAGGCGGCGGTCGTCCGCGCCGGAGCCCTCCAGGACCAGCACCACCGCCTCGCGCACGCCATCCAGGCGCAGCAGCGCCGCCTCGACCTCACCCGGCTCGACGCGGAAGCCGCGGATCTTGACCTGGTGGTCGGCCCGCCCGAGCCACACGAGCCCGGAAGGGCCGAGGCGCGCCAGGTCTCCGGTGCGGTAGAGGCGTCCTTCTGCGAGCGGAGAGGGGACGAAGCGCTCGGCGGTCAGCTCCGGGCGGCCGAGATAGCCGCGCGCCACGCCGCAGCCGCCGATGTGGATCTCGCCCACCACTCCCTCCGGCACCAGCTCCCCGGCGGTGCCGAGGAGGAGGACCTGCACCCCCGGCAGCGGCCGGCCGAGCGGGATCGGCGCGTCGCCGTCCGGCACCGCCATCGGGCCGGCGAGGGCGCCCACGGTCGTCTCCGTGGGGCCATAGTGATTGAACACCGCGAGATCCGGAGCCAGCTCGCGCAGGCGCCGCGCCAGCTCGGGCGCCGTGGCCTCGCCGCCCAGGATCAGCCGCTGCCGCGGCAGCGCGGCGGCCGGCCGTGGCCCGGAGAGGAGGGCCGCGAGATGGGACGGCACGATCTTCAGCACGTCGGCGGGACACCGCTCCAGGTGCCGCGCAAACGCCACGGGATCGAGGATGGCCGCCTCCGGCACCACGTCCAGGCACCCACCGGTCACCAGGGACGGAAACAGCGAGGTGTGCCCGAGGTCCGCCGCGAACGTCGAGACCAGCGCATACCGGGTGCCCGGCACCCCGGGAACGCCCTGCGGAAGCCCGAGAGCGGTGAGGGCGCCCTCCACGTACCGCACGAGCTGCCGGTGCTCCACCGCCACCCCCTTCGGCGTGCCCGTGGAGCCGGAGGTGAACAGCACATACGCGGCATTCTCGGGAAGCACCGGTGCCAGGGGGGCCGGCCGCCCCGCGGCCAGCACGCGAAGCTTCAGCCCCTCCACCTCATCCGACCGATCCGTCCGATGCTCCTCCTCTGCTTCCACCGCCGCCAGCCACACCGCACACCCCGCCTCCGCCAGCAGCGCCGCCCGGCGCTCCTCCGGCAGCGCCGGATCGAGCGGCACGTAGGCCCCGCCGGCCTCCAGAACGGCGACGATCGCCACCACGGTGGAGGCCGACCGCGCGCCGGTGACCGCCACGCGGACCTCGGGGCCGACCCCGGCGGCCCGCAGGCGGTGGGCCAGTGCCAGCGACCGGCGCCGCAGCTCGCCGTAGCTCACCTCGCCCTCCGCGCCCCGCAAGGCCGGCCGCTCCGGGTCGATGACCGCCCAGGCGGCGATCCTTTCGGGAACGAGGACGAAGCCGCCGGCCGCGCCGGGGAGGGCCGGCGTGCTCCATCCGGAGGTGAGCGCGGCGATCTCCGCCGGTTCCAGGATCGGCAGCTGCGAGATCCGTTCCCCGGGCGTCTTCAGGGCTGCGGCGACGAGGGCCGTGAAGTGGCGGCCGAGGCGCTCGACGGTGGCGAGCTCGAAGATCCCGCTCCAGCCGGTGAGCGAGCCGTAGAGGTCCTCCCCAAACTCCGTGGCGTTCATCGAGAGATCGAACTTCGCCGCGGTGTGGCCGGAAGCGAGCGTCTGCAGCTGCAGCCCATCCGGATTCCCCGTCACCGGCAGCGTCTCCTGCGGCGTGTTCTCGAGGGCGCACATCACCTGGAACACCGGCGTGCGGCTGGGATCGCGCTCCGGGCGCAGCTCTTCGACCAGCTTCTCGAACGGCAGCGCCTGGTGGGTGAAGGCTTCCAGGGCCACCTCGCGCGTGCGGGCCACCAGCTCCTCGAACGCCGGATCGCCGGAGAGGTCGCTGCGCAGAGCGAGGGTGTTGACGAAAAAGCCGATCAGCGGGGAGGTCTCCAGCCGGCGGTTGGCGATCGGTGTGCCGACCACCAGGTCGGTGGCGCCCGAGACGCGGCCGAGGAGCGCGTTCCAGGCCGCCAGGAGAGCCATGAAGGCGGTGCCGTGCAGCCGCGAGGCCAAGGTGGCGAGGCGCGCCGCGGCGCGCGGCGGAAACGAGAGATCGATGCCGACCCCGCGGCTCGTCTTGACCGGCGGGCGCGGCCGGTCGGCCGGCAGCGGAATCGCCGGCGGTGCCTCGGCCAGGCGCCGCCGCCAGGTCTCGATCAGCGCCGCGAGCCTCTCTCCGCGCAGCGTCTCGCGCTCCCAGGCGGCGAAATCCGCGTACTGGATCGGGAGCTCGGCCAACGGGCTCGGCCGGCCGGCGAGAAAAGCCACGTACAGCGCACCGACCTCGCGCATCAGCACGCCCATCGACCAGCCGTCGCTCACCGAATGATGCATCACCGCCAGGAAGATCAGCTCGTCGTCCGCCTGGCGGAAGGCACAGGTGCGCAGCAGCGGGCCGCGCTCCAGGTCGAACGGGAGGCTCGCCTCCGCCTCCATCCACAGTGTCAGCTCGGCGGTGCGGCGGTCGGCGGCCAGGCCCCGGAGGTCGATCACCGGCAGCCGCGGCGAGAACCGTGGCGCGATCACCTGCACCGGCTCCTCGCCGCCGGTCAGGGCGAACGTCGTGCGCAGCGCATCGTGCCGGCCGGCCACCTCGGCGAGGGCGTGCGCCAGGGCCGGCACGTGGAGGGGACCGCGAATCCGCGTCGCCGAGGGCAGGTTGTACGTCGGGTCTCCCGGTGTGAGGCGGTCGAGGAACCACAGCCGGAGCTGGCCGAACGACAGAGGAGCGGGAGAACCCGGCGCCCGGCGCCCGATCCGGGCGGGCGCCTCTCCTTCTTGCCGCTTCTTGCGCAGCGATTCGAACAATGCCGCCTTGCGTGCAGGCGACAGGCCGGCCAGTTTGTCCTGAAGGTTCGTCATCGGCGGCCGACAACCTTGGCGTAAACCCAGCGGCCCATGGCGGCGGCCACCGCGGTGAGAGCGATCCCCCAGGCGAGATCGACGGGCACCAACCGTGCCGGCCAGTCGCGCAGGACCGCCCAGTTGGTCAGCTCGTAGGTGCCGTAGGCGACCAGGCCCAGGGCCGCCCCGCGCCGGGCCGCCGCCGCCGGCCCGGTCGTGCCGCGCACCGCGTAGATGACGATCACCGCTACATAGAACGCATAGAACAGGCCGGCGGCCGGCCAGTAGACCGCCGGGCTCCTGAGCGCGCCGAGCGCCGCATCGTAGAAGTCCTTGGCGACCACCCCGAGCCAGGCGAGATCGAGAACGAGCATGGTCACGGTGACGGCCACCGTCGCGGCGGCGAGGGCCGCCGTGGTGCGCGGCGGGGTGGGGTGGGGAGTCGAGGTGGGCGGGTTCATCAAGTTCTCCTCGGCGCACATCCTACCTCGGTGGGTGGCCCGGCCCTCTCATGACATCATCCCCCCGATGCGGAAAGCTGCCGAGCCCCTCGACCTCACGGAGCGCCTTCCCATCCTCGCGGGGGGCCGCGAGGTCTCCCATCTCGCGGTGCGCTATGCCGCTCCGGCGCAGGGGCGGCCGGATCTTCCCTGTTTCCTGTATCTGCACGGCTTCGGCTCCGACCAGACCGGCGAGAAGGCCGATCACTTCCGGCGGCGCGCCCTGGAGGCGGGGTTCGCCTTCTGCTCCTTCGACTTCCAGGGGCATGGCCGCTCCGGCGGCGCGCTGCGCGACCTCACGCTGACGCGCAATCTGGACGACATCGCCCGCGTCCACGCCTGGCTCGGCACGCGCGGCCACGAGCGGCTCTTCCTGCTGGGCTCCTCCATGGGGGGCGCCGCCGCCCTCTGGTACTCGACGCTCCAACCCGCTTCGATCGTCGCCGGGCTGCACATCGCTCCCGCTCTCGAGATGGAGAAGGGCCTCCTCACCTGGGCCGGACCCGAGCGCGTCCGTCGGTGGGAGGAGACCGGCCTCCTCTTCTTTCAGAACGACTTCGTCGCCACCGACCTCGCCTGGGGTCTCGTCGAGGATTTGCGGGCCTACCGGCTGGACGATCTCCTGGAGCGCTACCGGACGCCGGCTCTCCTCCTGCAAAGCCGGCGGGATGCGTCCGTCCCCTGGCGCGGCGTCGCCGACTTCGCCACCCGCTGCGCCGCGGAGGACGTCGAGCTGCATCTCTTCGCCGACGGCGACCACCGGCTCACCGACCGCAAAGACCGGTTGTGGGACCTGATGCTGGAATTCCTGCGCGGTCGGCACCTTCTCTGATCGGCCCGGCCCGCCGCCGGCCGCCGCTCAAGCCACCACGAGGGGGGCCGGAGCCATCGGCCGGCTCGCGGTCTGGCGTAGCGCTTCGATCAACCGCGGCTCGAAATGCGCCGTGTCGGGGGCCTCGGCGCCCATGCCGGAGAGCAGCATCTCGGCGCCGACGCGCAGGAAGCGCTCGATCGATTCGCGCGACAGACCCTGGCCCATCAGGTAGCCGATGGTCCACAGGTCGAAACAATAGAGCGGCACCGGAATGGAGCCGCTGATCCGGTGATACCCGGAAGCCACCAGCTCCGCCGCGCGCCGCCAATCCATCGTGTCGTGCTTCCAGGCATAGCTCGATCCGACGAGCCCGAACTCCTCGGCGCGCGCGGCGATGGGGACCTTCTTGTCGTGGAAATAGCTCTCCAGGCAATAGTACGTCGGCCGGGCCTCGTCGATGAAGCGGATGGTGCTCTCCGCCGACTCCTCGGTCTCGCCGGGGAAGCCGATGATGAACGAGGCGTAGGAGAAGATGCCGTATTCCCGGAGCTTGTTGAGGCCGTAGACGTACTTGTCGACGGTGGCCGTCTTGTACATCTCCTTGAGCATCCGGTTGTCGCCCGACTCGATGCCCAGGAAGACGCCGGTGCAGCCGGAGCGGGCGGCGAGATCGAACACCTCGTCGTCGGCGTTGGCGCAGCGGAAATACGAGAACCATTTGAAGTCGAATCCCCGGTCGATCATCATCCGGCAGAGGTCTTTGAACCGGTTCTTCGGGATGTTGAACGTGTCGTCGATGAACAGCAGATGGGTGACGCCGATCTCCTTGAGATGCTGGAACTGCTTCTCGACGGCCTCCAGGCTCATCAGATTGAGATCACCGGCGAGGATCGGGTAGCGGCAGAACGCGCACTTGTAGGCGCAGCTGCGGGCGGTGCGCAACTGCACGGAAGGCACCAGCAGGTCGTTGGAGAAATGGCTCCAATCGATCGCCCCCTCGTCCATGTCGTTGTTCTCGATCTCGCGCGGCGTGCGGTGGAACGTGCGGTTGTCGCTGGTATACACCAGGTTCGGCACCGTGCTCAGATCCGGCACCCGCTCGCGCAGCGCGGCGCAGACGCGGCTGAGCGTCAGCTCGCCCTGCGAGTCGAAGACGTAGACGTCGGCGCCGATCTCCGCGAACATCTGGTGCTGGATGGCTTCCGGAAAATCGCTGCACACGTGATAGACGTGCGGGCCACCGACGATGATCTTGGTGTCCGGGCTGTGCTCGCGGATGAATTTCACCAGGTAGGCGAGCGGTGAGCTTTCGAAATAGAACGTCGTGGTGAGCGCCACCGCCCGCGGGGAGTCGGCCAGAAGCCGGCGGAACGCCTCGCGGTCGTGATTGAAGAAGTTCACGAGGGCGGCGTCAAAGGACCGTTTGCGCAGGAAGCTCGTGAGGAAGCAGGCCCCCAGGTTCGGCAGCCGGCCGACGTGGTAGTCGCAGCTCTTGCCGGTCGCCTCCTGCAGGCCGAAGTTGAGCAGCTCGGGATAGCGCACCCGCTTGCCGCGGAACGGCACGGTGTTGGCGAGGAGATGCCGGTAGCCCCCCGAGTGGTCGCGCATCTGCCGGGATGATTCCAACAGGTCGTCCAGAGGCTGTTCATAGTATCCGACGACGACACAGTCGAGCTGAGAGCCCATCACGCGCCTCCATGAGCCGCCACCGGGGTCCCGGATCGGAGCGCCCGGCGTGCGCGAAACGATACCACGGCCCGCCCCTGCACGGCGGGGCCGGCGTGTCGTCGGCGCGAAGGTGTCCTTCCTGGAAGTCCGGATTGCCGGCAATCTGTCCTTGACAGAAGGACACCTTGTCGGGCAAGGTAGGGTCATGCCGCTCCATCCGGTCCTGCTCGAGAAGCTCAATGCCGCGCTCGTCCCGGGGCCGCCGCCGGTGTTCACGCGGCGCGATGCCCGGTTGCCGGAGGTGCCGGGGAAGGCGCATGCCGTCACCGGCATGCGCCGGGCGGGCAAGACCACGTTCCTGCGGCAGTTGCAGGCGGCGTGCCGCGAGAGCTTGCCGCCGGAACGCGCGGTCTTCGTCAGCTTCGATGACGACCGGCTCGCCGAGCTGGCCGTGGATCAGCTCTCGCTCCTGCTCGAAGAGTACTACCGTCGTCACCCGGAGCTGCGCGGTCGCGAGACGGTGCATTGGTTTCTCGACGAGATCCAGCTCGTCGCGGGCTGGGAGCGCTTCGTGCGCCGGGTCCTCGATTCCGAACGGGCTGAGATCGTGGTCTCCGGCTCCTCGGCCCGCATGCTCTCCCGGGAGGTCCACACCTCTCTGCGGGGCCGCGGCATGGAGACGGTCATCGGTCCCTTCAGCTTCCGCGAGTTCCTCCGCCATCGTGGAGAGGAGCCGGAACAAGAGGCGCGGCGCTGGACGGCGGCCCGGCGGTCTCTGGTGGAGAAGCGGTTTCAGGAGTTCCTTCAGGAGGGCGGCTTTCCCGAGACGCAGGGGCTCGCCCTGCCGCTGCGCATCGAGCTGCTGCAGAGCTACGTAGACACCGTGCTCTTCCGGGACGTGGTGGAACGCTACGGGGTCTCACAGGTGTCCGCGCTGCGCTGGCTGGTGCGGCAGTGCCTGCGCAATCCGGGCGGGAGCTTCAGCGTGCACCGCCTCCACCAGGACTTGAAGGCCCAGGGGCACGGCGTGGCGAAAGACGCCGTGCATGCCCTGCTCGGCCATCTGCAGGATGCGTTCCTGGTGAGCGCCGTCGCGCTCGCCACGGAGTCGGAGCGCCAACGCAACTCGAACCCGCGCAAGCTCTACCCGGTGGACCCGGGGCTGATCCGGGCGTTCGACACCAGCGGTCGTACGAACCTCGGTCACGCCCTGGAGACCGCGGTGCTGAACGAGCTGCAACGCCGCCGGGCCGAGGTGGGCTATGTGAAGACCGCGGACGGCTTCGAGGTGGACTTTCACGCCCGGTACCTCGCCGGAGGAGAAGAGCTGTTGCAGGTCTGCGCCGATCCCGCGGCCCCGGCGACGAGGGACCGCGAGCTGCGCGCGCTCACCCAGTCCGCGCCGACCGCCCCGCGCGCCACCCGGCATCTCCTCGTGATGACCCGCGACCAGGCGATCTCGGTGGAGGCGCCTGGAGTCAGCGTGCAGCCGGCTTATGAGTGGCTGCTGGCGCCTGCGCCTTGACCGAGGCGACTCTGGCAGAGGAACCGGCCAGTCGCAAGGTCCCGGACCTACTCGCTTGGGAGGGGCAGGCGGCCAAAGACCAGACCGGCGGGGCTATAGTGGATCGCTCCTCTCAACTGGAATGCCGAGTACCCCGCAGTCTCCCTGAGTTGGCTGCGAATCGAGGCAGGCAGGCGGAGGGTCCGCAGTCTCCCTCGGCTGAAAACACATTCAACGGACTTTTCGACTGTTCCGGTTTTGCTTCGGTAGCTGGTAACCCGATCAAAATTCTGCTTGGCGGCGATGTCCAGCAGCTCCTCGCGAATTCCAACGAGGAACAAGTCTCGAGGGGATGTCTGCACGACCAGGCCGCCGGCTGGTCCATCTGTAATACGAGACTTATTCGAAAAGAAGGATGAATGCTGATGTGGTCGGTGGTAGCGGGAGAAGTCAAAGGGCTCTGCATTTCCCCGGAGAATGGGCACGTTGTCCAGCTCAAACGGGTCTCGCATTGCCTCCAGGTCTGCGACCCGCGTCGCCAGAGCGGCTGAGAGCTGCGATCGGCTGCTCACGAACGAAATCCAGTCTCGTAGAAAGCGCAATCTCTGCAGGAGGCGAAAACGCCGGGGGTCCTCGTCGATCTGATCCGGTGGCGGGTCGGTAAGCCAGCAGCGCACGCGGCTATCTTGGCGGGGATCCACCGCGGTAATGGTTCCATATCGCAGGGCGGCAGGATCTAGGTGTGCCCCTTTCTCGGCGAGCTGAAGCTTCTTGGCCGTGATATTCCGCTTCTGCGCCCTAACTCTTTCGTCCAATTTTCGGTTGTCCGGGACAGAGCTTCCCTTGTTCTCGACTTGGATGAATCGCTCTCCATCACTTGCGAGCTGGAAGTCAAGACTCTTGGTTTGTTGCCTGGGAATCGGCGTCCAATCTGCCTCGGTGAGCCTGTGGATTCGGTTCACGACGGAGAGACCTATTGCTTCGCCGGTATGCTGCGAGACCTCAGTGAGTTGCTCTGCTTCGCCAGGGGCGGTATAGATTGAGTGCCCATTGGCCTCAATGCACCCGTCGAGATGACTGATTGCCACCTCGAGCTTCCAGCCAATCGACCAATAGTCGCGGTAGCTGGGTCTTCCCTTCCTGTGGAAGAGGTAATAGGTTAGAAACTCTGCCATGGGGATACTGCAGGGTTTCGTCACCAGTTCCAGCATCGCCGCCGCGCTGGGGTAGCGGAGAAGCTTCTCTTTCTCCTTTTCGTCGTAGAAATCGACGTCGACCTGAACAACATCCTGAGCGAGAGAAACTACAGCCATAGATCGACTCCACCATTCGGGTGCGCCGGTATTGAAATGAGAGGCTGGGAGTGCCTAGCCTCCCTCGCCGCGCTCCCCCCGGTTCATCATCGCCAGCGTCTGCCGAAGAACCGGCAAGACGGCCCGGTCCTTGTCACGGTTGGCCTGCTCCTTGGTCTCGATGACGGCCGCCAGCTCGAGGACGCGGACCCGTAGCTCGCCGAGCTCATACACAACGGTTCGGTGGACGAGGTCCTGGTAGGTGAGACCGCCGCCGATCACGCCGAGGACGTCAAGGGCGCCCAGATCGGTGAGAAGGAGGTGCAAGCGCAGGGTCTGCAGCTTGTCCAGATCGGGCTCGATGTGCCGGCCGGCAGGGTCGCGGTAGCGCGCCTTGAGCTCTCGCAGCGCGGCGAGGAGGCGGTCGAGGTTCTCGGGTGTTCGGTCGAACAGCACGTCGAGGTCCAGGGTCAGGATCGGAGCCCCGGCGAGCTGGGCGGCGACGCCACCGACGACGCAGAGCTCCACGCCGTGGCGCAACAGGACGCGCAAGAGGCCGAGGAACCTAACGCTCGGCGACGCGGCCAAGGCGAAGCTCCGCGAGCCCGTCCACCCAGTCCTGGAGGAGCTCCAGCCGTTCGAGGGGGGTCAAGCTGAGAGTCCACTGGATGAGGGTGAGATCCACGCCGTCCGGTGACTCGGTCGGGAGGTCCTCGGATGAGGCCACGATGGGTTTCAGGGCCGACGGAAGGGGCTCAGCCATGGAGGAACTATAGCAGGCAACGCGCAAGCCCCTCCTCAATGCTTGTGCAGGTCCTTGTGCATCAGCCGCCGGCTCTCGGCGAGGCGCTCGGCGGCGAGGTGAGGCAGGCGCGGCTGCCTCACCTCGCAGAGCTGCGCGGCGTTTCGCCCACCGCCGCGACCGCGAAGCCGGCGAAGCCCGCCGCGGCCCCCACCGCCGCACCTGAGCCCCCCCCGCGGCTCCCCGTGCTCCCGAAGACAACGCCCCCTCCGCTCATCCCCTGATCCCGCCGCGTTCCCTCCGGACAGACCCCGGAGGGGCCGGCAGCATGGAGCCCGGGGCCCGAGCGCAGCGGCGACCCCGGGTCGGCAGAGCCAGAGATGTTCAAGCCCCGGCAGGGGAGGCAGCCAGCTCGGCAGGGCAAGCCGCCTCGCCTGCAACAACCGGGTGCTCTCCGGAAGCTTCTATGGTCAGCCGATCAGCTCATCTCCTGAAAACTTCTCGGGAAGTGCTGATTCCGGAAGCTTCCGAGGTGAGCC
>DIHE01000011.1 GCA_002420005.1 Holophagales bacterium UBA5704 | reverse complement strand
CACTAGCGTCCGGTTCGATTCTCTTTCTACAGCCCGCAAGACCAGCACTGGCTGTAGCTTCGGGCGACCCAGGGGGTGTCCACGATTTGAAATTTTGGGGGAGGATGCGCCCTGAAAGGAATGAGCAATTTCTTGGAGGTGATTCCGTCCGAATCCGGGCCATTTGGGCAAGAAGGCTTGCCGAGGGAGTTCCCTGTAGCTGAACTCGAAGTTTTGTTGCACGTCCATGCCATGCTCTCGGGCTTGACCGACCCCGAGGTGCCGCATGAACGAGGGCAGGACGCTGTTTGCACAAGTGATGGAGTTTGTCCCCTGGAAGACCTTCGGGCGCATCGTCGACCGACTCAAGGGTGATGCAGGCGTGCGCACTCTGAGCTGCGCGGACCTGTTCCGCGTCATGGCCTTCGCGCAACTGACCTGGCGCGAATCGCTGCGCGACATTGAGGCTTGTCTGGCCGCGAACCACACCAAGCTGTTCCACATGGGCATGAAGACGGCGCCCGCCCGCTCGACGCTGGCCGACGCCCTCGAGCGCCGCGACTGGCGCATCTATCATGCGCTGGCTCAGCGCCTGATCGCACGCGCCAAGGCGCTCTATGCGCAAGATCCTTCGCTGCTGGAGCTCGATGCCAGCGTCTACGCGCTGGACTCCACCACAATCGATCTGTGCCTGAGCCTCTTCGCTTGGGCGCCGTTTCGATCGACCAAGGCGGCCGTCAAGCTGCACACGCTTCTGGACCTCCGTGGCTCGATCCCGACGTTTCTCCACATCAGCGATGGCAAGCTGCACGATGTCAACGTGCTCGACATCCTGCCGCTTGAGGCCGGTGCCTTCTACGTGATGGATCGTGGCTACGTGGACTTCGCGCGGCTTTACACGATGCATCAGGCCGGAGCCTTCTTCGTGACTCGTGCCAAGCAAGGCATGGCTGCCCGGCGCGTGTCTTCGTTGCCGACAGAGCGCTCTACCGGGGTGATCTGCGACCAGCGCGTGATGCTCAACGGCTTCTACTCGGCCAAGGCCTACCCGGAGCGTCTGCGGCGAGTTCGTTTCAAGGAACCCGAGTCGGCCAAGACGCTCGTCTTCCTGACGAACAACATGGCCTTGCCCGCCTTGACGATCGCTGCTCTGTACAAAGGCCGCTGGCAGGTCGAGCTGTTCTTCAAGTGGATCAAGCAGCACCTGCGTATCAAGCGATTCCTCGGCACCAGCGAGAACGCAGTGAAGACGCAAATCTGGTGCGCTGTGGCCACCTACGTCTTGATCGCCATTGTCAAGAGAGAGCTTCAACTCAAGGCCTCGCTCTACACATGTCTACAGATCTTGTCGGTCTCGATCTTCGAGAAAACCGAGCTCCCATGCGCCTTACAACTCGATAGATCCCAGCGTGAAATAGACGACCCGGCTAACCAATTGATTCTATTCGACTTCTAACCGGACACTAGTGGTGGAAAACAAACCTAGAGGGAATGGAGCGACTCCGGAATGCTCAACGGCTCATTCCGATCGGAAAAACTCTTCGCTACGTTCGATATTTTGATGATTTCAAGGCCTTTTCAATCACCAGCATATGGACGGATACGATTATCAGCGGTTTCTCTGGCAGCAAGTTCTACGTCGTCCAGACGAGCCCAAAGGTTGTAGCCCGATGTATTGCGATGACAACAAACCCAGGTGACTTGGTCCTTGACTGACATTACTTCTGGTGGTGGAACTACGGCCTACTGTGCGGAATCGCTCGGTCGACGTTGGCTTGTGTGTAATACTTCCCGCGTCGCCGTGAATATCACACGCCAGCGCTTGCTCGGTGCGGTATTCCCAGCCTTTGTTCTTAAGGGCGAGCGCCGGACGCCACCGGCCGCGAGGTGATGTGGCTGGCGGAAACGAAGGGCGAGATCCGCCCAAACACCGGACTGAAGAGCGGAGCTGCGCGGATCTGGTGTCAGAAGATGAGCGGCACGAAGTACGGTCAGTGGCGGGATCTGTTCGTTCCACAGAGGCAGCTCGAGGCGGCGCTGACTTCCGGCGTGAAGTCACTTGCCGAGCTCGCCGAGCGCCTGGTCGTGCCGCTGCCCGAACCTCAGAGGATGTGAAGAAATCGGCGATCCTGGATTTGACTGGATGACGGCGGTAACACGGTGACTCAAAGGAATCGCGAGCCAAGGGCACGTGTAGTCACAGGCAGAGCGCGGCTTAGAATGCGCAGGAACGTCGATGGGCGACAGAAACAGAGCCCCTTGAGAAGGATTACCGCTGTGCTTCCGCCTCTGGCGGCGGATTTAGGCCACTTCAGGCCGCCGCCGCGCAGCCAGCGCCCAAGGAGAGGGTGCGCACCAAGTTGTGGGCGATGGCGAACCAGAGCAAGACCGCCCGGGCCTTGTCCTGCCCTCGTACCAGCAGTCGTTGCAAACCTCGGTTACGAGCCAAGGCATTGACACATTCCACGGTGGACGCGCGCTGCGCGTAGATCTCTTTGGCTTCCGGCGTTCCCATGCGCTGGCGCCCCATCGCCCATCTTCATCACACGAGCATCCGCATCCGTCGTCGACACCCGAGCCTTATCTTTCTCTGCCGCTTTCTTCTTGGCCGCGACATCTGGCAGCTGCGCCAGAGCCGCCTGGACCCGCCGATTGCGATCCTCAGCCGCACGCTGACGAGCTGCCAACTGGCGGCGACTCGTTGCCCCCGGTTCTTTCTCAAGCTCAGCACGCAGACGCTCCACCTGCTCCTGGGCCTCTTGCAGGCAACGCTCCAGGCTCGGTTCGCGCCGAAACGATGCCGCGCCAGCGCTCGCACGCACCCGGATGCCGTCCTGAGACACTCGGTTCAGCTTCACCAACTCTTGCTCCATCAACACCGCAACGCTCTGAGTCAGCACCTGATCGAGGAACTCTCCATGCTGGACTCGGAAGTCCGACAATGAATGGTGGTTGACCGACACCCCTCCCAAAATCCAGCGATACGCATCGTGCTGGTTGGTCAGCCGCTCCAGCGCTCGCGCGCTGCCCACCCCCTCAATCGTGGCGTACAACCACAAGGCCATGTAGATCCGTGGATCGATCGCAGGGCGACCAGCACGCCCCTCCACCGATTCCACCTCCGCGTAGAGAGGGCTCAAATCCAGCGACTCCACGAACTCCCAGACGGCACGCGCTGCGTGATCCGGCGGTAGAAGGCCTTCAAGGTCTAAGGGACGCAGCTCCACCTGGGTACGGTTGGGGTACACCAAGCGAGGCGCCCCCTTTGCGCTCGGGGGCTCAGCTCGCGCCTCTAGCGTGGGCATCGGAAACAAGGTCTCTTCCATGCAATAAGTATCGCACGATCAAGGCCTCTCGAGGGCCGGTCACGGGAATTTTTTCACAGCCTCTCAGCTCAAGTTGCTGTCGTTCGAAGACGAGCGGGTGAAGCGCGAAGCGTTCAAGGCCCTGCTGCCGCTCTACTCGCTCAAGGCTGCAGCCGGCTACTTCGGCAGGGGCGAGGCCGTCGAACCAGAGGGCTGGCTCGAGGCGGAGGGGGTCGGCAAGCTCGACGAACGGATGTTCGTCTGCCGCGCCGTCGGCCGCTCGATGGAGCCATCGATTCGCGATGGCGACCTCATCGTCTTCCGGGCCAACCCGGCCGGCACACGGCAAGGCAAGGTCGTGCTGGCCCAGTACCGTGGCCCAGAGGACCCGGACACCGGCGGAACGTTCACCGTCAAGCGATACTCGTCCGAGAAGGCAGCGGCCGACGAGAGCAGTTGGCGGCATACTCGGATCGTGCTCTCCCCGACGAACCCGGCGTACCAGCCGATCCTGCTCGACGCCGACGACGAGGAGTCCGTGCAGGTGCTTGCCGAATTGGTGACCGTCTTGCGTGGCGCCGGCTGATCCGGGAATCGTCCCTTCCACAACACTCCCGCAGCCGTCGATCCTCCCGCCATCCACCGATCCAGGTAGGGCCGTGGCCCGCGAAGCCCCAAGCCCAAGCCGGCCCCGCCACGAGCCCCATTCCAGGCGGCCAAGCGACCCGCACCGCCTTCCTCGCCCACCTGCGCACCGACCCCGTTCTGCGCTCCGCTCCGCTCACCAGGGCCACCGCCCGAAGGCCTTCGCTTCGCCGTTCGTCACATCGTCACCCGTCAGCTCTCCCCCTCTCCCGGTGGAAGTGGGGGCGATGGGAGAGGGGGCCGGGGGGTGAGGTCCCGGCGAAGCCGGCTCCGCCTTTCCCCTCTCCCGGGCGGGAGTGCGTGCGGGAGAGGGGCCAGGGGTAGAGGGTCTTTTTCCCTTGACTTGCGCCCCATTTACCCCTATACTTCCACCGTACCAACCCCCCGGGTCTGGAGCGTATCCACCCCCGGAAAAAAACCGGGCCCGAATGAGTTCTGACCTCATCCGAGCCCCAGGCACGCAAAGGAACTGACCCAATGCGCACCCACCCCGATGGTAGCACTCCGTCCGCGCCCGTCTCGCCCAACGCCTTCACCGCCGAGTACCTGGATCTCCTCGCGAACCGCGACGAGCCGATCACCGGCGCGGAGGCGGACGCCGCCGGCCCCTGGCATCTCGAGCCCGACCCGGCCACCGGCTGGGCCGTCCTCCGGCAAGGCGAATCGGTGGAGAAGGGCAGCACCCCCTCGGCCACCTTCGGCAAGAAGGACGCCGCCCGCCTCATCGCCGCGGTGCTCCCCGGCACCGGCAAGCCGCCGCGCTATCGCCTCGGAAAAGATCCCGACGCCGTCGGCTACCCGGTGATCGCCGACAACCAGGTCGTCGGCCACTTCCTGTACTTCAACGAAGATCTCCTCGCCGCCCTGAACGTGGTCGACGCCCTCATCGCGTCCCCACACGATCTCGCCTGGCTCCTCGACGCAGCCGGAGGCCTCGCCCTCGATCACGCCGGCAAGATCGCCCTCGAACGAGCCCAACCCTGAACCACCCCGGGGGCGGCCACCACCACCCGCCCCCGCTTGCCCCTCTTCCCCGTCTGTCGGGGCAACCCTCGTGGTTGCCCTTCCCGGTCCCGTCCGCCGCCGTCTTTTCGTCCCTCTTGTCCTTGCCGCCCTTGTCGTCCTTTTCCTTGGGGTCCCGGCGCAGCCACCGCCCTCCGCTCCCATGAGGCGGAATCCGCCCACAACCCAGCGAAATCCGCTATTCTGCCCTTCATGGCTACGAACCCACCGGCGTCCGAAGCCGCCGCCGAAGCCGAAGCTCACCGCTTGGCCGACCTCCTCGCCCTCCTGGTTCGAATGTCCGGGCGCTCCCACCGCGCGATCGAGCACGACCTGGGGTTCGGCAGCGCCTTTCTCAGCAAGATCCTACGCGGCGACGTGCGCCTCCAGACCACACACATTCTGAGGATCTGTGAGGTCCTGGAGATCGAGCCCTACCACTTCTTCAAGATGGCCTATCCCAAAGCGAAGAGACCCCCGGGCCTGTTGCTCTTGAAAGTCCGGGCAGCCGCCGGCCTGGACCCGGCGGCCGAGGAGGACGCCGCCCTGGAGGAGAAGATCAAGCGCATCCTCCGGAAGCTCCTGAACCTGAAAGACGAGCCCGCGGGCGAGCCCTAAACCGCAAACCGCCTCTGCGGGTGCCACTCGACCTGGCGGATGAACGTGAGCACCTGCCGCGCGAGACCCACCGTGGCCTCCTCCTCGCGGCAGGCGTCCCGGAAAGTGCGCAGCGCCCGCACCGCCTCGCGGTGAACCGCGAGCTCCCGGAAGACCTCGAACATCTCCTCGGCAAGCTCCTGCACCGCGCGCACCTTCCCCAGCTCCAACCACACCCCAGCAAGGTCCAGGCCCACCAGAGAAGCGTCGTACTCCTCGCCCTGGGCGAGGAAGCCCTCCCGCGTATCGAGCAAAGCCCGCTCCGCCTGGTCGAACCGCCGCCGCCCGGCAAAGATCGCCCCTTCGACCCACCGAAGGCGGAGAAGACCAATGGGTTCGGCAGCATAGGCTTCGCGCAGATTGCTCTCGAAGAGCAGCCGGCCGGCCTCCCGATACTCGCCGCAGGCCACGAGCGCATAGATGAGATCGTGCCGCGCCATGGCAGCAAGTTGAGGGTCCTGCTTCTCGTCGATCTCCTCCAGGCCCTTTCGGAAGAAATGCACCGCCTCTTGATGTCGGTCGTCATAGAAGGTAGCGATCCCTCGACTGATGAGCGCTCTCCCGGCGAGATGGGTCTCGCCGTTCCTGCGGTAGAGCTGCTCGACATGGTTGACCGTCTCCAGAGCCTCCCCGAGCTGACGCCGGTCCATATGCATAGAAACGGTAACGTCGAGCAGGCGCGCGAGGACCAAGTCGTCACCGGTGCCCTCCTCAGTCCGCTCGATCGCCCGTGCCAGGAAGTTCTCGGCCGCGTCGAACTCGTCATTGAGCCGGAAGGCGTTCGCCAGCTCGCCCATGGCCCGGGCCTGAAGGTCCGCGACGAGCCCCGCTCCATAGACCGCGGGATCGAGAGAGGCGGCGCCCACATTGGCGAAGGTGGCAAACTCCAGCATCTTGGCCCGGTCGCGGTACCGCTCCTCGTCAGCCAGCCGAAGCATCGCCTCCACCTCCGGCCAGCCCCCATGATCCCGCCGCCGCACCGTCCGCAAGGCGTCCAGGAGAGAGGGCTTCTCCGCGGCGGCGGCAAGCAGCCGATCGAGAAGAGAGAACTCCTTTTCGAACCGGGGGAGATCGCGCTGGAGGAGAGACGCAAGCGCCCCCTCGAACGCGGCCCCGTAGCCGCCGTGTTCGCCGGTCGAGGCCACAGCCGGCTCCGTCCCCTCATCCAGCTCGAACAGCACCCGCCCGTAGGTGGCCGCCTTCGGCTGGCATGTGGGGCAGTCGGTCAGCAGGTGGCGCACGATCCTGCGGGCCTCGGCCGGCACGAGCCGGCCGCTCACCAACCGGCCCAGCTCCTCTGTGGAAATGTGGTTCCCCATCCGTCTCCCCTTCGGGTTATTTCAACACTGCGTAGCGTCATTATCACACGAAGGAGCCACGCCGTCGCAAGACCTGGCTTACCTGCACCCCTCTCCCGCTCGCGGGAGAGGGGCCGGGGGTGAGGGCCTGCGCTAGCCGTTAGGATCCATCATGGCCCCCCGATCCGACTCGGAATCCGTCGTGGCGCCGTTGGGGTCGCTGTGCGCCCCCCGATCCGAATCGGAAGTGGCCACGGCGCCGTTGGGGTCGATATAGGCCCCCCGATCCGCCATCACCTCGGCGACCACGGCCTGCCAACCGCCCGCAATCCACGCAGCCGCGGCCTCCCAGACCCGGCCGAGGCTCGCAGGCTCCTGTCTCGTCCGCTCGAGCCCTGGGTCTGCCCAGGCCGGGGTCACGGCGAGTGCCAGCCCCAAGGCCAGCGCCGCCAGGCGTCCCATCGTTCCTCTCGTCCGCATCGGTGTGCTCCTTCCTTGAAGGGACGGCGAACGAGGCCTTCATTGGCCGGTGCCGCGTCCCTATTTATCGCGTCGCGACGCGCCTAGTCTGCTCCCAAAAATTGCTGGAAGTGGCGGCTTCGTTGCCAGAGCCGCAATTTTCGGCGAAGGCAGGGCGCCAGAGTGCGCCGCAGCTTTCCACTTCAAGGAACCTAAGCCTTTCTTGTCGTCATTTCAAATTTTGCCGATTCGCCACGCGGCGGTGCCATCCAGGTCCTCGTTTGTGGCCGCCGGTGACCCACTCGTTGCAGATCGCGCAAAGCGGAGAAGTTGCTTGACCTACCGCCGAGTCGCGGCGAAAATCGCCGCATGACGAGGTCCAAGGACGCAACGCCAGAAGCTCTCCCGGAGCTCCCTGCGCAGGACCACCTCCGCTTCGGCCGGCGCCTCGTGCGCCGCCGCGGCGCCCTCGGTTGGAGCCAGAGAGAGCTCTCCCGGCGCACCTCGCTTCCCTCCTCCCGGCTCTCGCGCCTCGAACGAGGGAAGGCGAAACCCAGGCTCGATGAGTTGTTGCGCTTACGGGCCGTGCTCGGCGGCACCCTCGACGAGCTGGTCTTCGAGCCCGCGTCACCATCGGCCGAAGGGATCGGCCAGGTCCTGCGCGACCTCGAGCGATGCGCCACCGCGGAGGATGTCGCGCTCCTGTGCAAATTGGTTCACCTGATTGCCCTCGGCCTGCGCTGCGCGCCCGGGGGAGTCGGAGGCATGCATGTCGATTGAAACCCCAGAAAGCCGCCCCGGTTTGTCCGAAGCCACCGCCCGAGGATTGATCCGCGAGATCGTGAGCGATCTCGAAGCGGCTCGCAGCCGCCTGGCGGCCATCTGTCTCGACCTTCCCGTGTCATCCCGCTCGGACGTCATGCTCCTCGGAGAAGAGGAAGCCGACTTCATGACCGAGGCGCGCCGCACCATCGAGTGCGTGCTCCTGGATCACCTGGAGCTTCTCATCCAGGCTCTCCTCGCGGCGGCGGACTACCAGCCGGCCGGCGAAGAGGTGCCTGAGCAGGAAGTGGCGGGAGCGGGCCAGGGCTGCTGAGGAGCGGGCCTTTACCTCGGGCTCTCGCCCTCGCCCGGCGGTGCTTCGAGCGCCTTGATCCGGCCCTCCAGCTCAGCGAGGCGCACCTCCCATTCGCGAGTCAGCCCATCCAACCGGGCTCTCTCGGCCTCATTGGCCACCTGATCCAGCGTCTTCTTTTTCGGCCGGCGGACCTCCTCCAGGAGGGCCACCAGGTCCGCCAAGCCGAGTCCATAAGCTGCCAGCAAGCGGCCGAGGTTATCGAGCGTGGGCCGGGGACTCTCATTCTCCCATCGCGACAACTGGCCCTTGTCGAAACCGAGCGTCTCCGCCGCCTCCGTTTGCGTCGCGAAACCGCCCGATTCCCGGAGTCGGGGGAGC
>DIHE01000132.1:1257-10630 GCA_002420005.1 Holophagales bacterium UBA5704 | reverse complement strand
TGCCACACCACCCCCTCCGCCTCCAGAGGCCCGATCTCTGAAGCGCGCAGCCCCGCCACATAGGCGACGCCCAGCAGCACCCGGTCCCGCAGCTCCAGAGGCTCCGCCGGCAACACCCCCGGCGCATCGCCCCAGAGCAGCCGTCGCACCTCCGCCACCGTCAAAACTTTGACCTCCCGCCGGTACGGCCGAGGTCCCGCCAGCGAAGCCCCCGGATTCACCTCCACCAGACCATGCGCGAGACACCACTCCCCGAACGACCGCACCGCGACGACAACCCCCTCTCGCACCGACTCCCCGCGGCCCGCCAAGTGAAGCCGCCGCAGGTGCTTTTCGACATCCTCCCGGCGGATCTCCGAGAACGGCTTCCCGACATCGACCAGCAGCCGCTCCAGCAGCCGCCGGTAGCGCTGGGCCGTCCCCTCCGTCCGCCCCCGCACGCTGATCAAGAACGAGGTCCAGCCTGCGAATGCGTCACGATTTTCATGACGCATTCGTACCGCCGGCCCCTCCTCCAACTCGTCTGTATTCATGGCTTTACCCTCTGTTCTCAGGGCTTTGTCGTTTTGGTCCCGTGCACTCATCACGTCAACCTGCTCCCGAACAGCGGGAGCTGTCAAGATGCCGAGACCGACACCACCAGAGACCAAAGGCAAAGGCGGAAGGCCCAAGGGAAAGCCCCTGTCCGCGAAAGAGCGAGCCCAGCGCAAGGCCGCCGCGGTCAAAACCGGCCAGTACGCCACCACCGCCCTCGCACAGGCCCTCCCGCCTTGCAAACCCGGCGTCTGTCCGAACGGTGGCACCGGCACCTGCGACGTGAAACGCGCCGTGGAGGCCCGCGGCGCCGGCCTCTCCGCCTGCCTGGTCTCGCTCGGCCATCAGGAGGTGATGGCGAAATACCTCACCGCCATCCAGACCGGAGACACGAAAGGCCTTGCCGAGCTCGCCGCGACCTCCATGGCCGGCCAGCTCGCGCTCGCCCACGATCAGCTCAATCTTCTCCTCCAGGAAGGTCTCGTCGTCAGCTTCCCCATCGTCGGCCGCAACGCCGAGGGCGACCTGGAGGTGATCGCCGAGCGCCCCGCAGAAAACCCGCGCGCCGCCAACACCTTCCAGCTCCTCCGCCAGCTCGGCCACACCGCCGCCGACCAGGCGATCACACCGAAGTCCAATGGCGAGCGAGAAAGAGACCACGGCCTCGGGCTCGCCGGCCGCGCCGCCTGGGTGCAACAGATGCGCCGCGGTCTGGCCGACGCCGGGGAGGGGGAAGCCGATGCATAGCATCGAGCTGCTCCACCCCGATCTGCCGGACCTGGTCGATGCCCTCCTCCGCCGCAAGCGCTGGTCCTGGCAAGCCCTCGAACGCGGAGACATCACCATCGACGACGAGGTCCTCACCGTCGAGAGCCTGCAATGGTGGCTGATCAACGCGGACCCCGTCCTCTGGGCCGAAACGAACCTCGTCAACCGGCCCGAGGACGGCGGGGGCCTCTGGAAGCTCTTCCCCTACCAGAAGCCCTCCCTCCGCTTCCGAGGCCATACCGTCCACCAAGACGGCGCCGAAGTCGGAAAAAGCCGGGAGATCGTCAGCCTTCTCCTCTGGTGCTGTCTCGGCGTGGAGTTCGGAAGCGTCCTCGTGGGTTCCGCCCTCGACGGCGACCTGGACGAGATCTGGGAAGAGGTCGAGTGGCAGCTCAGCGCCAATCCCTATCTCGCGCGTTCCCTCCGGTCGAGCACGACCAAGCCCTACCGCCGGCTCACCTGGCGCAACGGCCTGCGCGTCCTCTTCCGTCCTGCCGGCCACGACGGCCGAGCGTACCGGGGCATCCACGTCAAAGGCTTCCTCCTCCACGACGAGGCCGCGAAAGTCGTCAACCCCAGGAGCTGGGCCGAGTTCTGGAGAGCCGCCAAACCCGGCTGCGAGATCCGCATCTACTCGGTCCCCACCGGAGACCGCGACTGCACCTTCCAACGCATCGCCGACAACGCCTTCCCCGCAGAGTCCATCAACTTCCCCGACGCCCCCCACCGCATCCTCGCGAACCTCCTCCGTCCAACGACACCCCCCCACGCCGTCCGAGCCCTGGCCGCCGATCTCGGAGGCCGCACCTGGGTCCGCTTCCACTGGCCCAAGACCATCATGCCCGCCCCCTTCTGGTGCGAAGCCCGCCGCCAGGAGTTCATCGGCTTCTATGGCGGCCCTGACGAGCCCGGCTACGTCCACAACGTCCTCGGCCTCCCCGGAGATCCGGAGTACACCCTCTTCCCCGAACGCCTCCTCAAACCCGCCCTCACCTGGATTCCCGACTACCTGTCGATCACCCTCCGCTGGGACAACCGAACCCACCACCTCGACGCCCATTCCCGCCGTCTGAACCCGTCGTACCCCTGGAACGACGAAGCCGACCCCGAAGAGAGGCCGGCGGCCGAAGGGCGGAGCGAGGACGGAGCGCAATTGTCTGAGCGCGAAGCGCGAGTTCATGAGCACCGCCCACAGCCCGCCCTCGGCCGCCGGCCGGCCGAAGTCCCCACCGACGAGGACACCGAAGGAACGTCCGACCTCCAGCCGTTCCTGACCGTCCTCCAAGACACCCAAGACCTGACCGGCTGGGACCGCTGGACCGCTCCCCGCCGCCAAGAAGCCATCACCGATCTCGCGCGCTACTTCGTCCGTCCCCTCCCCGGAGACCTCACCGCCGGAGTGGACGTCGGCTCCGCCACCGTCACCGAGATCCTCATCGAGCGCCGCAACGGCCTCACCGACACCCTGGCCCTGCGCCTCCACCTCACCGGCTGGAACTGGTACGCGCAACGAGATTTCATCCTAGCCCTCGACCAGATCCTCCGCCCCGCCGGAGGCTGGGGCTTTGACGCCACCGGAGTCGGGCGAGTCCTCGTCGATCTCCTCACCCCCGACCTCACCGACCGCCTGAGCGGCTACGTCTTCAACCGAGCGACGCCCGCCCTCGATCCGATCACTGGAGAAGCCCAGCTCGATCCAGCCTCCGGCCGAGAAGTCCTCATCTCCTACAAAGAGCTCGCCACCCAGCTCATCGAGCGCCGCCTCCACGGCCGAGGCCTCGAGCTGCCCTTCGACCCCGAAGTCCGGCACCTCCTGGCGAACCACACCTACGCCCAAACCGGCGACACCCGCCGCTTTTCCAAAATCAACGACCACCTCGTCGACGCCCTGCGCGTCGCCGAGCTGCGCAAGCTCACCGCCGACTGGAGCGCCTTCGCACCCCCGCTCCACTACGCCACACCCACCGCCAGCCCCATCGATTCCCTCGACATCCTGAAAGCCATGTGACCCATGAAAATCCCGCGCCCGGTCCTTGCCGTCCTTCTCGTCCTTGAAGTCCTTTCCGCCGCCACCGCGGAAGCTCAGCTTCCGAGGCCGCAAGGCTCCCTGTACAACACCTACCTCATCAACCGCTTTCTCCAATCCGGCCGCTTCACCAACACCGTCACCCTCGATGCCGGTGGAGCCGGCGACTTCACCGACCTCTCCGAGGCTCTCGCCTTCGTCACCTCGCGCAATCCCACCCTCGCGAGCCCCTGGTCTGTGCTCGTCTACCCCGGCACCTACACCGAGACCAGCCTCACCCTTCCGCCGTTCACCCTCCTCCAAGGCATCGCCGCCCCCGGAGCACGCTCCCTGCAGCTCCAAGGCCGTCCAGTCCTCCAGATCACCGGCACCACCGGCGCCGGCGTCACCTTCTCCCCTTCCAGCTCCCTCGTTGACGTCGGTCTCATCTTCTCCGGCGTCCTCACCGCCGGCTACAAAGGCGTCAACATCACCACCGGCGCCGCTTCCACCGCCCTCACCCGGGTGATGATCTTTCTGAGCGGCTCCGCACCCAACGTCCCCATCGACATCCTGTCGATCACAGGCGGATCCCTCAACCTCGAAGACACCGCCATCCAGCGCGGCGGCAACGGCATGACCGCCACGCGCCACGTCTTTTGCTCTGGCGGTTCCGCCGTTCTCTCCGGCGCGTGGCTCCTCGCCTCCTCCTCCCAGGCCGCCGTCGTCGAAACCGCCGGAGGAGTGATCCGCATCCTCAATTCCCGCATCTTCGGCGGCGCCGCCGTGGACCTCAAGAACACCAGCGGCACCCTCTCCGCCGATCAGGTTTCCTACACCACCGAAACCGGCACGATCACCCGGGCCGGCATCCTCTCCCCCCGCATCACCGCCGGCGCCGCCACCGTCCCGCCGGCTTGTACCCCGCCCGAGATCTACCTCGACACCACCACCACCGCGCCCCGCCTCTGCGCCTGCATCACAGCCAACACCTGGCGCTGCGCGCCCCTGGTGTGAAGCCATGCGCAAAGCCCCCGCCCCCGCCCCGTCCGACCACCTCTTCGCCGAGCTGGTCGTCACGGCCCTTGCGGCCGAGAGGCAGCTCCGTCCCTACGTGGGAGAGCTGGGAGCCGATCCCACGCTTTTTCGCAGCTTGGGCCGCTGGCAGGAGATTCCGCACCCCTCGCGCTTTGTGCGAGAGAGGTCCGAGATCGGTGATCGGGTGGGGGAGCTCTACAACCGCATGATCGAGACCGACACCACCATGGCCGGTCTCTGGGAGAAAAGGGTCAAAGCTGTCCTTTCTTTGCCCCGCTTCATCCGCGCCGCCGACTCTTCGCCGGCCGCCGAAGAGACCGCCGCCTTTGTCCGCACTGCGCTGTCTCAGATTCCGCTGCGAGTCGTCCCGATCTCGAACACCCTGGAGGCCATCCTCAAGGGCGTTTCGATCAACGAGATCCTCTGGGAGAAGGCGACGAGAGGCCCACTCGCCGGAGCCTGGTTGCCCGTCGATCTCATCGACCGCCCCATGTGGCGCTTCGGCTGGTCCGCCATCGATCGCTCGCTCCACATCGTGAGCAATCGTCTCCGGAGCGCCCCTGAGCCCGCACCCCCCATGAAGTTCCAGGTGCTCTCCTACGGCACCAAGGACGACCCCTGGGGCCGTGCCCTCCTCGATCGGCTGTATTGGGTCTGGTACCTCAAGAAGCACGCCTCGAAATATTGGGCGCTTTTCGTGGAGCGCTTCGCACAGCCGCTCGCGAAAGGCACCTACCCCTACAAGCCCGGGCAGGAAGCCGCCAACAAAGAGCAGCAAGACCGGCTCCTCGCGATCCTCAACGCCATCCGCACGGGAACCTCGATCGCCCTCCCCGAAGGCCTCGACATCGCCTTCCTCGAAGCCAGCCGGGGAGGAGACGCCAGCTACGCCGCCTTCCTCGCGTGGCTCGACCGAGCCGAGGCCTTGCTCCTCCTCGGAGAAGTGGACACCAGCGGCCTCGCAAAAGGCCCCGGCTCCTTCGCAAAGTCCCGTGTCTCCAACGAAGTCCGCCTGGAGACCGTCGACCACGACGCCCACCTGCTGGGCTCTTTCGAGACCGACACCCTGATCCGCTGGCTCGTCCTGATCAATTTCGGCCCCGACGCACCGATCCCGAAATCCATCTACGACTCCACCGACGCCCCCGACCGAGACCAGCGCATGAAGGGCATCCAGAGCGCCCTCACCGATGGCGTCACCGTCCCCGAGGGCTACTACCGCATGACGATGCGCGTCCCCGCGCCCGTCGAACGGAGCCCGTCATCAAGCCTTCTCCCCGGCCGGGTGGGGGCGCCCTCTCCCGCTTCGCGGGGGAGGGTCGGGGAGGGGGCGCCCGGCCGGCCCCCTACCTCACCTGGCAAACCCAGGACGACGACCGAGTCCGCCACCGCCCGCTCCACAACCACGCCGTCATGCACGGCAAAGTCTTCGCCCTCGACCATCCCATCTGGAAAACCTGGTGGCCGCCCGCCGGCCACAACTGCCGCTGTGTCATCACTTTCGTGACCCGTGCCGAAGCAGAAGCCGAAGGCTACGAAGGTCCCGAGCCCACCGGCCCGTGGCCCACCGATCCCTACACCGGAGCCCCCGCCCTCCCGGACCCCGGCTTCGAAGGAAGACCTACACCATGAACCGATTCCGCACCCCTGCGCTCGAAAACGTGATCGATCTCGCCGCCGGCGCCGGCACATCCGGCGAAGCCGGAGAGCCGTCCGGCGAGGCCACCGAGCCCCGCACGCTCACCTTCCCCGTCCTCGTCCCCATCGACCTCACCGACACCCACGGCATCGAGATCACCCTGCCGCGGCTCCAGGAGATGGCGAACGCCTACGACCCCGCGGTCGAGACGGCCAGCCTCAACCTGGACCACAACTGGGGAGGCCCCTCGCTCGGCTGGTGCCAGCGGCTCTGGCTCCAGGACGGCGCCCTCTGGGTGCACTACACCGACCTCGACCCCGCCACCGTCGAGCTGATCCGGAGCAAGCGCTACACGCGCAGATCCGCCGAGATCGCCCTCAACCACCCCACCACCGGCGGCTGGTACTTCACCGGCTGCGCCCTCCTCGGCAACGCCCGCCCCGCCGTCGCCGGCCTCCCGCCCGTCACCCTCACCGCGACACCCAACGCCGAGGCCGAGCTGACCACCCTGCGAGCCCAGGCCGCCGAGGCCACCCAGCTCCTCACCTCCATCCTCCGCCAGAAAGCCGAGCTGGACGCCGACCGCCGGCTCGCCGAGCTGGGCACCCGGCTCACGCCCGCCATGGCCAAGCTCGCCAAACCCCTCCTCGTCGAGCTGCTCGCCACCCGCCAGCCCCTCACCGTCAAGCTGCAGCTCGATCCTACGCAGCCCGCGGCCGACGTCGCCATCGCCGAGCACCTCCTCCAGATTCTCGCCGCGGCGCCAACCGTCGAAGCCCTCACCGCCGGCCGCCTGGCCGACGACGTACCGGGAGCCCGCGCCACCACCCTCTCCCTCTCCCCCGAGAGAGAGGCCGAGCTGCAGCAGAAATACCGCTTCACCACCAGCTGGGGGTTCCAGTCATGAGCGCCCTGACCGCCGACGTCCACCGCCAGCACTCGGTGCACCAACCGCAGTTCCTGCCTCTCCCCGTGAAGGGAGGAGCAAGGATCTATCTCAACGCCCTCACCTGCACGGATGCCAACGGCTTCGCCGTCCGAGCATCCGACACCGCCGGCCTGAGATTCCAGGGAGTCGCCTGGAAACCGTTCGACAACACCAACGGATCGGACGGCACCCTCGGAGACACCTTCAACGGCTTCGGAGCCACCCGCTACGTCGAAGTCGATTCCCAAGGCGAATGGGAATTCCCCTTCACCGGAGCCACGCCCAAGCCCGGAGACAACGCCTTCGCCGTGGATGACAACACCGTCGCCACCGCCACCACCAACTCGATTCTCGTCGGCAAATTCACCCGCCCGGGCCGCCCCGGCAAGTGGTTCGTCGATGTCGATCGGCGGTAGGGGAAAAAGCCATGCTCAGCGACCTCAAATCCATCGCCGTCAAAGCGACCCCGATCGCTCTCGACATCTACGACAAGACCGACCCGACCACGCTCCTGTCTTCGGTCGCCGTCGTCGTCTCCGATCCCTCGCTCGCCGAGGAAGTGAATCTCGAATGGGCCGCCGTCTTCCCCGAGATGCGCAAGTGGGTCGGCAACCGCGTCGCCCAGCAGGGTTTCGCCGGCAAGCTCAAGATCCGCCCCGAGCTGTACGAAGTCACCCTCGACTTCGATTCCCTCGACATCGCAAGAGGCACCGCCCTCTTCCAGGCGACCGAAAAGGCCACCCGTATCGGCCGCTCCTTCGCCGTGGGAAAAGTCCAGCTCGCCTACCGCGTCCTGCGCGAAAACCTCATCACCTACGACGGCCAGGACTTTTTCGACGCCAACCACCAGCACCCGGACGGCACACTCGCCTCGAACCTCATCAACGTCGTCCGAGCCAACCCCGCCGCCCCCGACGTCGCCGAAGCTCGCGAAGAGATGGCCGCCGCCGTCGATCGCCTCATGGCCAACGCCATCCTCCGCGACGAGCTGGTCCGCAGCGAAGAAGTCCGCAAAGGCCTGGTCGTCTTCGCCAAGTCGCAGAAAGTCTGGTCCGCCTACGAAAAGCTCCGCACCGAAAAGAGCTTCGGAGCCGATCCCAACCTCTGGCAAGGCGCCTTCGATCTGGTCCGGGACTTCAAGCCGAGGCCCGGCACCGAAAACACGGTGGACATCATTCTCGCCACCCCCAACGGCCCCCGGCCCGCCATCTTCGTCGTCTCGCGCGAGCCCCAGGGCCTGAAGTTCGATACCTCGAAAGAGTTCAGCTCACGTTACATCCCGTTCGGCATGGATGCCATGTACGGCGCAGGAGCGGCGTTCTGGCAAACCGCTGTGCGGGTTCTTCCATAGCAAGCAGCACCCCACCGTTCAGAAAGGAACCACACCATGAAGACTCAGAAGCCCATCATCTACAAGATCCGCGTCACCGGCGACGTCCTCGCGACCACCAACGGCACCCGTCGGTGCACGGTCAACGCCCGCGTCCTCACCTTCGGCCGCGAGCCCGTCTACATCGAATCCACCAGCCTCCCGGAGTCTCTCCTCAACGATTCCAACCTCCTGGTCGAAACCGTCGAGGTCATCCCCCCGGGAGCCATCGTCGCCGACCTGAAGTCGGAAAGGGTCCAGGACGGCTTCGCCGCCGGCGACGTCGTCCCCGAGCTGAAGTCCGAAAGGGTCCAGGACGGCCTGACCGCTGGCGACGGCGAAGGTGAGGGAGACGACCCCGACCTCAAGTCCGAGCGCGTCGGGGAAGGTCTCGCCGCCAACACCCGGAAGCGCCGCTGATGCTTCCTACCCCCTCAGCAGTGGCTCCCCCTCTCCCGGGCGGGTGTGAGTGCGTGTGGGAGAGGGGGCCGGGGGGTGAGGGTCCCGGCGCAGCCGGCCTCTTCCCCCGGGAGGGGGTTCTTTGAGATACCTCTCCCTCCCCGACCTCTTTGCCCACCGCGGCGAGGCGGAGCTCCGCCGTCTCGCCGGTCCCGGGGGCGACCCCACCCTCCTCAACGCGATCGAGCAGGCAGAGGCGGAAGCCACCTCCTACCTGCTCGCCCGCTACCGCCAGGCGCTCCCGTCCACCCCGGACGGGGCGCCCCCCATCCTCAAAGCCAAAGTCGCCACCCTCGCCCACCGCAAGCTGCTCGCCGGAGCCCAGCCAAGCCCGTCCCTCGAAGCCGAAGCCCAGCAAGCCCTCACCTGGCTCCGAGACGTAGCCCGGGGAGCCGCCAGCCTCGATCTCCCATCGGAGCCACCAGTCGACAACACCGCCCCCACCATCGCCATCGCCGCCCCCACGACTCCCGGCCTCCGCCTGGAAGACCTGGACTCCTGGTAGCCATGTCTCAGTTTTTCTGCCTCTGTCCGTGCAAGTCCGTGTCCGTCCGTGAAAGTCCGTGTCCCCCTCCGTCTGCCTTCTGCCAAAGTTCACCCCTCGCCCGCTCGCGGGAGAGGGGCCGGGGGTGA
>DIHE01000132.1:489-1030 GCA_002420005.1 Holophagales bacterium UBA5704 | reverse complement strand
GGGGCCGGGGGTGAGGGCCTCCATGCGCATCACTCTCACCATCGAAGGAGCCTCCGAGGCCGCAAACCTCCTCGAAGCCACCGCTTCCCGCCTCGAACAACCCCCCGCCCCCCTCCTGGAAGCGCTCGCCGCCGCCCTCACCACCGCCTTCCAGAACCACATCCGCCACCACACCGGCCCGGAAGGCCCCTGGCCGCCGCTCCACCCGGTCACCCAGAAAATCCGAGCCTTCTACGGCCACCCCCCGGACGACGCCCTCGTCCGCTCCGGCGACCTCCTGCAGAGCCTCACCACCCTCCGCCAGGAAGACGCCGCCGTCGAAGTCGGCACCATCACCCCCTTCGCCCGGACTCTCCAAGACGGCGGCACCGTCACCGACCCGAAGACCGGCCGCACCCGCACCGTCCAGGCCTTCCCCTTCGTCTACGTCACCGCCGACGAAGTCCAAACCTTCGCCGACCTCCTCAAGGAGCACTACTTTGGAGCCTGACCCGACCCTCTACCCCGACCTCCCCTGGTCCCTCGACGCCCGCATCCTCCA
>DIHE01000132.1:0-249 GCA_002420005.1 Holophagales bacterium UBA5704 | reverse complement strand
TCCCTCGACGCCCGCATCCTCCAGGCGCTCCGCGACCAACTGCTCGCCGACGCGCCCCTGCGCACCGTCTTCCCGAGGGAGCACCAGATCGCCATCCTCGAAATGGCCACCCTCCTGCGCACCGAGTCCATCGCCGACGTCCCCGCCCTCGCACTGTCGATCCTCGCGGACGAGGAGCGCGAGACCCTCTCCGGCTACGGCGCGAGTTACACCACCATCGTCCAGCTCGCCCTCGTCACCCACCCGCCC
>DIHE01000116.1:57819-63933 GCA_002420005.1 Holophagales bacterium UBA5704 | reverse complement strand
GGGAGGGGTCAGGGGAGGGGGCCTCACACCAACCGCAACTGCTCCGGCTTTCGCGGCCCCGGCTCCGGCTCGCGGCGCCGCTCCAGCAGCGCCTCGTCGATGGCGGCGAGGAAGGGGGAGGGCTTCTTGCGGTGGAAGAGGTACAGCCGGGCGCAGGCGCGGGTGAGGCCGACGAAGAAGAGGCGCCGCTCTTCGGCGAGATCGGCCTCGTCGGGGTCGTCCCCCCAGGTCAGCGGGAGGAGGCCCTCCTCGCAGCCCACCAGGAAGACCACGCGGAACTCCAGGCCTTTCGAGGCATGCAGGGTGAGCAGTGAGACGCGCTCGGCCCGCGGGTCCCAGGTGTCCACCTCGCCGCCCAGGGTGGCCTCGGTGAGGAAGCGTTCGAGATCGTCCCCGGCGCGGGTGGCCAGGGGTCGCAGCAGCTCGGCGGCGGCGAGGAGGCCGGTGGCGGCGGGGCCGGTGCGGTTCCCGGTGAGCTCGACCACGGCGCGGTCGAGCCGGGCCTCGACGGCGACCGGTTTCCCGGCGGGCGGCTCCTTGCGCAGGAAGGCGAGGAGCGCCAGCACCCCGGGCTGCTCGGTCAGCGGGCGGTGCGAGCGTTTCTGGAACGGGATGCCGGCGCGGCCGAGGGCCTCGATGAGCACCGGGGTCTGCGCCTCCGTGCGGTAGAGGATGGCCACGTCGTCGAACGACAGCTCGTCGTTCGCCCAGGTGGCGCTGGCGACGCGGCCGGAGTCGAAGGAGAACGCGGAGGTGCCGCCCAGCAGGCCCTCCAGGGTGTGGACCACCAGCTCCGCCTCCGCCCGCTCCGAGGCCGCCGCCTGCACGACGACGCGCGGCGGGTTGCCCTGGCGCACCGCGACCATCTGCCGGTTCGGCACCAGGCTCCCGGGCCGGATCGCCTGCCGGGCCGCTTCGACCAGGACCTTGGAGGCGCGATAGTTGCGGGTGAGCTGGACCAGCCGCGCGCCGGGGTAGTCCTGGCGGAAGCGCAGGAAGAAGCCGACGTCCGCGCCGCGGAAGCGGTAGATCGACTGGTCCGGATCGCCGATCGCGCAGAGGTTGGCGCCCGGAGGGGCGAGATGGCGCACCAGGGCATACTGGAGGGGGTCGATGTCCTGGTATTCGTCGATCGAGATCCAGCGGAAGCGGTCGCGGTACCGCGCCGCCAGGTCCGGCCGCGCGGCGAACAGGGCGAGCGGCTTGAGCAGCAGGGCGTCGAAGTCCACCAGCCCCCGGCTCGCCAGGGCTTCCTCGTAAGCGGCGGCCTGGGAGGTGAGCCCGGAGGGGAGGTCGTCCTCGGCCAGCGGATCGTCCCCGAGGTCGGCGCGCAGGCGGCGCAGGGTGGCGATCTTTTCGAGCAGGCGCTCCGCCTTCTGGGCGGTGAGCCCGAACAGCGCGCCTGCGATCTCCGCCCGCTCCGAGGGGAGGGCCACCCGGAAATCCGGCGGCAGGCCGGCGGCCTCCGCCTGCTCGCGCAGGAGGGTGAGGCCGAGCCCGTGGAAGGTGGTGACGAGAACCCGCCCGGCGGCGAGCGGGAGCAACGCCGCCAGCCGCTCCCTCATCTCCACCGCCGCGCGGCGGCTGAAGGTGACCGCCAGGCACTGCTCCGGGGAGGCCCGGCGTTCGAGAATCCGCACCAGCCGGTGGATGAGCGTCCGCGTCTTGCCGGTGCCCGGACCGGCGACGATGAGCAGCGGGCCGTCCAGCGCCTCGGTGGCGGCGCGCTGCTCGGGATCGAGGATGGGGTTCGAACCGGGGATCTCCCCCTCTCCCGGGCGGGCGGGAGTGCGTGTGGGAGAGGGGGCTGGGGGGTGAGGGTCCCGGCGAAGCCGGCTCTCCGGTCCTCCCGCAGCCTTCAGACCGGCGTCCGCCCCCCACAGGGGCGCCACCACCGCCCGCCCGTGGATCTCCCCCGGTGCGAACAGGCGGATGACCCCGTACTCTCCGTCGTAGCCGGACTCCCGGTGCACCTGCCCGGCGCGCAGGCGGGTGAGGGCTTCCACCAGCAGCGGGTCCCCCGCGCGCGCCACCTCTTCTAAAGGAAGGGTCTCGAGGATCGCCATCTCCGGCCCCAGCTTGCCGGTGAGCTGGTGAACCGCATCCTCGACGCCGCGGGTCTTGGGGCCGGTGCCGCGGATCTCCGCCACGATCTCGGGCAGCGGCACCAGGCTGCGAAACGCCGGGGTCTGAGCGCGCCCCGCGGGATCGGTGCGGTCGGCCAGCTCCTCGACGCGGTGCAGGACGCCGACGGTGAGCGGCTTGCCGCAGGCGGGGCAACGGCCCTCCAGGCGGCGCGTCTCCGCGGGATCGAGGCGCACGTTGCAGGCGCGGTGGCCGTCCAGGTGGTACTTCCCCTCCTCGGGGAAGAACTCGACGGTGCCGGCGAATCCCTCGCCGGTCTCCAGGGCGCGGCGGATCGCGAAGTAGTCGAGATCGGTCGAGAAGACGCTCGCCTCGCGCCCGAGCATCGGCGGCGAATGGGCGTCGGAGTTGCTCACCAGGGTGAAGCGGTCGAGCTGCGAGACCCGCGCATTCATCGGCGGGTCCGAGGAGAGGCCGGTCTCCACCGCGAAGATGTGCGGGGTCAGGTCGCCGTAGCACTCCTCCACCGTGTCGAAACCCGACTTCGAGCCGAGCACGGCGAACCAGGGGGTCCACACGTGGGCCGGGATCAGATAGGCGTCCGGCCCGCTCTCCAGGGTGATCTCCAGCAGGTGCCGGGAGTCCAGCCCGAGGATCGGCCGGCCGTCGGCGGCGAGATTGCCGATCGTCCCCAGCTTCTCGCGCAGCCGGCCGGCGGTCTCCAGGTTGGAGGCGTAGATCAGATGGTGGACCTTGCGCGTCTTCTCCCCCTTCTTGTAGATGGTGGAGATCTCCACCTCCAGGAGGAAGCGCACCGGCCCGTGGCACACCGCGGGGAGCTGCCGGTCGATCGCGGCTTCGAGGTCGGGACGCAGGCGGAACAGGCCGGGCTCGGCCGGCACGAGCTTGTCGCGGATCTCTTCGAACCAGGCGGGATGGGTGAAATCGCCCGTCCCGATCACCGTGAGGCCCTTGCGCCGCGCCCAGAGCGCGAGGTGCTCGAGATCCGCATCCCGGCTGGTCGCCCGGGAGTAACGCGAGTGAACATGGAGATCGGCGTAGAAGATCATGACACCACCACGAAGAACACCGGTGACGATATCGTGACCTCTTCATCCTGTCGATCGACGCCTCTTTACTGCCCACCGAGAACTCGAAACCTGATGGCGCCGCCTCCCGTAGGGTCTTGCCATGCGGCACGGCGCCGCTTCTTACCCCGGAGGACATCATGCGGAAGGCTCCGCTTCTCGTTCTGGCTCTCGGTTGTCTCGCCCCGCTCCCTCTCGCTGCGCTGGAGGTGCGCTTCCACCCCGCCGACACCGTCTATTCCCATGAGGTCGATGCCGGGCGCGGCCTCTCCACCGTGGTCTTGCAAAACGTCGCGCTGGTGCAGCGCGAGGGCGGGGCGGTGACCGTCGAGTCCCTGGAGATCGACGTGCGCGCCGGGGGGCAGACGGTGCAGATGCAGGCGGTCCCCACCGCGGCGCTCGATGCCTCGGCGCAGCAGATGAGCGCCCTGGAGGCCGCCGGCGTGCTCAAGCTCTACGACTTCCATTTCCAGACCAGCCGCTCGCTCGGCGAAGGCATCAAGATGGCGCCGAGCCGGACGCTCGCCGCCGGCACCGGCCTGCTGGTGGGGGGCCGGGCGCTGATGCTCGCCGGTCCCGCCGACGAGATCGCGGTCATCGCGCGTGGCAAGGATGCGGCCGGCCGGCCGGTGGAAGCCCAGGGCACGCTGCAGGTCCGCGTCCACAAGTCGCCCAACGAGTACCGCTTCCCGCTTGCCGGTACGTCGTACGTGGGAGCGGCGCCCAGCCTGCACAGCCATCATCGCTGGGCGGTCCCCCAGGAATTCGCCCTCGATCTCGTGGCGCTCGGCGGGGAGGGCAGGACGCACAAGGGGAACGGGGAGACGCTGGAGGACTTCTACGCCTATGGCCGGGACGTCCTCGCCGTCGGCGACGGGGAGGTGGTCGAAGCCGTCGGCGACGCCGTCGAGACCCGCGACCGCCTGCGCCAGCCCGGGGAGAGCGCGGAGGCCTTCTTGCAGCGCACCGTCGCAGAGCAGAACAAGCTCCTCGCCCAGGGCCTGCGGGCGCCGCTCGGCAACTACGTCATCCTCCGCCATGCGGGCGGCGAGTTCTCCCAGTACGTCCACCTGAAGCAGGGGAGCGTGCGCGTCAAGGCGGGCGACACCGTGCGCCGCGGCCAGGTGATCGGCCAGCTCGGCCAGAGCGGCAACTCCACCGAGCCCCACCTGCATTTCCAGGTCACCGACGGGCCGGACCCGCTCTACTCCCGCGGCCTGCCGGTGGTCTTCCAGAACGTGGCCGTCGAAGGGCTCGACCTCGAAGGCCCCATCCCCCTGCAGACCGGGTGGGTCGTGACCGCCAAGCCGTGAGGGGCGGCCCCGCTCGTTCGCGCGCCGTTCCCACCCGGGCGGGCGGGGCCGCGAGGTCCGCCCGGGCGCATAGTGGGAGCGTCCCCCCTTCTTTAGCAAGGAGGATTCCATGGCGACACTCACCTCTGAAAAGGCAAAGATGGCCGGCCAGCCTGGTCTCGTCGAGCCGTTCCTTGCCCGCGTGAATGACTGCGTGAAGCAGGTCAACGACAACTACCCCGGTGAGATGCTCTTCTGGGTGCGGGGCAACGGCAGCATCAACGGCCCCCTCCACGCGGACAAGGACGTCGATCTGATGGAGCTCCAGCTCGACAAGGTCGCGACCTTCGCCCACTGGAACAAGATCGAGCCACCGATCGAGCGCCCCGTGGGCATGGGGGTGCGGCGCCTGCCGGCGCTGGAGACCCTGGTTCCGCTCGCCGACGCGATCAAGAAGATGGGCTCGAAGCCGTTCTGGAAGGTCGAGCTGACCTGGCCGCTGACCCCGGAGGCCAAGCGTCCCTTCTACACCTTTGAGCTGGCCGACGGGACCGTCGTCCGCGTCGACGCCTGACCCCGCCGCGAGCCGAGGCACGCGGGCTCCCCTGGGGGGACGCGGCCCGCGTGCCTTCCGCTGTATCATCCGCCCATGCGCGTCATCGACCAGTCCGTGATGAACCGCCTGTTCGAGGTCACCGACGAGATCCCGCTCGACCGCGAGGCCCTGCAGGTTCCCTTGGTGATGGAAGGGCAGGGCAAGCTCGCCCGGCTGAAGAACGGCCGGATCGAGATCACCCTGCCCGACACCGACGATCTCGGCCCGTTCCTCGCCGGTTTGCCGGAACGGTTGCGCGAGCTCGACGCGGTGTAGCGTCTTCTCTGCGGTACAATCCGCGCGTCCGAACCGCCGCCGGTGTCTTCCGTCCGGCGTCCTCCCTTTCAGGCGAACCGCATTCCGATCGAGGGATCTACCGATATGTCCGAGCAATACATCTATGTCATGAAGGATCTCCGCAAGATCTATCCCCCCAACCGGGAAGTCTTGAAGGGGATCTGGCTGTCCTTCTTCCCCGGCGCCAAGATCGGCGTCGTCGGTCTGAACGGCGCCGGCAAGTCCACCCTGCTCAAGATCATGGCCGGCGTGGTCACCGAATTCGGGGGCGAGGCCTGGGCGGCGAAGGGGGCCAAGGTCGGCTACCTCGCACAGGAGCCGCAGCTCGATCCCACGAAGACGGTGCTGGGCAACGTCGAGGAGGGCGTCGCCGAGACGCGCGCGCTGCTCACCAAGTTCGACGAGATCAACGCCCGGTTCGGCGAGCCGATGTCCGACGACGAGATGGACAAGCTGATGGCCGAGCAGGGGCGGGTGCAGGACGCCATCGACGCCGCCAACGCCTGGGAGATCGACCGCACCCTGGAGATCGCGATGGACGCGCTGCGCCTGCCGCCGGCCGACGCCGACGTCACCCGGCTCTCCGGCGGCGAGCGGCGCCGCGTCGCCCTCTGTCAGCTCCTGTTGAAGAAGCCCGACCTTCTGCTGCTCGACGAGCCGACGAACCACCTGGACGCCGAGTCGGTCTCCTGGCTGGAGCGCCACCTCCAGGAGTACGCCGGCACGGTGGTGGCGATCACCCACGACCGCTACTTCC
>DIHE01000116.1:3911-57619 GCA_002420005.1 Holophagales bacterium UBA5704 | reverse complement strand
ACCGCTACTTCCTCGACAACGTGGCCGAGTGGATCCTGGAGCTCGACCGCGGCCAGGGCATCCCGTGGAAGGGGAACTACTCCTCGTGGCTGGAGCAGAAGCAGGAGCGCCTGGTCCAGGAAGAGAAGCAGGAGTCGGCGCGCAGCCGCACCTTGCAGCACGAGCTGGAGTGGATCCGCATGAGCCCGCGCGCCCGCCAGGCCAAGGGCAAGGCGCGGTTGAACGAGTACGAGAAGCTGCTCGCCGAGGACCGGGAGTACGAGAAGCGCGCCGATCCGAACGAGATCCACATCCCCGCCGGTCCCCGGCTGGGCGACGTGGTGGTGGAGGCCGAGGGTCTGGTCAAGGGCTTCGGCGACAACCTGCTGATCGACAAGCTCTCCTTCGCCCTGCCGCCCGGCGGCATCGTCGGCGTGATCGGCCCGAACGGCGCCGGCAAGACGACGCTGTTCCGCATGATCACCGGCCAGGAGAAGCCGGACGCCGGCAAGCTGCGCATCGGCGAGACGGTGCAGATCGCCTACGTCGACCAGAGCCGCGACGCGCTGGACGGTGAGACGGCGGTCTGGGAGACGATCTCCGACGGCCGCGACGTGGTCGTCCTCGGCAACCGCGAAGTGCCGGCGCGCGCCTACGCGGCGGCGTTCAACTTCAAGGGAGCGGACCAGCAGAAGCGGGTCAAGGACCTCTCCGGCGGCGAGCGCAACCGGGTGCACCTGGCGCGCACGCTCAAGGCGGGAGGCAATCTCCTGCTGCTCGACGAGCCGACCAACGACCTCGACGTCGACACCCTGCGCGCGCTGGAAGAAGCGCTCCTCCAGTTCGCCGGCTGCGCGGTGATCATCAGCCACGACCGCTGGTTCCTGGACCGTCTCGCCACCCACATCCTCGCCTTCGAAGGAGAGTCGCAGGTGGTCTGGTTCGAGGGCAACTACGAAGCCTACGAAGCCGACAAGAAGCGCCGCCTCGGCGCCGACGCGGACCAGCCGCACCGCATCCGGTACAAGAAGCTGACCGCGGCTTGAGCGGGGGTTTGGCCTGTAGACCCGCGAAAGCACGCGCAACGGCCGGCCCAAAGGGCCGGGAGATCGGAGCCCAGGGATGAGGCCGCAGGCCGATTCCCTGGGTCCACGGGCACCATCCATATCCTGCGGCCTGAAGGGCCGCGAGAGCGCACTTGACAGAGCGGCAGGCCGGTGTTGGAGTCGCCGCCGCTGGCTGCGTCACCGGAGCCCCCTGTTCGCGAGCTTTTTCTGGCAGGCGGGTTTCGGGGCCTTCTCGGTGAGCCAATCGCAGGTCGAAGAGGTTCGAGCCTCATCCGCAATCAACGTGAGCATCACCGGGTCAAGTCGTTCCAAGAGGAGCTGCGTGCGTTCCTCAAGGCCTACGAGATGGAATTTGACGAACGCTACGTGTGGGATTGAGGGTCTCGCGGCCCTTCAGGCCGCGGGGGGCGTGGTGCCCGTGGACCCAGGGAATCGGCCTGCGGCCTCATCCCTGGGCTCCGATCTCCCGGCCCTTCGGGCCGGCAAACGCAGCCACCTGCGCCGCGGCGTGAGAGAGGCTTGCCGGTCTTCCGAGGGCCGCGCCGCGGCAGGGACTCTGCGTGCCGGGGCGCGACGAGCCCTTGCCGCGGCGCAGCTGATCGCGAGCCCGGCGCAGGTGGCCGCCATCCCGGCGTGGGTGGCCGCCGGCGGTGTGGGACGGCTTGCGCCGCGGCGTCGAGGGCTCCCGCCCCGGCGCGGGGGGCTGCGATCTCGGCGTGGGTGGCTCCGTTTGTCCCGCCCCGGCCCTCGGCGGCTCCCGCTGAAACGTTTTTTGCAGCCGGCCATCTTCAGATGAGAAACTTCTCCTGGAGGTCTCCGCCATGCACCGCGCCGCTCCGCTTCTTCTCGCCTCTCTCCTGACCCTTGGCCTCGGGGGCGCCGTGCGGGCCGTTGAATTTCCGCCGGTCACCGACGCCGAGCGTGCGCTCACCGCGGTGCCCGGCGAGCCGAATGCGCCGGCGGTCGTGCTGTTCAAGAAGTCCGAGTTCCTGATGATGGGGTACGGCACACAAGGCCAGATCTCCTCCAGCTTCCTGGTCGAGGTGCGCACCAAGATCCTCACCGAGGAGGGGAAGAACCTGGGCGAGGTCTCCATCGCGCACAGCGACTTCGTCCGCCTGCAGGGGTTTCAGGGGCGGACGGTCCTGCCCGACGGCCGGGTGCTCCCCTTGCCGGATGACGCCAAGTTCGAGCGCAAGGTGTCTACCCGCCAGAAGCGGTCGGTCACCTCGGTCGCCTTCCCCGGCGTCACCGTGGGGGCGATCCTCGACTACCGGTACGAGCTGCGCTTCGACTCCATGTACTTTCTGGAGCCGTGGTATTTCTCCGACGAGCTGCCGGTCCTCCACTCCGAGGTGACTTTCAAGATTCCGGCCGAGGTGCGGGCGAAGGCCTGGAGCAGCGACCCCTACAAGGTCGGCCTGCACACCGAGTCGCGCCAGACGACGCTCGGGACCGAGGTGCGGGTCTGGGCGGACAATCTGCCGTCGGTCCCCGACGAGCCCTATGGGGTGCCGTTCGTCGACCTCGCCACGCAGATGATGCTGCTCCCCACCGTCTATCAGACGGCGTACGAGCACACGGAGCTGATGGCGAGCTGGGAGAGTGTCTGCCGGTTGTTCGACGAGCTGTATCAGAAGGCGCGGCGCAAGGAGGGCGATGCGGCCAAACAGGCGCGCGGCCTCGCCGCAACGGGCGGTGCGCAGCAAAAGGCGGAGGCGGTTTTCCGGTTCGTACGCGACACCATCGAGACCGAGGACGGGGAGGGCATCTGGGGCGGCGAAGGCTCGAGCGTCGGCAAGACGCTGGCGGATCGGCGGGGAACCACCCCGGACAAGGCGCTTCTGCTGCAGACGATGCTCGATGCGGTCGGCGTCTCCTCCCGGCTGGTCTGGGCGGCGGGCCGCAGCCAAGGCCAGATCGATCCTCAGCTCGCCAACCCGGCTTGGTTCGACCGCGTCCTCGTGGCCGCGGAGATCGACGGCCGCCGCGTCTTCCTCGACCCGTCCGACCGCTCGCTCGCCTTCGGCCAGCTCCAATATGACTACGAGGGGACGCCGGCCGTGCTCGTCGACAAGAAGAAGCCGGAGACCGTCGTGCTGCCCGAGACGCCGTTCGATCAGAACGCCCGGCGTGCGGTGGTCGACCTGACGCTCGACGCAGAGGGCTCTCTTGTGGGAACCGGCGAGCTCGTGCTCACCGGCCATCACGCCTGGGAACGCATCGACTGGCAGGACGACGACGCCAAGACGCTCGAAGCCTGGAAGGAGTGGCTCGACGACCGGTACAAGGGATTCGTGGTCAGCGACGTGAAGTTCGACGAGCGGCCGGACGAGCGGCGGGTGCAGCTCACCTGGAAGCTCGCGCAGCGCGAGGAGGACGTGCTCGGCGACGAGACCAGCCTGGTGCCGAGCCGGCCCCTCGGACCCGTCTCCCAGCCGTTCGTCCAAGCCGCCGAGCTGCGGCGTTCCCCGGTCGTCTTCGACTACCCCGACCGCGACGAGGTGGAGCTACGCCTGCAATGGCCGGAGGGTTGGAGGGTGGACACGGCGCCCACCCTGATCAAACAGGAAAGGGAGCAGGGAGCGTTCGTCCTCGAGGTGGAGGAGAAGACCGCCGAGCGGACCCTCGTGGTCCGGCGGCGTTTCGAGCTGCATGCGCGGAGGATCGCCAGAACCCAGGACTTCGAGGCCGTCCGTTCCCTGTTCGCCGCCGTGGAGAAGAGCGATGCGCAGACGCTGGCTCTGGTGCGCCGTTAGCTGCTGGCTTCTCGCCGGAGGGGCACCGCTTTCGGCGGCGACGCTCCTCGAGCGCTCTCTGGTGTTCGACATCCGGCCGGATGGCTCGGTCCTCGCGCGGACCCGGCTGCGCGTGCGTCTCGACGGCGCGAACGATCGCGACGCCTGGTCGCCGTATCCGATCTATCTCGACCAGCACCGCACCCTGGAGTCGCTCACCGCCACCGCCACGCGCCCGGACGGCAAGGTGCAGAACGTCGCCCGGCGCGCCTTGGACACGGTGGAGCACGCCGCCTCCTTCGAGCTGCACAGCTCGCGGAAGTTCCGCACCGTGACCTTCCCCGAGGTGCCCGTGGGCTCCGTGCTGGCGCTCGACTACGAGGTGCTGGAGCGGCCCTACTTCCCGTCGGGCCTCATCGGCATCGCCTCCTCCGTGCCCACGGAGGCGCTGCGCATCGAGGTGCGCGGCGGCGGTGCCGCCTGGCGTTGGCGCCTGGACGGCCGCCTCGCCGGTCTGGAGGTGCAGGAGAGCCCCGGCGGCGTGGTGGTCACCGGCCGTGGCCTGCCGCGGATCACGCCGCCCGATCTGGCGCCGGACGGTGCCAACGACGGTGCCGTCCTGCGCTGGGCCTGGGGTGGCTCGCCCGGGTGGGAAGGGATCGGCCACTGGTACGACCGGCTGGTCGCCGAGGTCCCCCGCAGCGGCGCGCCGGTGCGCGAGACGGCGCGGGAGCTGACCGCCGGCCTGGCGACGCCGCGGGAGAAAGCCGAGGCCCTGGCCGCCTTCGTGCGCCGCCAGGTGCGCTATGTCGCCGTCGAGGTCGGCATCGGCGGCTTCCGCCCCGGCGCTCCCCAGGAGGTGCTGGAACGGCGCTGGGGGGACTGCAAGGACAAGGCCTTCCTTCTCGTCGACCTCTTGCGGGAGGCCGGCATCGAAGCCTGGCCGGCGCTCATCCAGGCCGGTGCGGGCCACCGGGTGGACCGGGAGTTTCCATCGCCCGATCAGTTCAACCATGCCATCGTCGCCGTGGCGCCGGAAGGCCTGGGGCTCGGCGAGGACGCCCCGGTGGCCGGCGGCTATCTGTTTCTCGACGCCACGCAGACCCGGGGCGGTCTCACCTGGCTGCAGCCGGCGGTGCAGGACCAGGAGGCGCTGGTCGTCCGCGACGGCCGCGGCGTCCTGGTGCGGACCCCCGTGCGCCAGGAGCAGGAGCGGAGCCGCCTGACCGCCGATTTCTCGCTCGACGGGGAGGCCCGTGGACGCCTCGCCGGGGACGCCCGTCTCGATCTGAGCGGGGAGCTGGGGGCGGCATTTGTCGAGCTCACGGCTATCGCCCGGCCGGAGGAGGTGGACCGCGCGCTGCGCCGGGTTTTCGGAATCTACTTTCCAGGAGGCGAGGTGGAAGAGCCCCGCTTGGTGGCGCGCGACGACGGCGTGCCCGCGGCGACCCTGACCGCCCGGGTGCGCCTCCCGGCTCCGGCCGCCCCGGCCGAGCCCGGTGCCTGGCCGGCGTTCACGGTGCCCGCGGGAGACGGCCTCCCCGCGGCGTCCCTTCTCGACGGCCGGGAGCTTCCTGTGGTCGCCACCCCTTCGGTTCGCGAGCTCGCCTGGAGCGTCGAGCTGCCCGGAGGCGCCTGCCCGCCGGCCGCGGGGCAAGACGTCTCGGTCGCAAACGACCTGGGCGCCTATCGCCAGGTGGTGACCTTCGCCGCGGGTCGTCTCCAGCTGGAGCGCCGCACCGAGCTGCGCCGGCGCTGGATCGAGCCCGACGGTTTCGCCGCGCTGAAGGAGCTCTCGCTCGCCGAGTCCCGCTCGGGGAGGCGGCGGTTGCGGGGAGAGTGCCCGCCGGCGGGCGCGTGAGTTGACTTTGTCCCGTCTGACCCCCCGGCGCGCACCAGAAGAAGAGGGTACAGTTCGCTCATGCGCCGGATCGCCTCCATCGTCCTCCTTGCTCTCGCCGGGCTCGCCGCGCCCGGCCGGGCGTGGTCTGCGCCGTCGTCGGTGCGCCTGATCGCTCCGGCGGCCGGGGCGGAGCTGGTGGCGGGATCGCAGGCCACCCTGGAGTGGGAGGCTCCGGAGCTGCTGGCCGGCCCGACGCGGATCGTCGAGTGGGAGGCGTTCCTCTCGCTGGACGGCGGGCGGAGCTGGCCGCTGCGCCTCACGCCCCATCTCGACATCCGGTTGCGCCGTTTCTCTTTCCGCGTTCCCGCCTTCCCGAGCCCCGACGCCCGCCTGCTCCTGCGGATGGGCGACGAGCGGGAGGAGCGGGAGGTCGAGATCCCGGGGCGGTTCACCATTTCCGCACCGCACCCCGTGCCGACTCCGGAGCTCTTGCAACCGGGGATGCGGCTCGCCCGGGGAGAGGCGGCCCGGCCGGGGGATCGCGGGGTGGTTCTGTGGATGGAGGGGACCCGCGACGGCGCCGGCCTGCGCGTGGTGGCCACAGAAGACGCCGGGACGGGGTGGCGGCGTGCCGACGCCGGGCGTCCGCTCCTGCTTCCCCTCGTCGGACCCGGTGCCGGCCGCGCCGCGCTCCCGCCGCCGGAGTCCGCGGAGCTGGGTGCTCCGGAGCGCGTTCGCGAACGCGCTCCCGCGTCGGCCGCGGCGCCGCGGCCGGGCGGAGAGACCCGGGTGTTGATCCACCGCTACAACGAATAGACCGAGACCGCGCACACCGGTCCACTGCGCCGCCGCCCGTGGCGCGCGGCGCTCCCGCAACCGAAACCGGGACGGCTCGCCGTCCCTTGCGCGATCGAGGTGTCTTCATGCGTCAGATCTTGCGCGGCCCGCTGGGGGCCGCCGTGTTCTCGTTCGTTCTCACCTTCCTGCTGGGTGCCTCGGCCGGTCAGGCTCTGGAAGGGCTTCTGCTCCAGTCCGACGGCTCGCCGGCCGCGGGCTTCGAGGTTTCGGTGGTCGGCCGGTCGATCACCGTCACCACCGACGGCGACGGACGGTTCGTCCTCAACCCGGCCCCCCGGCTTCCCTTCCAGCTCGTCGCCCTCGGCCCGTCGGGCGAGGTGTCTCCGGTCCTCGACGTGGAGGTGCTCCCGGAATCCGGCCCGCTCGAAATCGTGCTGCCGGCCACGTTCCGCGACACGGTCACCGTCACCCTCGGGGTGGCGCCCGGTCTCGAAACGCCTCCGGCTTCGGCGACCACCCTGGTCGGCCAGCAGGATCTGGAGCAGCGGCGGCCGCAGCGTCTCGTCGAGGTGTTGGAGGCGGTGCCCGGCACCCACTCCACCGGAGAAGGGCCGACCGCCGTGCCGTCGATCCGCGGTCTCGCCCGGGGCCGCACGCTCGTGCTGCTCGACGGGGCCCGCGTCGCCACCGAGCGGCGGGCCGGGGCTTCCGCCGCCTTCCTCGATCCGTTCACCCTGGCCGGCGTCGAGATCGCCCGCGGCCCCGGCTCGGTCGCCTATGGCTCGGACGCCTTCGGCGGGGTGATCAACGCCCGGTCGCGCTATCCCGAGCCGGGCGAGCGGACGTTCCGCTATGCGTTGAACAAGGGGTTCGGCGGCAATGACGAGGAGTCCGCGGCGCTCGAAGCCTCGACGGGCCTCTTCGGCGGCGCGCTGCTCGGCCAGGCGCATCTGCGCCGGTCGGGCGATGCGGAGGCGGCGGACGGGGAGCGGATCGACAACTCTTCCTACCGTGACCGCGGCGGTGCGCTGCGCTACACGGTGGACACGCCGGCCGGCCGGCTGCGCGCCGGCTTCTCCCTTGCCGATTCGTATGACACCGGAAGCCCGGCGGCCGACTCGAACGTCACCCGCGCCCTCTACCCGCGCGAGAGCTCGCGCCGCTTCAACCTCGACCTGACCTCCGGCCCGGTGGGGAGTTGGGAGTCCCTCGAAGCCGCTGTGTTCCTGGGCAGCTACCGGCTGGCGCTCGACCGCGACCGGCGGCCGACGGCGGCTGTGACGCGGCAGATCGAAAGCTCCGACACCGAGAGCAACGACGGCTCGCTGCGCCTGGTGGCGGCGCGTCCGGCGGCGGGCGGCCGGTTGCAGCTCGGTGCCGAGGTGGTCTCGCGTTTCGGCCTGGAGTCGCTCACCACCCGGCGGCTGTTCGATCTCGCCGGCAACCCGACCACGACGACCCGCACCGCGGCCATCGAGGACGCGGAGCGGCTCAACACCGCCCTCTTCGCCACCTGGAACCGCACCCTCGGCGAGGCCTCCCTGGTCTCGCTCGGCCTGCGCGGCGATCAGGTGAAGGCCGAGAATGCAGGGGGGTTCTTCGGCGACCGCACGAGCACGCACGAGGCGCTCTCGGGGTTCGCGGCGCTCACCACCAACCTCACCCGGGACCTCTCCGCCACCCTCCAGGTGGCGCGCGGGTTTCGCGATCCCACGCTCTCCGACCGCTTCTTCCGCGGTCCCAGTGGGCGCGGCTTCATCGTCGGCAATCCGGATCTGGAGCCGGAGACGAGCCTGCAGTACGACGCCTCGCTGCGCTGGGCCACCGGCCGGGGATCGGTCGCCCTGTTCGGCTACCTCTATCAGGTGGACAACCTGATCGAGCGTTACCGGCCGGCTTCGGATTTCTTCTTCCGCAACCGCGGCGAGGCCGAGGTCAAGGGCGTCGAGCTGGAGGTGCAGCAGCCGCTGCCGTGGAACCTGGCGCTGGAGCTGGGCGCGAGCTGGGCGCAGGGCGAGGTCGAGGACGACCGCGCGCCGATGGACGACATCCCGCCGCCGGGAGCGTTCCTCACCCTGCGCTGGGCCGGCGAGCCGGGCTACGTCTACACCCGCTTCGCCGCCTTCCGGCGTGACGACCGCCCCGGGCCGACGGAGGACGAGCGGCCCGGCCATGCCACCTGGGACCTGGGGGCGGGCTACCACCTCTACGAGAGCCTCGAGCTCCGGATCACCGGCAAGAACCTGCTCGACCGCCGCTACCGCGAGTCCGCGGACGAGACGGCGGTGTTGGCGTCGGGCCGCAGTTTCGTGGTGGGGGTGGTCGGCCGGTACTAGTACAATACCGGCCATGTTCCGGATGCTCCGCAGGCTCCTCGCCCTCTCCCCGGCGTTCCTCCTGGGCGGCGCAGCAGCGTTCGCCGCCCCTCCGCCCCCCGCAGCGCCGCCACTGCTCGGCTTTTCCGCCGAGCGCGCTGCGGCGCAGCGCGACCTGGAGGCGCGTTTCGACGCCGTCCTCCGGGCCGACAACCTGCGCACCTGGATGCAGCGGCTCACCGCCCACCCGCATCCGGTCGGCTCGCCCTGGGGCAAGGAGAACGCCGACTTCATGGCCGGCCTGTTCCGCTCCTGGGGGTACGAGGTCGCGATCGAGGAGTTCCAGGTCCTCTTTCCGACCCCGAAGACCCGCCTCGTCGAGCTGCTGGAGCCCACCCGGTTCACCGCCCGGCTCGCCGAGCCCGCCATCCCGGAGGACTCGACGTCCAGCCAGCTCGCCGAGGCGCTCCCGCCGTACAACGCCTATTCGATCGACGGTGACGTCACCGGGGAGCTGGTCTTTGTCAACTACGGCACGCCCGCCGACTATGAGGAGCTGGCCCGCTACGGCATCGACGTGCGCGGCAAGATCGTCCTCGCCCGCTATGGCGGCTCCTGGCGCGGCATCAAGCCCAAGGTGGCCGCCGAGCACGGCGCCGTCGGCTGTCTCATCTACTCCGATCCGCGCGAGGACGGCTACACCCGGGGCGATCCGTATCCGAAAGGCGGTTACCGCCCCGAGCACGGCACCCAGCGCGGCTCGGTGGCCGACATGCCGTTCCATCCGGGCGACCCGCTGACCCCCGGCATCGGTGCCACCCGGGATGCGAAGCGTCTGGAGCGGTCGGCCGCCCAGACGCTGACGAAGATCCCGGTCCTCCCCATCTCCTGGGCGGACGCCCTGCCGCTCCTCCAGGCGCTGGCCGGCCCGATGGCACCGGACGCCTGGCGCGGGGATCTGCCCACCTCGTACCACTTGGGACCCGGCCCGGCCAAGGTGCGCCTCAAGCTGGAATTCAACTGGCAGCAGGTGACCGCTTACGACGTCATCGCCAAGCTCCGGGGCTCCAAGTACCCCGATCAGTGGATCGTCCGCGGCAATCACCACGACGGCTGGGTGCACGGCGCGGCGGACCCGGTGAGCGGCATGGTGGCCGTGCTGGAGGAGGCGCGTGCGGTGGGCGAGCTGGCGAAAAGCGGCTGGCGTCCGCAGCGCACCCTGGTCTATGCCGGCTGGGACGGTGAGGAGCCCGGCCTGCTCGGCTCGACCGAATGGGCCGAGACCCATGCCCGCGAGCTGCTGGAGAAGGCGGTCGTCTACATCAACTCGGACAGCAACTCCCGCGGTCTGCTCGACGTCGGCGGCTCGCACACCCTGGAGGCTCTGGTCAATCAGGTGGCGCGCGATGTGCCCGACCCGGAGACGGGGGCGAGCGTCGGCGACCGGCTGCGCGCCTCCGCGATCCTCAACGGCGCCCCCGACGTCCGCGCCGAGGCGCGGGAGGGCAAGACCTTCCGCATCGATCCCCTGGGCTCCGGCTCCGACTACACCCCCTTCCTGCAGCACCTGGGCATCGCCGCGCTCAACATCGGGTATGAAGGGGAAGGGGAATACGGCCAGTACCACTCGATCTACGACTCGTTCGACCACTACACGCGCTTCATGGACCCCGACTTCTCCTACGGCGTGACGCTCGCGAAGACGGGCGGTCGGCTCGTCCTGCGGCTCTCCGAGGCGGAGATCCTGCCGTTCGACTTCCAGCGGCTCTCGGCCACGATCGGCCGCTATGTCGGCGAGGTGGTCAAGCTGGCGGACGACCTGCGCGACGAAGCCACCGAGCGCAATCGGCGTCTGCAGGAGCGCACCTACGAGCTGACGGACGACCCGAAGAGCTCGCTGGTGCCGCCGAAGGCGCTCGATCCGGTGCCGTTTCTCAATCTCGCCCCGCTGCGCAACGGCGCCGACACCCTCGCCCGCAGCACCCGCGCCTGGGAGAAGGCCGTGGAGGCGCGCGCCGACAAGCCGCTCACCACCGCGGAGGCCGAGGCGCTCAACATCCTCCTGTTCCGCGCCGAGCGCGCCCTCACCCGTGCCGCCGGGCTGCCCCGCCGCCCCTGGTTCCAGCACCAGATCTACGCCCCCGGCTTCTACACCGGCTATGGCGTGAAGACCCTCGCCCCGGTGCGCGAGGCTCTGGAGCAGCGGAGCTGGAAGGAGGCCGAAGAGCAGGCCGTGGTCCTGGGAGAGGTGCTCGCCGGGTACGCCCGGGAGGTCGACAAGGCGACCGCGGTGCTCGCGGGAAAGTAGGGAGACCGCCAAGGACGACAAGGACTTCAAGGTCGGCAAGGACACAAAGCCAGTGTCGTTGTCGTCCTTGGAGACCTTGTCGTCCTTTTTTCTTCTCAGCTCTCAGCCCCCGACCACCGCATCGAACACCCCGGTGGCCACCCGCCCCTCCCGCTTGACCTGCACCCAGATCCGGTACCGGCCCGGGCGAGGGAACTCATAGGGAAACGACACCGCCGACACCGCCGGGGGCCTGCCGTGCGCCGCATGATCCATTCCGGCGTGGCCGGCGTGGCCGAGCGCCGGATCGCGCGCGAAGACCTCCTGCGAGGCCATGGAGAAGCTCCCCACCGGGTGGAGGTGCACGAAGACCTCGCCGTCATCGCGGCGGATCGCCGCGTGGCTCAGCATCCCCATGTAGGGCTCCAGAGACGCGGGCTGCCCGGCGGCGTCGCGCACCGAGAAGCGCAGGTCCACCTCCCGGCCGGCGGAGAGCGGCGCGGCGCCGCGTTCCCAGACCATCGTGCCGCCGCCGTCGAGCGGGCTCTCCACGGTGGCGCCGGCCGCCGGTGGCCCCAGCGGAGCGGAGAGGCGGAAGGAGTCGTCGGGATCGGCTCCGGGGACGGGACCTTCCGGCGCGGCCGGGAGGTCGACCGTCTGCACCAGGGTCTGCGCGAAGCCGCTCTCCTGGACCACGTCGGCGTAGATCCCGTAGCGGCCGGCGGGCAGCGGTGGCAGCGGGACGTCGAAGGTGACGTCATCCACCCGTACCGGATGGAGATGCGCGAAGGCGTCCAGCCCCGGCTCGCGGACCAGGAACAGGTGCATCAGCTTGCCGTGGTCGGGCATCAGCGGTGCCCAGTCGCGGTCATTGCCCCAGCGGGGATCGGCGATCGCCAGCCGCAGGGTGCGCGCGGCGGGCTCGCTGCGCACGGCGGCGGTGATCCGGTAGGGCTGGTAGAGCCGTTCGCGGTATTGCGTCTCGACCGCGTTCCACCACTTCCAGCCGCCGGTGAGCACGAGCACCAGAAAGGCGGCGGTGAGCCCGGCGGCGCCCAACGCCAGCCGGCGGCGGCGTGGGCTCGGTGCCTCTCCTGCCGGCAGGACGCTCTCCCGCACCGCCGCCCCCACCAGGGAGAGGACGCCGAAGAACAGCACCAGCCCGGCCACCGCGAGCGCCACTCCGAGCGGACGCTGCATCGGCAGCGTCGCGGTGCGCGCCGTGGCCACCGGCACCACGGCGAGCCCGTCGCCGGCCTCCCCGGTGAGCCGCACCTGGACGCTGTAGGAGCTGGCGGTCATGATCCACAACCGCGCCGTCCACAAGCCGGTCTCTCCGGCCACCGGCTCCGCCACATCGGGCGGCGGCGCCCCTTTCGCGCCGGCCTTCCACTGCACCGGCTGCACGGTCACCCGCTGCGCGTTCCCCTCCTTCAAGCGCACCGTCACCTCCGCCAGGCCGGGGATCACCATCGGCGGACGGACAATGACCCGCACCGGGTACGGGCCGGCGGCGCCGTCGAAAAAAACGTTCGGGCTGCCGACGTGCCCCCAGGAGACCAGCGCGACCAGCAGGATCAGCAGGAGAGGCGGCGTCCGGTGACCTCTCATCGCTTCACCCGGGCCAGCCAGGCGCCGCCGCCGAGCCCCACCAGCGACGAGACGGTGGCGAAGAGCAGGGTGGTCCCCAGCGTGCCGGGCGTCACCGGGTTCTCCTTCGCGTCCCAGAACTCATGGCACCAGGGACCCAGCGTCCGGTTGTAGCCCCAGTGCATGTCGCCGGCAAACACCCGGTTGCGCGCCGCGGGGGAGAGCTGGAAGGCGGAGAAATTCCATTGCGTGACGAAGAAGACCGCCACGAACGCCGCGGCGAAGACCGGGGCCATCCACCAGCGGCTGCGTTTGCCGGTGCGCAAGAGCAGATCGATCGCCACTGCGGGGACGATCAGCAGCAGCGGGAACAGCGCCGGCACCATGTGATCGATCGGGTTGTTGATCGGTGCGAGCATGGGCTGGGCGGGAAACAGCGGCAGCACCCAGACCATCCCCAGCGCGACCGCCATGTAGCAGGCGGCGGTGACCGTCGCCGCCCAGCGCAGCCGCGAGGCGCGGGCCGCGGCGAGGAGCAGCGCCGGGAAGACCGCGGCCGAGACCTTGTAGAAGGTCGCGCCGTGCTGGTTGTTGGGGAACACGTACTCGGTCAGCACGGTGGCGAGCATCAGCAGGATCAGCCCGGCGGAGTACAGGAACGCGATCTCCAGCGGGCGAGCCCGCCCGGTGGCGCGGTTCTGCCACGAGGCGGCGAGGAGCATCGCCCCCACCTGGATGGCGATCATCCCGGCGGCGAGCACCGAGTGCGGCGGCGAGATGATCTTGACGTCGAGACCATAGGCGTTGTGCCACCAGTCGTCGAACGGCGCCGAGGTGACCATGGCGAGCGACCCCCAGATCGCCACCCACGAGCCGAGCGGCGCGCGGAACCCCCAGAAGCGGACGGTGAGCCCGCGCTCCTCCGGGGTGCCGCGGAAGGTTGTGTGGAGCGCCAGCCAGCCGCCCGAGAGCCCGGCCAGGATGCCGCCCAGATAGATGGCCATGTGCGCCGGGGTCCAGAACGTGTCCCGGCCGATCGACATGTGCCACGAGATGTCCCACAACAGTCCGATGACGATGCTCGTCGAGCCGAGCAGCAAGGCACCGAGGGGCCACGGAAAGACGGCGTCCCGTTCAATCCGCGGGCGGACGGCGGCTCCGGCGATGGCTTCCATGAAAATCCTCCCAAGGGGATCGCGCGTGCAATCTGCCGGGATGATACGCGGCGGGAGCCGCCGAGGTTTATCCGATGTGCTCGTCCAGCCGGTCCAGCACGGCGGCGTCCTGGAGGGGGTCGAACTTTCGCGCGAAGTAGAAGGCGCCGCCGGTGAGCAGCGGCACGTCCGCGACGGTCAGCGTGCGGGGTCGGCCGTTGCGGCTGCCGGCGAAGTCCGCATAGCGCAGATCGTCATTGCCGAGCTGGAACCGGCCGCTGTTGAGGAGCAGGGTCTGGACCACCGCCTCGTCGGGGCAGATCGTGCGCGCGAACCACCGCATCAGGTCCGGGCTGCTGCGCACCCGCTCGACCACGAGCTCCGCGCACTCCCGGCGCAGCGTGGTCCACTGGGTCCCGGCATAGCAGGTGAGCCCGTTCCACGGCGCCGGCCGCCGCCGCACGCCGACGCGGGGGCCATAGACCAAGTGGAAGTGCACCTGCGACTGGAAACCGTTGCTCCACCGCAGCAGCCGCAAGGCGGGAGCCAGCCATCGTGGCGCTTCGAGATACTGGTAGTCGTAGCGGCGCACCCCCTGCCGCGGGCGCCCCCAGGGATTGACCGGATCGAACGCCTTCCACGCGCGGAGGAACCCGTCCTGCCCGCTCGCCTCGAGAAACGTCTCCAGGCGCTCCAGAGGCTGCGTCGGATAGTCCTGGGCCGAAAGATAGACGATCCAGTCGTACGCGATCCCCCGAGCCGCCAGCCACTCCACCGCATCGAAATACGGGTACAGCAGAGAGAGATACCCCCGCCGCGCCGGCTCCCGTGCCGCCAGAACCTCCACATCGAGAGCCCGCCCGATCTCCGCCGCCGAGCCATGGCCGGCAAACGGATCATGCCCCACCAGAATGAAGCTCTCCGGCCGGCTACGCCGGATCGTCCGGATCAACCGAGCCGCCTGGGCGGGGCCGAGGTGGTTCTGGATGAAGTAGCAGATGCGCACTTCACCCCGCCATGATCTGGCGCACCAGTGCGATGTTGTCGCGGTGGCCGGTCAGGCGGGCGGTCACCTTGCCGCGGATGGGGTAGCCCACCAGGTAGAGGTCGCCGATAATGTCGAGGATCTTGTGGCGGACGAACTCGTCCGGGAAGCGCAGCTCGGTGTTGAGCACCTCGTCCTCTCCCACCAGGATGAAGTTGTCCAGCCGGCCGCCCGAGCCGAGGCCGAGCTCGTTGAGCATCTTCAGGTCCTTCATGAAGCCGAAGGTGCGCGCCGGGGCGATCTCGGCTTTGTAGGCCTCGGCGGAGGTCAGGGTGAACTCGGCCGACTGCTCGCCCACCGGCGCCGGGTAGCGCAGCAGGTAGGAGACCGAGAACTCGTCCGCCGGCTCGATGGTCAGCCGCTTCTCGCCCGAGCCGTTCGTCTCGTAGCGGCGGTCGATCACCACCTCGCGCTGCGGTTCGTCCTGCTCCGCCACGCCCACCTCGTCGAGCATCTTGCAGAACTCCAGGGCCGAGCCGTCGAGGACGGGGATCTCGCCGTGGACCTTGATCAGGAGGTTGCCCACGCCGTAGGCGTGGAGCGCCGAGAGGAGGTGCTCGACGGTACGGATGTTCTCGCCTTCCACCGAGAGCGTGGTGGCATAGTCCGTCTCCGCCACGGCGCGGACGTGGGCCGGGATCTCGATGCCGGTCGGGAGGGTGACGAAGTGGATGCCGCTGTTCTCCGGCAACGGCTGGAGGACCATGCCGGTGCGCTGCCCGGAATGGAGCCCCAGGCCGTACACCACGGTGGAGTGGCGGATGGTGCTCTGCCGGCGGCCGGTCGCGGCGAGGAGCGGCACGTCCGGGGGAGCGGTGAAGCGGCGCTCGGCGTCCGCGCGGTCGGCCGGGGGACCGGGGAGAGCCGCGCCCGCCGGCCCCGCGTCGAGCAGGGACTGCCGGTAGGAGAGGGCGCCGGACGCCGCCTCCACCGCCCTGCGGTAGGAGAGGGGCTTCTCCAGGTAGTCGAAGGCGCCCATCTTGATCGCCTTCACCGCGGTGGACGTGGTGCCGTGGCCGGACATCATGACCACCGCCGCCGCCGGGTCCTCGTCGCGCACGGCGCGCAGGACTTCCAGGCCGTCGCGGTCGGCCAGCCAGATGTCGAGGAAGACCACCGCGGGCTTGCGCTCCCGGTAGAGGCTCAGCGCCTCTTCGCCGCTGGTGGTCGCGAGGGTCTCGTATCCTTCATCGGCGAGGATGCCTCCCAGGGTGGTGAGGATCCCCGGCTCGTCGTCGACCAGTAGAATGAGCTCGCTCATGCAGCCCATCCTACTCCACCCCTGCGCCCGTTTTCAGGTGGTCAGCAGACGCCCGCACCAGATCCCGAGAGCCCCGGCGAGCAGGCACGAGGCGAGGGTGATCCCCAGGTAGGTGAAGCCGACCAGCGGGGCGTCTCCACGCAGGAAGGAGAGGGTCTCCTGGTTGAACGTGGAGTAGGTGGTGAACCCGCCCATCACCCCGGTGGTCAGGGCCAGCCGCAGGGTCGGCGGCAGCGACTCCGCGGTGAGCGGCACCTGCAGGAGCAGCGCGAGGAGGAACGATCCGATCACGTTGACCGCCAGGGTCCCATACGGAAACCCCGGCGGCGCCACCCGCAGGAGCCACCCCGACAACAGGTAGCGCGCCCCCGTACCGACGGCTCCCCCCAGGCAGATCCACAGCAGGCGCGTCATGCGGGGGAGGATAGCAGGGGAGAGGGCGGGCTTGTGCCGAACGGGCGCGCAGAATGAACGTGCACGCTAGACTTACTGGAAGGCGACAGGCTAGACTTTCCCGGTCCGTCGGGCGATGCACCAACCTGGATCGAAGGGAGCTTGCCATGAACAAAAAGAAGAGCAAGAAGTTGACCCTGTCCGCCGAGACCCTCCGGCACCTCAATGAGGTCGACCTCCAGCAGGTGGAGGGCGCCGTGACCGCCGGCCCCTTGTGCAATACCGCGAAGTGTTCCGCGACCTACGCCTGCTCGGGCTGCCAGCCGTGCGCCTGACGGCGCACTGATCTTCCTCTCCAAGAGGCGGCGAACGGAGCCGCCGCCTCGCCTCATCCTCCACCGGTCCTCACGATCTCCCGCGCCAGCCCGAGGATCGACAACGGCGCGCAGCCCTCCGCGTTGTTGTTGACGGTACAAAGGAACGGCCGGCCGGCGGCGAGGGCCTCGCGGGCCAGCTCGGCGAGGGCTTGCCGGGCGTCGGGGTCTTCCCTCTGGAGACGATCGAAGGGCGCGTAGCGCCGGCCCGCCTCTTCGTAGGTCATTCCCGGGCCGAGCAGCCAGCGGACGACCGTCGCCGGGGCTCCCGGCCGGTCGATTCCGGCGAGGCGTGCCTGCGCCCGCACCTCGGGCATGCGCGGGTGGACGTTCAGGCAGTGGACAGCACCGGCCCCGGCGAGGGCCTCCGCGTAGTCCCGGGTGAGCACCTCCCGGTTGCGGAGCTCCACGGCATAGACCGGACCCCGCGGCAAGGCCGCCAGGAAGGCGTGCAGCCGGGCCGCGAAGCGCTGCGGAGGGCCGAGGTCCTGCGGGGAGAGCTGGAAGAGCAGCGCGCCCCTCTTCGCTCCGAGCCCCTCGACGTAAGGCGCCACGACCTGATCCGCGGCAAAGACCGGATCGAAGAACCGCGGATTCGGCTGCCCGCGCTCGGCGCCGTAGCGGGGATGGTCCGGCCAGCGGGCCACCGTGAGAGCCTCCAGCGCCTTGACCAGGAACCGGAAGCCTTCCGGCACCACCGCCGCGTAGTCGGCGAAATCCGCGGCGGTGAGCGGCTGATACCAGGTGCGGTCCAGCCCGGCCCCGCGCAGCAGGGGATGCCGGGCATAGGCTGCCAGACCTTCTTTCGCCAGCCGCGCCTCGGTCGGCCGGCCGGCGTAGACGAGGCCCGCCCAACCCGGGAACGACCAGGTCGAGCCGCCCAGCCGGATGTCCCCCGGCAGGTCCGCGCCCAGCCGGTGGACCTCTGCCGAGACCTCGGCCGGCTCGACACCGCTGCGAGGTGGGCTCTCCGGCGCCATTCCCGGGAACAAGGTGAGCTGATCCGATCCACCCCTCTTCCTCATGCACCACATCTTACCGGAATCCGCGATCCGTGGTGCCCGCTCCGGGTGGAGGCCGTCTGTCCAGCGAAGGGGACGGCGGTGACCCGCGGGGAGGACGAATCGAGTTTTTGAAGGGCTCCAAAATTCGGAATCCGTTTTTTTGAAACCATTTTTCTCCTGTGGAGGCTGGATTTTCATGCTCGCCGGTCGCCGCAATCGCGAGATGGAAACCTGTGAGCCCCGCGTGGCACGGCGCTTGCGAGGTGCTGCCTCGTCGAACCGTTGGCTGAATGTTGGTATTTGCCTGGAGGAAACGATGATGACCAAGATGTCTTGGCGGGCCGGCGGGCTCGCCGCACTGCTGCTCCTGTCCGCCACCCTCGCCACCGCCCAGCTCCAGACCGGAAATCTCCATGGTGTCGTGCTCGGCACGGATCGATCACCGTTGCCCGGGGCGACGGTGATCCTTTCGGGCATCGGAGCGCCGCAGACGGCGCTTGCGGACGCCCAGGGCCGCTTCCGCTATGTCGGCCTGGCGCCCGGTGCCTATCGCCTGCAGGCCGAGCTCGACGGGTTCTCGCCGATCGAGGTCGGCAACCTGATCGTTCACGTCGGGCGCAGCACCGACGTGGAAGTCACCCTGCCCCCCGGCATCTCCGAGGTCATGACGATCACGGGAGAGGCGCCGCTGCTCGACGAACGACGGATTTCCAAGGGGAACACGTTCACTCTCAACGAGCTGGAGAAAATCCCGTCGGCGCGCGATCCGTGGTCGGTGATCTCCAGCACGCCCGGCGTCTTGATGGACCGCATCAACGTCGGAGGCAGCGAAACCGGAAGCCAGGCGCGCTTCGTCGGTCCCGGCTCGTCCGGCGACCAGGCGGTGTGGTCGCTCGACGGCATGGTGATCACCGACATGGTGGCGCTCGGCACGGCACCGGGATTCTTCGATTTCGATGCGTTCGAGGAGATCGAGGTCACCACCGGTGGCTCCGATGCCTCGATCGCCGGCGGCGGAATCGTCCTCAACATGGTCACCAAGCGCGGCACCAACCAGTGGCGCGCCTCCGGCCGGTTCTATTACGCCAATGACAACCTGCGGTCCAAGCTGGACATCGACAAGAGCGAGCTCGGCCAGAAGGGCGCCTGGAACCGCTTCACCGCCCAGACGGACTTCAAACAAGGCAACCGGATCGATTTTCTGCGCGACTGGGGGCTGGAAGGGGGCGGCCCGGTGCTCACCGACCGCCTGTGGGTGTGGGGCTCGTACGCCCGGCCGGTGATCCGCAAGCTGACCAACGAGGATTACGTCGACGAAGAGCTGACCACGGCCTGGAACCTCAAGGCCAATGGCACGCTGCGCGCGGGCAACACGTTCACCGCCTTCGCGTGGGACGACGACAAGATCAAGCACGGCCAGGGCGCCGGCACGCTGCGCCCGCCGGAGACCACGTGGGAAAAATCCGACTACGGTTCCGAGCCCACGGCCTGGAAAGTGGAGGATACCCAGGTCTTCAGCTCGAGCTTCTACGCCACGGCGCTGTACTCGCGGGTCAACGGGGGTTTCTTGCTCGACCCGGCGGGCGGTGAGCAGCTCGCCTTCGTCGACGAGGACAACGTCTGGCACAACAGCTACGTGGCCTATGTGACCGACCGGCCGCAGAAGCAGGTGCAGGCCGATGCCTCGACGTATTTCAACACCGGGCGCTGGAGCCATGAGCTCAAGTACGGCGCCGGCTACCGCGTGGTCGAGGTGCGGTCACAGTCCCGCTTCCCCGGCGGCGGCATGGAATTCGGCCCCGGCCTGCTGCTCCTGAGCCGGGAAGGAGTACAGAACATCGACGCCAAGTACACCTCGGGTTTCGTGCAGGACACGCTGGCCGCGGGCCGGGTGACGGTGAATCTCGGCCTGCGCTGGGACCGGCAGACGGGCGAGAGCCTGGCCACCACCGCCCGGGCCAACCCGGTCGCGCCGGATCTCCTGCCTGCCGCGCACTATGACGGCGGCGACGCGGGTTTCGCCTGGGAGGATCTGGTGCCGCGGCTCGGCGTCACCTGGGCGTTGGGGGAGAAGCGGGACACCCTCCTGCGCGCCAGCTACTCGCGCTACGCCGACCAGCTCGGCGTGGGATCGATCGCCTGGACGAACCCGGTGGCCTACATGCAGTACCGGTATTTCTACACCGACAACGGAGGCGCGCCGACGCTCGACCGCGGCGAGATTCTCGACGAGGTCGCGCCACCGACCAATGGCATCAACCCGGTCACGTTCGGGGCGCTCAGCTCGAATGCGGTGGACAAGGATTTCTCGGCGCCGCTGACCGATGAATTCCTGCTCGGCGTCGAGCATTCGTTCCAGCCGGATTTCGTCGTCGGCCTGCACGCCAGCTATCGCCACTTGACCGGCCTGGAAGAGCCGGAGCTGCTGGTGTTCGATGGCGACGCCTTTTCCGAGGAGAACCTGGGCCGGCTCGGCCGCCGGCATCGCGCCGACGACTACGTCTATCGGGACGTCATCGTGGTCGGGCCGGATGGGCAGTCCTACCCGGTTCGCATCGGCGATCTGCGGCGCGGCGTCACGTCGCGCGGCGGCCAGTTGTTGACCAACGGGGATCGCGAGCAGGTCTTCAAGGGGTTGTTCCTCACCCTGAACAAACGCCTGACCGGCGGCTGGATGGCGCGGGGTCACATCTCTCTCCAGGACTGGCGCTGGCGGATTCCGGGCGGAGCCAACGAGGATTTGACCGATGACGTCGCGGGAGGGATCAAAGACGGCAGCGAGGTGCTGAGCGGCAGCCGTACCGTGTCCGGGTCCAAGGGAAACGTCTACATTTCCAACGGCTGGTCGTACTCGTTCACCGGCCTGTACCAGGTCGCGCCGTCCCGCCCCTGGGGTTTCAGCGTGGCCGCCGGCCTGAACGGCCGCGAGGGGTACCCGATCCGCTACACGCAGCGCGTCTTCCGCTCCACGGTGAACAGCGGGCGGCCGACCTACATCCCGGTCACCTCGGACACCGGGCGCTTCAAGTATCCGGACGTCCACGTCCTCGACCTGCGGGTGGAAAAGGACCTCACCGTGCGCGACCTCAGTCTCACCGTGGGCGTCGACGTGTTCAACGCCCTCAACGAGTCCTACGTGCTGCAACGCACGCTGGTGCTCGGCCGGCCCAACTCCGATCACGTGGCCGAGGTGCTCTCGCCGCGGATCTTCCGTCTCGGCGTCCGCTTCGGATTGCGCTGAGCGTTCTCCTCGCCTGTTGTTCTCGCCGCCGGATGCCTCGCGCCCGGCGGCTTTTTTGTGCCTGCCTATTCCAGGCGCTCGACCCGGATGTCCGCGTCGCCGTCGCGGTCGCGGGTGACCGTCACCTGCCACGGGTTGCAGCAGACCTCGCAGTCCTGGACGAGATCCCCCCAGACGTCCGGCTCGATCGAGATCTCGACCCGTTCGAAGCACCACGGGCATTGCACTTCGACGGTGTCGTTCCAGTAGCCGTCGCCGCTCACGCCTTCGTCCTCTTGACCGGAGCCTTCTTCTTCGCGGGAGCTTTCTTGGCCGCCGTTTTCTTGGCCGTCTTCTTCTTTGCCGGAGCCTTCTTGACCGGAGCCGCAGGTGCGGCGGCGGCGCCGCTGCGGCCGAGGGCGAGGACGGTTTCGAACTCCTGCGGGGTGACCGGTTGCACGGAGAGCCGCGAGCCCTTCTGGGTGACCATCATCTTTTCGAGGCCGGGGGTCGCCTTGAGCGCCGCGAGGGGGACGACGCCGGGGAATTTCTCGACGAAGCGGATCTCCACCATGTACCAGGTGGGCGCGGCGGGATCGCTCTCCGGGTCGTGGTAGCGATGCCCCGCCTGGAAGGCGTACGGGTCCGGGTACCCCTCACGGGAGATCGCGGCGACCCCCGAGGCGCCGGACGGCTCGGCGTTCGAGGCGTAGAAGATCACGCCGTCCCCGACCTTCATGTCATCGCGCATGAAGTTGCGCGCCTGATAGTTGCGCACGCCTTCCCAGGTCGTCGCGCCGTCGCGCTCGAGATCGTCGATCGTATAGGCGGCCGGCTCGCACTTCAGGAGCCAGTAGCGCTTTCCTTTTGCCATGTCTTCCTCTCTCAGATGCCGTCCATTGCCGATCAACCGCCGATGAATTGCCGATCAACCGCCGATAATGTGTACGTCCGGCCGCGCCGGGAGGCGTAGCGGCGCTGGATCGATTCCGGCATGCGGGAGACATCGTACTCCAGACAGGGGGACACCCCCTCGCCCCCGGAAGGGATTTCCGGGGGCGAGGAGCCCCTTCCGGGCGCTTACGGCGCCGGATCGAGGACCATCACGCCCTTGGCCCAGGTCGCCGCATAGAGCCGGCCGGGCCGGGTCAGGTCATAGTGGAGGTGGTTGACGTCGAGGCCCGAGATCCCGGCGCCGAGCGCGTTCCAGGTGGCCCCGCCGTCGGTGGTGAAGGCCGCTCCCCCGTGCCCGCCGACGAGCAGGATCTGCTCATTGCCGGGGGCGAAGAGAACGGTCTGGTGATCGCGCACGAAGGCCGGCCCTTCCAGCTTCTGCCAGGTCGTGCCGCGATCGCGGGTGAGGAAGATCCGCTCGCCGTCGATCACCGCCAGCGACTGCGGATCGGTGGCCGCCACCGCGACACCGCGCAGCAGGCGGGCTCCCAGCGAGGGCACCGCGCCCTCCATCCGCACATGCCAGGAGGCACCGCCGTCATGGCTGTGGTAGAGGCGGCGCTGCACGGTGGCATAGAGCCGCTCCGGATCGTTGCTGTCGATCACCAGGTCGGTGACGATGCCGGTGAGCGGCAGCTCGGTCCAGGTCATCCCGGCGTCGATCGACTTGTAGAGCCCCGCCTCGGTCCCGGCATAGGCGGTCAGCGGGTCCAGAGGGTGGGCCGCCACGCGGAGGACTTGCAGACCGGCCAGGCCGCCGTGGGCGTGCATCCAGCTTCCGCCGCCGTCCTGGCTGCAGAAGAGGGCCGGCCCGCCGGCCCGCAGGTCCAGGCCTCCCGTGTAGAGGGTGTTGGCGTCGAGGGGCGCCAGATCGACGGAGCGCAGCGAGGCGCCGCGCAGCTTGCGGGTCCAGGTCGCGCCGTCGTCCGCGGTGACGTAGAGGCCCAGGGGCGAGGCGAGCCAGAGGCCGGAGCCGTCAGGAGCCGGCCCCACGGCGGTGGCCGCGAAGCCCACCAGGCCCTCCGAGGTCCACTGCCAGGTGCCGGTGGTCGCGTCCACCTGGAAGGCGCCGCGCGACTCCGGGCCGACCAGCAGCCGGGCCGGATTGTCGGGTTGGACGGCCATGCCATGAATCACCCGGTTCGGGAGACCGGTGCCGATACGCCGCCAATGGGCTCCCTGGTCGCGGGACATCAGCACCTGGCCGGGCACGGCGGCGAAGATCCGCGCGCCGTCCGCGGAGAGGGCGAGCGCGCTGATGTTTGCGCGCTGCAACACGCGGGTCCAGGTGGCGCCGCCGTCGTTGGTGAGGTGGACTCCCCGCCGGTCGACCGCCCAGAGGTTCGCCGGGATTTTCGGATCGACGGTAAGGAGCGTGTACTCGCCCCAGGCGATCCGTGCCCAGCCGATCCCGCCGTTCTCACTCCGGAAGATGCCGCTGCGCATGCCTTGATAGGCGGCATAGAGCGTCTTCGGCCGTGTCGGTGCAACGACGAGCGCGCGCACGTGGAAGCGGATCTCGGCCGGCACCAGGGTCTCCCCCATGGGAATCCAGGTGGCGCCGCCGTTGCCGCTGCGGAACATCCCGTTGCGGGTGCCGATGTAGACGACCGAGGCGAGATCCGGATCAGCCGCCACGGCGGTCACCGGCTCGGTGGTGACGCGCAGCCAGTTGTGGCCGGCATCGACCGAGCGGTAGAGGCCGCCCTCGGTGGCCGCCCAGACGAACCGGTGATCGCGGGGGAAGACCGCCATCGCCTGGACGACCGGGTTGCTCAGGCCGGCATTGGCCGACGCCCAGGTGAGGCCGCCGTCGAGGCTGCGCGAGATGCCGCCGCCCCAGGTGCCGGCATAGACGGTGGTGGGGAGGGAAGGTGCGAAGGCGAGAGAGAGGACGGTGCCGTCGTCATCGGGTCCCAGCGACACCCAGCGGGTGGCGGTGGCGGGAAGCGCGGCGAGCAGGCAGAGAACGGTCAGGAGCAGGGGAAGCGTCCCGAACCGTAAACGGGGGAAGGGGTGCATGGTGTGCTCCTTTCACAGGGCGCACCGGCCGGCGAGGCACCAAGGGGGGGAGATGCGGGGATTGGAGGGCGCAGACGGGGGCGTTGAAGCCGAGGAACTGCCTGCGGACTGGCCGGCGCAAGACCTCCCGGTGGAATCTCCCATGGGCGCGCGCCGATCAACTACAACTCCACGCTAGCGCTACAGAATGTGTTTTGCAAGAGGGTCGGGATATCCAAAATCATTGAAACAGAACGTTACACCCCCCGCAGCATCTCCAGCAGCTCGTCGCGGCTGAAGATCTTGGCGAGCTTGGGATCGTCTTCCTGGACGACGCTCTCCATCATCTTGCGTTTGCGGTCGATCAAGGCGGAGATCTTCTCTTCGAGCGTGCCTTCGGTGACCAGCTTGAAGACCTGCACGGCGCGTTTCTGGCCGAGACGGTAGACGCGGTCGGTGGCCTGGTCTTCGCGGGCGGCGTTCCACCAGCGGTCGTAGTGGATGACCACCGAGCCGCCCACCAGGTCGATGCCGGTGCCGCCCGCCTTCAGACTGCCGATGAACACCCGGCAGGCGGGGTCCCGGTTGAACCGGTCGACGATCTCGCCCCGGTTCGCGGTCGCCCCGGTCAGCGAGACGCAGCCGACGCCGAGCGTCCGGACATGGCGCTCCATCAGCGCGACCATTCCCAGGTACTGGGTGAAGACCACGACTTTCTGGCCGTTGTCGAGCGCCTCGCCGAGCAGCTCCTTCCAGAGGTCCCACTTGCCGGAGGCCCACTCGTCCACCCGGTCGAGGGCGCCATGCACCAGCGCCGGGTGGTCGCAGATCTGCTTCAGCAGGTTGAGCAGGGCGAACACGTGGATGTAGGGGAGCGGCTCGTCTGTCTCCTCTTCGATGCGCCGCGCCAGCTCGGCGCCCTTGCCGGCGATGGCGTCGCGGTAGAGCTTGACCTGGTCGTCCGAGAGGACGCAGGTGCGCACGTCCTCGATCTTCTCCGGCAGCTCGTCGAGCACGCTCGCCTTCAGGCGCCGCAGGACGAACGGGGAGATCACCCGCCGCAGCTCGCGGCGCCGGTCGTCCTCGACCCACTCGCGGTCGCGGCCGTCGTCGGGCCGTACGTAGCGCCCGAGAAACGCGGCATCGGTCCCCAGGTAGCCGGGGAGCACCAGGTCGAACAGGGTCTTCAGCTCCTCCAGGGAGTTCTCGATCGGCGTGCCGGTCAAGCCGAGCCGCAGGTCCGCGGTCAGGTGGGAGGCGGCCTGCCAGGCCTGGGTCTGCCGGTTCTTGACCTGCTGGATCTCGTCGAAGACCACCACCGAGAACGGGATGGCGGACAGCTCCTCGGCGTCGCGGCGGAGCACGCCGTAGGAGGTGAGGAGCACGTCCCCGGTGCGCAGCCGGAACGGCAGGCGGCGCTGGGGGCCGTAGTGGACGTGCGGGCGCAGCCCCGGAGCGTGGCGCCGGATCTGGTCGCGCCAATGCGGCAGGACGCTGGTCGGGCAGGCCACGAGGAACGGCTCGACGGCCGCGCCCTCCTCGGCGAGCCCGACCAGGAACGCCGCGGTCTGCAAGGTCTTGCCGAGCCCCATGTCGTCGCAGAGGAGGCCGGCGAGCCGGTTCTCCCAGAGGAAGCGGAGCCATTCGATGCCGATCTTCTGGTACGGACGCGGCTCGGTGGCGAGACCCGTCGGCCGCCGGAAGGGTCCCGCGGGGCGCAGCTCCAGGATGCGGTCGAGCAGCTCCGCCCGGGCCTCCGCGACCACCGAGACCGGTACGCCCGCGGTGGCCTGGAGCCGCAGCAGATCGCTCGGCGACAGGCGGATGCGGCCCGCCCGCTTGCCGCTCTCCGCCACCGGCTGCCGGTCCACCAGCTCCTCCAGATCGCGGAAGACCGCGGCGTTCAGGTCGATCCAGCCGCCCGGCACCTCCAGATAGGGGTGACCTTCCCGCTTCGCCTGGAGGATGTCGGCGAGCGACACCGTCTGATCGCCGAAGCCGTACTCGACGGCGAGCCACCACCAGCTGCGCTCCAGGGCCTCCTCGGGATCGGCGGCGGCGATCTGGATGCGGTCGAGCGTCTTCCAGATCCGGCGTTCGCGCAGCGGTGCATCGAGCACGAGCACACCTTCCCCGACGGCTTGGCTGTGTTCGTCGAGAAAGCCCGGGACCTGATGCCGCCGCAGGGTGAGCCGAACCGGGGCCTTGAACTTGCGCTCGCGCCCTTCGCGCTCCAGCTCGGCGAGGACGCCCAGGTCCTGGAGCCAGATCAGATTGCCGTAGCGGAACTTCTCCACCTCGGCCATCTCCAGGAAGCGCTCCTCGCCGGTGGCCTGGAGGGCGCGGATCACCGGCCGCACCTCGACGAGGTCCAGCTCGGTGTCCTGGCTGGCGTGGAAGATGGAGCGCAGCGGGATCGGCCGCAGCACGAGGTCTTCCTGGTCCGGATAGGCCTCCGCCAGCAGCAGCAGGGCGGCGCGGACGCGGTCGCGCGGCACGGTGACCTGGACGACGGCCTCGGCATCCCGCTTCCAGGTGAGGGTGAATGCGCCGTTCGCCTGGTCGATGGCGGGGTGGAAGGTGCCGGTCTCGCCCGGTTCCAGCTCGCGTTCGCAGTGATAGGCGAGGCGGTGCCAGAAGCTCTCCTCCCAGGTCTGGCGCTGCGTCTTCATCCCGCGCTTGATCAACGCGCGCTCTTCCGGCGTGGCCTGGAAGAGCGCCAGGCGCTCCAGCAGCTCGGCGCGGTCGAAGACGCCGCTGCCCGGGGCCACCTTGCCGGTGCGCTCCAGGAAACGGATCTGGCTCTCCCCTTTGTCGAGGTACCGCGCCAGCTCCGCCCCGGCCGGCGAGGTGACGCGGACCACGTTGCGGCGCAGCCGTTGCACCTTCACCTTGGCGGAGGGCTGCGCGTTCCCCTCGAAAAGGAGGCGGGCGAGCCGGTACCAGAGGGAGGCGGCGAACGTCCTCTCCCAGCTCCGGCCGCCCCGGCTCTTCTCCACCTCGCCCACCGCCCGCGACAGGTCCTTCAGGTGCTCACAGGTCTTCGAGCGGCTCGCCCCGCAGGTACACGAGCGCAGCGGCTTCGAGGTCCCCGGCAGGAGGTCGATGTAGATGGCGGTGCCGGTCTCACCGGTTCCCTGGGGAACGAGCCCGATCCCCGATCGATGGAATTCCAGATGCGTGAACGGCGGCATGTTTCCCCAGAGGAAGGATTAGTTGCGCCCCTCGGGCGGGGTGCGTGGCGCATTCTAGCCGACGCCGGGGACGCCGCAAGCAATGATCCGCCTCCGCAACCCAACATCCCGACCTCCACTCCCTCTCCTCAGCCCCCCGAGACGTCCGGCCGCGCCCCCTGGGAGCGCTGGCGTCTCGCCGGCTTTCAAGAAGAATGGGCCGAAGGCCCGGCCCTATCGCAACGAGCCGGGGAGTCGACGCCTCAGCCGAGCGTCGCGGTTCACAGCGGAATCGCTTCGGAAAGGATGCGGTCTCGCAGATACGGGGAGAGGCCCTGATCCGTGACCACGTCGACGGATCGGTGGATGAGGTCCTCCAAATCCTGCTTCAGGCCGACGAGGTCCAAGAGGGAGCGGCCTTCGCCGGGGGTACTACATCTTCGTGACCTGGAAGGGGGACCACAGCCCCCGCCATGTGCTTGTATACAAGGACGGGAAGCTGATCGTGAAGTGGAACCTGTGGCGCTTCTCCATGTCCTCGGCTGCGACGTGGAGCTGGTCATCCACCCCCGGCACGCCGCCTGAGGCTACCTCGCCTTCCCGAACATCTCCGCATTGAACGCCCGGGTGCCGCCGCGTGGGACCGAGAGGGTGCGCCAGGCGTCGCCGGAGAGGTGCTTCGCCAGGAAGACGATCTGGCCGACGTGGTAGGCGGCGTGGGTGAGGCTGCGGTCGATCGCCTGGACGACGGTGTGTGGCTCGGCGCGGATGGTGACGGTACGGGTGAGGTCGTCGACGGTCAGGCCCGCGAGGGTGGCGAAGAAGCGGCTCCAGCCGTCTTCCCAGCGGGCGAGAAGCTGCTCGCGGGTGGCGTCCGCCGCGGGCTCGAACTCGGAGTCGCGGTCGCGGTCGTCCTTCTCGCCGTCGGTGGCGAGGAAGTCGGTCCAGCGGGAGCGGAGGCTTCCTCCAAGGTGGAGGAGCAGGGCGGCGAGGCTGTTGGATTCGGGGTCGAGGGCGACGCGCAGGTCCTCGTCGCTCACTTGGGCGAGCGCGCGGTCGGCCAGGTCTTTCAGGGTCCGGAGCCGGATCGAGACGTCCTGGAGATAGAGGGCGGCGGCGGGCGTCTGCCCCGGCTCACTTGTCACTCTGCACCTTACGCGGATGGACCTCGATCGTGTCGCCGATCACGATGGTCATCAGGTCGTAGCCCACTGCGAGGGGGCCGGTCCAGGTGCGGCGGGTGGGGCCGATCAGGTCTTCGGCGGTGGTGGGTGACGGCACGATGTGCGAGTACACGGCCAGCCGCGGTTTCACTTTGCTGAAGATCGTGCCCGCCTGCTCGGGGGTGGCGTGGTGGGCGATGATGGCGTCGATGGCCCTGGCGCCTTGCACCTGGGTGCGCCGCAGCTCGACCTCGGGGCTGATCACCTCGTGGACCAGCACGTCGACGCCGCGGGCATGCTCCACCAGGGGCTCGAAGAAGCGCGTATCCCCTGAGAAGGCGACGGATCGCCCCTGGAAATCGACCCGGAAGCCGTAGGCCGGGACCAGGACGCCGCCGTGATCGACGGCGAAGGCGGTCACCTTCATGCCGTCCCGTTCGTACACCACGCCCGGCTGCACGTCCCGGGCGGCGAGACGGACGCCTTCGAGCGGGAAGCCTTCGTCCTTGGAGCGGGCGGTGATGTCCCACTGGTAGGCCTGCTCGAGATGGGAGGCCATGTCTGCGGTGCCGGGCGGCCCGATCAGCTCCAAGGCCCGGGCGCGGCCGAACACCCAGCTGGTGAGCCAGAGATCCGGCAGGCCGACCACGTGGTCGGAGTGCAGGTGGGTCAGGAAGACGGCGTCGAGGCCGACGAGCGCATCGCGCCCGGCGATCTCGAAGAGCCGCTGGGTCGCGCCGCGTCCGGCGTCGATCAGCACCCGCCGGGCGCCGGCTTCGACCAGGATCGAGGGTCCGAAGCGTTCCAGGCTGGGCCGCGGATTGCCGGTACCGAGCAGGGTGACCTGGAGCGTGCCGGACGGCTGGGCCGCCGCCGCGGTGCTCCAGACGGCGGCCGTCAATGCCCAGGCGAGGGTGCGGCGGCGGAACGGACGACGGGGCGATCGGGTGGACGGTCGGGACGGCGCGGTCATGCCGTCAGGCTAGCATGCCGTACCGCCACGGCGGGCGGAGCTCAGTTGAACAGACGCCAACCCTTGAGCAACTCGTCCTGGGCGATGAGGACCGTGTCGCCCTGCGTCCGGAAGGGGAGAGGGATCGGAGAGCAGCCACCACCGCCGGCGTTGATGCCGGCCAGCCGGAACGAGCTGCCGCACTTGTTGTCGACGATCCAGCCGTTCTGGAAGCTGTAGCCGCGGCGCAGCTTGTAGTGGTTTTCAGAGGCGTCGAAGGCCGAATGGAGGGTGCCGGTGGCGTCGCGGCCCAGAAAGAAGTCCACTTCCTGATTGGCCGTGCTGAGGAAGCGGTAGAACCGGACCTGGTCCGTCCCGAGGTCGGAGACGTCGATGTGCACGGCGCCATCGGGCTCGGCCAGCACCTGCTGATGCGTACCGCCGGAGCGGCTGCCGAGCCAGATCATGCCGGCGACGAAGGTGGCGACGATCAGGATTCCATAAAGGGGCTTGAACTTTGGCATGGAACACCTCAGAGCCGCATCACTCCTGCGTCAGCAGCAGGTACCCCCCCTTGGGGTCGGGATCGCGGGCGACTTCGCGCAAGTGGAGCGGGGGATCGAGCTTCGCGAGGTCGTCGCGCTGGGCGAGGATCCAGACGCGGCCGGGGCTCCGGGCGAAGGCGCGGAGCTTCTCCTCGCTGTCCAGCTCGACGGCGAAACGGCCGGTGTAGATGAGGAAGGTCGAGTCGAGCCGCGGATAGATGCCGTAGGGCTCGCCGGATTTCATCTGCCGGAGGAGGACCTGCGACATCGGCCGGGCGGATTTCACGGCGTCGAAACGGGGGAAGAGGAAGAACGCCGCCGCGAGCATCACCAGCGAGGTGCCGGCGGCCAGGCCGGCGGCGGCGCGGACGAGGCGGCCCGCGCGCGCTTCCCACCAGGCCCAGGCCGCACCCAGGAAGAGCGGCAGGAGCGCCGCAAGGGTCATCCAGACGAAGGGCTCGCCGCCGAGCGGTGCGACCTCCTCCGGCCTCTGCCCGCCGACGATGGGCAGGGCGATCAGGATCAACAGCGAGAGCCCGGCGAGGAGCGCCAGCGGGATCTCCGCCCATCGGCGGTCGCGCGGCCACTCGGCGGCGAGGCGGTCGAGTGCGGCGCCGACCACCAGGGCCATCGCCGGATACATGGTGAGGACGTAGACCGTCCGCTTGGCGGGCGAGATGCTGAAGAAGAGGACCGTGACCACGATCCAGCAGAGACAGAACAGGAAGCCTTCCCGCGCTTTGCCGGAGAAGCGCTTCCAGCCGATCACCAGCCCGGCCGGCAGGAGGAATGACCAGGGGAAGAAGTCGCCGGGCACGACGGTCAGGTAGTAGTACCAGGGAGCGTAATGGTGCCAGGGATCGGCGTAGCGGGTGACGTTCTGCTTGTAGACGATCTGGTCGAGGTACTCCCGTCCTCCGGCGAGACCGGCGGGGATCAGCCAGGCGAGCACCACGGCGGCCCACAGGAGGAGCCCGAGGAACGGCCGGAGCCGCTTCATCTCGGCGAAATTCCGGGTCCACGCGAGGAAGGCGAGGATGGAGAGGAGCGGCGGCAACAGGCCGACCGGCCCTTTGGCGAGGGTGGCGAAGCCGGCGCAGACGAAGAAGAGAGGGTAGAAGCCGGGACGGTGTTCGGTCAGACCGCGCACCCAGAACCAGACGCCGAGGGTGACGAGCGCGGTGAGCAGCATGTCGATCTGGCCGAAACGGCCTTGCCAGAGGATCTTGAAGCAGGAGGCGAAGACCGCTGCGGCGAGCCAGGCGGCGCGCCGGCCGAACAGCCGTTCGCCGATGCGGAAGACGAGCAGGACGGCGGCCACCGCCGCGAAGGCCGAGGGCAGCCGCGCCGCCGTCTCATCGATCGCACCGCGCAGGGTGCCGAAGGCGAGGATCGACCAGAAGAGGAGAGGCGGCTTCTGGGTGTACATCTGCCCGTTCAGGCGCGGCAGGGCGTACGAGCCGGTCTGCTGCATCTCGCGGGCGACCTGGGCATAGCGGGCTTCGTCCGGGTTCCACAGGTCGCGCCCGCCGAGGGCGGGAAAGAAGAGAAGGACGGCGAGACCGGCGAGGAGCAGCAGGTCGCGCCGGTGGGTCCGGTCGGCGAGGGAAGCGCTCATCCGCGGGCCTCGTCCTCTCCGGTGATCTCCTCGGAGAGCCGGCGGTCGATCCAGCGCGTCTGCAGCCAGCGGACGCCGAACAGATCCACCAGGGCGCGCAAGGCCCGGTTGCGGATGTTGTACTTGGGCACGCCGTGGAGGCGCGGCCGGTGGTTCACCGGCACCTCGGTGATGCGCGCGCCTTCCATCCGCAAGAGCGTCGGCAGGAAGCGGTGCATGCCGTTGAAGACGTGGATGCGCCGCAGGTACTCGGTGCGCGCGGCGCGCAGGGTGCAGCCGACGTCGGTGACCGTCTCCCGGGTCACGCGGTTGCGGATGCCGTTGGCGATGCGCGACGAGATGCGGCGCACCCAGGTGTCCCGGCGTTGCGCCCGGACGCCGGAGACGACGTCGAAGCCGTCCAGGCGGGCGAGGAGCCGCGGGATGTCCGCCGGATCGTTCTGGAGGTCGGCGTCGAGGGTGACGACGACTGGCCCGCGCGCAAAGCGGAAGCCGGCGTCCAGGGCCGCCGACTGGCCGGCGTTGCGCCGCTGGCGCAGGATGCGCACGTGCGCGTCTCCCCGGGCCAGGCCGCGCAGGATCTCCGGGCTCCCGTCTGTGCTGCCGTCGTCGACGTAGATCACCTCGTAGAGGACGCCGGCCCCCTCCATCGCCTGCCGGATCTCACCGTGCAGGACCGGCAGGTTCTCCTCCTCGTTGTAGACCGGGATGACCAGGGAGACGTCGGGACAGGGTTGGAGCGGTGCCGCCATGCGGGATATCTTAGTCGAGCGGCGGGGCCTGGAGCATGTCACCACCGCGGAGGCGGAAGGAGCAGCATGGATCGCGTTGTCGAGGCCCGGCCGGTGACGGTGCGGCCGTCGTGGGTGCGCCCCAGTCTCACCATGGTTCTGGTGGCGGCCTGGGTGCTTCTGGTCGGCGTTGCGCTCGCCTTGCGCCCCATCTTGCCGGTCGATGAGACGCGCTACGTCTCGGTCGCCTGGGAGATGTGGACGCGCGGCGACTTCCTGGTGCCGCATCTGAACGGGCTGCCGTACAGCGAGAAGCCGCCGCTGCTGTTCTGGCTGATGCACGCCGGCTGGTGGCTGTTCGGGGTCAACGACTGGTGGCCCCGCCTGGTGCCCGCCCTGTTCGCCCTGGCGAACCTGTTTTTCGTCGGGGTCCTGGCCCGCCGGGTGTGGCCGGATCGGCCGGAGCTGGGGCGGATCGTGCCGGCGGTCCTCTTCGGGTTCTTCCTGTGGAGCCTGTTCACCACGCTGATCATGTTCGACATGCTGGTCACCTGCTGCGTGCTGGTGGCCCTCCTGGGGATTCTGGCGGCGCACAGGAGCGGCGGGGTCCTGCCGTGGGTGGTCACCGGTGTCGCGCTGGGCCTGGGGGTGCTGGCCAAAGGTCCGGTCGCTTTGCTGGTGCCGCTCCTGGTGGCGGTGCTGGAGCCGTGGTGGGGCCGCGGGCTGCCGCGCGCCGGGAGCCGCGCGGGCTGGTGGCTCGGGCTCGCCGGTGCGGTGGCGGCCGCCGTGGCTCTCGGGCTCGCCTGGGCGCTCCCCGCCGCAGCGGCGGGCGGAGAGGCGTATGGGAGGGCGATTCTGCTCACCCAGACGGAAGAGCGGATCGTCCATGCCTTCGCCCACCAGCGCCCCTGGTGGTGGTACCTGCAGTTGTTGCCGCTCCTGACCTTTCCCTACTCTCTCTGGCCGCCCCTCTGGCGGGCGCTGGGTGCGCTGCGGCCCGGCCGCCTCGATCCCGGAGAGCGGTTCTGCCTGGCCTGGCTCCTCCCCGGCCTGGCCGTTTTCTCGGCGATCAGCGGCAAGCAGCCGCACTACCTGCTGCCGCTCTGCCCGGCGTTCGCTCTGCTCGCGGCCCGCCGGCTGGAGGAAGGGCCGGAGGTCCGGCGCACCGACCTGATCCTGCCGCTGGCGGTGCCGGCCCTGGTGGGACTGGCCCTGCTGGTGGGTCCCTCTCTGGCCGGCCGGATCCCGCTCCCCACGTGGGCCCCGGAGCTGGCGCCCGGCATCGGGGCCCTGCTGCTGCTCGCGGCGGCCGCTGTGCTCGCCGGGTTCCGGCGGATGTTTCCCGGCCGGCCGGCGGCGCCGACGCTGATCACCCTGGCGTTCGTGCTCGCCTTGCATGCCGGCTTCGCCGAGGTGGCGCGCCGGGCGTATGACCTGGGCCCCACGGCCCACTTTCTGGCCTTGGCCGAGAAAGAAGGCCGGCCGGTCGCCGTGGTCGGCGGATACCACGGGCAGTTTCACTTCCTCGGCCGGCTGACGCAGCCGTTCGTGCTGCTCGAAGGCGGCGCCGCGCATGCCTGGCTCCTGGGCCACCCGCGGGGCCGGGTGGTCGAGGACCTGCGGTACGTGCCCCCCGGAGCCGGGCGGGTCCTGTTCTCTCAGCCGTACCGGGACGACACCCTCGTCGTCTGGGGGCTTGTGGAGCCGGCGCCGGACCCGGGCTGACGCCCCTGCAATCCACCGGGCGTCTTGTTGCGTAAGGTAGAAGCGATGGTGAGAGGTGTCATGAAACACGTCATTCGCTGGACGATCTTGGGAGGCCTGGGCCTGATGGTGGGAGCCGGGCCGTTGACGGCCTTGCCGCCCGGGCTCCGCCTGGGGCCTCCCCGGGAGGTGGCGGTGAGCGCCGGGGCGTTTGATCCCTTTGTAGAGAACCAGACCGTCGAGATCGGCGGCGAGGTCCGGTTCGCCCCCCGCCATCTCGGAATATTTCCCCGGGTGCTCCCCGAGCTCGCCCCCACCTTCGGGATGGTCGCCACGGGGAAAGGGACGCTGTACGCCTACAGCGGGCTGCGCGCCGAGCTGCCGGTCGGGCGGCGGTGGACGCTCAGTCCCAGCGTGGGCGTGGGGCTGTTCCGGAAGAGCGACGACTTCACCCTCGGCGGCCCGCTCGAATTCCGTTCCGGGTTCGAGCTGGCCTGGCGCCTCCCCTCCGGCTCCCGGCTGGGGCTCACCCTGTACCATCTTTCCAACTCCGGCATCTACAATCGCAATCCCGGCAGCGAGTCGCTGGTCTTCACCTACAGTGCCCCTCTGGGCCGCGGGCGGTGAGCGCCGGGGCTGTGCTATCCTCCGGGGCATGGCTGTCGATCCAGAGCTGTTGGAAATTCTCGTCTGCCCCAAGACCAAGGGAGCGCTGGAGCTCGTCGAGCTGCCGGCGGAGGTCCGTTCTTCGCTGACCGAAAAATACCGGGAGCATTTCCGGGACGAGGAGCCGGTCATCGAGCAGGGCTTGTACTGCGCCGCCTCCAGCCTGGTCTACCCCATCGTCTCCGACATTCCGATCATGCTGATCGAGGAGGCGCTCCCCGCGGCGGCCCTCGGACGCCCGGCTTCCTGATCCTGCCGTGGTGTCCGCTCCCGACCCTTCGTCGCCGCGGCCGGCGCGGGTCGCCTGGCTCGCACGCGCCGCACGCCCCGATTTCATCGGTTACTGGCTGTTCTGCGGCCATCTGCTGACCGTCTTCGGCATCGCCCTGTCCAACATCCTGCTGGGCTTGACGCTTCTCTGGGCGCCCCGGCTGTTGCGCGGCCGGCGAATCGATTGGGCGCCTCTCGCGCCGATGCTGGTGCCGCTCGGGTTCTACTCGGTCTGGATGTTCGGATCGATCGCCGCTTCGTTCGATCCGGTGACCAGCCTGGGCGGATTGCGCGAGCTGTTCACCCTCTCGGCGCTCCTGGTGGCGCCTTTGTTCGTCCGCGGAGAGCGCGAGGTCCGCCGGCTCGTCGACGTCCTGATCGGGGTGGGGGCCGTCCTCGCCGTCGCCGGGCTGGCCCAGTTCCTCCTCGGCTTCGGCCACCTCGACAAACGCATCCGGGGTCCGTTCTCCCACTACATGACCTTCTCGGGATTGTTGCTGATCTGCGACCTGCTGCTCATCGCCATGCTGGTGCTGCGCCGGGAACGGCGGCGGTTCTGGTCATGGAGCGCCCTGGTGGTGATCAACGTGGCGCTGCTCGGCACGCTGACCCGCAATGCCTGGGTCGGGCTGGTCGTGACCCTGCTGCTCTACACCGCCGTCCGGGCGCCGCGGTGGCTGCTCGCCGTGGTGCCTGCCGCGGTGCTGTTCGCCTTGCTGGCCCCTCGCCCGCTGGTGGAGAGGGCGGTCTCGATCACCGATCTGCAGGACCGCTCGAACTACGACCGGCTGTGCATGCTGAAGGCCGGGATGTCGATGGTGGCGGAGCGTCCCTGGTTCGGCATGGGGCCGGAGATGGTGGAGCGGCGCTACGCCATCTATCGCCCGCCGAGCGCGCCGCGTTATGAGGTGCCCCACCTGCACAACAGCTTCGTCGAGCTGGCGGCGGAACGGGGCATCCCGGAGCTGCTGGGGTATCTCGCCATGCTCGCCGCCACCGCCGGGGTGGCGTGGCGGCGCTATGTGCGCGAGGGGCGCGACGCCGGCCCGCGCTCCGATCTCTACGTCGGCGTGCTGCTCGCTCTGCTCGCCTTCAACGTGGCCGGCCTGTTCGAGAACAACTGGGGCGACACCGAGGTGCAGCGCCCCGCCCTGCTCCTGCTCGCCATCCCGTTCTGCCTGGCGGCCGGCGACCGCGAGAAGGAGGCCTGACATCGCCGGGAAGTCCACCGTGCGCCTGGATCAGCTGCTGGTCGACCGGGACCTCTTTCCCAGTCGCGAGCAGGCGCGCCGCGCCGTGATGGCCGGCCTGGTGGAGGTCGAAGGGCGGCGGGTGGACAAGCCGGGGACGGAGGTCGCCCTGGCGGCGCGGGTGGAGGTGACGGGACCCAAGGAGCCGTTCGTCTCGCGTGCCGGCCGTAAGCTGGCCGCCGCCTTGGACCACTTCGGCATCGATCCCGCCGGCCGGGTGTGCCTGGACGTGGGGGCCTCCACCGGCGGGTTCACCGATTGTCTCCTGCAGCGCGGCGCGGCGCGGGTGTATGCGGTCGACGTCGGCTATGGCCAGCTCGACCACCGCCTGCGCGTCGATCCGCGGGTCGTGGTCATGGAGCGGATCAACGCCCGCCATCTCGCCGCCGACGCCCTGCCGGAGCGCTGCGGGCTGATCACCATCGACGTCTCCTTCATCTCCCTCGCCAAGGTGGTGCCGGCCCTGCTGCCGCACCTGGCGCCCGGCGGGCTTCTGCTCGCCTTGGTGAAGCCGCAGTTCGAAGCGGGCCGCGGCGCGGTGGGAAAGGGGGGTATCCTGCGCGATGAAGAGGTGCGCGAGCGCGTGGTGCGCGCGGCGGCCGGGGAGCTGGCCGCGCTCGGCTTGACGCTCCTCGGGGTCCATGACTCGCCGGTGCACGGTACCGGCGGCAACCGCGAGGCGTTCGCGGCGCTGCAGAAGGAGGACGGATGAGCCGCCGGCGCAAGATCCGCAAAGTGGGCGTGGTCGCCAAGGTGGCGAGCCGGGAGGCCGCCTTCGTGGCGCACGAGCTGGCCGAATGGTTGCGCCGCCGCGGCCTGGAGGTCGGGCTCGACCAGGCGACCTTGCGCGCCCGCGGTGCGGCGGACCAGGCCTTCATCCCCGGCGAGCCGTGCGACCTGGTGGTGGTGCTGGGCGGCGACGGCACCTTGCTCTCCGTCGCCCGCACGGTCGGTGCCGCGGCGCCGATCCTGGGGGTCAACCTCGGGACCCTGGGCTTTCTGACCGAGGTGGGCCGTGGCGAGCTCTATCCCGCGCTGGTGCAGGTGCTCGCCGGGCGCTTTCAGGTCGAGGAACGCTCGCTCTTCGACGTCGAGCTGCAAAGGAGCGGCGGCGGAGCGCTCCATTACCGGGTGCTCAACGACGCGGTGATCACCAAGAGCGCGCTCGCCCGCATCATCGAGCTGACCCTCTGCATCGACGGCCACCTGATCGCCCGCTTCCGCGCCGACGGCCTGATCATCTCCACCCCCACCGGCTCTACGGCCTACAACCTGTCGGCCGGCGGGCCGATCCTGAGCCCGCTCCTGCCGGTCGCGGTGCTGACCCCGATCTGCCCGCATGCCCTGTCGCTGCGCCCGATCGTGGTGCCGGACACCGGACGCATCGAGGTGACCCTGGAGACCCAGCGCGAAGAGGTCTACCTGACCCTCGACGGCCAGGAGGGGACCTCGGTCGGCTACCGCGACGTGGTCCGTCTCGGCCGCAGCGATCTGCGCGTGCGGCTGGTGAAGGTCAGCGGGCGCGGGTTCTTCACCAGCCTGCGCGGCAAGCTGCGCTGGGGAGGCCTCGATGGAGCGAGCGAGGGGGGGACGGCGCCGGACGGCACGCGGAGGCCGGTGGAGTGAGCGCCCCGGCGCCCGGGCGGCGGCCGCCGGGCCGGCTCCGCCGGTGGGTGGTCCGGCCGTTCGTCTGGGGGCTCCTCCTCTCCGGTCTCGTGCTCATCGGCCTGCTCGTCGTCCTCCAGAGCCCGTTCGTCCGCCACCGGCTCGCCGCCCGCCTGGCCGCCGCGGTGTCCGAGAAGACCGGCCGTCCGGTGCAGATCGGCGCGGCCGACCTCTCCCTCCTGCCCCTCGCCCTGGAGCTGCACGACGTGGTGCTCCCGGGACCGGCGCCCACCGATCCCCCGGTCGCCACCCTCCCACTGGCGCGGGTTCAGGCCTCCTGGAGCGATCTGCGGCAACGCATCCTGCGCCTGGAGCAGGTGGAGCTGGAGCGCCCCGCCTTCAACCTGCAGATCGCGGCGGACGGCTCGACCAACCTGCCGCGCTGGCAGACCACCGGGCGCACGGGTCCGCGCCGGTTCGAGCTCCAGATCGGCCACGTGGTGGTGCAGGACGGCACGTTTCAGCTCAACGACAGGAAGATTCCCCTCACGGTCGAAGCGCGGGCGGTGTGGGGCCGCGCCGTCGGAGCGGCCGACCGCGGCGGCGAGGGAGGCGACCGGCTCGACCTCCAGGCGACCGCCCAGGAGGTGGTGACCCGGCTCCCGGAAGCGCAGCCCTGGCCGGCGACGTTGTCGGCGAAGGCGAGCCTCTTTCCGTCCGAAAGGAGGCTGCGGATCGCGGCGGCGCGCGTCGCCGGTCCCGGCCTGGAGGGGAGCGCCGGCGGCGAGATCCACTGGCTGGGAGGAAAACACCGGGTCGCGCTGGAGATCGACGCCCGGGGCGAGGCCCGGCTGCTCAACCGTCTCGGCTACCTGCAGGAGCCGATCGAAGGAACGTTCGGCTTGCGCGGCACCGTGCGGGCCGAGGAGCGGCGGATCACCTATGGCGGCACCCTGACCGCGCCGCGGATCGCCCTCCAGGGCCGCGAAGTCCGCGACCTCGAAGCCGAGCTGGCCGGCGGGCGCGAGCGCCTGGACGTCGAGGTCCGCCGCGCCACCTACGCCGGCGGCACCGTGCACGGGCCGATCCGCATCCCCTACGACGACGGGGGGCGGCCCGGCACGCCGGTGGAGCTGGATCTCACGTTCGCGGGCCTCGGGCTGCAACCCCTTCTGGCGGACCAGTTCCCGGGCGAGCCCCTGCCGGTGGTCGGCGGCCTCGCCGGTACGGTGCGCGGCACGCTCGCCTATCGCTTCGACTCCCGTGCCCCCCTCGCCGGCAATGGCAAGGCCGACCTCCAGGTCGCGGCGGCGCACCGGGTGGGCGGCCTGCCGGTCACCGGAACCCTGCCGGTGCGCATCGAGAACGGCGTTCTGAAGAGCGGCGACCTCCGCCTCTCGGCACCGGGGCAGGAGCTCGCCGTGGACGCCTTCGACTTCGACCTGAACCGGGGGAAGGGCCGGGTCGCCTGGCGGTTGGAGAGCCGCGACCTGGGCCGCTGGACGCCGTGGCTGCGGGAAGACGCCCCTCCGGGGGAGCCCTGGCCGTTCTGGCTCCCGAACGCCGGACAGGGGACGCTCCAGGGCGAGGTGGCGATCGATCGCGCCGCGTACGATGCGGTGATCCGGCTCGACCTGCGCAACGCGGTGACGCCCGACCTCGCCGCGGCGACGGCGCGCGGGTCGCTGCGCCTGCGGCCGGATGCGGTGGAGGATCTGCAGATCGTCCTCACCGGAGCCGGCGGGGATGCTTCGGCCTCCCTGATGGTGAGCGGCCGGGTGCCGCTGGCTCTGGAGGGAGAGGCGGCGCCGCGCGAGCCGCTGGCCTTGCAGGTCGCGGCGCAGAGCTGGCCGGCGGCGTCGGTCGCCCGCTTCCTTCTGCCGGCCGCGGAGGGCGGGAGCCGGCCGGAGATCGGGGGCCGGGTGACCGGTGATCTCGCGCTCCGCGGCTTCCCGGACACCCTCCAGGGCGAAGCCACCGCCGAGGTGGCGGATCTGGCGCTGGCGGATCGGCGCATCGGGCAGGCCCGGGTGGAGGTGGGCTTCGACGGCGCCGCCGTACGCCTGCGCCGGCTGGCGGTGCAGACCGAAGCCGGCAACGTCCTGATCGCCGGGACCTTTGCCGGAGGGGAAGGGGCGGACGGGGGAGGGAGCCTGGACTTCACCGTCGACGCTCCCCGCCTGGCGCTCGCCGCGCCGCCGCTGCGCGACCTCTTCGGCGGCACCCTCGAAGGCCGGATGGCGGTCGGTGGTGTGATCGGCGGCACGCTGGAACGGCCGGAGGCGACCGTCCGGGTGGTGGGCAGCCAGCTCGGCCTGGAGGCGGGGGGCGGCGGCACGGCCCAGGCGTTGCTCGCCTGGGACGGCGACAGCCTGCGCGCCACCGGCTCGCTGCTCGGCCTGATCTCCTTCGACGGTGGAGGCCGGCTCGACCGCTCGCGCGCGGACCTGTCGTTCGACGTCTCGAGTGGCGACCTCGCGGCCCTCGCCCGCGTCGTCGCGCCGCGGAAGACCCCGCAGGACCTCGGCGGCTCCGCGCTCGGCTCCCTCGGCTTGACGGCGGACTTTGCCGAGGGCGCCTGGGAAGGCACCCTCCGGCTGGCGGACCTGCGCCTGCGCCTCGGCACGCACGAGATCGCCAACCTGGAGCCGGTCGAGGTCACGCTGACCCCGGATCGCCTCTTCCTCCGCTCGCTCTACCTGGGCGAGGCGCAAAGCGACAGCGAGCTGTTCGCCACCGGCACCGTCGGGCTGGGCGGCTCCGCGCCTCTCGACCTGCGCCTGCAGAGCACCCTCGCGGCCGGCTGGGCCGAGCTGTTCGCCCCCGGCCTCGACGTCGACGGCGCGGTCGACCTCCTCGCCCGGGTGCGCGGCACCGCCGAGGCGCCGGTGCTCAACGGCCAGGGCGAGATCCGCGGCGGGCGCCTGGTGATCCCCAACTTCCCGCACGAGATCAAGAACGTCCGCGGCGCCCTGCGGCTCGACCGCGACACCATCGTGATGGAAGGCGTGCACGCCGACTTCGGGGGCGGCACCCTGCTCGCCGCCGGCCGGCTGCAGATTCCGGACCCCGGCAAGCCTCTCGACGCCCGGCTCCAGGTCTCCGCCCGGGACTTGAGCCTGCGCTATCCGGAGGGCTTCCTCGCCCGGGGCGATGCGGACCTGGCCCTCGCCGCCGGGCCGGGTGGACGCATCCTGCGCGGGGACGTGCGGCTCAGCCGGCTGTTCTACCTGGACGATGTCGAGGTCGGCACCCTCGACCTCTTGCGCGGCGCCTTTCAGCGCCGGCGCCTGGAGGTGGCCGCCACCAACGAGCTGATGGCCGGCACCCAGCTCAACGTCCGCGTCGGCGGCACCGATGCGTTGCGGGTCAACAACAACATCGCCGACCTGCGCGGCGGGCTCGACCTGTTCGTGCGCGGGACGCTGGCCAATCCGGTCTTGTTCGGCCGCGTGGAGCTCACCCCCGGCGGCCGGCTCGTCTATGCCGACAACGACTACGAGGTCGAGCGCGGCCTGCTCACCTTCAACAACCCGTACCGGATCGATCCGGTGATCGACCTGGTGGCGCGCACCGAGGTGCGCAACTACGACATCAGCCTCTCGCTCTCCGGCACGCTGGAGCGCTTGAACGCCCAGTTCTCCTCCCAGGAAGGGCTGGCCGACCTGGAGATCCTGACCCTCCTCGCCACCGGCCAGGGGCTGGAGGGAGAACGGGTGCCTCAGGCGCCGGGAGAGCGCACCGAGGCGGATGTCCGGGCGAGCACGCTCCTCGCCAGCCAGGCGGCCTCGCTGGTCAGCTCGCGGGTCGGCACCCTGTTCGGCTTCGACCGCTTCCGCATCGACCCGCAGCCGAGCCCGAGCGGCGGTGCCCTGGGAGGCGTCCGGCTGACCGCGGGCAAGCGGATCTCCAAGGACCTGTTCGTGACCTACACGACCGACCCGGCCTCCTCCGAGGAGTATCTGGTGCGCGTCGAGTGGCAGGTCTCGAACCGCGTGCTCCTGGTCCTCACCCGCGACGGCAAGGCCGACACCTTCGCGCTCGACGCCCAGTGGGAGAAGCGGTTTTGAGACCTCACCCCCCGTCCCCCTCTCCCATCGCGCTCCCTTCCCCCGGGAGAGGGGGCGCCACCGCCCAAAGGCATGAAGAACAGAGGGTGGGGGTTCCCCCTCTCCCGGTTGGGGGGAGAGCGGCGGGAGAGGGGGCCGGGGGGTGAGGTTCTGCCTCCTCCTTCTCGCCTGGCTCGCGCCGCCCCTGGCGGCGCAGGAGCCGCCGTCGGCCCCTCCGGTCGTGGCGTCGATCGAGATCCGCAGCGAAACCGCGCTCGGCGAGGAAGCTCTGGGAGAGCTTCAGGACCTCCTCGCCCTCGTCCCCGGCGCGCCGCTGACCGACGCCGCCGTGGCCCGCACCCTGCGCAACGTGCAGGCGAGCGGCCTCGCCTCCGAGGTGGAGATCTACACCCGCCCGGCCGAGGACGGCGCCGGCGTGGTGGCGCTGCTCGTCCTGCGTCCGGTCGTGCGGGTCCGGGAGGTGCGGCTGGAGGGCCACCTGGACATCGAAGAGGCCGAGCTGCGCCGCCAGATCCCGCAGAACCCGGCCGAGCCGCTCAACGAAGAAAAGGTCGTGCGCGGCGTCTTCCAGCTCCAGGACCTCTATGCCGAACGCGGCTACTTCACCGCCACCGCCCGCGTACGGGTCGAGACCGATCCCCGGACACGGCAGGCGGTGGTCCTCTACCACGTCGAGAGCGGCCGGCGGTCCAAGGTGGGCGGCGTCGAGCTGCGCGGCCCGCTGGGGCCGTTCCAGGCGGCGGATCTGCTGCCCCGCCTCGACCTGCCCGTGGGCGAAGGTTTCTCGCAGCGGCGCGCCCGCGACGCGGCGGAGCGGCTGCAGACCTGGCTCGTCCGCCAGGGGTACCGCAACGCCCGCGTCGACAAGCCCGAAACCGCGACCGATCCGCAGACCGGCGCCGTGCGGCTCGTCTTTCCCCTGGAGGTGGGGCCCCGCCTGGAGCTGCGGGTGATCGGCGCCGACGAAGCCCAGCTGCGCCGCAAAGACCTCCTCCCCTTCCTGAACGACCAGGGGTTCGACGAAGCCCTCGTGCTCCAGTCCTTGCAGCGCATCAAGGATTTCTACCAACGGCAGGGGCACTACCGGGTGAAGGTCGAGGACCGGATCGAGGAGAAGGACGGCGTCCGCACGCTGACCCTGCGGATCGATCCCGGCCCGGTCTACACCTTGCGCGGCGTCGACTTCACCGGCAACACGGCGTTCTCCGGCGACCGGCTCGCGGAGCACATGACCACCGCCGGCCGCCGCCTGCTCAACCTGGGCAGCGGCCGTCTGGTGGACGGCGAGCTGGAGCCGGACCTGGAGAACCTCCGCTCCTACTATGCGCTCCAGGGCTACGGCCAGGCCCGGGTGGGTCCGGCCCGGGTGATCGAGGAAGGGAGCGGGCTGCGCCTGGAGATCCCGGTCGTCGAAGGGCCGCGCCAATTGGTCGCCGGGCTTCGGTTCGAGGGTGTCGAGTCGCTCGATCCGGGGACGCTCGGCGCCACGTTGCCGTTGCGCCTCGGAGGCCCCTTCCATCCCTTCCTGCTGGAGCAGACCCTGGACGTGCTGCGCCTCGCCTACCGCGACAAGGGGTATGCCGAGGCGCAGGTCTCCGCGGGCGTCGCCTGGAACGCGGATCCCTCCCTGGCCGACGTCACCCTCCGCGTGTTCGAGGGAGAGCGGATGATCCTCGACCGGGTCATCGTGCGTGGCAACCAGCGCACCGAGAGCGCGGTGATCCGCCGCACCCTGGCGGTGGAACCGGGTTCGCCGATCAGCGAGACGCGGCGTCTGGAGATCGAGCGCGACCTGTACCGGCTGGGCATCTTCTCCAGCGTCCAGGTGGAGCTGTCGCGCGCCGGCACGGAATCGGCGGCGCGCGATCTCCTGGTGCGGGTCGAGGAGGGCCGGCCGCGCCGCGTCAGCTACAGCCTCGGGCTCGAATACGGCTCGGCGGACGCGACCACCCTGCGTCCGCGCGGCGGTTTCAGCTTCGTCCACAGCAACCTGGCGGGCAAGGCGTACAGCCTGCGCGCCGACCTGCGGGCGAGCGAGCTGGACCAGAGCCTGCGGGTGCTCTTCGACCAGCCGTACGTCGGCCGCCACCCGGTGCCGTTGACCTGGTCCGTCTTCTTCTTCAATGAGGACAAGGAGAGCTGGAACGTGGTCCGCCGGGGCGGGCGGGTGGAAGCGGTCAAGGCCCTCGCCGACCGCCGCGTGGCCCTGGCCTACGACTACCGGCGTGTGGAGACCACGGTCGATCCCGGTTTCGGCCTCTCCAACGTCGACCGTGAGGATCGTCCCTACGACCTTTCCAGCCTGATCCCGAGCTTTCTCTGGGACCGGCGCAACGACCCCGTCCTGGCCACCCGCGGCTGGAGCGCGCTCGCCCAGCTCCAGTGGGCCTTCCCGGCCCTCTCGACCGACGGCGACTTCCTCAAGCTGTTCGTGCAGCAGACGCAGTACGTGGGCCTGGACCGGTTCGGCGTCCTGGCGGCCAGTCTGCGCGCGGGGGGGATCGAGCCCTTCAGCCATCTCGACGGCAACGATCCCGACCTCCACGACACGCTGCCGAACGCCGACGTCTTCATCGACGAGCGCTTCTTCGCCGGTGGTCCCACGAGCCACCGCGCCTATGGCCGCGACGACCTGGGCCTCCTCGGGCAGACGCTGATCCGGCGCGACACCACCACCGGGCCGAAGGTCGCCGGCGTGGGAGGCAACGGCCTCCTGCTCCTCAACCTGGAATACCGCTTCCCGATCGCCGGTGCCTTCGAGGGCGTGGCCTTCTACGACGCCGGCAACGTCTGGGCCGACTGGCGCAGGATGGACCTGCAGGACGTCCGTAGTGGAGCCGGCGGGGGCCTGCGCTGGCTCTCTCCCATCGGCCCCCTGCGCTTCGACGTCGCCTGGAAGCTCGACCGCCAACCCTACGAAGACTCTGCGCCGGTGTTCAGCCTGAGCTACGGCAATCCGTTCTGAGGGGAACGTCCGCGGGGCCTCCGGCGGGGCCGGTGCGCCCGCGATCCGGGCCACCCCGCCCTCGGGACGGGGCTCCAGGCTCCCGGTTCGAGCCTCCCGGATCTCGATCCGAGCTTCTCGGCCCTGCGTCCGGGCCTCCCGGCTCCAGGTGCGAGCCTCGCCGCTCTCAGGAGGGGCCTCCCGGCTCTCGGCAGGGGGCAACCCGCTCTCGACCCGGGCCACCCCGCCCTCGGGACACGTCTCGATGCTCCAGGTCCGAGCCTCCCCGCTCTCGATCCGAGTCTCCCCGCCCGAGAGGCAGGGTCCCTCCGCCCGCGGGAGGAGAGCCTCCGCCCGCGGTCTGGGCCACTCCGCAAGAGAGCCGGGCTCCCCCCGCCCGCGATCCGGGCTCCTCCGCCCGACGTCCTGTTTCCTCCGCCCGACGTCCCGTTTCCTCCGCCCGACGTCCGGGTCCCTCCGCCCGAGATCCGGGCCACCCCGCTCGCCGTCTGAGTCCCTCAGGCCTCGGGCGGAGCCAGCCCGCCGATCTCGCCCCAACCGTCCGCCTTGCGCCCCCTGGGAGCGCTGGCGTCTCGCCGGCCTTCAAGAAGAATGGGCCGAAGGCCCGCCCGAATTCCGCTTCCCTCCCCTCCCCCTACCCGAACGCAGCGGGCGCGGGTGCCAGGTGAAGGAGCAGAAGCCATGCAAGGACAGCAGGGGCTGACCGCGGTTTGGGGAGAAGGGCTCGCCTTCGGGTTCCTTCAGCGATTTATGCCACCGAGTTTCGCGCCGTGCCGGGCAGCCAGCGGCTGGCGGTCAGCGCCAGCAATCCGAAAGCCAGGACGACCGCGAGGCCCAGCAGGACTCGAGGGTTACGGTGCGTGGTTTCCCTCGCGGGGAGGGTATCGTTCTGATCAAGCCAGCGTTGCATCGCTTCGCGGGTCTGCCGCCGGGCTTGAGCGGGCGTCGCCTGCTGGAGTCTGGCGAGCTCTGCCTCCAGAGCCGCCATCCGCTGGCGGGAAGCCGCTGGTCCGGTCGCCAGCAGGGCCTGCTGCGCCGGCCGTAGCTCACTCTCCAGCGCCGCCAACTGCTGGGAGCGGGTACGGCCGGTCACCTCGACCGACCAGGTATAGACCAGAATGCCGGCGAGCCCGGCGGCGAGAAGCAGTGCGAGCCCATCACGCACGCGAGCCCAGGAGATGTTCGTTCTCATGAGGCAAACCTCCTTGTGTCAGGGTTCCTTGAGAAGGGCGGCCGGATCGATCCGGGTGGCGCGCCAGGCGGGCAAGGCCGCCGCGGCCAACGCGAGCCCGGCCAGCAAGAGTGGCGTGAACACGAAACTGAGTCCGTCCAGAGTACGGACTTCGAACAAGAGGCTGCGCAGAAGGCGCGTCGCCAGGGCTGCGCCGATCAGCCCCGCCGCCAGGCCGGCCACCACGAGCAAGGTCGCCCGGCGGAGGATCAGGCGGAGAACGTCGCGAGGAAGGGCGCCGACCGCGATCCGCACCGCGATGGCTCGCCGCTCCCGTTCCACCAGTGCCGCGGTGACTCCGAAGACGCCGGCCAGAGCAAGCAGGACACCGAGGGTGGTGAAGACCGCGACGATGCGGGTCTGCAGCCGCTGGGAGCCCAACGTCGCATCCACCAGTTCCTGGACTGGCGCAGAGGCGAGCACCGGAACCTCGGGGTCGATCCGTTGCGCCACGCGGCGCACCTGGGTGGCCAGCCCGCCGACCTCCGCCTGCCGCGGCGTGTGCACGGCCAGCACCAGCGACCAGTAGGGCAGTTGATGAAACGGCAGGTAGACCTCGGGCCGGGCCGGCTGGCGCATCGTTTCCTGGCGCACATCAGCGACGAGACCGATGACTTCGCGGGGAGCCGGCAGGTCCCAATCGATGAAGACAAGGCGGCCGATCGGGTCCTGCCCGGGCCAGAGGCGCTCGGCCGCCGTCGCATTGAGCACGACCACCTTGCGGTCGCCGTCGAGATCCTGTTCGGTGAAGTCGCGTCCCCGGAGAAGCGGGATGCCGAGAGTCGCGAAGTACCCCGGGCTCACACCCTTGAGCTCGATCTGCCAGTCCTGAAGCTGTGCCTCGGCGGTGCCGACCCCGGTGCTCATGCCGCCGCCCTGGAACGGCAGGCGGGTGGCGACCGCTGCGTCGAACCTTCCCGGCAGGTTGCGCACCCCCTCCAGGAGCTCACGGACCAAGGTTTGCGCCGGCCGGGGCTCAGCGTAGCGGGTGAACGGGAGCTCCAGCTCGAATGCCCAGGTGCGTTCCGGCCGGAAGCCCGGATCGACCGCCAGGAGGCGGAGAAGGCTGCGGGTCATCAGCGCCGCGCTGATCAGGAGAAGGGTGGCAAGAGCGATCTCTCCGACCAGGACGAGCTGCCGTGCTCCCTGGGATCGGCCGGGAGACGCAGCGGCAACGCCGCCGGTCAGCTCCTGAAAGGAGATCCGCGACCCCGCGAGCAGCGGTGCCCCTGCAACAAGAAGGACCGCAGCGCCGGTCAGCCCGAGCGACAGAGCGAGGATGCGGCCGTCGAGCACGAGGTGGGTGGCGCCGGGGATCGAGCCGGGCAGAACGCCGCCCACCCAGTGCCAGCACCCCCAAGTGACCAGAAGCCCCAAGCCCCAGCCGAGTGCCGCGAGGGGGAGGCTCTCGGCGGCGAGAGTCTGGAACAAGAACCGCCTCCCGGCGCCGAGGGCCGCTTGCAAGGCCAGCTCGCGGCGGCGCAAGGCGGCTTCGGTCACCAGGACGTTGGCGACGTTGGCACAGGCCAGCAGCAGGACCAGGAGTCCCGCACCGACCAGAAGCCGTAGGGCCGGCCGGATGTCGCCCACGAGAACCTCGCGAAGAAGCGCCACCTCGACAGACCAGCCGGCATTCGTCTTCGGGTGCTCGGCCGCCAGAGCCTGCGCCACGGCGGCAAGCTCCCTCCGGGCCCGGCTCACCGGTACTCCGGCGCCCAGCCGGGCGACGACCCGGTAGATGCGGCTGCCCCGCCCGGCTCCTTGCGGGTCCACGACGAGCGGCACGAGGGCGTCCGGGGGGCGGAAGAACAACGGCTCGGTGAGCGGAGCGCGCGGCGCCAGGATGCCGACCACGGTGAACGAACGCTCGTCGAGCGAGACCGCCTTGCCCACAAGACCGGGATCGCCGCCGAGCTGCTCGCGCCACAATCGGTCGCTGAGCAGCACGACCGAAGCGGCGCCCGGGCGAAAGTCTTGCGCTTGCAAGGGGCGGCCCCGCACCGGCCGGACACCGAGAAGGTCGAGCAGCTCCGGCGAAACCTCGGCGCCTTCGACACGCACCGGCTCCGCGCCGCTGCGCAGGATCGGAGACCAGAGCCGGTTGATCGCCAGGGCGTCAAGCCCGCGTGCGCGGCTTTGCCAGTCGACGAAATCAGGATATGAGGCCGTCCGCCAATCAGCCGGCAGGCCTTCACGAACCGCCGAGATCACCACCAGCCGATCCGGCTGCGGGAAAGGCAACGGGCGCCACAGCGCCACATCCGCCAGCCCGGCCATGGCGGCGGAGGCGCCGATGCCCAGGGCGAGCGTGAGCACGATCAGGAGACCGGCCCAGGGCCGGCGAAGGCGCGCCCGCAGGGCTCGTTTCAGCTCGGTTCCGAAGGGCATGAGGGGGTTACCTGACCTTACGTCAGCTCGGCGACCGGACGTGGTCTCCGGAAGACTTCTGGAAGCCTGGCCCAACCCCAGGAAAGAACGGTGCGAGCAAGCTGGGTCAAACCGAACACCGCGGCGGCGAGCAGGAAGAGAAGCGCAAGAAATGCCCCGATCGCGAGGGCTGACTGCCGGGCCCAGCCGTGCTGCACGACCGTCTCCAGAGTGGAGCGAGCCACACCGGGTAGCGCCATCAGCCGGGCCGCGAGATAGGGACCCAAGCGGAGGAGAAAGGCGCCCCACACGCCAAACGCCAGGATGGAATAGAGGGCCAGCACAGAAACCAGCCACCAGGGCCCGGGAAGGGCTGCCCTTGGGCGCCGGCCCCTCAGGCGATCGAGAAGATGCCGCCCTAGCAGGCCGGGCTGCTTCGATAGGTTCGTGACGCCGAGAGCGTCGGCGAGCACCCAGTAGCCGTCGAAGCGAAACACAGGGTTCAACGAAAAGAGGATGCTGACCCAGATCATCCAGGCCGTGGTGACCAGTGGTGGCCAAGGCCAGAGCCGATAAGCGCCGATGCACACCGCTCCCACGACCATCTGGAAGAAAATACCGCCGATATCGACCAGCACACGGTGGCGGCGCGGGAGTCGCCACGCTGAGGTGACATCGCTGTAGAAAGCCGGATAGATGAGGTACATCGTGAAGCCGATGTCGCTGGGCTTGGCACCGAAGCGGGCGCAGGCTGTGGCATGGCCGAGCTCATGGGCCAGAAGGGAGCCGACGAAAAGAGCGTAGGCAAGCCAGATGCCCAGACCTTGTGCCTCCAGCGGTGGGGGTGCCTGCCGGAGAGCCCACAAGAAAGCGAAGCCGGCCAGCAGGCAAAGGGGAAACCCGACGGCAGGCGTGAAGGCGAAGCCGAGGCGCACCGCCAGGCGGGAGACTGTTGCCTCCCGCACCAACCGCCGAACCCACCAGAAGCCGGCAGGAAGAGAACCGCCTTCCGGTCTCCCTTCGATCTCGGCGATCTGGGCTTCGACGCTCTGGTAAGCGGCCTCCACCTCTGCGGCAGTGACCGCGCGAGCACCTTTGGCGGAAAACTCCTGGGCGAGCGATGGAAAGGAGCGGCCTGCATGAACCTCCTTCACCAGAAGATAGGATGTCGCCGAGAGCTTGATCGGTCGCCCGCTTCCCGAGATCAGAAGATAGTGGCAGGCCCCCCCCGCGGTTTCGAGCCGGATCGGTTCGGTCAGGCCCTGAAAACCGCGCAGGTCCAATGCGTTGGCATGCGTCTCCAACTTTCGTCACCCTCTCTGGCAGAATCTGGCGGCGGCGGGGCGAACCGCGCCCCGCCGCCTCACTTCTCTAGATCTTGACGCCGAAGGCGCCGCAGCCGAAGACGCCGCAGCTTCTGAAGCTCCCGCAGGTGAAGGTGTCACAGACGAAGTTCGTCTCCAGTGCAGCGACGGCAAGCTCCAGGCGTCGGTCGAGCTCCTCGACTGTCAGGTTGCCCGCGTCCAGGCTGAACAGCTCCTGGTTCAGGCTGACAATTTCATCATCCGCTGTGCGCTTCTTGTCCATCCTCCCTCCTTTCGGTGCAAGGCCCTGGCGGGCCGATAATCTGAGTCAAACGTCACAGAGCGCCCGGGTCGCCTTCTCCGGGGCTCTCCCAGCCGTGAAGTCCACGAAGGAATCGGCCACGGCCGCCCGGAACCTCTGCGCAAAGCCGTCGCAGTAGTTCCGGTAGAAATCCCCTCCGCTGTCCATGGCGAGGACGGCGCAGCCCCCTCCGCAGAAAAGGTTGTAACGGCAACGCAGGCAGACCGGGTTCGACGTCACGGTACGGTTGCGCCAAAGAGCTTGGACGTCGAAGGCGAATTGGACCTCGCTTTGGTCATCGACGTGCCCGATCCTGACCTTCTGGTCCCCCGTCTTTTCCCAGCAGGCATAGATGTCGCCGAACGGATCAAAGATGTACATCCCCGTGTGGGCCGCGCAAAAGCTCGACTTGAACGAGGGGATGCCCTGATGCCGGAAGACGCGGTCTGCCTGACTGCGCAGCCCATCGTCCACCCTTCCCAGAATACTGGTTTCCGGGTGGCTGCCGCGAAGCTCGGTCAGGAGCTGGTCCAGCTCCCAGGTGTTCAGGGTCTCGCGAGATCCCGGCTTGTCATGGGAGCCGCGGATGGGGGCCACCTGCGTGCCGAAATGCGGGAAGCGATTCCACCCGTGGCGGATGATTTCGTCGGCAAGCTCTGGAAGCTCGCCCAGGTTGCCACGGTCGACATTGGTCCGGATGGAGACCTGCACTCCACGATCCAGGCAGCGCTGGATGTTGCCGACAATCTTTGCCCAGGAGCCGCTCCCGTCCGCGTAGATGCGCCGTTTGTCGTGGCGGCCGGGTGGGCCATCCAGGGTGATCTGGACGTTCCCCAGAAGCTCCGGGCTCAGCAGGTCTTCATAGGCATCGAGCTCGGTTCCGTTTGAGATCGCCCAGAACCGTGCGGCCCCGCGAGCCCTGGCTCGGCCGATGACGTGCTCGACGATCGGTCGATTGTCGGCGAGGAGGGGCTCGCCGCCGAAAAAGCCGATGTCCATCTTCGTTTCGGCTTCCGAAGGGATGCCATGCAGGGCCTCGACCTTGGGCATCGCCAGGAAGATCCGGTCCACCATCGCCGGTGTCATGCGCTTGAGAAGATGGCTGTAGCCCGGATCCGTCCGCATGTGGTCCTGGAAGCAGTACGAGCAGCGGAGGTTGCAGTCGTAGGTGGGCATGAAGAGGTAGGTGGGCCAGCGGTTCGCAAAGAGGCCATGAAGGCGCTCCACATACAGCCGGAAGAACTCCTCTTCCTGCTCGGGGGTCATGCGGGTCAGATAGCCGCGCCTCGTCAAGGTCTCAAGAGCCGTATCCGAAGGGGGCTCGCCGGCTGGCTCGGCGGTTTCGCTCGGGCTCCATTCCCCATAGAGTGGTTTGGCGGGCCGTGCCGCTTCGAGAGAGCGCACGTAAGCGCCGATACGGCGAGACACCCGGTCAAAGGCCCCTGTGTAGGTCTGGACCAGGAGCATCTCGTCGGCCAGATCCGGCAGGTCTACATAGAGGACATAGCTGCTCGCTCGAAGCATCCGCTTCTCCTCGCCCCTCCGGGGTCGAACATCTGGCGTTCAGCGGAATCACTACACCTTCATAAGAACATGGTGCTTCAGGAGGCCCAAACGGGACAAAAAACTGAAGAACATCTGAAGTTGCCTACGAGCGCCCCGCGAACCGAGCCGGTCGCCGGCACCGCCGGACTCACCAAGGAGCGGCATCATGATTCCAGGATACCTTACTGCGGTACCTTTGGCGGCAATCAGATACCTGCATAGGTGCCAAGATCGGAGGCGCCGGTGGCTGGAGGGAGAGACGGGATGCCGCGTTGGCTCTGGATGTTGGAGACCCGGGCAGCTTGTCACCCTGGTTGGGGGGTGCGTCCCCGCAGTATGCTACCAACGGCCCGAGAGTAAGCGACGGGTGTCCTCAAGGGACGCATTCAGGCGCCAGGGCACCGCTGAAACCACAAACCTACCCGAGGAGGCGACGTCATGATGAATGCTTCTTCGTCCCACAGCCCGGCCAGTGAGCCTGCCCGCCGCTCCCACCGCGTGGCGGGGGCGGCTCCCCTGGCTGTCGAGGAAAGTCAGTTCCTTGCCGATGTGGTCGTCTTGGAACCGGTCGAGGAATACCCTTACGAGGATGATGCCGGCGCAACGACCATCGCCGCCTTCCACCGCGGCGACGGCTGGAGCGCGGTTGCGTGCGAGACCGAGGGCTTGTTCATCCATCGGCTGTTCGGGATCACCCGCACTTCCGCCCCCCCTACGCCGCAAACGCCAGCTCAGGCTGGTGCTCCGCACGGAACAAATAGCTCAGCACCTTCCCGGCCAGCTCGGCGGTGGCTTCTTCCTTGTCCGCCGCATCCTTGAAGAGCTGCAGGGCTTTTTCGGCCTCGGGATGGACGCCGCGCTTCCGGAAGGCTTCGACCAGCTCGGTGGCCATCGTCTTGACCTCTTCGGTGCTGCCTTCCGCCAGCAGGAACGGGGCGATCTCCAGGTCGGCCAGGGCCACGTCGTACCACATGTCGCGTTCGGCGAAGCCGCGGCGCGCCTCGCCGAGCAGCCTCTGTGCCTCCAGCGGCCGCCCCAGGCCGGCGGCGATGCGCCCGCGCAGCCAGAGGATGCGGCACGCCTCGCCCTCGTCGGCCCCGACCAGCTCGCTCACCCGCTGTACCAGCGGGCCGGCCGCGGCGAACCGGCCGAGGTGGGTGTGCACCACGGCGGTGTTGAAGAGCAGCATGTACGTCAAGCGGGGGTCCCCCTCGCGCTCCACCAGCGGCTCCGCCGCCAGGAAGGTTTCGAGCGCACGCCCGTAGTCGCCCATCACCACCAGGATGTAGCCCTTTTTGATCAGGATACGACCCTGGCTGTGACTCACGGGGAACGCCTCGTCGAGCAGGGTCAAAGCTTTCTCGGGCTGGCGCTCGGCCCGGCACAGGGAGGCTTCCAGGTCGAGGAGCCGCCCCGGGTCGAGGAGGTGCCAGGGGTCGTCGCCCGCCAGGTGTAGCTGTTTCGCCTCCTCCATGCCTTCCCGCGCGGCCACCAGCTCACCTTGGACCCGCTGGACGTTCGGGAGGTGGCCTGCCGCGTAGCCTTCCACGTAGAGGAGCCAGCTCTCCGGCCCGGAGATCCGTGTGGCGATCTCCCGCGCCAGTCGCGCGAGCGAAGCCGCGCGGTCAAGGTCGCGGGATACCTGCTTCACGGACCCCGCGCAGCACTTTTCCGCCAGCGCCCAGTTCTGGTACTCCCGCCCCACGCGCACCACGGCCACCTGCTGCTCCGCAGGCAGGGGCTCCAGGCGCGCCCACAGCTCTGAGGCGTGGTCTCGGTCTTGCGGTTTCGGATCTGGGCCTCCGGGGGGCAGCCGGAGGAGCCGCTCGGCCACCCGGTTCGCCAGGGCGCCGGTCGCCTGGAAAAGGGCCGCCCGGCCGAGCCCCGGCCGCTGCTGCGGCCGGCGCAGGACGTCGGCGAAGTGCAGAATCTCCTCGCCCGCCGCGACGGTGAGGTCCACTCCCTCCCCTTGGAGGCGCAGATGCTCGGCCGAGGGGTTGACCTTACCCTGCTCGTAGCGGTCGAGCAGGCTGGGGAAGATGCCGATCTTGGCGCCGAACTCGAGCTGCGACAAGCCGGAGACCGCACGGAAGAGCCGGGAGAGGCGCTGGCCCAGGTTCAGCTGCCGGTCCACCGCCACGGCGGGAGGATTTTTCCCGCGGTTCTGGCGGAGGATAGCCGGCAGGCGCGGCCCACGTGGACCATGGAGGCCCGCGGCCGGCGCC
>DIHE01000116.1:1642-3706 GCA_002420005.1 Holophagales bacterium UBA5704 | reverse complement strand
CATGGAGGCCCGCGGCCGGCGCCGCGCCGGAGAGCTCCCCATGCGCACGGTTTTCTTTTCCGCCCTCCTCGCCTTCCTCCTGGCTGCCGGCAGCTTGCTTCAGGTCGCGCCGGAAGGCTGCGGTATGGACCCCAGCGGCCGGTGTGGGGTCGGCGACCCGCAGCCCGTGATCGACGAAGGCTGCGGGATGGACCCCGACGGCTGCCCCCGGGGCTGGTGAGTCGGTGTACTGGAGGCCCGGGTCGTGGCGCGCCCGCTGCAAATAGCCCCCGATGCGGTGGGCCAGGGCGGCGGTCGCTTCCTCGCGCGCTGCCGCCGCGTGGAACAGCCGCAGGGCGGCCAGGGCCTCCGGGTGCACCCCCTTTGCCTCAAAGGTCTCCACCAGCTCCCGGGCCAGGGCTTCGACCTCTGAAAATCGGCCCTCGTCCAGGAGCAGGCCGGCGAGGTCCTGCCGGGCCAGGGCCACGTCGTACCACATCTGGCGGTCGGCGAATTGCTGCGCGGCGAGCTCCAGCAGGGCGTGAGCCTCCTCCGGCCGGCCCAGGCCGGCCGCGATCCGTCCCTCCAACCAATGCAGCCGGGGCGCCTCGTTCGCGTCGCCTCTTTTGTCGATGATTTCGCGGACCTGCCGCGCCAGCCCGGCCGCGGCCTTGAACCGGCCCCGCCGGGTGCAGGCGGCGGCGAGATTGAACCGCGCCATGTAGAGGAGCCGCGAGTCGCCCTGGTTCTCGACGAGCGGGATTGCGCGGGTGAGGGCCCGGATGGCGCCTTCGTCATCGCCGAGGACTTCGAGAGTATGCCCCTTCTTGATAAGAATGCGCCCCGGGTTGTGGCTCACCGGGACCGCTTGGTCGAGGAGCGTGAGGGCTTGGTCGAACTCGCGCTCGGCCCGGCAGAGGGAGGCTTCGATGCCGAGCAGCCGGCCGGGGTCGAGCACGTGGCCGGGGTCCCACCCGGCCTCCCAAAGCTGTTTCGCCGGCTCGATTCCGGCTCGGGCCTCCTGGAGCTTTCCCGCGACCCGCAGGACGTTCGGCGGGTGGGCCGTGGCGTAGCCCAGGACGCGGCGGCACCAGCCTTCCGGGCCCTGGACCCTCTCGGCGATTGCCACGGCGAGACGGGCCAGGGAGGCCGCCTGGTCGAGGTTGCGGGAGGCGGCCTCCACAGCCGCCGCGCAGACCCGCTCCATCAGCCACCAGGTCCGGCCTTCCCGGCAGTGGCGGACGACCGCCAGGCGTTGCTCCTCGGTCATCTCTTCGAGGACGGCCCAGAGCTGGTCGGCGTGCCAGCGGGCGGCTTCGAGCTGGCCGGGTTGCGGGTAGTCGTCGAACGGCGGAAGGTTGCGCGACAGGCGGGCGCCTTCGACGAAGGCCCGGCGCAGCAGGTGGCTCGCCTCGCGGAGGCCGCGCTCGACCTCTTCCTGCTCCGCGTCGGACAAATCCCCGGCCTCGCGCAGGCTCGCGAGATCGGCGAGACAGCGGTGGACGACCTGCACCTCGGCCGGCCGGCGCGCCGCCGCGGTGAGCAGCGGTGCGAAATGCCGGTCGGCGATCTCCCCGCCGGCGAGGATCTCGGACACCCGTTTCCCGCTCAGGCCGAGCCGGGCCCCGAGCTGCTTGAGATCCAGGCCATTCCAGAAGGCCAGGAACCAGATCACCAGCGAGCGGAAGCTACGCACCATGCCTTGCTCTCCTCGAAGTGGACGGCCGTCTTCACCTGGAGCGCGCTGCAAGACCTCCCGAGCCGGAATTCTCCTGGTGCCGTGGCGCTGGCAGTGTAGCACTGTCATCCCTACGCTTTCCCATCATGAAGAGCGTAAAGCAACGGCCAAGCGTTCCCTGGAGACCCATTGAGATGAACGATCTGCAGACCCTGACCGAAGCGCGGTTGCGTGAGGTCCTCGCCCTGCTCGCCACGGCCGGGCAGAACTTGATGGCGCTGCACGCGAGCCTGCCGGTGTCACCACAGGAAGATGCGATGCTGGCCGGCGAGGCAGACCCCGACTTCTCTTTCAAGGCCCGCACGACGATCGAGTGTGTCCAGAGCGACCACCTGGAGGCGGTGATC
>DIHE01000116.1:1477-1612 GCA_002420005.1 Holophagales bacterium UBA5704 | reverse complement strand
AAGATGCGGCACCACGGCCTGAACGAAGCTCTCCGGAAAGCCAGCAAGACATTCAATCAGCAAACTGCACGAGAAAATCGAAAAAACATCGAAAAAGGACTAGACGGCGCGTCTTGGTCCTCCGTAGAATCCATC
>DIHE01000116.1:925-1415 GCA_002420005.1 Holophagales bacterium UBA5704 | reverse complement strand
CGACCACCTGGAGGCGGTGATCGCCGCCTTGCAGGCGCTGCTGGACCCGCAGGAAGGCTGAGCCGAGCCGGCTTCCCTTCCCCGGGGAAGCCTTACCGCGGGCTGCGCGCCGACCCTCCGGCGCAGCACAGAGAGCCCGCTGCGCCGCTCCCGCGGCCCAAGATGCGGCACTCCGGCCGGAACGAAGAGTTCAGGAAGGCGCCGGAGCCATTCAATCAGCAAACTGCGCGACAAAATCGAAAAATCACCGAAAAAAGCCTAGCCAGAGCGCCTTGGTCCTCCGTAGAATCCATCGTACGAAGCAGGCAGGGGACACCGGGAGCCAACCGGACCTGCCGCCGAGACGAAGGAAATCGATCTTCCGGAGCCAATGTCGGCGCCGGAGGTTATGCAAGGAGAAGCAACATGAACACGCAGCAGCAGGACGTGCAAGAAGTACCGGAGCTGAAGTCGGAGCGGGTGCAGGACGGGTTGGCGGCGGGCGCGGAGG
>DIHE01000116.1:0-691 GCA_002420005.1 Holophagales bacterium UBA5704 | reverse complement strand
GGAGGTGCCGTTCGGGGTCGAGCTGAAGTCGGAGCGGGTCCAGGACGGTTTCGCCGCGGGGAGTGGGAAGGAAGAGGCGGGCTCATCGTTGGGGGCCACCTTCACCTCGTTCCAGCCGGCGAGCATCGAGATGTCGTGGCGCGGTGCCGTCATCAAGTTTCACAGTGCCGCCGCCGTCGGCGGGAACGGCACCCAGACCGCCGGCCGGGTGGCCGGCTGAAAGGAGGACGTGTCATGCCGACCCCGAAGTCTCAGGCGCAAGCCCTTCTCAACCTCGAAGGGCTCGTGAACGCCGCGGCCACGAACGCCGCATTGTTCGAGGGCAATCCGCGGGAGGTCGAGGCCCTGACCACGATCGTGACCGAGGTCCGGACCTTGAAGCTGCGCCAGGAGGAGCTGACGGCGCAGAAGCAGGCGGTCACCCAGCAGCTCACCCAGGCGCTGCAGCGGAGCCAGGACGTGGCGATCAGCTTCCGCAGCCTGGCCAAGGCGAAGCTGGGGCCGCGCAGCGAGCTCCTGAACCTCTTCAAGGTGGCGCCGTTGCGCCGGCCGACCCGCAAAACGAAGGTCATCTTTCTCAAAGAGGGCGAGACCCCTGGAATCGGGCAGGGTGCGACGGTCTCCTCCTCTCCCAAGTCTGACGCCTGATGCCTCGAACCCCGGGAGGGTGTGCCGTGAGCACGCCCTCCCC
>DIHE01000164.1 GCA_002420005.1 Holophagales bacterium UBA5704 | reverse complement strand
AACAGACCCGCCAGCCGGTCGGCGTAGACCAGGTCCATCGGCCGCTCGTCCGGCCGATCACCGAGCGCCTCGAAGCACAAGCCGCCCAGACCCTGCCGGCGGTCATAGATGCCGTGGCCGTCGAAGTGGACGACATCGAAGGGCTCGTCGCGCTCCGCGGCGGTTTGCAGGGCCTTTTCCAGCTCCACGTAGGTGGGCGGCTGGAGAACCGTCAGGCGGGCGAGGGCACCGAGGCTCTCCACCGCCGCGGTCAGCGGCTCGGCGCTGCTGCGGTGATCGAAATACCCCGCCTTCTCCGGCCGCGGGCTGAGGGCCAGGATGCGCAGCGGCAAGGCGGAGGGCCGGGCCGGTTGAAACTTGCGATTGGGCAGGCGCCGGCGGATGCGCACGGCGTCCCGGCCCTGGAACAGCCAAGCGTCGCCATCGTGCAGAAGCTCCCACGGCAGCCCCAGCAGCTCGTTGGCCGCCTCTTGCGCGGAGGCCCGGGCCTCCTCGGTCGCGCCTTTTGGCAGATCGCCGTCCACCTGCACGGAGAAGCGGCGCTCGGCCTTCTGGGCGTTCTGCCAGGCGGAGAGAGCCTCGCGCGCCTCCTCCTCGCCCAGGGCAGCCTTGAACAGCTCTGCACCCCACGCCGGCAGTCTCGCCTCGATGCCCGCCGCGCGTTCCTGGAACACGCCGACCGGCCAGAGGTGATAGCTCTCCAGGTACCACCGCAGGTCCGCGGTCTCGATGGGACCGAGGGGAGCCGTGAAGGAGTACCGCCGCTGGCTCACGAGGCTCCGCGCACCGGAATCGGCCGGCTCATAGACGAGCGTGGCCGTCGCCCGTGCGCGGCGCTTTCCTTCAACCGTCTCGACCGTGGGATTGTTGAGGGTAAGGAACAGCTCCGCGACCGGCCTGGCGTCCGGCTCCTCGAACGGCTTCGCATCGGTGGGAAGGCGCTCGCCCAACGCCGCGAGCAGGCGGGGCAGCGCCGCGCTCAGACCGGTCGGGCCGATCTCGATGGGCTCGGCGACCGGCTCCTCGTCGAACCAGGTGCCAAGCGCACCAGGGGTGATGCCGGGCAGCAGCACCGGAATCACGCGGTAGCCGTCCGCCTTCCGCCGCTGCTCGACCGCGAGGGCTTTCTGGACCTCGCGGCGCACCCACGGTGAATTGACGGTGTGCGGGCTTAGCACGACGAGCACCTGCGTGGCCGTCTCGATCGCTTTTTCGATCTCCGGCCCCAGCTTGTCGCCCCCGCGCAGGCGGCGGGCGTCCACCCACACCGGAAGCCGGCGGGCTTCCAGCTCCCGGCGTAGCTCAGCCGCGAAAGGGTCGTCGGCGGAGGCATGCGAGATGAAGATCTGCGCGGCTCGGCGGAGGTTATAGATTTCGCCCAGAAGGGTCTGCAGTCGCAACTTCTGGACGACAACCGGAATTTGTCGTACCTCTCCCTTCCTCAAGGTCACCACAATCGTCTGCCTCTCGCCTCCCACCTCCCCATCCCAGGACAGCTCTACGAATAACGGGTCAGTTTGTGGCAAAACAAGCTGTTGCCCTTCAAGGTTCGACCGGGCATCGAGCTCGATCGCACCCTCGAAGAGCCGAACAGTGATCGAGGTCCGAGAGAGGTTGTTCGGGACGACGAAGCGGAGCCAATCAGGGAAAGCCCCGAACGAGCGGAGCGGCCGCGCGTCGCCGTTCAGGCGCAGTCGGGCAGCGGCATCGAGCATACGGGCAGTTTCCAGGGTGCGAACCGTCGAGGGCAGAGCCGGCAGCGCACGGGCAGCCCAGTGGACGAGCCCCCTCCGCTCACCGAGAACCAGCGCAGACATAGCCGTCTGCAACAGGTTCTCGATCTGCCCAAAGGCACCGGGGTCCGATGAGACCGAAAGGTAGGCGATCTTCTCCTCAAGGAGAAGAGCTGGGGAAAGGTGCTTGTGCATGCGCTCGGTCAGCTCCCAGGCGTCGGTCAGGCGGCGGCCGTCTTCGTCTTTCGCGAGCCGCCATCGGAGCACCTCCGCGGCTTCTGGGAAGAAAACGAATCCCTCGGGGCCACGGGCCTGGACAAGCGGGCTGCGCCAGAGATCGGCCTCAACGCTGGCGTCTGCTTCGGGTACGAACGTGCGGCGAGCCCGACGTAAAAGCGGAGGGTCGACCCGCACAGCGAGCGAAACCGTTTCGGCCAGGCGGATCAGGGCGGGCCCTTCGCTCTCAAGCTCTCCGAGCAGAACCTCCATGCTCATCGGGGGCTCTCCCGAGCGCGGCAGGCAAGGGCAAGAGACCGCCGTACGTCACCAGCAGTGGTGCGGTGGTCCCAGTGCACGAGTGTCAGAGTGCGGCGGAGCTCGGGCGGCCAATGGTCGGGCCCATAGGGCACAAATGCGACGACCGGATTGCCGGTGCGGTCGAGCCTGCGCGCGAGAGAAATCCAATCCGCCGGCCCGATGCCGCGGCTCCCAACAGAGGGCGTTCCCAAGCCCAGGTCGGAGATCACCGCCACCGCCGCGCCTGAACGCGGTGCCCCGCTGGCAGGATAGGGGCGCCAGGTGCGCCGCGAGCGCGGCCCGGCCCCGCGGCCGGGGAATCCGTCGAAGGCGAAGACCTCCACGGCTTCACGGCCCGCCACGATCCGGATCTGCTCGGTGAGCTGGGTCAAATCGGTAGTGAAGGGGAGCATTCTATCTCCGCGGTCCACCAACACCTGGACCCCGCACGCCAATGTCGGCGTGGCCTTCCGGGGAAGCCCGAGAATTGGCCTTCGCTGCGCCACCTTGTGGGTTAGAGTCTCAAGGTCCAGCGCTCCCGCGCCTGATGTCGAGAGGGCGCCAATCAGAATCGCACGCGTCCACCGAGGCTCGAAGAGTGGGTCGGGCCCGGGTGGAGGGACAGGCTCGGCCGCCGGCCTGGAGAGTGGCTGGACCTGAAACCAGGAGGGAATCCTAGGGGCGACAGTGTCGTCCGGCGTCAACTCCATCGCGAGCTCCGCTGCGGGAAGCGGCGGGATCGTCTCACCTCCTCCCTGGCTCACGGGCGGCGGCGTTTGCGGCGCCGCCGCGTCCTCCCCTCTCTCCTCGTTGCCGATCTGAGCGGCGAGGTGAGGGGTGAGAAACTGAGCCACCTGCACCTCCTCCGCCGCCGCGGCGATTCCGAGGAGGGTTGCGATCTCCCGCCGAGTGCGGTCGTCGTCTGGCCGTAGCGTATCGAAAGCACGTGCCAAGCCGGCAAGGGAGGCGAGCGGAGAGAACTTCATCCCGCCGCCATCCCCGTCCTGCCGTGCTTCCAAAGGGTTGCTTTGAGCAGGTCGTCCCATTGTGTGGAATCGGGCTCCACGCCGAGCCTGTCGCAAGCCCGGACGGCATCAAGGTACTCGGCGATGCTCGGCACCGGCGCCGATCCGCCTGTTGGTGCGCTCAGAACCAGATCGGCGATCCTCTCGCGAAGCGTCTCCGACGTCTGCGGCAAGTGGAGATGGCCGATCTTAAGGAGCCGCGTCCGATCCGGCACCGGGAGCACCAGCTCGACGCAGCGTCGCAGAAACGCGGAAGGCAGCTCCCGCTCATCATTGGTGGTGATGATTACCAAGGGAGCCAACTCATCCGAAACTTCAACCGGTTGAGACTCCTCGACTGGGAATTGGAAAGAGCCGAGGGGAACGAGCAGATTGTTCGGCACATCCGGCTCGGCTTTATCGATCTCGTCGAGAAGGACGACTGCGCGCGCAGCCTCCGTAGCGCCGAGGTTTAGATCCATCTGACCCGCCGCTTTGCCATGAACCCTCTCCGCTTGTCGTCGGGCGGAGGAGCTGTCGAATCCCCACCACAGAGCACCCGGATTGACATAACTGCCGACGCCGCCGCGGAGCTTCTTGAGCTGCGCGTCCTGGAGCCGCCTTAGGTGGTCGATCTCCCAGAACAGATCCTGGGCCTGAGTTCGAGAGGAGATCACTTTCTCGTAATATCGCCAGCCGAGCACGCCAGCCACGTGCCGGGCGAGAGTGCTCTTTCCTCCACCGGAGGGACCGCGCACAAGAAGAGGTCGGGTGGTGGCCAAAGCCACATTGACGGCGAGTGTGATCTCCGGCGTATAGAGATAGACGCAACCATCGCGCCGGTCTCCTGGCCGGGCCGCGGTCAGCGGCTTGGCAGGAGGGGGACTGAAGAGAGGGTTATAGGCCATGCGGGAACCTCGCATCGGCCTCGGGTCGAAGCCGGTTTTTTCGGTAGAACTTGTCGTATTGGGCGAGCACGGTCGCCTCCTCGATTTCGAAAAGCTGGGGAAACAGAGGCTCGAACAAGGACGGGCTCAGGGAAGTACCTTCGGTGGTTGTTCCCCCTGCGTAGAGGAAGAAGGTGACCCGGGGAAACTCGTCACGCAATTGAGAGAGCATGGCTTCGTCGATCCCCGGCTCTCTGAGTCCGAGGACGACCGGCTGGCGATCCTCATCGAGCGCTTCCAGGTCGCGCAGGAGGTCTTCATCCGTTGGCGAATTCAGCCGAGCCTTCAGAGCGGTTCGGATCTGCTGGATCAACTCGCCGACATCCTCGCCATAGACGGCCGTGCAGGAGACCGAATGCCACATTCGGTCTTTGTCCTCCTGGCTCGCACTCAAGATATACATTTGCGCGGTGCTCCAGCTTTGCGCATTGATTCCGAAGGCGCGCAATGGTTTCTCAGATCCCTTGGCGATAGCGGGGATTCGGCTGGCACACCGCAGATCGACCCAGGATGCACCGATCAATTGAATCACCCTTTCCACGATCTTGGGCGGAAATCGGGATCGAAAAACTTTGAGCGCCTGCCCGGTCTCTTCGGCCATCCCGAGACCGAGGAGTTGAATGGCGAGCCGGAGTCGCAGGTCAGAGATGGAGAATGAGAGATGCGGGTTGACTTTATCGGCGGCTTCCTGGAGAACGTCGTCCGGGATGCCCTTGAGCAACTCCGCGAGGGTTTTCGCTCTCCTTTCCACTGCTGTCCGATCACAGAGCGGGGCCTCCTTCAACTGCTCCAGAACCTTCTCCGCAATCTCGGCCGGCGTTCCCCGGACAAACTGCACTTCACGCAGCGAGGCCTCTTGAAGATAGCTCTTTTGCAGCGATTCAGGCGTGACGTCCCCCAGAACCACCGGCAGGATGAGCAGTGAGGAATCCCAGGTCGCGCAGCGATGTGCAAGAACACTAGTCTCATAGGTCACCCGGGGGGATTTCAGGGCGTCTTCCGAAAGAAAGACGATTGCGGCGTCACAAGCTTCCAACCAGGCATTGATTCGGGAACGCCATCCCACGCCCGGCGGCAACGTGACGCCAGTGGGAAGAACCTCGTAGTCTGCGGTGCCATTGAGAGCTTGCAACAAGGCTTCCCGGGCGGCGAGCACCGCTTGGTCTTTGGCGATATGACTGATGAAGATGCGTATCTTTCGGCTAGCTGAATTGTCGGCAGTTGTAGTCATTGGGGCTTCGTGGCTGCCGGGGGCAACCCGCGCGAACTGCGACAAACAACTCGCTTGCAGAGCCTGCACATCTGTCAGGGGCTGCTCGCTGCCGCTCCAATCTCGGTGGTACCGATAGATTGGAGTCTGGTTTGCTCTTCCCTCCACGCGCAGAGACTCGAACCGTTGCCAAACTCGCACCTTCAGGGCATCCATGTCCGGTGGCCAGTTGGATTCGACTTCCAGTTCCTCCAGAACTATTTTCGAGAACAGGCCGCGGCCCTCTTTCTCGAGATTCGTTACCACCTCGCCCGCCCGTCCGGCCAGGAGCACAAATTGGCCAGGCTCTGGAGAGAGGGGGCCACCGGAGGAAAGAGTGTCTTTGGGTAGCTTGCCAGCCGTCTGTATGTCTTCAACGTGGTTGGCACACGCGTCGATGACGCATATCTGAAGGGGGAAGCCGGCGAAGTAACTGGTGCGTAGCGAAGCGAGCAGGTCATCAAGATCCAGATTTTGCTTGTCGTCCGTCGTGGCATCAGGATAGAACAGCCGGCGGTTCTTCTCATCACCAAGGATACCGTGCCCGCCCCAGAAGAGGATGAGGAGGTCACCGCTCTGAGCGTGAAGCCAGTTGAGGGCTCTCCGCACACCGTTTCGGCTCGCCGGGAGCGCCCGTGGACTCCCCGCCAGTAGCCCCTTTTTAAGGGGGTCCTTCTTATCCAAGGCGAGCAGCAGCTTGACCTGCTCCTCCGGGACGTGCCGGGAGCGCAACCAGTCCGCGAAGAGGCGGGCATCGACAGCGGGGCCGTTCAAATTCCAGAGTGCTCCGGCCCTGTAGCGCTCAATGCCAACGATCAGGGCGTAGGTACGTCGGGGATCTGCCACGACCCAATTCACTTCAACTCCCGGAAGATCGCATCCCAGACCGCCGGGTTGGTCCAGTAAGCACTGTGCGATTCAGGGAACGGCTGGCGATTATTCACCTCTACGTCCCTGACCCGTCCAGGAAAGACCTTCTCGCCGACATAGCTCAAAAAGTCGCGCCGGTCGTACAAATTGAGCCAGCGCGGAAACCGCTCCGGCAGAGGTTGGCCCGTGGCGAGACTCTGCAGAGCGCCGATCTCATAGAGAAACGGTGCCTGTGAGCCGGCCGTCACCAACAGCTCCACCCCCTCGCAAGGCTCCTCGATCAGAAGGTCCACGCAGGCGATGCCGCCAAGACTATGAGCGAGCACGACAACAGGAGGAGAGGCCTCAAGGAGGAAGTTGCGGATGAAGCGCCGGATCTCTCCGCCACGAGCCTGATAGAGCAGAATGTCTCCAGGGAATGGATAGGTAGCGTCCGTTACGGCGCCGCGGCGGCGCCGGGCATAAAAGGTCCCCAAACGGCTTCCTGCCCCCACGGCGAGTCCCCCCAACTGTTTCTTGACCCAGCCGCCGATTCCATATTCCTGCCCCCCCAGCTCCTCGACCAGGAGTCGCACAATCTCGTCACGTAGGTCGGCGTCGGTACGCACTGCCGGGAGTGCCCGCTCCTCTCCAGTCGCCTGCTCGGCCTGCACGGCTGCCTCGCCGATCAGGGCCCTGGCAATCGCGACCCGGTACTCGGCGAGTGCGGCTGGCGCCGCAAGCAACGCTTCGCGATAGGCGTTGGAAGCAGTAACCGCGGCCCTGGCGCCTGGAAAAGCGGCGTCGATCTCTCCCCGCTGTAGCTTCGAGGCCAACTCCGGAGAGGGCTGCAAGATCTTGACTCGCTGGTCCAACACCCGCCCCGGCGGGACGGTCCCCGGAGGAAGCTCCTGCCGACCACCGGCTCGTGCCGCGAGAGCACGCAGCTCACAGAGGGGATCCCGGTACAGGAGTCCCCAGAACTCTACCTCTTCCAGCTCCGCGCCGGCTTCGGGAAAGCCGCGTGTTGTGTCGTAGGTGGGGATCGAGGCGCCATTACAGCTCAACTGAGCGCCAAGGCCTCCCCAGTAGCAGCGGGCCAGGGTGGTTCCTGGGCGCCCTTCGAGTGCCGTCGCGATTTGCCCGAACGACTGGTTGTAGGCAGTCTCCCGGACACCCGTCCCATGAACAAATAGAAAAGTGCTCATCCTGCTACCTGTTAACCTAGCGAGTGCTCACGCCAAACACGCCAAACATTCTACAGTCACCCAACTCTGGTTCACCACAGCCAGAGCCGCCGGTGCCATCAAGCCGCACCTTGGCCGCCGACACAGTCGTGATTCAGCTCCGTGCGACCTCCCGGCCATGCCCGGCCCAGTCGCCAAGGTTCCTGTCCTCCTCGCGGCGAACCGGCGAGCCGCGGATGATCAGCTCCAGATCCGCGTGACGGCCGGCGATGCCTGCCCCTCGTCCGCCGACCGGTTCGTCCGCGTACGCCTGGCCGCACAGCGGCGGATGGAACGGCCGAGGGAAGGGCAACCGGGCGGCGCCTTCCAGTTGATCGTCCGGCTTGCGAGCGAGGCCGCGGGGAATGGCTCGATCGAGGTGCCCGCGGGGACGGGCTGGTTCCACCAGTCCGTGCGCCGGGAGGGCACCGACGTGGACGTCCTGGCCGAGCAACGCGCCTCCAAACCCTACCGGCTGACGATCGAGCCGGCCACTTGGAACGAGCTCCAGAGGTCTGAGCCTGGAACCGTCCTGGTCGAAGTCCCGCCGGTCAGCGGCAGCGTCTTCCCGGAGCTGCGTGGCAGCGTCTTCGAGCGCGACCTCGAGCTACCCCTTGGCGAGACGCCCACCGGTACCACACCCGGCGCCGCCCGCGTGCGGCTGGTGGCCGAGAAAGTGGAGAAGCCCTACACGCTGGGAAGAGGTGAGCCTGCCGCTGGCCGAGGACGCTCCCTTCACACTGAACCTCACCGTCCCTGCCGGCGAGGGCGTGTACGAGCAGACCTTGAGCCTCCCGACCGACCGCGAGGGCATCTTCGAGGTCGAGATGACCGACGCCGACGGCCGGCGAACCGACGAGAACGGCAACCTCTTCGTCCGCAGGCTCGAATTCCTGATCGTCGACACCGGCGCGCCGTTCGCCGCCGAGGAGCGGCTGCTTCGGCCGTCCAGGCGGCCGGACCCCTGGCAGGCTGCGATGGTGCCGATCGACTGCGTCCGGCAAGCGCCCGACGCCACCTGGCACGGCGGCAGCCGGGTAAACGTGTCCGAGGCAAGCTGCGATCACGGGAATCGGGACTCCTCGGCCACCAGGCGTTCGCCTCAATCCATTGGGGCTACGAAGACACCACCGTGGCACAGTTCGAGCGCGACACCGGCCTCCGGCTCGCCGCCGCTCCCGCCGGCAAGAACGTCTTCGAGCACCGCTTCGAACAGCTCGCCTACCGCAACCGCGGGACCTTCGAGACCGCGGCCCTCTACGACCGCTGGGTGGCATGGCGCTGCGAGCAGGTCCACGCCTTCCATCGCCGTCTCGCCGCGATCCTCGCGGCGACGCGCCCCGGCCTCACCCTGAGCCTCCAACTCGACACGCCGAGCTTCGATGAGATCCTCTGCCCGGTCTGGAGTGCGGAGGGAGTCCGTGAATTCCGCCACAAAGGCTGGACACGGTGGCTGCGCGAAGCCGGTCTCGACCCGGCTCTCTACCGCGGCGACCAGAACCTCCTCCTGGTGCCGAGCCGGACCTTTCCCCCCGAACCGTCGAGCTTGCCGGCGGGCTACCCAAGCGACGTCTACCGCGAGCTGTATGCCGCGCGCGAGCCGGTCGAAGCGTGCGCGAAACCGGTGGACGCCGGCATCCTGGGGGCGATGCACTTCGACGCGGCATCCTGGGAATCGCACCCCCTCTCCATCCGCGCCGCCTGCCTTGATCTCCATCGGCTCCCACCACTCGGCGGCACCCCGGACGCGCAACAGCAGATCGTCTGGGCAGGAGTACTCCAGCCGGCGGGGCGTCGCATCCTCGCCCGCTTCGCCGCCGCCATGGCCGACGCCAACCTCGTCTGCCTCACCGACGGCAACCACTCCTACGACCAGGGCCAACCCCGCGCCTGGCGGGAGTTCCTCGCCGAGTACCATGCGCTCCCGGCAATCCCCATGCAGCGCCTGGAGGGCAGCGGCGATCCGGTCGCCCTCTGGTGGGGTCAGACGGAAGAAGAGATCTTCTTCTACCTCGTCAACCGAGGATCCCACCAGGTGGTCGTGGAGGTGCAGACACCCGGAGGCGGAGTGACCCGGCTGACCCAACCGAGCCTGCCGGGTGCATCGAAGCTCGGGCGGTACCGGTTCCGGCAAACGCTGGAGCCGCACCAACTCGCCGCCTTCCGCTGCCACGCCGGCCAGCGGCCCTGGAGCCTGCGCACGGAATAGCCACGTTCGGCGCCGCTGCGTCTTCAGGTTTAGGGTACGTTCCGCTCCCCCCGGTCGCAGCGGAGACCGGGGGGACTTGCCGGACCCAGCCAAGTCTCCCCGGAACCCGAATGGAGTCGTGCGAGCCGCAATGCGTGCGTCATGCAGTCGCCGATGGCTCATCGTCGGCCTGCATGTATTGATGTCAGCCGATCACGAAAACCGTTCCTCCCTCGGAGGGCGTGATCGTGCCGGACGCGGCGAGCAGGTTGCTTTTGCCCCCGAGGAGCTGGGCCAGGACGGATCCAAGGAGGCGTGCGGTAAACGGTTGGGTCACCAGGCGCTGGAGCTCGGAGGTAACCTTCTTAATGTCGCTCCATTGCCTCTCGCCGACGATCACCTCGCGCAGTCGGCTCAACGCGCCGAAGGCAACCTTCCAGCGGGCCGACGGGAGTCCAGCGTGTTGCAGTTCTGGGTGCCAAAGGGTGTAGAGGGTCCCGTGGTTCGCGGGGTCCGCATCGGCTTCCTCCAGCCTGCTCGACGGGTAGTGAATGTTGAGCGCTTTCTCGTCAACTTTCGATGTCTGCCGGAGCAGCCACACTGCGGCGTCATGGTAGATCGAGCGGCGCTCCTCAATGTCACCACGTCGGGCCGGGGTTTTGCCGCTGACCTCAGGGGGTAGCGCCTCGGCCATGGCGAGCGCCCAGGCGCGACAGAAATCCTCTTCAGAGACTTTGGCGAGTTGCCGGACGCCGTCGTCGTTGAACTGCAGCTCGAGGTCGGCACCGATTCTCCCACGCAGCGGATCGAGGATGGCATGGGCGCTCGGAAGGTCGGCGGGGTTGGCGATCCGCCAGACGGTGGCCACGTCAAGAATGGTGTGGATCAGGTGCTGGCTTGCCTTTTCCTCCCATGCCCAGTCCAGGCCCAGGGTGAACGTGAAGTCTCGCCCCTTGGGCTCCGGGGCAAAATTCGCCATCGCCGCGCTGAGCTCAAAAGCGTACTCTGCCCGGGCGCCGCAAAATCCCCCCGTGTAGCTCTTGCGGCCGTCCAAGCTGACTCGCTTCTTGTCCTTCTCCTCGTTGTACTGGATCGTCTCGGTGCGTTCTACTTTGGTGGTCCCGCCGACCGCCCAATCCCGCAGGCGCAGGATGGCGCCGAAGGAGTGTTTTTTCTGGACGCTCTTCGTCTCCAGGTAGTTACCTAGAACAAACCGAGGGTCCTCGTCCCGCAACCGAGCGGTGATCTTTGTGAGGTTGCCGAGCAACAGCTGTGGATGGAGCTCCGCAAGTGCCGCCGGATCGGCCTCGCAGGCCAGCAGGGTTTCGTGCGTCTCGATACGGGTGTAGGCGAATGTGAAGGCAGCCTGGAGTCGTTCTTTGGTCACACGGTCGATCTCGGCGCTCAGACGTTCCTCGCTCAGGAGCTGTTGCAGTCTTTGGAGTGTACTCTGCCCACTGGCGATTCCCAGGCGCGAGGCGATCTGTTCGGCCAGCACCCTCAAAGGGCCAAGACTGTTCATGTCTGCTGCTGTGTCAAGTTTCCCGAGAAGCTCCTCGATCTCCTCAAGTTTGGCGCCGAAACGATGGGCGAGATAGTTGTGAATCAGCTCGGTGAGAGCCGCGTGGTTGTCGAATCCGACATCGACGCCGAAAGAGGCACTGCCGCCGGCCTGGCGGCTGGTCGCCTTGCTGACCTCAAGGGCGATTCGACCCTCCTTGCCGCTGGAAAAGACGAGGCGGAAGGCGTCGCTGGCCGCAAGCGTGACACCGATTGATGCTCCCGCCTTGACCTGTAAGGCGCCCGCCCCGGTGATACCCAAAGTGCCATCGAGAGCCGAGAGGCAACCGACCAGCACGTCGCTCGCGGTGAGAGTCGCCGTGAACGCGAGGGTGCCGTCCACCAGAAAGGCAAGTCGGTCTTCAGTCTCTGCGAGGGATTGGACATCCTCCCAGCGGGTTGCGAACCGCGCACCCGCGAGGCTCTGCACGAGCGACTCTCCAACCGGGTCGGAGGGCTGCTGCTTTCGGTAGTCGAGGAGCCGTGCCGCGATCTCCCCCTTGAGGCCGAAGGAGACGGCTCCCACCTTCCCCCCGACAGTGCCGTGGCTCGCCGCCTTGACCTCGTTCTTGAGCCAGGCTTCCCCGTCATGCACGGTGATGACGTTGTCGTCGTCAAGGTCGTCCGTTGAGTTGAAGGCGTGGCACTCCAGCCCGGCAGAGGAGCCGACGCCGATGGAGAAGTCAGCCCTTCCGAGAGGGAATGTATGGCTTCCCGCGAGCTGAAGAGGCGAAAGGATAAGGTAGTCGTTGCCCTTGGACACCGCAAGTCTGCCGAAGGGCGTCCCTTCTTGGAGAAGGGCGGCCAGCTTCTTGGTGTTGTCGCTAACCTTGATGCCAAGGTGGTCTAGATCTAGAGGGGTGGAGGTACCGCTGGGCATGGTCTTTCCTCCTTTGGGGCAAAGCCCCTGTCAAACCTTCCGAAACGTTGGCCGGTCGGGAGGTACAGAGTCAATGACTTGCTTGAGGGAGAGACCTGCTTGAAAGTCTATTCAAGTGTTTTCCTGGCGGCAGTGCTTGGCTGTTGACCTCTCAGGCCGAGGTGAGTCCGAGGAGATCCTCAACGCATCCTCTCCCATATCCCACCAATAGCTCTCCCCCTGGCCTCGTGACACTACCTTGTGGGGTGGGGTAGCCAAGTGCGGCAGGGTGGGAACGCACCTGGAAGTTCCGTGTTGTCCGTCCGTGCCCGTCCGCCAAGCCCGCCGCGGCCGTCGATCCTCCCGCCATCCACCATTCACGTAGGGCCGTGGCCCGCGAAGCCCCAAGCCCAAACCGGCCCGCCGAGAGCCCCCAGTCCAGGCGGCCAAGCGACCCGCCCCGACTTCCTCACCCCCCTGCGCACCGATCCCCGTCCAAGCTCCGCTCTCCCACATCGCCCCGCCGCCCAAAACCATCAATCGGGAGCTCACCCGCTAACTCCTCGCTTCCATTCCGAGGGAGGTGGCGCCCCTCTCCCGGGGTCGGGCGGCCGGGAGATGGGAGAGGGGTCGGGGGTGAGGACTCCGCGTGATACCCTGCCGCCCGCCACGCAGAAAGCGAGCATTTCGGAGCCAAAGAAAAGGCCCTCCCTCCTTGACTTACGCCCCATTTTTCCCTATACTTTCACCGTACCAACTCCCCGGGCCTGGAGCGTATCCACCCCCGGAAAAACAAAACGGGCCCGAATGAGCTGTCACTCATCCGAGCCCCAGGCACGCAAAGGAATTCGCCCAATGCGCACCCACCCCGATGGTAGCACCACGTCCAACTCGCCCGTCTCGACCAACGCCTTCACCGCCGAGTACCTGGCCCTCCTCGAGAACCGCGACGAGCCGATCACCGGCGCCGAAGCGGACGCCGCCGGCCCCTGGCATCTCGAGCCCGACCCGGCCACCGGCTGGGCCGTCCTCCGGCAAGGCGAATCGGTGGAGAAGGGCAGCACCCCCTCGGCCACCTTCGGCAAGAAGGACACCGCCCGCCTCATCGCCGCCGTCCTCCCCGGCACCGGCCGGCCGCCGCGCTATCGCCTCGGAAAAGATCCCGACGCCGCCGGCTACCCGGTGATCGCCGACAACCAGGTCGTCGGCCACTTCCTGTACTTCAACGAGGATCTCCTCGCCGCCCTGAACGTCGTCGACGCCCTCATCGCCTCCCCGCACGATCTCGCCTGGCTCCTCGACGCCGCCGGAGGCCTCGCCCTCGATCACGCCGGCAAGATCGCCCTCGAACGAGCCCAACCCTGAACCACCCCGGGGGCGGCGCCATCCCCGCCGCCCCGGCTTCTTTTCTCTTCCCCGGTCTCATCCGTCTTTCGTCCCTGTTGTCCTTGCCGCCCTTGCCGTCCTTCGCCCTTTCTTTCCTTCTGCCCGTCGCCAGAGTCTGCCCTGTCCGCCCAAGTGTCCAACTTCCGGCCTTGAAAGGGGGCAGGGCGTCGCGTTAGCGACTCTATGGCCCTTCAGGGCCTGTTTTTGCCCGCCGCGCTTCGCGCCACCCCGGCGAAAAATTTTTCGTTCCGCACCGAGCACGCGGCTCAAACAGCCGTTTCCTCGGCGAAAACCGACCCTTCCTCGGGCCGAAACTCGGCCCAGAGCTCCCCCAGGAGCGCGTGCGCGGTGGATCGCCCGGTGGCGCATCCCGCCTCCCTCAGCATCCGTGCGAAATTCCGAACGCTCGGCGGATCTTCACCGCGATGGAGCGCCGCACGGAGGATCTCGCGCGCCAACTCGCGGCGCTCCCGCATGCGCTCGTTCCGGCCCTTGGGTCCGGTCGAAAGATTCAAGCCGAGCCGCTCAATCCGCTCCCGGTCCCCGACCGGATCGAGACCTGCAGCGGCGGCGAGTGTCGAATTCCTGAACTTGCCCCCGCTCCGCACCCATCTCAGGGCGTGCTCCGTAATCCCCCGCAGCTCGGCGTCCGTCATCCGGTTCTCCGCCGGCTGCTCACAGAACTGGCGGCCGAGCGTCGCCACCTTCCCCGCAAGCTCCGACGGGTCCCGCGTCAGCTTCGCGTAGCAACAGGCATAGGCGGAGACCATGTTGTAGCGGCGGCCGCAGGGGATCACGCCGCCATGGACCTCCACCCGGACCCGTTCAAGAAACCGCAGGCGCTCTCGCCAGAGCTTCACATGGCCCCGCCGTCCCAGCTCCGAAAGCCGCGGATCGACCCCCGGCCGGACGACGGCCTGCTTCCGCCGGCCTTCTTCGTCCTGCATGTCCACGCGCCTGCGGTGGGCTTCGAGCGCCACATCTCGCCAATCCTCCTCGGGTTCATCAAGAGGCCGGCGGGTTGCAGGGCGCTGCAAACCGTAGAAGCCGGCCAGGTCCTCCAAGCTGTAGCGGATCGGCTCACCAGCCGGACCAGGAAGCAGCTCATAGTGCACCCGCCGATCGGCCGCAGGATTCACACTCCCATGCAGCCGGGTGACACGGGTGAATTCGCCGGCCGTCCGATCGAGCCGCAAGTCCGGGACGTCCGTCGCGATGACGTCTGCCGTGCGCTGCTGGAGCGCCGTCCACAGCTCCCGGTTTTCGGCATTCGCGAAGGGAGTCGTGCTCGGCTCCCTCTCGTCGCGGAGGAGCCAGAAAGCCCACAAGCCCCGGCCGGAGAACTGGAACATTGAGGGCCGCGCCAGCCGGCCGCGCTGCACCAACTCGCCGAGAACGTCCGCGGCCTCTTCGGCCGAGTAGTCCCAGCCGTCCCGGCCGCAATCGATGTCCACAAAGATTGCGCCCAGGCGGACGACATACTTCTGCGCCCGCTGCCACCCATAGAAACGGTTGATGCTGGCGAAAGCGTCCCGGCGCAGGTGCGGCTCGTTGTTCAGCCACCACCGGTTCAGCCCCTCGGTGGCCGTCGAGCCTTGCCGCCATGGACGCCAATCCCCCCTCCTGAGCCAGGGTCCCGGCTCGCCCCTTGGCACCTTCACGCTGAAAATCGCCACCGCTCTCGGATCGCCCATCCACAAGAGCCGCTGCGGCCAGAGATCAATCGAAACGTTCAAAACCAAACCCTCATCCAGACCCGCACTCACAACCGACAGCGTAAAGAGGTCGGCGTTCCCTGGCAAGCAGCCCGGGCCGCGGCGAAATCCGCTATCCTGTCCCATATGGCCACGAGCACGCCCGCCGCGTCCGACGCCGCCGCCGAGGCCGAAGCCCGCCGCCTGGCCGACCTCCTCGCCCTCCTGGTCCGAATGTCCGGGCGCTCCCACCGTTCGATCGAGCACGACCTGGGGTTCGGCAGCGCCTTTCTCAGCAAGATCCTGCGGGGAGACGTGCGCCTCCAGACCACGCACATTCTGAGGATCTGTGAGGTCCTGGAGATCGAGCCCTACCACTTCTTCAAGATGGCCTATCCCAAGGCGAAGAGACCCCCGGGCCTGTTGCTCGTGAAAGTCCGGGAAGCCGCCGGCCTGGACCCGGTCGCCGACGAGGACGCCGTCCTGGAGGAGAAAATCAAGCGCATCCTCCGGAAGCT
>DIHE01000072.1 GCA_002420005.1 Holophagales bacterium UBA5704 | reverse complement strand
CGGCGCGCCCGCGGCCGGAGCCGCCGCGCCCGCCCGCCGTGCCCCGGGAGCCGGCGCCTCCCCCGCTGAGCGTCCGTGAGCGGCTGCACGCGGCGGCGCATCACCTGGCGGGCAATGAGATCGAGGCCGCGTCCCGCCTCCTTGCCGAGGTGGTGGCGGCGGACCCGTCCGAGCCGACCGCCCATGCGCTGGAGGGCTTTCTTTACGACGTCACCGGCCGCACGGACGACGCCGTGGCCTCCTACCGCGCCGCGCTCTACCTCGACCCCGACCTCTACCAGGTGCGGCTGCTGCTCGCCGACTGCCTGCTCCGGCTGGGCAACCGCGACCGCGCCGAGCATCAATTCCGCGAGGTCCTCACGCACCTCGCCAACGGCCGCGAGAAGAATCTGGTCCTCCTCGCCGACCTTCCCATCCCCGACCGCGTTCGCGCGCAGCGGCGGTGCCAGCAGGTGCTCAAGGGGGGGTGAGCCCCGCCCGCCGGGGCTGGGCCGGCTCGCGGCCCCCCGTGCTACATTGGCGGTATGGCCCTCCGTGTCCGTCCCGCCGCCGTCGCCGGAACGTTCTACCCGGGCTCCCCGGGGCCTTTGAGGAGCCTCGTCGAGGGGTTCCTGGCCGAGGCTCCGGTCCCCGGGGCACCGGCTCCCAAGGCGATCATCGCTCCGCATGCGGGGTACGTCTACTCCGGTCCCATCGCGGCCACCGCCTTCCGCGCCGCCGCCCGGCCCGGGATCGAGCGGGTGGTCCTCCTGGGGCCGTCGCACCACGTCGCTTTCCATGGGCTCGCGCTGCCGGAGGAGAACTTCTTCGCGACACCGCTCGGCGAGGTGGGGCTCTATCCGGACGGTGCGCGGGAGTCCCTGCGCCTGCCGCAGGTCCGGGTGCAGCCGGCGGCGCACGCGCGGGAGCACGCGCTGGAGGTGGAGCTGCCATTCCTCCAGGTCGTTCTCGGCGAGGGCTTCGAGATCGTTCCGCTGGTCGTGGGGGATGCCTCCGCCGCCGAGGTGGCCGAGGTGCTGGAGCGGTTGTGGGGAGGGCGGGAGACGTTGATCGTGATCAGCTCGGACCTCTCCCACTACCTGCCCTATGAGCAGGCCGCCGCCGTGGACCGCGCGACGGCGGCGCAGATCGTGGCGCTCGAAGGGCCGCTTCAGGACCGCCAGGCCTGCGGCGCCCGACCGATCAACGGGTTGCTCGAGGTGGCGCGCCGCAAGCGGCTCATCGCGGAGCTGCTCGATCTGCGCAGCTCCGGCGATACGGCGGGGGACCCCGACCGGGTGGTCGGCTATGGCGCGTTCGGATTTCGGGAGGCCGCATGAGCCTGGACGGCACCGTGGAGCGGGGGCCGGTGCTGCTCGCCCTCGCCCGCGGCAGCTTGGTCGAGGCTCTCCACCTCGGCCGGTGCCCGGAGCTTCGAGAGCCTTGGCTGGAGGAGCCCGGCGCCTGTTTCGTCACTCTGCACCGGAGCGGCGCGCTGCGTGGCTGTGTCGGCTCGATCGAGGCGCATCGTCCTTTGCGCGACGACGTCCGCGCCAACGCCCGCGCCGCCGCCTTCTCCGACACCCGGTTTGCGCCGGTCACCGCGGACGAGCTGCCGCAGCTCGACATCGAGGTCTCCCTGCTCTCTGCACCCGAGCCGCTCCCCGTCACCAGCGAGGCCGACGCCCTTCGTCTCCTGCGGCCCGGCCAGGACGGCGTCGTCCTCGAATGGGGCCACCACCGCGCCACGTTCCTGCCGCAGGTCTGGGAGCAGCTCCCGGACCCCCGCGACTTCCTGGCCCAGCTCCGCCGCAAGGCCGGGCTGCCCCAGGGTTTCTGGGACCCGGAGGTCCGGCTTTCGCGCTACCAGGTGGAGAAGTGGGAGGAAGGGGAGTAAGGACCCCAAGGACCGCAAAGTCGCCAAGGACCCGATCTCCCCGGTCCCTGTTGTCCTTGCCGTCCTTGCCGTCCTTTTCTTCTACTCCGTTCTGAGAGCCTCAATCGGATCGAGCGCCGCCGCCCGCCGCGCCGGCAGCACACCGGCCAGCAGCCCGGTCGCGGTGCTGATCGCCACGGCCAGCACCGCGAAGGTCATCGGGGTGTGGATCGGCAGGCCGGGGATGGCGAAGCGGAGCAGGGCGGCGAGACCCATGCCGCCCAGGACGCCGAACGCTCCGCCGAGCGTGGCCAGGACGGCGGCCTCGGTGAGGAAGAGGACCTGCACCTGCCGGCGCGTCGCGCCGATCGCCCGCACCAGGCCGATCTCCTCGGTGCGCTCGCCGACCGCGATCCACATCATGGTGAGGATGCCGATCGCCCCCACGAGGAGCGAGATGCCGGCGATGGCGCCGACCGCCAGGGTGATCACGTTCATCACGTTGCCGAAGACGTCGAGCATCGCCTTCTGGGTGGTGACGGTGAAGTCTTCCTTGCCGTTGTGCCGCGCGGTGAGCACGCGGCGGACCTCGCGCTCCACCCCGTCCGCCAGGCCGGCGTGGGCATAGATGACGTGGATCTCGGTGATCTCCGGCAGGTTGAAGAGGCGCAGCGCGTTGGCCACCGGGATGTAGGCGGTGTCGTCGATGTCGATGCCGATGAACTGCCCCTTGGACTCCATGATCCCGCTCACCCGGAAGCGGCTGCCCCCGATGCGCACGAACCGCCCGAGGGCGTTCTCCTCGCCGAACAGCTCCTGCTTCAGCTTGGGGCCGAGCACCGCGAGCTGGGTGCCGCGCCGCGGGTCGCCTGCCGGCCAGAAGCCGCCTTGCCGCACCCGGAAGCGCCAGGCGGCCGGAATGTTCGGCGTCACGCCGTACACGTAGACGCTGCGCCCGCGCCCGTTCGCCTCGACGCGCGCCGTGCCGTAGGCGTTGGCCACGATCTCCTCGACCCCGGCGAGCCGCTGCAGCGCGAGCGCGTCGTCCAGGGTCAGCTTGTGGGTCGTGCCGCCGAGCACGCCGGGAAGGCCGACCGTCTCCGCCTTGCCCGGGACGACGGAGAGGATGTTGGTGCCGAACTGAGCGAACTGCCCGAGGATGTAGCGCCGCGTCCCCTCGCCGATCGAGGTGAGCAGGATCACCGAGGCGATGCCGATCGCGATCCCCAGCATGGAGAGCAGCGAGCGCAGCTTGTGCCCGGCGACGGCCTGGAAGGCGAGGCGGATCAGGTCGCGCATCGGGGTCTCCTCATCGCGACACCAGCGCCAGCACCGGGTCGAGCCGCGCCGCCCGGCGCGCCGGCAGCCAGCCGAAGAGGAGGCCGACGCCGAACGACAAGGCCAGCGCCGCTCCCACGGCCCAGACCGGCGGGCTCGCCGGCAGCGCCGGGAAGACCTGCACCAGGATCTCGATGGACAGCCAGCCCACCGCCAGGCCGAGCAGGCCGCCGGCCGCGGAGAGCAGGGCCGCCTCGGTCAGGAAGACCACCAGCACCTGCCGGCGGCCGGCGCCGACCGCGCGCAGCAGGCCGATCTCCCGCGTCCGTTCGGCCACCGCGACGAGCATCACGTTCATGATGCCGATGCCGGCGACGGAGAGCGAGATCGCCGCGATGGCTCCCACCGCCAGGGTGAGGGCGGCGAGGATCTGCGAGAAGGTCGCGACGAGGGCGTCCTGGGTGAGGACGGTCACGTCTTCCGTGCCATCGTGGCGTTCGGCCAGCAGGCGGAGCACCTTCTGCTTCGTGGCCTCCAGGCCGGCCGAGCCGTGGACCTGGACGAAGATGCGGAACAGCGAACGGCGGTCGAACATCTTCATCGCCGTCACCACCGGCACGATCACCACGTCGTCCAGGTTCATGCCGAGCTGGACGCCGCGCGGTGCGAGCACGCCGATCACCCGCATGCGCCAGCCGCCGATCCGCACGATCCGGCCCACCGGCTCCTCGCCCCCCGGAAAGAGCTCCTGCGCCACCTTGAGGCCGAGGACGACCACCGGCCGGCCGCGCTGCAGATCGGCCTTCGGCAGGAACTCGCCGCGCGCCACGGAGAGCTTGCGGACCTCCTCGAACTCCCAGGTCGAGCCCACCACCGCCACCTGCCGGCGGCGCGCGCCGAACGAGGCGTCGTCGGTGCCGACCACGAGCGGCGCGACCTTGTCGATCTCCGGGATCTGCCGGTCGAGCGCCCGGGCGTCGAGCAGGGTGAGCTCGTTCGGCATCCCGCCGACCATGCCGGGGAGGCCGGTGGTCTCGGTCTTGCCCGGCACGACGATCAGCAGGTTGGTGCCGATGCTCGCGAACTGCTCGATCACGTAGCGCCGCGCCCCCTCGCCGAGCGCGGTCAACGCCACCACCGCCGCCACCCCGATCACCATGCCGAGCAGCGACAGCGCCGTGCGCAGCCGGTGCCCGCCGAGCGAGCCGAGCGCGAAGCGGAAGAGGTCGTTGAAGGTCATGGCGCGAAGAGGTCGGCGGCGCCCATCACCTCGCCGCCGGGGAGCCGGCGGACCACGTGGCCGTCGACGAGGACGATGACCCGGCCGGCCCGCCGGGCCACCGAGGGATCGTGGGTGACGACCACCAGCGTGGTGCCGGCGTCGTTCAGATGGTCGAGGAGGTCGAGGATCTGGCGGCCGGAGCTGGTGTCGAGGTTGCCGGTCGGCTCGTCGGCGAGGAGCAGGCGCGGCTGCATCACGGTGGCACGGGCGAGGGCGACCCTCTGCCGCTCGCCGCCGGAGAGCTGGTCCGGCCGGTGGTCGAGCCGGTCGGACAGGTCCACCGAGGCGAGCGCCGCCTCCACCCGTTCCCGCCGCTCGGCGCGCGGCAGGCCGGCGAAGACCATCGGCAGCTCCACGTTCTCGGCGGCGGTCAGCCGGGGCACGAGGTGGAACGACTGGAAGACGAACCCGATGTGGTGGCGCCGGACGTCGGTGAGCTCCTCGTCGCTCAGCCGGGCGACCTCGCGGCCGGCCAACCAGTACGAGCCGCTGTCGGGACGGTCGAGGCAGCCCAGGGTGTAGAGGAGGGTCGATTTGCCGGAGCCCGAAGGCCCCATGATCGCCACGTGCTCGCCGGCGGGGACGTGCTCATCGACATCGACCAGGGCGTGCACCGGCTGGCCGCCGAGCTGGTAGGTGCGGCAGATCTTTTCGAGGCGGATCACGGGACGTCCTGCCGGACGCGCACCGCGGCGCCCGCCTGGACCTCCGGCCGATCGAGCGACGTGACGACCGGATCGCCCGCGGCGAGACCCGTGCGCACCTCGGTCCAATCCCAGTTCTTGAGCCCGACGGTGAGCTTCTTCTCGACCAGGACGCCGTTCGCCACCACCAGGACGCGGTTGCCTTCGAGGAGCGACGGCGTGGGGATGCGCAGCACCTGCGGCCGGGTCTCCAGGATCACCTCCACGTCCGCCGAGGTGCCGGGGAGCAGGCGGACGCCGGCAGGGATCTCGTCGAAGCCGGCCTCGATCTCCACCGTCCGGTTCTGCTCCTCGCGGTCGAGCACGTAGGGCGCGACGCGCAGCACCCGGCCGGGAAAGGTACGGCCCGGGTAGGAATCGACCGACAGGCGCACCGGCTGGCCGGGCTGGATGCGCGCCGAGTCCACTTCATCCATGGGAGCACCGACGTACACCGAGGCCGGATCGATCAGGTCGATCACCGGCGGGATCGGCATGCCGGGAGGGGACGGGGTGATGTACTCGCCGATCTCGATCGACAGATTGGCCACGATGCCGGCGAACGGGGCGCGGATGACGGTCAATCCGCTCTGGCGTTCCTGAAGCACGATCGAGGCCTGTGCCTGCGCCACCACCGCCGCCGCCGCCTCGCAGGCGGAGCGGGTGGTCTCGACGGTGGTCTCCGCCTGGTCCAGGACGTCGGTCGAGATGATGCCGTCCTGAGCGAGGCGGCTCAGCCGGTCGCGCTCCCGTTGGGCGCGCCGGGCGTTGGTGCAGGCCTGCTCGTGCTGTGCCCGGGCCGCTTCCAGCTCGCGGCGGGAAAGGAGGGTGCGGGCGTCGAGCACCGCCGGGTCGAGGCGGAGCAGGACGTCGCCCTGAGAGACCTGATCGCCCTCGCGGTGCGGGATCTCCACCGCCCGGCCGCCGATCTCCGGTGAGATCTGGGCCCGCCGGCGCGCCTTGACCGTCCCCGCCCGTGAGTTGGTCACCGACTCCTCGACCACCCCGCGGCTCGCCGCGACCGCCTGGACCTCCATCGGCACCGGCCGGAAGACCGTGAACCGGAGAGCCACCCCGATCGCCACCAGAGCCAGGACCACACCGATCCGCCAGATCCATCGCCGCATCTCGAGATCACTGTATCACCGCCACCGGGCGGCGATCTCTCCGGCGAGAATCCACCCCCGGGGGTGGTGACAGATGCCGGACGGCTCAGGATGATGAGGGCGGAGGTCCGTCCCATGTTCCGAAAGATCCTGGTGCCCGTCGACTTCACCGAGAAGAACCAGGCGGCGCTCCATGCGGCCCTGGAGGTCATCGGCCGCCATGACGAGGCCGAGGTCTATCTCCTGCACGTCATCGAGACGATCGAGCACGTCGATGACGAGGAGATGAAGGACTTCTACCGCGAGCTCGAGAACCGCGCCGTCGCCAAGCTGTCCCGGCTGGAAGAACAATGCCGGGCGGTGGTTCCCGCCGGGGTGCGGGTGTTCCACGATCTCCACATCGGCCGGCGGGCCGAGTCGGTCATCCGCTTTGCCGAGGAGCGGGAGATGGACCTGATCGTCCTCTCCTCGCACAAGGTCGACCGCGACCATCCGGCGCTCGGTTGGGGCACCCTCAGCTATCGCATCGCGATCGTCGCGCGCTGCCCGGTGTTGTTGGTGAAGTGAAGACAGGAAGGGGGAGCGGAGGACGCGGCCGGCGCACGTCCTCCGCAGGAGCTGCCGCTCAGTTCGTGGGGGCGGGGTCGTTCGGGTTGCCCGACCGGTCGAGGCCGCGGCACCGGCCATGGTCCGACGGACCCGTGGTCGGGCAGACGCTGTCGTCCGACCAGGCGCCGCCGTCGACGTAGCCGAGGGCCGGGCCGTTCAAGCGCACCAAGGTCTCCCGGGAGAGCGCGAGCTTCTTCGTGGCATTCTTCTTCATAGTTCCCTCTTTCAAGAGTACATCAGGACGAGTCCTGAGAGTATTACGAACCAAGCCACGCTTTTGTTGTGACGTACTTCACACTGCGGGAAGACACGGGGGCGCGTCCTCCCGCGAGCGGGAAGGATCGGGTGCTCAACCCGGGTTGTTGGGGTTGTGGGTCTTGTAGACACCCCCACACCGGCCGTTGTCCGACGGGCCGGTCCCCGGGCAGACGCTGTCGTCCGACCAGGCGCCGCCGTCGACGTAGCCGAGGGCCGGTCCGCTCAGGCGCGCCAAGGTCTCTCGGGAAAGGGCAAGCTTCTTCGAAGAAGTCTTCTTCATGATTGGTTCCCTCGCAAAAAGTGAAGCAGGATGGTTGCCCTTCAGTATGCCGAACCGGAGGGCGCTCTGTTGTGACGTACTTCACACTTGAGAATCGCGCCGACCGAGAAGTTTCTTGAAGACGTGGCTTCATGGCTCCTCCTCCCCGGTCAACACCGGCACCTCGGTGAAGTCGAGGTCGAGCGTCATGTCCGAGAGGCCTGGGGGGATCTGAACCTGCGGCCCGATCATCTGGAATCCATGGCGCAGGGAGCGGACAGCTCGGATCGTCCAGAGGCCGGGGGGGATCCCGCGAGCCTTCCAGGTGCCGTCGGGTAGAAGCTCCGCGAAGTGCCAGTCGGAAGAGCTGGTGAGAGCGACTTCCAGGGTCGCCTCCTCCGTGGTGGTGCCGAGCACCCGGCCGTGCAGGGTGGTGCCGGGTGCCAGCCGGATCTCCAGATCGGTCCTCGGTGTGTCCGCGATACGCAGGGGCAGCTGCTGTGCCCACGGCTCCGCGGTGATGTGCAAGGTGTACTCTCCGGCCGGTGCGGAGAGCGCGAAGGTGCCGTTTGGCCGGGTGCGGGTGGCGGCGGTCGGTCCTTCCTCGCCGATGAGATGGAGATCAAGGTCGGCGCCGGCCGCCGGCCGGCCTTCCGGGTCGAGCACCCGCCCGCTGAGCAGGTAGGAAGTGGGGAAGGCCAGCTCGACGAAGGCGTCAGCCTGGCCGGGCTCCACCAGCACCCGATCCTGAGCCCTGCGAGGGCCGGCATCGGCGACGACGTCCCAGGAGCCGGACGGGATCGGGCCGAGGCTGAAATGCCCGGAGGCATCGATCCGGGTGCTCCAGGACCCGAGGGAGACCGTGGCGGCCCGCATTTCGTCGGCGTCCAGGCCGGAGACGATCCCGTGGACCCGGGCGCCGGTTTCCAGGCGGATCTCGATCCCGTCCACACGGGGACCGCGTAGCGGGACGGTCGTCAGGCCGCGCGCAAATCCCGGCTTCGTGGCGGTCAGCTCCTGTGGGTGGCCGGACGAGCAAACGCAGACGCGAAGGGTGAACGAGCCGTCCCAGCCGGAGGAGGCGCGGACTCCGGCCACAGCCACCAGCGCCCCTTCGGCGGGGGCTCCGTCCGGTGCCAGGACCCTCCCGGAGACCTCGATCTCTTCGGAGCTGTCCCGCTTCAGCACGAGCTCGGTGCGCAGGCCGGTGGGTGCGAGGTCGAGCGTACGCTGCTCCATATTGAATCGATCCGCGGTCACCACCAGGGTGACCGGGCCGGGCTCGAGCCCGGCCAGGCGGAAGGAGCCATCGGCGCCGGTGGCTGTTTCTCGGGATCCGCCGGCCTCGGATCGTCCCCTGACGAAGGCTCCGGCGATGGGGGCGTATTCCGGATCGAGCACGCGGCCCTCGACGTCGGCCCCGGCATGGAGGTGGATCTCGACGCCTTCCACCGGTTCCCCGGCGCGCGCCAGGATTCTCTCGGATCGGCCGTCGACGAGCCCGGGCACCGAGGCGGTCAGCTCGATCCAGTCCGGGAAGATACCGTCCAGGGCGAAGCGCCCCTCGGCATCGGTCGTCGCCGGCTCGTCCGACCCGCACGGCGTGGCGAACCGCAGGCCGCAGCCTTGCAGGACGCGCTGGACGGTGGCTCCGTCCAGGGGCTCGCCGCCGGGGCCGAAAACCCTTCCGCGCACAGCGCCGGCCGGCTGCATCGCAACTTGGACCGGCTCGTCGGGGAAGGAGATCGATTCGTTGGATTCCAGGAAGCCGTCGGCGCAGACCCACAGATCGAGCTCGGTGCCGTCCGGCCGGTGTGGGACGGCGAAAGAGCCGTCGACGGCGGTGACGGCGGAGGGTGCCGGGTAGGCTTCGAGCTCCTCGAGTTCCTCGGGAGACAGCGCCCAGATCCGGGCTCCGGCGAGCGGCCGTCCGGCGTCGTCGGTGACGGTGCCACGCAACGTCGTTCCGCGGTCAAGGACGAAGGTGCCGAGCGGACCTGACGTGCCGCCCGGGAGGGGCTGCTCCGCCGTGAGCGGCGCATGATCGGGGTGCCGAAACACCGCCTCGAAGCTCCCGGCGGGCAGGTCGCGCAAGCGGAAGCGGCCTTCCGGGCCGGTGCGAACCCGGCGCCGGAACGCCTCGCTCAGGGGAGTGGACAGGTCCCAGGGATTCTCCAGACCCGGAGGCACACCGGTCAGCGCGACCTCCACGCCGGCCACCGGCCGCCCCGCTTCATCGACCACCCGGCCGACGGCCAGAGTGCCGGGCTCCAGGGCGATCTTCAGCTCCCCTTGTTGCGGTACGGTGACGGGGAGGCTCCGCAGAGTGGGCGTGTGCCCGCGCTTCTCGACCAGCAGCCAGAAGGATGCACCGTCCGCTCCGAGGGGGATCTGCACGCTTCCGTCCGCTGCGGTCTTCGGCGGGCTCTCCGGGGAGATCTCCGCGTCCTCTGCACCGGTCTCTGCAGGGATCGTGCGTACAGTGGCTCCCGCGACGGGATGCCCGTCGGTGTCCACCACGCGAATCCGGAGCCTGGATGCAGTGGGTGCCGGGTTTTCCAACGCTTCCGTGCGAGGTGTGGGCAGGAAGACCCCCAGGAGCAGGAGCATCGCGATGCGTGCCGATCGGATCATGGCCGAACCCTCCCTTTGCTTTGGACAGGACGTCTAGCAAGAAAAGTTCCAGCCTCTCGCAGGTGCGGTTTCCCCGGGAACGGTGGCGGGGGACGGGGCCGGTGGTGATCCGGCATTCAATCGGTTGGATTCAAGAAAATGGCGTTGAAGGTGCGGCAAGCACTCCGACGAAATCGAGAAACGAGTGCCGTCTCGGTGCGCTTCGTGCAGGTGGCCGAGACGGCGTCCCGCTCCTCCTGGGGTGCGGCGGCTAGCGGACCTTGGCGGCGGCTGCCTCGCAGCAGTTGCAGGTCTGGCTGCACCAGCAGTAGGTCTCTCCGCTCTGGATGGACTGGCTCGCGTCCTCGGCGCGGAGGCCTCCCACGGCATCCCGGAGCTCGGGTGCCACGAGGTGGCGCAGGGTTTCGCGGTACAGCGTGAGCTTGGCGGCGGATTTCTTCATGGTGGTCCCCCTTGTGGTTCTGCGGTGGCAGCAGGCTAGGGGAGCGTTTCCGGGTTGTCAAGACACGAGAAGGATGCGGTCCCACTCCGGCTCCACGGCCGAGACGGCGGCCAGAAGGACCAGCCCGACACCGGTGGCGCCTTCGAGCAGACCCGGCTCGGCCACCCACCGGCCTTGCTGGCCCGACTGAGCGTGCCAGGCGGAAAAGCCGGCGATTCCCTCGCCGGGGACCTGGAAGGCCAGGGTGCGTTCGATCCACGCGACGGCTGCGTCGCGGAAGACCGCTTCGCCGCTCGCCTGCCAGAAACGATTGAAGAGATGAGCGAGGCCGGCGGCGCCATGGCAGATCCCGGCGTCGCGGACGAACGACTGCTCGGGTGCGCGGCGGGCGGCGTGGCGCGCGATCTCCAGCGCCTTCGCCTCCCACGCGGGCTCGCCGGCCGCCTGCGCGGCCACCAGCAACGTGGCGGCGATGCCCGGGTCGCCATAGCACCAGGCCAGGCGGGACGGCGAAGGCTCTCCACCGGCCACCGCCACGGTGCCGAAGCACGAGGCGGTTCCGGCCGGCAATTGCCGGGCGAGCAGCCAGCGCACGGCCCCGTCGAGTAAAGGTCGCGCCCGGTCGGCCGCGACACCGGCTCTGCAAGCGATGGCGAGGAGCGCGAGGACCGCCGGGATGCCGTGGGCGACGCCGAGGTTGTAGAGGCCCTGGGGGTGGATCTCGCGCTGCCACTCGGGGAGCCGGTGCGGGGGGGTGAACCAGGTCGTGCCGTCGGGGCCGGTCTCCGCCTGCGTGGCCAGGTGGTCGACCACGCGCTCCAGGAGCAGGGCACCGGACGGCGACGCGAGCCGTTCGCGGGCGTAGACGCCCAGCCCGGTGACCCCGCCGATCAGGTCGTACTCGTCCGCCGTGGTGAGGGTGCCCACGAAGGTCAGAAGCGCCTCGTCGATCTCCAAGTACGGATCGCCGCTCTCGGGATCCGGCTCGAAGAGGCGCGTCTGGAGATGCTCGGCAACCCAGGCGACGCCGGGGAAGCCGCTATAGAGCCCGGGCGGCATGATGATGGTGGCAACCCCCTCCACCGCCGTATCGAGACGCTCCGCAGCGCGCTCGGCCGGCTGCTCATCGCCGGTGTGCAGAGCCAGATAGGCATGAAAGAGGGCTTCGCCGGCCGCGCCGCCGGCCAGGGAGGGGAGCCGCTGATCGTCCACCGGCGGCGTGAAGTCTTCGAGAGCCCGCGCGATGTCCTCCACCGCCTGCAGAGCGCGCCGGGCCGGATCGCCTTCGAGAAGGGGTTGCCAGATCATCCGCGCATTGTGCCGCAAATCGGCGAGACCGTGAGGTGCCCGCCCGGGGTCCCTTCCATGCACATGCGACGGGCGAATGCAACTTCGTATGTCAAGGTACTTGACATACATTCCGCATGAGTCTACCATATCTGCATGCATGGGGCGTTCGGGCCTCCACCTGGGATGGTGGGCGGTTCGGGAGCCCCGGCCTCCGGCGCCGATTCCCGGTTCCGGAGCTTCAACGGGCCCCCAGGGCCCAGACTTGAAAGGAGAAGGACCATGACGAAAGAGACGACGGTGCGGGGGCGGGTGGGGCGGTTGCAGAGGCTGCTGGCCCGGATGACCGAGAACCGTGGGGAGCTCGACCACCTGGAGCCGAGCCGCTTGCGGTTCGAGGAGCTCTTCGGCCAGCTGCAGGACGCTGCCAATCGGCAGGCCGCCTACGCGGCGCGCAAGCAGGAGGCCAGCCAGCAGCTCCAGGGCCTTCTGGTCGAAGGGGAGCGGATGGCGACCGTGCTGCAGCTGGCGGTCAAGCAGCACTACGGTATCCGGGCCGAGAAGCTCACCGATTTCGGTCTGAAGCCGTTCCGCGGCCGGCCCCGCAAGGCCATCGGCGAGACCGCGAAGCCGGCGAAGCCCGCCGCGGAGCCCACCGCCGCATCCGATCCCGAGTAGCTCTCTGCCTTGTTCTTCCTCTCCGGGGACGTGCCCCTGACGTCCCCGCCTCTTTTCCCCCCGCCGTTCCCCGAGATCCCGCAGACCACGCCCCGGAAACCGACATCGTCCGCCGATCGGTTCATCGCCTGCAAGCTTCCGCGACCGTGGTCCCTCCGGCCGTCGCTGCGGTCAGACCCTCTACCGCTCTCCTCGGAGCGGCTCGGGAAACGAAGCCTCCGCCGGCGGCCGTGGTGAGCCCGTCCGCGGATCGTCTCTCGACCTCTACAAACGGGCGCTCTCCGGAAGCTGCCGTGATCCGCCGATCCGCTCATCGCCTCAGAGCTTCCGGGGAAGCGTTGACGCCGGCTGCTTCCAGGGTCGATCCGCCGGCTTCTCTCCTCGGAAGGTCTCGCGAGATGCTGGTCCCCTCCGCTTCCGAGGTCATCCCGTCCACGGATCTCGGAGAGCTTCCCGGGATCTGCCGACTCCATCAGCCACCGAGGTGAGCCCGTCCACAGGTCTCCTCGCAGCGTCTCGGGAGGAGCTGTCTCCGGAAGCTTCCGAGGTGATCCCGTCCGCCGATCGTTCGAGGGCTTCCCGGGGAATGCCCTTCCCGTCCGCCGATGCGGAGAGCCTGTCTTCTGACGATCCGAGGATTTCCCGGGACGTGCCGACCGCGGAAGCTTCCGCGGTGAGCCCGGCAGCTTCTCTCCTGGCGATGTCTCGGGACGTGCCGACGCCCTCGGCCGATGGGGTGGTCCCGTCCGCCGATCGCCTCCACACGTCTCGGGAAACCCTGACTCCATCGGCAGATGGGGCAGCCTGGCGAGCTGATCTCCAGAGACATCCCGGGACAGGCCGGCGCTGGAAGCGTCCGGAGTGAGCCCGTCCGCTGATCTTCCGGAAGCTTCGCAGAAAGGGCTGCTTCCGTCGACGGATGTGGAGACCCCGGCCGCTCCTGTCCTGAACACGTCTCGGGCTGTGCAGACTCCGGAAGCCTCGGTGATGAGCCCGTCAGCGGATTTCCTGGCGACGTCTCGCGAAGTGCTGCCCCCGGAAGCGGCCGAGGTGACCTCATCTGCCGATCTCCTCGGAATCTCTCGAGAGGCGCAGCCTCCGTCGGCGGCCGTGGAGATCCCGTCCGCCGCCGTTCTGAGAGTATCTCGGGATGTGCCGACTCGGGAAGCCACCGAGACGAGCCCGCCGGGTCCCCTCCTGAGAGCTACGCGAGAGGGGATGCCTCCATCGGGTCGCGCGGTAAGGCCGGCGGCCGATCAGCCGGGGACATCCGGCCTGCCGGGAACCTTCTTGACACCTTGTCATTACCAGGGTAACTTGGCTTTCATGAAGATTGCCACCTCTCGCGTCACGTCCCAAGGACAGATCTCGGTTCCTCTGGAGGTGCGTCGGCGCCTGGGGGTGAGTCCCGGGACGACGATCCAGTGGGAGGCCGAGGGAGACACCGTTGTCGTGCGGCGGATTGGTAAGCACAGCTTCGCCGATGTTCGCGCAGCTCTCTTCCCTGGTAGACCCCCGGAGGCTCGCAGCCTGGAGGACCTCAAGAAGGGAATCGAGGACAGCGTGCGAGCCAGACATGCGCGCCGTTGACACGAACGTTCTCGTACGTCTCGTCAGCGGCGATGACCCCGGCCAGGTCACGGCTGCGGAGGAGTACGTTGCGTCGGGGGCGTGGGTGTCGCATGTCGTCCTGGTCGAGTGTGTGTGGGTTCTGAAGGCTGTCTATCTGGTTCCACATGCTCAACTGGTCGCGGCGGTCGAAGCTCTCCTCGATCACGAGGTGGTGGTGCTTCAGGAGCCTGATGTGGTGGCCGCGGCTCTGGCGATCTTTCGCGCACACCCGAAGGTGGGATTTTCTGACTGCCTCGTGCTCGAAATTGCGCGGAAGGCAGGCCACACTCCGCTCGGAACATTCGATCGTGCGCTGGGGAAGCAGCCCGGCGCTGAGAGGATCTGAGGTCCCGGGAAGGTGAGCCGAGGCCTCATCGCCCGGGCATCATCCCCGGTCAGGCGACCCGGTGCTCCAGCCGGTACCGCCAGGGGAACGGCGGCTGGTGGAACCGCTGAAGGCGGAAAGCCCGGCCGAGGCGGGGGGAATGGCGCCAGCCGTCGCCGTCCGGAGCAACCGGGGCGTACGCGCCGTCCTCCAGAGTGAGGACATCGAAACGGATGTCAGGTTTGCGGGCATCCAGGAGCCAGAGCTCGCAGACTCCGGCGCGGGCGTAGAACGGCGGCAGACGCTTCAAGTCTTTGCCGACCGAGCTGTTGCTGACAATCTCGACGATCAGGTCAACTGCTCCTTCGAAGGCGAGGACGCTCGCCTCTCCTTTGCGTCGGCGGGAAGGCACGAGCCGCACGAGCCCGCTTTCGACCGACTCGCGGAAAATGGTGATCACGTCGGGCTCGGTGGTGACGGCGGCGAACGGCGACCGGAACCGGGTGCTGTCGGCCTGCACGTCGCCGAGGTCCGTGTCGATGATCAGGCTCCCCAAAGTCCGCACGACCTCCACCTTCAAGGCACCATGGGTGTACCCGTCTTCCGGGCTCATGTCCGCTTCGATCTCCCCTCCCAGGAAGTCGATGCGCCCGGCCACGGGGAACGCATCGGAGTCGACCCAGCGCCAGAAGCCTTCGAACGTATGGGCGTAGGCCGGGATGCGCAGGCTCTCCGGATCATCCTCGTAGACCGTCTCGTGCCGCAACGCCATGCCCTGTATCGTACCTCTTCACGCTCTCGCGGCTCAACCCGTCCTCCGCCTCCCGAGGAAGAGGATGTGAAGTGGACGGAATTTCTGTCCAGTGCTAGACTGACCCCATGAGCACGATTGGAGCGACACAGTTCAAGCAAGAGTGTCTCGCGATCCTGGACCGGCTGGGTCCCGAGGGCATGGTCATCACGAAACACGGTAAGCCGGTCGCGAAACTGGTGCCCATCGAGACCGGGTCGGCCTCGTTGATCGGGAGCCTTGCGGGCAAGATTCGCGTGCATGGCGACCTCCTGACCACGGGCGTGCGGTGGGATGCTGAATCTTGACACTCACATCGTGATCCATGCCCTCCAGGGTTCCCTGACCGCGAAAGAGCGCGAGCTCCTCTCTGCTGATACTTGGAGCATCTCGGGAATCGTCCTTTGGGAGATCTCGAAGCTGGTCCAGCTCGGTCGGGTCGAGATCGATCTGGCGGATCCGGCCGTGGTGCGCGCCCTGTCGAAGATCCACACCTGGCCTCTCACGCTTGAGATCTGCCGGGGCATCCACGACCTCGATTTCAGCAGCGATCCGGCCGACGAGATCATCGCCTCCACCAGCATCGTCCATCGGGTACCCCTTGTGACCCGGGATGGCAAGATTCGAAAGTCGAAGCTTGTACCCTTGGCCCACTGAGGCGCGGTGAGTGCACGCACCATTGCGATCCGTGGCTCGTCGCGTGCCGCCTGGAAGGAAGAGAGCGCAGCTCGGTACTCGCGGAGCGCGGACGCGGGATCGCCGGCGGCGTGTGCTGCGAGCCCGGCGAGCCAGGCGATCTGGCCGCGGGCAATCGGCGACGGGCGGGTTCCGGCGCGGGCCAGCGACTCCGCTCGTCGCACCCACGCGGCGCATTGCACAAGGTTGTTCTGCAAGTAGGAGCAGCTGCCGGCCGTAAGAGCTGCCATGGCGGCAAGCGAGCTTCCGGCCTCTGTCAATCGCGCGGCGGACTCCCGGGCAAGGGATGCACAGGCGCCGAGCTCGCGCCGGCGATACGCAACGCGAGCCTGGGCAAACAGGCGGACAGCCGCCGCCCAGCGGAGCCGCCGCTCTCGATCCGCACCCGCGATGTTTCTCGTGACCGCGGCGAGCAGACTGTCGCCGTGCAACGCCTCGTGCCCTGTGGCGAGGCGAGTGGCGCGCTGCAGCGCCCCATCGGCCTCGCTGGCGCGGCCGTTCTGGAAAGCCTCTGCCCATGCGGGCAGCAGCCGCTCGAGGACTTCGCGCTCAACGGGCTCGGAGGCTTGCACGGGTGCGGCGCCAGCCTCCCGGACCAGATGCAGGCTACGGCGCGCTTCCTTGGCCCACCGCGAAGAGTTTTCGATCACCAGGTAGGCCTGCCAGGCCAATGCGGCGCGCTCACGAAGCCCCAGCATTTCGAGCGCGCGCGCCCGGTTGTAAACGGCCGGGGCCGGGGGCGAGCCAGGTAGCACCGGAAGCACCTCGATCGCCTGTGCGATCAGGTCCGGGCGCTCTGCGTGGAGACCCTGCTCGATCAACGCGGCGGCGAGATCGATGGCGATTGCCGTGCTCGGGGTCGTTTCGTGTGCGCGCCGCAGGAGGGTCACCGCCCTGTGATGCTCTCCCAGCAGCAGGCAGGCAATCCCGAGGGAATGAAGGTTGTCGGCCGAGGGTTCGCGCTGAGCTGCCGCGCGGATGCGCGCGATCTCGGTGAGAAACGCCCGATCCTTGGACGTGGGTCTCCACCAGCGGCCAAGCCGCGGTACCGGCGGGTCCGTCAACCGAACGTTGTCTGGCAACCGCCCGGCGGCGAGGCTGAGAAGTCGCCCCCGAGAGCCCAAGGCACTCTGTTCGGTCCACCACCAAGTCGCAGCAACGGACAAAAGGACCGCAACTGCCACAGAGAGCAGCCAGTACTGCGGGCGCCAGCCAGCCGCGGGCCGCCCGCCAGCCCCCCTCATCGCAACGAAACCTCCCGCTGCAGGGGGCCGGTCGGCCCTACTGATCGCCGGTACACAGAGCCGTGCAAACGGGGCAAAGGGAGTTCTCGCAGGTCCCCTCGAACGTCAGGGTCGCGCCCATGAGCGCTCCGCCGCGCACGAGAGGGATCTCGTTGAGGCGGAGGAGGGTCTCACTGCTGAGCAGCAGTTTCTTGGCAGGCCGCTTTTTTCTCATGTCGCCGATCCTCCATAGGATGCTGCCGTTCGGGCGAAGGCCCACAGAGCCCTGACGCCAGAAGAGTGTGGTCTCGACATCCCTGCTAAAGTTCACGCACAGAATAGCATAGGTCGCATCAGAGAAATCGCCTGCCGGAAGAACCTGCTGTGCCTCAACGATGGGTCAGGGCGCGTCCCCGGTTCGGTGATCTCCGATCTGCGCTGCCAGGAAGGCGTGGACCGCGGCGACCGCGTCGGGGTCGACCGTGCGGATCACCACCCGGCCGCCGTTCTCCAGCTCCTCGTATCGGTAGGTGATGACGTCCTTGCGCGCGATCATCTCCGGGACCCCGGGGAGGACCCGGTCGTGGATCTCCCGCGGCATCGAGAAGTCGCCGGCCGTCCGTGCCCCGCGAGAGCGTCGAGCAGGCGGGCCGGCCGATCCGGCCCTGCTGCGGCGATCCGCCGGTCCCAATCCTCCAGCAGCTCCCGGAGCTGGTCCCGCGCCGCGCCGAGCTCGCGGATGCGTTCTTCCACCTCCACGAGCTTGGCCGCGCCCAGGTCGCGCACCTTCCGGCACGGCGCACCGCCGCGGGAGCGTTCCGCGAGGATGCCCGCCAGCTCCTCCACCGTAAAGCCGGCGGCCAGGATCTTGCGCACCCACAGCAGCCGCTCGACCGCCTCGGGCGGATACGCGCGGTAGTTGTTGGCCGTCCGCTCCGGAGGAGGAAGGAGCCCGCGGCGCTCGTAGAACCGCAGCGTGTCCTTGCTCACGCCCACCCGCGCCGCCAGCTCGCCCGCCTTCAAGGGCCGGTCGGGGGTCTCGTCCGTCATGGCACGAGCGTAAACGATGGACTGGAGTCCAGGGTCAAGAGAAATTTTCACGAGCCGGCCGGCGCCGGGCTCCAGCGCAGCGGGGTCCAGGGAGAGCCAGCAACCAGGCGCCGGTATCGACCAGGACGTTCATTCCCGGCGCCGCTGTTCCTTGGAGTCATAGGACGGGTCGTAGTCGATCTGGCAGGTGAGGGATGCCGACCCACCCGGAGATCAACGATGGGTAGACCCACCCGGCGGAAACATGCATGACGTCCTTGCGGCGCCTGCGTCGGGCCGCCCCTCCGTGGAACTTGCGATGGAGGGAGCTACTCCTCCGGTCTCAGCTCCCAGAGGACGTTGATGATGACCCACCGGTCGTTCCACTTCACGATGTGGAGGTAATCGACCCAGTCACGGGCATCGAGCTTGACCGTGGCGGTCTTGCCAAAGACATCCAAGATCTTCACGTCCTTGCGCTGCTCGGCGGCCGGCGTGCTCTTACCTCTCCCGGAGCGGGCCGCTTCGACGAGGTTCTCCTTCGCCAGCACGTTGAGCTGGCTCTGGCCGTCCTTGAGAGAGACCATCCGCTTGGCCAGGTCGGGGTGGAGGGCGCGCGCCATCTTCTCGGCGTCGCCTTCGTACCAGCCTTCGATGTAGTCGAGCGCGGTCCTCTGGATCGCGGCCAGATCCTCCTCCGCTTGCGCCCGGGCTTCCGCGGCGCCGCAGGTGAAGGTGAGGGCCAGGAAAACCAGGGCCAGCAGATTCTTCCGCTCCATGACCGCTCCTTTTGACAGGTGTCCGAGCGCGGTCCTCGCGCTCATCCTGCGAAGCGTAGCGCGCACGAGGCCAAAATGCCAGGGACTGGAGAGTCGCGGGACGGCTTCACCGGCGGGAGATCGTGGTGAACGCCGCAGTTCGCACACGGCAAGCCGATCGCGAAACTGGTGCCCATCGAGACCGGGTCGGCCTCGCTGATCGGGAGCCTTGCAGGCAAGATTCGCGTGCACGGCGACCTCCGACCACGGGCGTGCCCCGCCCCCCTCACAGCAGCGAGCTCGCCCGCTGCAGAAACCAGAACGCCGCCATCGCCCCGATCCCATACGCCGGGACCGCCCGGGCCCACCGCGGCCACGCGACCGGCACCCTGCGCAGCCCTGCGGTGAGAAGGAGCACGGCGGCGACGAAGGCGAGCTGGCCCAGCTCGATGCCGACGTTGAAGGAGAAGAGGGCCAGCGGGATCTCCGCCGTGGGCAGGCCGACCTCTGCCAGGGCTCCGGCGAAGCCGAGGCCGTGCAGCAGGCCGAAGCCGGCGGCGACCGCCCAGGGGGCCTTCTGGGTGAGCGTCTTTTTGCCCCGGTAGGTGGCGGTCAGCTCGACGGCCAGGACGTAGATGCTGAGCGCGATGGCGGCCTCGATCGGGGCCTGCGGCACGTGGACCACGCCGAGCGAGGCGAGGGCGAGCGTGACGCTGTGGCCGGCGGTGAAGGCGGTGATCGTCCAGACCAGCGGTTTTCCCCAGCCGACGAGGAGCACCAGGGCCAGCACGAAGAGGAGATGGTCCCAGCCGAGCAGGATGTGCCCGACGCCCAGCGTCGCGTAATCCTTGAAGACCCCGGCCTGGCTGGCGTCGGCGTCGATGGTGAAGCTCGGCGCCTCGGCCTTGAGCACGTGGCGCAGGTGGCGGCCGTCGCGGAGCGTGATGCGCAGGAGCACGTCGGCCTGGCTGCCGGCGATGCCTTCGACGCCCACCGATTTTCCGGTGAGGCCTCCCGGACACTGGATGCGCCAACTGGCGCGGATGCCGGTGCCCTCCCGCTGCACCTCCGGATCGCCGAGGCCTTCGCACTCGATCGGCAGGACCGGGCGCAGCTGGCTTCCCTGTACCCGGACCACCGGCTGCTTCCAGCGCACGTCGGCCTCGTCGGCCGAGATCTCGTCGATCTCCAGCAGGGCGGGCGCGAACTGGTGGGCGCGCGCCGGAGCGGCTCCGGCGAGAGCGAGGAGGGCGAGGAGGAACGCCCCCAGAGGCAGGCCGGGCCGGGTGCGGCCGGTCACGAGGCCCTCCCCGGGACGACGATCTCGAACTCGGCGCGCATCTCGCGCAGCCGGAGCTTCAGCCAGTCGTCCGCCAGCTTCTGGAGCACCGCCTGCTCGACCTCGGTCTGCACGGCTTCGAGCGGCAAGGGGCGGGGTGCCTCGACCTCATGGACCCAGACCAGGTGGTGCCCGTAGTCCGAAGGGATCGGCTCCGACCAGCCACCGGGCTTCAGCGCCAGGACGGCGCGGGCGAAGTCGCCGCCGAATTCCGCTTCGAGGTCCTCTCCGGACATCATGGGGAGCCGAACCGGTGCCGGGGTCTTGTCGGCGAGGGCCAGCGCGGCCTCGAAGCCGAGATTCTCCGTGCGGATGCGCTGGAGGATGTTGCGGGCCTGCTCCTCGGAGTCCGGCCGGACGAACCCGTTGATCGCGATCTGCGAGATGCGGACCTGGGCCGGCCGGGTGAAGTCCGCGGCGTGGGCGGTGTAGAACTGCCGGACGACGTCCGGTGCCGGCTTCTGCACCAGCACGACGCTGCGGATGAGCCGCCTGGCGCTGTCGACCAGGATGCGCCGCACCACCAGGTCTCCCTCGTGCAGGCCGAGGTCGATGGCGGCGCGGGCCTTGCCGTCCTGGGTGGCCTCGTGCGGGTTGGCCTCGACGAAGTCGGCGATCTGCGCCAGGCGCGCCTGGGCGGCGGAGTTCTCCTGCATACCCAGGGCGAGCGCGTACTGGAACAGGACCTCGTCGTCGATCTGCATCTCGATCATCTGCTCCCACTCGTGCGGCGTGGGGCGATGGCCGGTGTCGCGGATGAACTCCTGCGCCATCTGCTCCAGGCGGTGGGCGGGGATCTCGATCCGCTTCTTCTGCGGCAGGAGAGCCCCGCCGCGCAGGTCGGTGATGATGAAGAGGAGGGCCCCGAGCGCCAACATGTGCAGCGCCGGGGCCTTGAGCCACTTTCTCATTTCTGGGCCAGTGGGCTCGCCGCCGGCTCGTACCAGATCGGCGAGGTCCAGGCGCGCTCCTGAATCACCGGCTGCAGGAACGTGTCGGTGGTCTGGTTCGAGCAGCACATGGCGCCCTGGGAGGCCTTGGCCTTCTGGGCCGGGGTGCCGTTCTGGAGAGCCGTGAGCTGGCTGCTGCACGAGGAGGAGAGCGGATCGACGCCGATCCACTGGCGGCACCACAACGTGCTGTAGCGGCAGACCGGCTCTTCGAGCACCCGCACGTAGTAGAAGGCATGCTGCCGGGGGTCGAAGTCGGGATCCTTCCAGACCGCGCAGAGGCGCTCGCGGCCCAGCTCCGGCTTCGCCTTGCAGGTCTCGGCGTCGAGATCCGCCTGGGGGTTGAGCGGGCTGCCGGGGTCGCCGGCGACGGTGTAGACCCGCTCGTGGGTCTTGCCCTTGGCGTCCACCCAGCCTTTGATCACCTGGATCTGCTGCAGCTTCGTCTTGATGTTGCCGTCCCAGACGGCGGAGGTGATGAAGACCGGGGCGCCGTCCTTGGCGGTGCGGGCGGGCAGGTCGCCGCCCATCGGCACGCCTCCCTTGTAGCCGAGGTCGACGAAGTCCTTGCCGCAGGCGTCGGCCGGGTAGCCCCAGCCGCCGAAGAAGCGCACCTTCATCCGTGGGCCGCTCGTGCCGTAGGTCTCCTTGCGCTTGAGCGCCTCGAAGATCGCGTCGCGGGTGTTCTCCTCGGCCCACACGACGGACGGGCCGCCGGTGCTGTTCTGGATCGACGAAGCCTCCGACATCGGGTAGGCGTCGTCGATGCCGAGGTGGCCCGGCCACTGGTCGGTCTCCGGGTGCCAGCCCATCACGCCGGTGTGCGAGTCGGAGGCCGAGACCACGCCCATCTTGAAGGGATTGATGCCTTCGAAGGTCTTCTGGGCCGCGTACTGGATGCCGTCCTTCCAGACGTTGCGCACGTAGGCGCGCTCACCCCAGGTGTCGGGCGCGGCCGGGCCGCTGCTGCCGCTGCCCGAGCCGACGCCCGAGGCGGAGCCGAGGCTCTTGCCGTCGAGGATCTCGAAGGCGCAATACTCGTCGATGGTGTCGGTGCCGGCGAGGAAGCGCGGGTCGTAACGGCACTCGCTGGCGCCTTTGTCCTGATAGATCTCGACCAGGGGCTCCATCTGCTGGTGCCGCTTGGCGTCGGCGGTGTTGTAGGGATCGAGGAACATGGGCGGGAAGAGGTTGCCGCCGCCGCCCAGGTTCGAGTTGTGCGGGATGGTGATGAAGTCGCAGCGGCTCGCCTTGCCCGGCGTGACGTTCTTGCCCTTCGTGCAGTCCTCTTCCAGCTTGTTCCAGAAGGGCTGCGGCAGGGGATGGTTGACCTTGGTGCCCGGCGGCACGGGCCAGACCCGCGGCTCGTTCGGCACGACGGCGAGCAGGGTGTCGACCGGCTCCCGGGTGGGATCGGTGTTGACCACCACGGCCATGTCGATCGCATTGACCGGTGTCCGGACCACGCGGTCGTTGCGGAAGATCACATTGCGGTGCCAGTTGTTGAGCAGCGGCGTGGAGGTGTTCTCGTAGGCCACGAAGCTGGTGAAGCGGCACTCGTCGCTGCGGTCGTAGGCCTCCTCGGCGGCGTTCTGGACCTCACCCCAAACCTCCAGCTCGGCCTTGGCGCACAGCTCCGGGTTGTTGTTGCACACCGGCAGGTTGGTGTTCTTGCTGATCGCGCCGTCGTTGGTGAGGGTGAGCTGGGTGAAGGCGTTCGAGGCCATGCTCTTCCCCAAGGCCGGGTTGAGCGCCCGCAGCGGCTCATAGAAGAAGCCGTTGATCATCCGGCATTCCATCGACAGGCTCTCGGAGACGTCCTTGCCGAGGAGGCCCTTGCAGAAGCCCATCACGCCGAAGTGCTCGGAGTGGTCGGTCACGGCGCCCCAGTCGAGCGGCTCGTCGATGCAGGGCGTCCGGCTCGGGCCGCCCCCTTCGGGCTCGGTCGCCGGGTCGTTGCAGCTCGCGCGCCGCTTGGGCTGCAGGCCCGAGGGCTCGGGGATGCTGATCGGTTGCTTGCCCTGGGCGAACAGGTAGGCGCCGCGCGGGTTGTTCCCGTTCGCGTAGTCGACGAAGCGGATGCTGGCGTCGAAGGAGAGGCCGGTGTGCAGGTGCGTGGTGCCGAAGAGCGCCCGGCGCTTCGGGGTGTAGTCCTTGCAGCGGGGCCGGTCTTCGGTGATCTCAAAGGGCGGCTTCGCCGAAGGTTCCCAGGGCGGGTTGGCGCCGATCGCGAAGCCCAGTGCGGCGAGCACCAGGGCGCCGGTGGCCGCCAAGCGAGAGACAAGTCCTACAGCCTGCGGTGACTGCATCGCTGACCCCCTTCCCGACAAGCGGGCAAGTCCAGAAGTCTGGCCGGCGATGGTAGCAGAAGGCGGAGGGGTGCGGAGGAAGAAGCTCACGCCGGCTTGCGATAAGATGTTCCTATGCGGCCCGTCTTCGCCGATCCCAAGACCGACTTCGTCTTCAAGCGCATCTTCGGCAGCGAGGTGCACAAGCCTCTGCTGATCGAGCTGCTGAATGCGCTGCTGGAGCTGTCCGGGGACCACCGGATCGTCGACCTCAAGTACCTGTCGTCGGAGCAGCGGGTGCCGGTCGAGCAGCTCAAGCTCTCGGTGGTGGACGTCAAGTGCTACGACGAGCGGGGCCGGCACTACGTGGTCGAGATGCAGGT
>DIHE01000154.1:58086-58286 GCA_002420005.1 Holophagales bacterium UBA5704 | reverse complement strand
TGGAGCCGTTGTTGACGGGTACCAATGGGTGGTTGCGCTGGCAAGCGACGGAAGTGCTGCGTCGTTTGGGAGTTGAAGCCTCGCAGGTGTTGTCGGTGTTGGAGCCGTTGCTGACGGGTACCGATGGGGAGTTGCGCTGGCGAGCGGCGTCTGTGCTGAGTGGTTTGGGAGTTGAAGCCTCGCAGGTGTTGTCGGCGTTG
>DIHE01000154.1:57446-57742 GCA_002420005.1 Holophagales bacterium UBA5704 | reverse complement strand
CGTTGCTGACGGGTACCGATGGGTGGTTGCGCTTGCGAGCAGCGGAAGTGCTGAGTGGTTTGGGAGGTGAACCTTCGCAGGTGTTGTCGGCGTTGGAGCCGTTGCTGGCGGGTTCGGCTGGGGAGTTGCGTTTGCGGGCGGCGGAGGTCCTGGGTCGAGTGGGTGGCGAACCCACGCGGGTATTGTCTGCGTTGGAGCCGTTGCTGACGGGTTCGGATGGGGAGTTGCGTTTGCGGGCGGCGGAAGTGCTTAGTGGTTTGGGAGGTGAACCCCCGCAGGTGTTGTCGGCGTTGGAG
>DIHE01000154.1:51107-57048 GCA_002420005.1 Holophagales bacterium UBA5704 | reverse complement strand
TCGGCGTTGGAGCCGTTGCTGACAGGGAGTGACCAAACTCTGGCGTGGAGGGCGGTTCGCCTCGCTCTTCCACTGATTGCGCCCGCGGCGGTGGAGGCGTGTGTGAAGCGGCTTGCTAAGAAGCCCCGGGGCTCGCTGGCCTGTTGTAAGAAGGTTCTTTACCAGAAAAGCATGACCGACGAGGAGGGAAAGACTCTTGCGGCGCTGGTGCAGGCCCGGCGGAACGAAACCGAACAGCAGAAGGAGGCGCGGGCGCTCCTCTTCAACTGGCTCTACGGTCGTCTCCAGGCGGTCGCGTCCTCCGCGTGACCCCGGCGTGTGGCATCAGGGCGACCCTGGGCGCCTTTCTCGCGGCCCTTCAGGCCGCAGGCTGGTTGGGGGGCTGTTGTCCCAGGGAATCGGCCTTTGGCCTCATCCCTGGGCTCCGATCTCTCGGCCCTTCGGGCCGAAAAAGGGCACCCCCAACTTCAGTGTGACAGGTAGAATCAGGCAACGCCAAGCCGCTCCTTCACCCCTCACTCCTGCCCATACAACACCGCCGTGAGATCGCGCACCAGGTTCTCGTTCGACAGGTGCGGATCGGCGACGTCCAGCCGCTCGCGGTAGTAGGTTCCCACCTGGTCCATCAGGTCGTAGCGGGCGCTTTCGGTGAGGCGGCCGGCGCGCAGGCAGAGGGTGAGGAGAAACTCGCGCTCTTCGAGGCTGACGCGCTGGCGGATGCGGCGCCGGAGCGCCGGGGTGGCGAAGACGTTGAAGCGGCGGTCGAGGCGGAGGTCGCCTTGCGGGGTGAGGGGGGTGCGCTCCTGGACGACGAGGGTGTCCGCGAGGAGGTCGCCCAGGCGGCGGCGGTCGCGGTCGAAGAGCGAGACGAGGCCGCCGATGCCGTAGAAGAGCGGCGCGAAATCGAGCACCCGCACGATGTTGCGCACGAAGCTCTGCTCCAGGGTGATGGGCAGGCCGCGGCCGTCCACCACGCGCAGGCCGGCCATGCGCTTGCCCAGGGTGCGGCCCTGGCTGCGGACCTCGAACCAGATGTGGTAGCCGGTCATGATCACGAAGCTGGTGGTGGTGGTGACGGCGGTGGCGAGACCCGCGGGGAGCACCAGCTGGGCGATGCGCGCCACCGCCATGGCGATCGAGACGGCGACGAAGAAGTCGATCAGCACCGCGATGAACCGGCTGCCGAGACCCGCCGGGGTCAGCCGGATCGGCACGTGCTCCGGGGTGAGGATCACCCGCTCGGCGCGCTCGATCATCCGGCCTCCTCGTCGGTGCGCCGCCGCGGCAGGAAGAGCCAGAGGATCAGACCGGCGTGGAGGATCACCGCGACGGAGATCTTCAGCGGATACGGGACGGTCTTCGCCGAAAACTGCGAGAACGAGCCTTCGATGAGCCCGGCGACGACGAGGATCAGCATGGTCCCCACCATCATCCGCCAGACGCGCGGAAACACCTGGCGCACCGAGGCGCCGCGCGAGAGCTGGCCGGGCAGAAGCAGGGCGCGGCCCGCCGCAAGGCCCGCCGCTCCGGCGAGGGCGATGGCGGGCAGCTCCAGGGCGCCGTGCGGTCCCACCCAGGCGAGGAAGAAGACGGTCACCCCGTCCAGAAAGTAGCTGGCCGCCACGGCGCCGAGGATGATGCCGTTGTAGAACAGGATCCACAGGCCGCCGGCCAGGGTGAGGGCTCCCAGGCTGAAGGCGAGGAACGAGACCTGGATGTTGTGCGTGTACAGCTCGGAGCTGAACATCGCGGCATCTTCGACGTTCGCGATCCGTTCCTCGTTCTTCTCGATCTCCTCGACCCGCTCGCGCGGGCTCTGGGTGAAGAACTGCTCGGGGATGAAGTCCTCGGCGGTCTGCGGCCGGACCAGCACGGCGGCGGCGCCGAAGAAGGCGCCGAGCAGGAGGGCGCCGACGGCGGCGAGCACCGCGGTGCCGTGGCGCTGGAAGGCCTCGGGCACCTCGCGGGCGATGAAGGCGCCGACCCGGCGTGGAACGCCGCCGCCGCGCCGCCGCCGGTAGATGAAGCGGTAGCCACGGCCGGCGAGGGCGTTCAGCCGCTCCAGGATCTCGGGATCGGCGGTCAGCGAGCGCGCCTCGTTCAGGTCGGACGAGGTCAGCCGGTAGAGGCGGAGCAGCTCGCGCATCCCGTCCGGCCCCAGGTCGCGCTCCGGCGCCTGCTCCGCCTTGTCGAGGAGGGTCGCGAGGCGGTCCCAGCGCTGGGAGCGTTCGTGGAGAAAGCGGTCGATGTCCATCAGGCCCTCGTCCTCACAGAAGCTGTCTCCGTTTGACCGCGAGATAGCTGTTGACCGCTTCGACCCCCGCGTCACCGGGGGCGGTTTCGACGACCAGGGCGCCGCGGCGGCGCAGCTCGCCGAGCACGCGGCGGCGCTCGGTCCACAGGTCGCGGGCGACCAGGGTGCGCGAGAGCTCCGCTTTGTCGGAGGGCTGGAACTGCGCGGCGGCGGTGAGGCCGGGATCGGTGAAGGCGATGACGACCGGCAGGTGCTGCGGGATCAGCAGGTCGACCGCCTGGACGATGGTGCCTTCCGCCTCCAGCTCGGGGAGCGCGGTGAGCAGGAGGACCAGGGCGCGGCTGTGCAGGCGCCGGCGCAGGTGGGCGGCGAGGGCGAGGTAGTCGGTGTGCCGGTAGTCGGGCATCACCCCGGCCGCGAAGGCGGTCAGCTTGCGCAGATGGCCACCGCCGCGCCCCTGGCCGATCCCTTGCTCGACGACGTCGGCGAAGGAGAGGAAGCCCACGCGGTCCTCCATCCGGTTGCACAGCGAGGCGAGGAGCACCGCCGCGTTGACGGCGTGATCCAGGCGCGTGACGTGGGCCACCCGGGCGGCCATGCGGTGCCCGCGGTCGAGGCAGACGACGACGTCCTGCGAGCGGTCGAGCCGGTATTCCTTGGTGATCAGCTTGCGGTGGCGGGCCGAGGCTTTCCAGGCCACGTCGCGCAGGTCGTCGCCGAGCACGTACTCGCGGAGGCGGTCGAAATCGCGGCCCTTGCCCAGGCTGGGCGCGGCGCGGTTGCCGAGCCCCTGCAAGAACAGGCGGTCGAGCTGGCCGCGCAGCCGGCGGACGGCTTTCAGATTGGGGAGGACGGTCAGCTCCGTGCCCTCGGCGCCGGAGGCGACCGCAGCGGCCGGAGCCAGGCGCTCGACCCAGCCGTCGAACGTCGCCGCCACCCACGGTGGTGCCAGGCGGGCGCCCCCGCGGGCCACCGCGCGGACGCGGAGGTCGAAGGCCAGCACCTCGCCCGGCCGGCAGACCGCCGTGCGCTCCGTCGCCGAGTCCAGGAGGAGCGCCGGCCAGACCTGCCGCACGGTGAGCTGCACCGGCCGTGTTGCGGAGGTGGAGAGGCGCAGCGGGACGTCCTCGTCGTCATCGAGCGGCAGGACCACCGCCTCCGGCCGTTCTGCTTCCACCCGCAAGGTGCGCAAGGCGAGCGCCTCGCGGCCGGCGAGCGCAAGAAGAAGGCCGACCGCCGCCGTCAGCGCCCAGACCAGGACCGGCGCGAACGGCACCAGGAGCGCGCCGAGCGCGAGTCCGGCCGTGGCGCGGACGAGGCGGGGGCCGGGCCGGATCATGCCTCGTCCACCTACACCTCCAGGGTGGAGCCGCAGAACGTGCAGACGTAACGGCCCATGGCGGTGGCCGGGATGCGGGCGGCGCAGCTCGGGCAGGCGAGGACGCGCGGTCCTTCCTTGCGGATGCGTTCCGCCACCGACTTCACCTTGCCTTCGTCCTGGCGGGCGCGCATGTTGGCCTCGAAGTCGTCGAGGTGGCCCCAGGCGCGGGCCACGAGCCCCATGGCATAGTCCACCGCCCGCTGCTCGTCGTCGATGCGGAACACCCGCTTGCGCCCCACCGCCTCGGCCCATTGCTGGTCCACCTCGTCGCCCTTGCGGCCGGTGGGGCGGCGCAGGAACCAGGTGTTCCAGGATTGGGCCACCCGCTGCCAGGTCTGGAGGGCGTCGATCTCGGCCGGTGCGCTCCCGCCGAACAGCTTCTGGGTCCAGGAGGCGGACCCGCCTCCCTCGCGAGGGGAATCGCCGAGGAGCCCGGTCACCTGGTCGGCCGGGATGGTGGGATGCATCGGTGCGTCGCCGAAGACGATGAGGAAGGGCTGGGTGGCGTTGGGGGTGGAGACGTGGTTTTCGACCCACCAGGCGAACAGGCCGTAGCTCTCCGGCGCGTCGCCGCCGCCGCCTTCGCCATAGAGCGAGCCGAGCTGCTGCTCCAGGTCGTAGCCATGGGCGAACTCGGTGACCTGAAGGGGCCAGCGGTCGGCTTTGGCGTCGCCGATCGCGGCGAAGCAGATCTCCACGTCCTCGCGGTACTGCGCGAGGGTGTTGTAGAGGAGCGGCAGGCGGTCGAAGATCTCGAACGGCCAGTTGGCCATCGAGCCGGTCACGTCCACCGCCACGATGAGCGGATTGGCGGACTTGGTGCTGATCCGCTTGTGCGGGTCGATCAGCTCCGGGTGGGTTGGTCCGCTCTTGGCCCGGTAGGTGCGGGGGCCGCTCGCCGCCGCCGCCGAAGCCGCCGCCGAGCGCACGTCCTTGCCTGCATCACCGAAGGAATAGCTGCCGCTGCCGTACCAGTCCGACGTGTCGTCACTCCATGAGTACATCGATCGCCTCCCTGAAGGGCCTCAGTCTATCGGCGGCGGGGTGTCCAGCGCCAGAGTGGCGAGGCCGAATTCGCGCCGGAAGCGTTGGGCGAGGCCGCGCTCGTCGATCAGCGCCGCCACCGGCGGCGGCACCAGCGGACGCCAGCCGTCCCCCCGCGCCATCGCCTTGCGCACCGCCGTACCGTCCAGGGGGATGCGCCGTTCCGGTGGAACGAGACGCACCGGATGGGTGATCGGGTAGACGTCCTGGAGGAGGTCGCGCACATAGGCATTGGCGGTGACGAAGAGGTCGAGGGGACCCATCAGCCCGGCGACCATCTCCCGCCACCGTGGCCCATGGCCCAGATCGGGCACCGGGATGAGAGAGTAGCGGCCGTCGTCGCCGAGGACGCGGCGGATCATCTCGGCGGTCTCGTCGAGGGTGAACGGATTGTGCAGGTCATAGCGGTTGGAGCTGCCGATCCCGATCACCACCTCCTCCGCCTGATCGAGAAGAGCCTCCAGCACCGCCGCATGCCCGAGATGCACCGGCTTCCAGCGCGCCACCATGCCCAGCCGGCGGAGGTTGTTCATGGGGTCCATGATAGATGCAGTGGACCAACCCGAGAGGGTGTTGCTACAATCCGGGCATGGCGAGCTTCACTGCGAAGTACACGAAGATCAGCTCCGGCTACTTGGGCCAGCTCATCGAATGGCCCGAGGTGGTGACCGAAGGCTCCGGCATCGAAGAATGCCGGGCGATGCTGCGCGACGCCCTCCGGGAGATGATCCTGGCGTACCGACAGCTCGGCAAAGAGGTTCCTCTGGGAGACAACCTGCTCGAACAGGTCGCCGTTGATCTGGAAGATGTCCGTCAAACGGCGTGACCTGATCCGATATCTGGAGGAGAACGGCTTCCGCCTGCTTCGCGAGGGTGGCAACCACTCCATCTACACGAACACTGTGGCGACGATCCCTGTAAAACGGCATAAGCAGCTCGACCGGATCACAGCCAACGAGCTCTGCAAGCAGGCAGGGCTGGCGCCCAATTTCTGAGCTGCCGATCTCGATCACCACCTCCTCCGGCTGTTCAAGCAGCGCCTCCAGCACCGCCGCACCGGCAGCATGCCGCGGACTACAGCGCCGTTGGGCAAATCCGAGGCCGAGATCGAGGCGGCGTTTGCGGGGCTGGGTGGGGTTCCGGGCTGACCCTGGGGCCCACCCATATCGGCACACAAGTGCCGTGGGTGCCTGGCGGCCGGCCGGCCCGACGGGCCGGGAGATCGGAGCCCAGGGCTTCGGCCGCAGGCCGATGCCCTGGGT
>DIHE01000154.1:0-50797 GCA_002420005.1 Holophagales bacterium UBA5704 | reverse complement strand
TCTCGCGGCCCTTCAGGCCGCGGGGGTGCGGGGGTGTGCAGACCCAGGGAATCGGCCTTCGGCCTCATCCCTGGGCTCCACTCTGCCGGCCCGTTGGGCCGGTCCCAGCACGATCCATGCTCGCGAGTCGATCAGCCCGCCCGCCCATCGCCGTCAGGCGACCTCGTCGCCCAGGAGCCGCTCCAGATCCACCGCGACCACGGCATAGCTGCGCAGCTCGAGGTCCTCGCCGTGGTGCCGCTGCAAGGCGGCGCAGTAGCGCCGCGCCTGCTCCCGTGCCTCGTCCAACGCCCGGGCGACCGGGGGAAGCCGGCGCAGGGCTTCCTCGTCCATCTCGCGCAGCTCCTGGCCGGTCTTTCCCAGGTCTTTGCGCCGCACCAGCTTGAGCTCGAAGAGGACGTCGCGGTAGCCGTGACGGCGCATTTCGGGGCGGACGAGCAGGCAGAGGTCCGCATAGGACCGTTCCAGCTCCAGCTCGGAGGAGACGGTGTAGCGGGTGTCGTCGAAGAGGATGGACAGGAAGAGTGCCTTGATCGCCATCTCGTGGAGACCACCGCGGTCCCGGTTGGAAAGGACCGGCAGGAGCTTCTCTTCCATGAAGGCGAGCAGAGGGGCGAGGTCACCGCTCCGGAAGAAGCGCTGGGCGGTCTCGCGGGCCGCGTAGGTGTCGCCCGGCGCGGGCAGATGGATTTCCAGGAGGCGGTCGAGGAAAAGCTTCTGGACCACCAGGTTCGGAACCCGTAACCGCCCGGGAACGTCGGTGAGGGTGAGCAGCCCCATGAAGTAGAGGAGAGAGACGATCGACCCGCGGTCTTGCTGAAGCTGGGTCAGCAGCCGGTCCAGAGAAAAGCTGGTCTCCAGCTCCGGGATCTCGATCTCCCCGTTCCCTTCCGTCAGCTCCTCAATGACGCCGGAACCGGCGGCGGTGCGGGCGAGGAAGGAGAGCTTGCCACGGTCGGTGCGCAGGTTTTCGTCGTGGAGCTGCGCCGGAGGGATGCCGTGCCGGTGGAGGTGGTCGAGGAAATAGAGGACGTTGGTGGGGTTGTAGACGAGCCCGTTTCCTTCGCTCGCGGTGAAGCGGTAGCCGTTGTACCAGGTGCGCATCGTCGCGACGGCGTCCTCGACGGCTTCGGGGGAGAGGTCCCGGTCTTGTGAGATCTGCTCCAGCAGGCCGCGGATCTCGGATTCCTCGAAGCCGCACAGGCCGGCGAGGTCCGGCTCCAGAGAGACGTTTCTGGCGATGTTGAAGCCACTCGTCAAGTCGTTCAAGGCGACCGGGGAGACGCCGGTGATGAAGACCCGCTCCAGGCCCTGACCCTCGGTGGCGTTCTTGACCGCCTTGAAGAGGAGCTTGAACGGCCCGTCGGTGTGAACCAGGGCGCGATAGGTCTCGACGTCCCGGGCCATCACCTCGTTGATGAAGTTGTCGTACTCGTCGATCAAGAGGTAGAGAGGATGAGGTGTTCGGCGAACCGCGCTGAGGAGACTGTCGAGGATCGCCGTCGCACTGCCTTCCGTTTCCACTTTGACAGGCAGGCGATCCTTATAGTCGGCGATGAAATTCTTGGCGCGCGAGCTGACGTGCTCGCGGAGGCTCTCGGCGATCTGCCCGACGCTGCCGCTCGGGTCCACCACGGAGAAGTTCCACTGCAGGATGAAGGAGCGGTTGGCCCGCGGGGTCGGCGTGCGGCCGATGGCGAGGCCGCCGAAGAGGTCGGTGAATTCCTCCGCCCGGCGCACGTCGTAGTAGTTGGCGAGGGTCTGGAGCCAGAGGGACTTGCCGAAGCGGCGCGGGCGCAGGAAGACGAGGGTGCTGCCGAGCCGCTCGATGCGCGGGATGTAGGCCGTGCGGTCGACGTAGGCCATGCCTTCCCGGCGGATGCGGCGGAAGTCGGCGATGCCGTAGGGGAGAGTGATCATGGAGTGCCTCAGGACCAACTGTACCAAACCCGGCTATGATACGGCCCATGCGGCCACGACGACAGGCGGGCGGGGCGGGACCCGGCGAGCCGCCGACCTCCCGTGTCATCGAGATCGAGGAAGAGAGCACCTCGTCGTTCCTGCTCGCCGAGCACGCGCGGATCTCCAGCCTCTACCAGCACAATGCGGAGATGGGGGAACGGCGGATCAGCATCCATCTGCTGTTCGTCGCGGGCGGCGGCACGCTCCTGCTGAGCCTGCCGGAGATCCTGCGACAGCCGGGGGCGACGGGGCGGATCTTTCCGATCGTCGAGTCCCTCCTGCTGCCGGGACTGATCATCGTGCTGCTGATGGCGATCGAGGGGTTTCTCACCTTCCAGCGGATCATCGAGCGGCGCATCCGGGCGACCGAGTACCTGCGGGCAATCAACAAGATCAACCGCTTCTTCGCCGACCGCGATCCGAATCTCCAGCGATACCTGGCCTGGCCGCCCTTTGACGACCAGCCGTCGTTCGGCCAGCGGTCCCTCGGAGTCTCGGACCTGCGCGACGTGGTGGCGGTGCTCAACAGCTTCTATGCCGGCGCCCTGGGGGCGGACGCCCTGTTGCTGTTCACCGGCCCGGACCCGCACCAGGTCACCCGAGAGCCCACCGTGGTCCTTCTGGCGCTGCTGGTGGGGGCTTTCCTCGCCCTGGCCGTCTGGTGGGGGCACGAGCGGTACGAGACCGCCGTCGTGCGCAAGGCGGAGATCGAGGCCGGCAAGCGGGTCCAGTTTCCCAGCCCGAAAGGAACGGACTGATCTCTACGTTTTTCGCGAGACCCTGTTACACTCGCTGCAGTCAGCCTGGAGCAGTACGAATCAAGACGCGGTCGGCCGCTGAGCTCGTCGGCTCCGGAAAACACCTGACAAGAGGGGGCAGTATGGCGAACGAACAAGAAATCATCGCCGTGTTCGGTCAGTTCGAGAATGAGATCGCCGGATTCATCGGCGCCTCGTTGGTCGATCTGGAATCGGGCATGACCCTGGGCGCCAAGAGCACGCGGGCCAATTTTGACTTGGCGGCCGCCAGTGCCTACAACAGCGAGATGGTGAAGCAGAAGCTCAAGACGATGAAGACTCTGAAGCTCAGCGGAAACCTCGAGGACATGCTGTTGACCCTGACCGACCAGATCCACCTGATCAAAATGGTGACACCGCAGACCTTTCTTTATCTGGCGGCGGACAGGGCGCTGACGAACCTGGCGATCGTGCGCACCGTCGTCAACAAATACGCCTCAGCCCTGGTTTGACCTGAGCGGGAGGGCCGATGGCTTTCCGCGACGATGACCGGGGCCTGCTGGTGGTCCGGATCGTCTATGCCGGTGCGGGCTTCGCCGGCAAGACGACGACTTTGCGCTCGTTGGGAGAGCGCCTTGCCCGGCCGGTCTACAGTCCGGAGGAGATCTCCGGCCGCACGATCTTCTTCGATTGGCTGGAATATGAGGCCGGCCTTTTCGAGGGACGGCGGATCCGTTGCCAGATCGTCAGCGTGCCCGGCCAGGTCTCGCTCGCCGCACGCCGGCGGAGCCTGATCGAAACCGCCGACGCCGTCGTCTTCGTGGCCGATACCAGCCGGCGCAGGCTGGCCGATAGCCGGGAGCAACTGGAAGAGCTCCTCGGCTGGCTGGCTGCGTTGCCCGGGCCGATGGTCGGCCTCGTTCTCCAGGCCAATCACCGGGACGCGGAGGATGCGATCAGCCCGTCCGAGCTGAAGACGTTGATCCCGAGCGTCGGCCGGCAGGTGGGGATCATCGAGTCGGTGGCCATCGACGGCTCCGGCGTGCGGGAGGCGTTCATTTTGGGTGTCCGGCTTGCCCTGGACCGGGTCCGCGAGCTCATCAGCACGGGGGCTCTGTTGCAGGGCCGTCCGCCCATCGACAGCGGCGAGGAGCTCCTCCAGAGCATCTATGAGCTTGAAGATCGGGAGGCTCCTTCCCCGAGCCTGGCGGTGACGGCCCCGAGCCCGGCGGCTCCGGTCGGCGGCTCCGCGCCCTTGGGCGGGCCGGTGGTCTCGGAGGGACCGCCGCAGCCGCCCGGGACCAACGTGCGGATCGGGATGATCTGGCCACCCGTCGAGGGGCGGCTCGTTCTGCTCGAAGCCGCGGTCGACCGCTGCGAGTTGTACGACCGGGGAGACGGCTGTTGGGGGGCCGGGTTGGCCGCCGGCTGGGAGATCGAGACGCGGGCTCCGCAGATGACCTTGGAGGACGGGCGGGAGGCGCTTCTGGCGTGGGCGCGCCAGCACAGCGCGTCGCGCAGCGTCCTGTCCGGCCGACGCTGCATCGCGTTGGCCGAAAGCACGCCGGGGAGGTGGAGGCTGTGGCAGGTGGTGAAGCGGCTGCCCTCCCTGAAGGATTTTGCCCGCATCGCTTTGGAAGAAGAAAGCGAGGACGCCGTGGTCACGGGCCTCCTGCATGCGGTGAGACTCCTGCTGATCGCCGCCGACCGGTTTGCCGGTGTTCCCATGGCGCTGTCGCCGCGGCTTCATGAGGTCACCGTGGAGGAGGGCCTCCCGAAGTACACGGGTCTCGTCCCTCCTCCCGGACAACCGGAGACGGTTCGCGGAGCCCCCGAAGCCATCCTTCGCGAGGACCTCGAAGACTTTTTTGCGGCCCTCGCCTCTGCGCGGCGGCTGGCCCTGCTGCAGGTGCTGGCGAAATCTCCTCTTCAGCCCGGTGATGCATCAGGCCGCCAGGCAGCTCTCTCGCTCGCCGCAGCACTGCAAGGATCTTCCTCGCCGTAGCCTGTTGTCCTGATGGTCCTTGCCTCCTTCAAGTCCTTTGTTTTTCCAGCGCCCGCAGCACCTCCACCGTATGCTCCCCCAACGCCGGCGCCGCCCGCGCCGGCACCGGCCGCCGGCCATCGAAGAGAAACGGCGCCGCCATCGTGGCGAGGTCGCCATAGGCCCCCGGGGGGAGGGGGAGCACCTGCCCGCGGGCTTGCGCCGCAGTGACCGCCTCGCCGACGCCGGCCGTGGGGCCGCCCGGGACGCGGTGGGCGCGCAGCGCCTGGTCCCAATGGGCGCGCGGCCGGGTGGCGAAGACCGCGGCGAGCAGGCCGTCGAGCGCCTCGCGGTGGCGCACGCGGGCCTCATTGGTGGCGAAGCGCGGATCGGCCTCCAGGTCCGGCCGCTCGATCGCGGCACAGAAGCGGCGCCAGAGGTCCTCGCTGCCGACGCCGACGATGAACCAGCCGTCGCTCGCCGCGAAGGCCTGATAGGGGGCGAGGTTGGGGTGGCGTGAGCCGAGCGGCGGCGGCTGGCGGCCGTCGGCGAGCCAGGACTGGGCGGCATAGGAAAGGAAGGAGGCCCCGGCGTCGAGCATCGCGATCTCCACCCGCCGGCCGCGGCCGGTGCGGTCGCGCTCCCGCAGCGCGGCGAGGGTGGCCGACAACCCGTAGAGGGCGGTCAACAGATCGACGATCGCAACCCCCACCCGCACCGGCTCGCCCTCCGGAAAGCCGGTGAGCGACATCAGGCCCGACTCCGCTTGCAGCACCACGTCATAAGCCGGCCGATCCGCGTCCGGCCCGCGGGTGCCGTAGCTGGTGACCGTGCAGTGGACCAGCTCCGGATGGCCGCGCCGGAAGTTGGCGCTGCGGAAACCGAGGCGCTTCCATTCGCCCGGCAGGAAGTTCTCGACCAGCACGTCCGCCCCGGCGACCAGCCGGGCGAAGGTCTCCCGGGCCTCGGGGAGCTTCAAGTCCAGCACCACCGACCGTTTGTTGCGGTTCGCGGCGACGTAGTAGGCGGAGACCCGGTGCTCCCCCTCGCCGACCCAGGGCGGCCCCCAGGCGCGCGTCTGGTCGCCGTCCGGCTTCTCGATCTTGATCACGTCCGCCCCCAGGTCACCCAGAAGCATCGCGAGATAGGGGCCGGCGAGCACGCGCGAAGCGTCGATCACGCGCACGCCGGAGAGGGGGCCACGGTTTTTTCGTCTGGATGTCCGCATCGGTTCCTCGACGCCGTAGAATGCAGGGTCTCCATGCCCCTGGTCAACGACATCCACTCGGCCCTGAACGAGACCCACGTCCGTCGCATCGTGCCGGTCGGCTCGACCGCGGACGTCGTCGCGGCGGTGCGCTCGGCGCGGCGGGAGGGGCTCTCGGTCTCGGTGATGGGGGGGCGCCATGCCATGGGCGCCCAGCAGTTCGGCACCGGCACGCTGCTCCTCGACACCCGGCCGCTCGCCCGCCTCCTCTCCTTCGACCGCGAGCGCGGGCTGCTGGAGACCGAGGCGGGGATCTTCTGGCCCGCGTTGCTCGATGGATATCTGGCCCTCCAGGACGGATCCTCCCCGGCCTGGGGGATCGCGCAGAAGCAGACCGGGGCGGATCGGCTGAGCCTCGGCGGCACGCTGGCCGCCAACGGGCACGGCCGCGGCCTCACCTTGCCTCCCTTCGTGGCCGATGTCGAGGCGTTCACCCTGGTCGACGCGGCGGGAGAGGTACGGCGCTGCAGCCGGTCGGAGGACGCCGAGCTGTTCGCGCTGGTGGCCGGCGGCTACGGGCTGTTCGGGATCGTCACGGCGATGACGCTGCGCCTCGTGCCGCGCCGCAAGCTCGAACGCATCGTCGAGATCCGGCGTCGCGACGGCCTGGCGGAGGCGTTCGCGGAGCGCATCCGCGACGGGTTCCTCTATGGCGACTTCCAGTTTTCGATCGATCCGGCGTCGGACGGCTATCTCGATGAGGGGGTCTTCTCCTGCTACCGTCCGGTCGATCCCGGGACGCCCATCCCGGCCGGGCAGCGGGAGCTGTCGGACGACGACTGGAAAGAGCTGCTCTGGCTCGCCCATGCGGACAAAGCGCGGGCGTTCGAGCGCTACGCCGGCTATTACCTGGGGACGAACGGCCAGGTCTACTGGTCCGACACCCACCAGCTCTCGCCCTATTTCGACGGCTACCACGCGGATCTCGACGCGCGCCGCGGCGCCGCCGGGCCGGCGAGCGAGATCATCACCGAGATCTATGTGCCCCGGCCGCGCCTCGCCGATTTTCTCGCCGCGGCGGCGGAGGATTTCCGGCGCCACGGCGTCGAGGTGATCTACGGCACGGTGCGCCTGATCGAGCGCGACACGGAGAGCTTTCTCGCCTGGGCGCGCGAGCCCTGGGCCTGCACGGTCCTCAATCTCTGCACGGCGCACACCCCGGCCGGCCGCGAGCAGACCGCGGCGGCGTTCCGGCGGCTGATCGACCTGGCCGGAGAGCGCGGCGGCAGCTACTTCCTGACCTATCACAAGGACGCCCGGCGCGAGCAGATCGAGGCCTGCCATCCGCGTTTCGCCGAATTCCTGCGGCGGAAGTCGGCGTTCGATCCCGAGGAGCGGTTCCAGAGCGACTGGTACCGCCACCACCGGACGCTGTTTCCGGAGGTCTGATGCGCGAGACCCGGCCGAGCGCGACCGCCCTGGTCATCGTCCAGTCGATGGCCTTCCAAGGCCGGGACCCTGCCCTGAGAGGCCTGATTCCTTCGGATGCGGCGGCGCTGTGGGACCGCTTTCTCGCCGCCGCCGATCCGGCGCGGGCGCGGCTGGTGCGGCTGCTGGCGGGGCGGAGGTGGGCACGGGCGCTGGCCCGGTTGGGCGAGCGGCTGGTCCTACCCGGGGTCCAGCTCCATTACGCAGCCCGCAAGGCCTACCTGGAGGCGGCGGTGCGGCAGGCGATCGCGGAGGGTGTCACCCAGGTGCTCGTCCTCGGGGCCGGGCTCGATCCGCTCGCCCTGCGCCTGCATGCGGAGTTTCCCGAGGTCCTCTTCGTCGAGTGCGACCATCCCGCCACCCAGGGCGTGAAGCGCCGCGTCCTCGCCGGAGAGGCGGCCGGCGCGAATCTCCAGCTGGTCGAGCTCGACCTCGCGAAGACCCGGCTGGAGGAGACCGTGCCGGCGTTGCCGGGCTGGCGGGCGAACGCGGCGACGGTTCTCGTCGCGGAAGGTCTGACCATGTACCTCCAGGCGGCGGAGGTGGACGGGCTGTTCGCCTTTCTCCGGGAGCACGCCGGAGCCGGGAGCCGTTTCGCCTTCACCTTCATGGAACCGCAGCGCGACGGCCGGATCGATTTTCCCGGCGCTTCGCCGTTTCTGCGCACCTGGCTGCGGCAGGTGGGCGAGCCGTTCACCTGGGGAGTGCGGCGCGCCGAGCTTCCGGATCTCGTCGCGGCCCGCGGCTTCTCGCTGCTCGAAATGGCCGGGGCCGACCTCCTGCACCAGAGGCACCTCGCGCCGGCCGGGCTTGCCGGCCGGCGCCTGGCGGTGGGGGAGTACGTGGCGGTGGCGCAGCGGGCTCAGAACCGGACGACCAGCGATCCCGAGTAGCCGGTGGTGTCGCCCGAGTTGCGGCCGTCCAGGGTCTGGAAACCCGAGGCGGCGACGCCGAAACGGTCGTTGATCCGCCCGTAGATCTTGAGACCCAGACGGCTGGTCTCGTCCTTGTTGCTCGGGAAGGTGAAGCCCGGATCTCCGATGTCCGTGCCGCCGTCTGCGATCAACCGGGAATAGAAGACCGTGGCCGTGGCCTTGCCGAAGGTGTAGCCGGCCTCGGTGTAGAGCGGCCAGGCGTCCGGGGCGTCGTCGCCGCGCAGGTCGTAGCCCACCTGCTGGGAGAAATAGAAGCTCCCGGCCTGCGCCTGGTAGACGAGACGGAAGAGGACGTCGGTCGTCCCGTCACCCAGGTCCACCGGCAGGTTCGCCTCATAGTCCGACAGAGGCGTGCGGACGCCGAGGCCGCCCACCAGACGGTGAGGCCCGCTCTCGAAGAAGCGGTACTTGAGGAGGACCGAGCCGTCCTGCAGACCGCTCTCTCCGAAGCCTCCGAGACCGTCCGAAGAGGCATCGACATGGGCGACATCGAGCACCAGCGCGAGGTCATCGGTGAGCCCCCACAGAAACCAGACCGAGAGGCTGTCGATCTCCACCTCCCCGACGCCGGGGTCCGAAACCTTGACCTCGCCGACCCAGAACTCGTCGTAGCCCTCGGCTGTGTACGAGACGGCCAGATCTCCATGACCCTTCTCGGGAAGGAACCCGTTCAAGTTGGTCGCCCCGGCGGGGCTCGTCAGAGCGAGACCCAACCCGAGGACCAGAGGGACGAGAAACAGGCGGTGGGTGCGATGCGGGCGTATCGTCATGAATCCTCCTCTAGTTGTTCACTGAAGGCTACCTACCAGGAGTTCAGACTTCAGCAGCCGGAAGATTCTAAAAAGGTTCACCCGTCGGCCGGGGAGATCCTCTGAACGGGTGGGACGCCCTCCCACCCCGGCGTGCGTGGCTCTCCCCCCGCGTGGGCGTGGGGTGGAATTCGGTGCGCGGGCGTAGTCTCACCTCGGAGCCGCGCATGCAAGTGGTACACGGGGCTCCCACAGGAGGATTGGAGATGTTTGACAAGAGCGTTCCGGTCAAGGTGGAGAACCGGCCCGTCCTGCGCCCCCTCGCCATGTTCGACGATCTCTTCAGTGAGCTCGATCAGCTCTGGCAGCGGCCTTGGATGACGAATCTGCCCTGGATGGCACGCCGGTTCGAGAAGGAAGGCCTCGACTTCATGCCGCGTGTCGACGTGATGAAGAAGGACGACCTGCTGGTCGTCCGGGCCGATCTTCCGGGCATGAAGAGGGAGGACATCCACGTCGCCCTGGAAGACGGAGCCCTGGTCGTCAAGGGCGAGCGCAAGGAGGAGACCAAGGTGGAGAAGGAGAACTACTACAAGGCCGAGTGCCAGTACGGCTCCTTCTATCGCCGCGTGCCTCTGACCTTCGAGGTCAAGCCGGAGAGCATCGTCGCCAAGCTCGTCGACGGCGTTCTCGAGGTGACGGTTCCGGTGCCGCCGACCGTCCAGCCGGAGGTGAAGGAGATCGCCATCAACTGACAGGCTCGAAGAGGAGACGGCCATGTTCAAGAAGCTCGACACCATTCTGATCGGCAGCTCCCTCACCGAGGCCAGCGATCCGGTGGTTCGCAGCGGCGTGCTGCTGGCCCGCCGGGCGGGAGCGAAGGTCCACCTCGCGCATGCCTGCTCGATGCCGATGACCTACGGCGGAGCGCCCTTCTTTCCCGACGTTCCGCTGGGAGAGGTGTTCAAGGCCGAGCGGGCGGCCCTGCAGCGGCAGCTCGACGACCAGATCGCGCGCCTGGGGATCGACCGCATGGAGCTCGCGGGGATCCATCTGGACGTGAGCCCGGCCCACCGCTACCTGATCGACACGGCGCGGGAGATCGGTGCCGACCTGATCGTGGTCGGCTCCTCCGAGTCGCCGCGCCTCGCCAAGGTCTTCGGCTCCACGGCGGATCGCGTGGTGCGCAAGGCGACCTGCCCGGTGCTGGTGGTGCGCCATGAGGTGCAGCTCCCCATGCGGCGGATTCTGCTTCCCGTGGACCTGTCGCCTCTCGCTTCCGAGACCTTCGACGCCGGGATGCGCTTCCTCACCTGGACGGCAGGTGGAGCGCCACCGACGGTCGACGCCCTGTTCGTGCTCACCGAGCTCGACCGCGAGGCCCTCTCGGCCCGCGCCACCGATGCCGAGGTGGAGCAGCTCGCCACCCAGGAGCTGCGGCACTTCGTCCTCCGGCACTCCTCCGGCGTCCCGTTCAAGGTGGATGCCGCCGTCGAGGCCGGCTTCGTCGACACCGGGATTCTCGACCGGATCGAGGCGGACCAACCGGACCTGACCATCCTCGGCACCCACGGGCGCAGCGGCTTCGAGCGGTTCGTGCTGGGCAGCGTCGCCTCCACCGTGATCCGCCACGGTGCCGGCAACCTGCTGGTGATTCCGCCGCTGGCGGCCCGCGAGGAGAGCCGGGCTGCAGAAGCGAAGAAGGAGGGAGAGGTCCTCGTCTGAGGGCGCTCGCCGCAGGAGGAGAGGAGACTCAAGGATGCTCCCGAGACCAGCTCCGTGGATGGTGGCGGCGAAAGAGGTCATGAACCCCGACGTGATCACCGTGCGGGACGACATGACGGTGCAGGAGGTGGCCGCCTTCCTGACCGAGAACCAGATCTCGGGAGCACCGGTGGAGGATGGGGAAGGGCGCCTGGTCGGTGTGGTCTCCTATGCCGACATCGCGCGCGCCGCGGCGGATCCCGATGCCCTGGAGCCGCCGCCGGCCGAGCCGGAGTTTTTCACCCGGGGCTGGGAAGAGCCGCCCGTCACCCTGGAAGAGCTGCGCACCGTCCACGTCACGACCCCCGGCTTGATCGTGGCGGACATCATGACGCCTCGCCTGCATTCCGTCAGCCTGGAGACGCCGGTCACCGACGCGGCGCGCCTGATGCTCGACGGCCACATCCACCGCCTTGTGGTCACCCAGGACCACAAGGCGGTCGGCATCCTGACCACCTTCGACCTCCTCCGTCTCCTGATCGACGACCGGGGCGCCTGAAGGCGGTCTTCTCTACACCGTGTCCACGATCTTGTTGCGGATGGCGTAGCTCACCACCTGCGCGCGGTTGTGCAGGTGGAGCTTGTCCAGGATGTTGCGGACGTGGAACTTGACCGTGTTCTCGCTGACGCCGAGCTGGCGGGCGAGCTTGCGGTTCGAGGTGATCCCCTGCACCAGCAGCTCCAGGACCTCGCGCTCCCGCTCGGTCAAGGCGTCCGGATCGTGCGACGGCCCGGAGGCCTGCGCCGGGCGGGCGAACTCCAGGAGAAGCTTGCGGGCGAGCCCCGGGGTGAGCCCCGGCTCTCCCCGGCCGATGCCTTCCAGCAGGGCGAAGAACTCCTCGGATTCGAGATTCTTGAGCAGGTATCCCTGGGCGCCCGATTTGATCGCCTCGAACAGCTTGGCGTCCTCGTCCGAGGCGGTCAGGATGACCACCTTGACCTCTTGCTGGTCGGCGCTGATCAGGCGGGTGGCCGACAAGCCGTCCATCTCGGGCATGGAGAGATCCATCAGGACGATGTCCGGCTTCAGGCGGCGCGCCAGGTCGACCGCCTCGCGGCCATTCCTGGCTTCGCCGATCACGTTGAGCCCCCGCGCCTCGAGGAGGCTGCGCAGGCTGTCGCGGAACAAGGCGTGGTCATCGGCAATGAGGATGTTCATGCAACGGCTCCTCTGGAATCGCGGTTCGGAGTCTGGGCGGGGACCTGGATGGTGACGCGCGTCCCTTGACCCGGGGTTGATTCGAGCTGAAACGAGCCACCGACGGATTCGGCCCGCTCGCGCATGGTGGAGAGCCCGAAACGGGGAAATTCGGCGCGGCCGAGCTCGCCGGGAGTGAAGCCGACGCCGTCGTCCTGCACGGTGATGCGGACGTGGCCCTCGATCCGCTCGACCCAGACGTCGGTCTGCCCGGCCTTGGCATGCTTGCGCACGTTGGCCAGGGCTTCCTGGACGATGCGCAGAACCTGCAGCTCGGCACCCGAAGGGAGACGGAGGTCGGTCTCCAGGTGGAGGCGGCAGGCGATCCCGTTCTGGGCTTCCCAGTTGGCGACGAACTCGCGCAGGGAATCGGTGGCGGACTGCCCCGGCTGGGCCGCGCTGCGCAGGCCGATGATCGACTCGCGGACATCGGCGTAGATCTCGCGCGCCGCCGCGGCGAGCTGGTCCAGGTGCTTCATCGCTTCGTCGATCCGCTCGCGCTTCAGATGCTCGCGGACCACCTGTGCCTTGGTGTTCACATAGGCGAGCACCTGGGCGAGGCCGTCGTGCATCTCGTGGGCGATGCGCAGGCGCTCCTCGGAGACCGCCAGGGTGTGCAGGCGGTTGTGCAGGTAGGCGTTGTCGATGGCGATGGCGGCGGTGGTGGCGAAGCGGACCAGCGTCTCCTCTTCGTCGACGGTGAACTGCTCGCCGTCTTCTTTGTCGGAGAGGTACAGATTGCCCCGGAACGGCCCGTTGCAGAGGACCGGCACCGCCAGCAGAGAGCGCATCGGCGGATGGTGCGCCGGGAAGCCGACCGAACGCGGATCGCGCTGAATGTCGCTCAGGCGCAGGCGGTGCCCTTCGCGCAGGACGACGCCGAGCAGGCCACGGCCTTGTGGCGGATCGCCGATCCGCGCCCGGTCGGCGTCCGGGATGCCCGAGGTGATGAAGCTCGCGATCTGCTGCTCGTCCTCGAGCAGCGACAGGGCTCCATAGCGGGCCTGGAGGAGCGACCGCGCCTGATCCACCACCTTCTGGAGGACGACCTCCAGGGCCAGCTCGCGGTAGACGTCGAGGGCGGCGGTGTGGAGAGCCAGAAGCTCCCGGTTCTGCTGCTCCAGGCGTTCCTGCATCCGTTCGATGAGGTGGAACACGGCCCCGAAGAAGAAGATGGCTCCGGTGAAGATGACGCTGTCCATGAACAGCCGCCCCTTCCAGGTGTCGAGGGAGGGGTAGATGCTCTGCCGGACGTATTCGAACAGGAGGATGAAGCCGAACGCCGCGAGGACGGCGATCCACTTCAACCGGCGCAATGTGACCGCCCCGAACAGGGCGTCCGATCCCCGCGAAGTCATCGGAGGCGATTGTAGCTCACGGCCGCCTCAATGGTCCCGCGGGGGTGTCTTCGGTTTGTTGGTGGAGAGGCCGAGGATGGTGTAGACCGGACACCAGCCGAGGAGGCCGGTGACCAGCGGGAACAGGGAAAAGACCCTGAGGACGACCGGCCAGATCGCCTCCTCCGGAGCCGCCCAGGCCCAGCTCGCCCAGAGCATGGAAAGACCGACGATGAGGCGGGCCATCCGGTCCCGCCGGGACATGTTCTGAAAGCTCATCGTGCGCATCCTCGTGCAGATTCAGCTCCTGCCGCTGACCCGAAAGCATGAACGGGTCGGTGAAAGGAGCGCTACATCCGGGCGGGCGGGCGGCGCGGCGCGGCTCCCCGTCCGAACGGGTGGGCGAGACGGTGGGGGCGACGGTTTATGCTAGACTCCGATCGACTTCAGATGGCTTCCGAATGATCGTCGAAAAGCGCCACCTCAATGGATTCACCCTCCTCAACGTCGAGGGCGTCATCAAGCTGGGAGAGAGCGCCCAGTTCTTCGCCCAGACGCTGGAACGTGCCCTGTCGGACGACCGCGGGCACGTCATCGTCGACTTCTCCAAGATCAACTTCATCGACTCGACCGGGATCGGCGAGCTGGTGGGGTACCTCGGGCGCTTCCGCACCGCCCGGCGCGAGCTGATCCTGGTCAACCCGTCCGAGCGCATCCGCAAGCTGCTGCAAGTGGCGCGGCTGGCGGACCTGTTCCCCATCTACGACTCCGCCGACGCGGCGATGGCCGCGGAGCGGTAGCCTCCCCGCGTCATCTCACCCTTGTTCGAGCGGATCGCCACGGTCTGGCGCAACGCGCTGCCGGAGTGCTGGCACTTCGGGGCGGTGGCCGTGGCGACGCCGGATGGGCGCCTCGTCGCCCGCTTTGGTGATCCGGAGGCGGCCACCTTCCTGCGCTCCGCCGCCAAGCCTGTCCAGGCCCTGCCTCTCGTGCTCGCCGGAGGGATCGAGCGCCATGGCCTCGACACCGCCGATCTCGCCCTGATCTGCGCTTCGCACGGCGGGACGCCGGCACACACCGCGCGTGCCCTCTCCCTTCTGGAGCGCGGCGGCTTCTCGGTCGACGACCTCCAATGCGGCGCTCATGTGCCGATGGACGCCGAGGCCGCGGCCGACCTCCGGAGCCGGGGGCTCTCTCCGTCACCGCTGCACAACAACTGCTCGGGCAAGCACGCCGGCATGCTTCTCGCCTGCCGGATGCACGGATGGCCCGCCTCCGGCTACCTGGAGCCGGACCATCCCTTGCAGCGGGCGATTCTCGACCACCTCGCCCGGCTCGCCGGCGTGCCGGCGGCGACGATCGGTCTGGGGACCGACGGCTGTAGCGTCCCCAGCTACCACCTCACGCTCGCCGCAGCGGCCCGGGTCTATGCAATCCTGGCTCATCCTCGCTCCGCCGTCGGGCTGCCCGCGCAGGAGGTCGCGGCCCTGGAGCGGATCGGGGCGGCGATGGCGGCGGCGCCGGAGATGGTGGCCGGCCCCGGGCGGTTCACCACCCGGCTGATCGCGGCCACCGGGGGGCGCGTGGTGGGGAAAGAGGGGGCCGAGGGGTTCTATGGCCTCGCGGTGCGCGGGCCGGTCGCGCTGGGCGTCGCGCTGAAGATCGCCGATGGCGGCGAGCGCTGCCGCGATGCCGTGGTGCTCGACGTGCTGCGCCAGCTCGGCTCGCTCGCCGCCGCCGAGCTCGCCGATCTCGCGGGGCTCGACCGTCCGGCCCTGTTCAATCACCGCGGCCTCCGGGTGGGGGAGATCGTCTCCGAGGTGGACCTGGAGGACGTGTAGAATGCGGGCGTGGTCCTACCGCCGAGTGCCCAGCCCCTTCGCCCTCGCGTGGCTCTGCTGATTCTCCTCTCGGCCTTGCTGGCCCTGGACGGCTGTGCCTGGCTGAAGCGCCGCGCCGCCGAGCGCCCGCCGTACCGCAAGGTGAGCCCGCCGATCGCTTTCGAGATGATGCATGACACGCCGAGCTTGCTGATCCTCGACCTGCGGCCCCCGGCGAGCTTCCATGGCGACACCGGGCACATCTACCGCGCCTACAACATCCCGGTCGGGCATCTCCCGCACCGGATGCTCGAGATCGCCGCCTACCGGGACGACACGTTTCTCGTCTACTGTGATACCGCGCAGTGCGCCGAGGAGGGCATGGCGATTCTCATCTCCAGCGGATTCGAGAGCGCCGTGCTGATCGATGGAGGCATCGACGGCTGGATCGCCACCGGGTTCCGCACCGTCCTGCCCGCCGCTCTGATCGGCCGGCGTGAGCCGGAGGCCGCAGCCGGCGACACGCCGCGCGTGGCCCCCCCGGCGCTGCCGACGGAGACCGATCCGCACCTGCCGGTGCAACGGCCACCGCACGTCCCCTCCCCGACCCTCCCCCGCTAGGCGGGAGAGGGCGCCCCCACCCGAATCCGTGTTAAAAACCTGGCCCTGGGAGGAACCGATCGTATGACCGCTCAGCTACCCCCTTCGACGTCCGAGAGCCTGCGCGCGCTGAAGGCCGCGCTGGGCGACCGTATCCTGCTCGATGCCGAGACCCGCGATGCCTTCCGCTCCGATTTCGGGCGCCGCGTCGACCACCTGCCGGGGGCCGTCGCCCGCTGCTCCTCGGCCGAGGAAGTGGCCGAGGTGGTGCGCTTCTGCCGCACGCACAAGATCCCTCTCGTCGCCCGCGGCCAGGGGCATTCGCAGAGCGGCCAGTCGACCACCGAGGGCGGTGTCCTCGTCGACACCTCGTCGCTCAACACGATCCACGAGATCGACGAAGCGGGGGAGACGGCCACCGTCGGCGCCGGCGTCATCTGGCGCGAGCTGGTCCAGGCCACCGTGCCCCGCGGCTTCGTGCCGCGGGTGCTCACCAACAACCTGAACGTGGCGATCTCCGGCACCCTCTCGATGGCCGGCCTGGGCGTCGCCAGCTTCCGCTACGGTACCCAGGCGGACAACGCGGTCGAGCTGCAGGTGGTCACCGGCACCGGCGAGATCGTCACCTGCTCGCGCGAGGAGAACCGCGACCTGTTCGACGTCGTGCGCTGCGGCCTCTCGCAGTTCGGTCTGATCACCCGCGCCAAGGTCCGCCTGCGCCGCTGCCGGCCGTGCGTCCGCAAGTACTACCTCCTGTATGACGACCTCGGCGCCCTGATGGAGGACGCCAAGAAGGTCATGGACCCGGACAACCCGACGTTCTCCTCCCTGGAGTCGTGGTGCACCCCCTGCTTCCAGGGGATCAAGAAGATCGGCGACGGCTTGGAGATCGGTGAGGGTGTCCAGACGTTCGCCTACTGGATGTATCCGCTCCATCTGACCGTCGAGCACGCCGAAGGGGAGGCGCCGGACGATGCGGCCGTCCTCGCCGGGCTCACCCCCTACCGGCATCTGGAGACCAGCGACTACACCCAGCTCGAATTCTGCAGCCGGATGGACCCGGTGTTCGAGCTGTGGCGGCGCGGCGGGTACTGGGAGATGAAGCACCCCTGGATGGAGACGACCCTGCCCTGGGATACGGCGCGCGAGTTCATCGAATCGGTGCTCGCCATCACACCGCCGCAGGCGCTGGGACCGGGCGGCCACATCCTCCTCTGGCCGGCCACCACCCGCACTTCGGACGTGCCGCTGTTCATGCATCCGCCCGGCGACTGGGTGATGGGCTGGGGCATCCTCCCCGGTGTCCCCGAGCGGTTCCACGAGCGGGCTCTCAACCAGCTCGAGATGTGCAGCGAGCTGTCCATCCACTACGGCGGCAAACGGTACCTTTCGGGGTACGTGACTTTCGACACCGCCGAGAAATGGGCGGCGCACTACGGCGACGAATGGCCGCGTATGCTCGCGGCGAAAAAGAAATACGATCCGGACGGCATCCTGGCGCCCGGATTCATCGTGTACGAGTGACCCCACCATGAGCGAACCGACGAAGACCACCATCCGCATCGCCCACAGCCCGGACTCGGACGATGCCTTCATGTTCTACGCCCTCACCCAGGGCCTGCTCGACGTCGCCGGCCTGGACATCCAGCACGTGCTGCGCGACATCGAGACCCTGAACCAGGCGGCGTTTCAAGGGACGTACGAGATCACCGCCCTCTCGTTCCACGGCTACGCCCACCTGGCCGACCGCTACCAGATCATGCCCTCGGGCGCGAGCTTCGGCGACGGCTATGGTCCCGTGGTCGTCTCCCGCAAGCCGCTCGGCCGCGCCGATCTCGCCGGGATGAAGGTGGCGATCCCCGGGAAGCTCACCACCGCCCATCTCGCCCTGCGCCTCTGGCAGCCCGCGGTGGAGGTCCATCTCGTGCCGTTCGACGAGATCCTGGACGCCGTGCTGACCGGGGTGTGCGAGGCCGGCGTCGTGATCCACGAAGGGCAGCTCACGTTCGGAGACCTCGGCCTGTCCGCGGTCGTCGACCTGGGCGCCTGGTGGAAGGGGGAGACCGGCCTGCCGCTCCCCCTGGGGTGCAACGGCATCCGCCGCGACATTCCCGAGGACCTGAAGCGCCGCCTCTGCCGGTTGCTCACCGAGAGCATCCAGTACGGGCTCGATCACCGCACCGAGGCGCTCGGCTACGCCATCCGCTACGCCCGCGACCTGGAGCACGATCCGGAGCGTTCCGACCGGTTCGTCGGGATGTACGTCAACGAATGGACGCGCGCCTATGGCGACGCCGGCCGCCGCGCCGTGCAGCTCCTGCTCGACCGCGGGCACGAAGCGGGCCTCCTGCCGCGGCGGATCGAGGCGGAGTTCATCGAGGCCTGATGCTCCAGCACCCTCCGGCAGCCCTCGTTTTCGATCTCGACGGGACGTTGATCGACTCCCGTGAGGACATCACGGCGGCGATCAACCGGACCCGCGCCGGGTACGAGCTGCCGCCGCTCGCCCTGGAGCAGGTGGTGGCGATGGTCGGGGAGGGTGCGCGACGGCTCGTCGAACGCGCCCTCACCGACCTGCCGGAGCAGGATCTCGACGAAGCGCTCGCCGCCTACCTCGACCACTACGGCCGGGTCTGCCTGGACGCGACGCTCCCGTATCCCGGCGTGCCCGAGATGCTGGAGCGCCTGGCCGCGTCCTATCCCCTGGCGCTCCTCAGCAACAAAGGCGAGGCCCTGTCGCGCCGGGTGCTCGCAGGGTTGGGGCTCGACCGCTTCTTCCGCGAGATTCTGGGTGGCGACAGCCTGCCCACCCGCAAACCCGATCCCGCGGGCCTGCATCTGCTCGCGGAGCGGCTCGGGGTGCCGGTGGAGAGGCTCCTGCTGGTGGGGGACACCCGCATCGACGCCGAGACCGCCGCGCACGCCGGCTGCCCCTTCGCCCTCGTCGAGTGGGGTTTCCCGCGTCCGCCCGGCGTGGAAAGCCTGCGGGCCGACTTGCGGGTGGCGCGGGCGGAGGAGCTGGTGGAAGCTCTGCTGCCTTGTTGAACCCGCTTTGGAGGCATCCATGCAAAGCAAACAACCAGCACCGCAGAGCATCGACGAGTACATCGCGCAGTGCTCCCCCGAGGTGCAGGCGATCCTCTCGGAGATCCGGGAGACGGTTCGCGCCGCCGCGCCCGGTGCCGAGGAGAGGATCAGCTACCGGATGCCGGCGTTTTTCCAGGATGGCGTGGTGGTGTATTTCGCCGCCTTCAAACACCACATCGGGCTGTATCCGCCGACCCGGGGCGATGCTGCGATCGAAGAGGCGGCCGCTCCGTATGCGGGCGAGAAGGGCAATCTGCGCTTTCCGCTCGACCAGCCGATTCCCTATGAGCTGATCGAGCGGATCGTCCGGCTCCGGGTGGCGCAGAACCTGGAGAAGGCCGGCCGACCGGCCCGGCGGACCCGCAAGCCCGCCGGGCGGTGATCGCGGGGCCGCCATCCAGCCGTCGGGGGTGCTGCGCCGGCTACCTCACCATGGGCAGCCGCCGGCCGGAGGCTATTCGTTCTCCACGACAAAGAGGTGCTCCCCGAGCAACGGGTCTCCGCCGGGTCCCTCCCCTGTCCAGCGGAGGCGGTAACGGCCGGGGCCGAGGCCGCTCAGCGAGATCGAGGCGCCGGCATCGCCTTGCAGGTCCGCCGCGGGGCGGCGGGTGGTCCACCGCACGTTGCCATCGCCGTCCACCAGCTCGACGCGGACGTCGCCGGAGGCGGGGAGCGTGATGGGTGCGAGGAGGAGGGCGACGCGCTCCCCGGGGCTCGGCCCTCGAACGGGGTGGACGCTTCCGTCGCTGCGCAACAGCTCGCCATCAACGGGAGGCTGGCCCCGCAGGGTGAAGCGGGGGACCAGGGTGACCGCGATCGCCTGCAGGGCGGGGGAGAGGCGGCCGGCTTCGGCGGGTGTCCTTGCGGGGGGCCGCTCGGCCACCTGAGACGGCGGGTCCGGCTCTGCGGTCGCGGCGGTCGCCAACTGGAGCCGGGTGGCAGTCAGCTCCCGGCGGACGGCTGCGAGCTCGGTCTCCCGCTCCACCAACCGGTCCTCCAGATGGGCCAGGTGCCGGCTCTGGCGCCACACCACCAGTGACCCGAAGGAAAGCACGGAGGCGAACAGCAGGGTGGCGGCCATCCCCCGGAAAGTTCGAGAGGCGAGAAGGGACGTGCTGCGGGTGGCGTCGCGGGCAAAGGTGCGAAGCTCCAGAAGGCGCCCGGAGCACCGCGGGCAGAGCGAGAGGTGCTCCTGCAGGGCATCCCGCTCCGCCGCCGGCAAGATGCCTTCCCGGTAGGCGATGAGGCGCTTCCAGCCGGGATGAGGCCCGGCCTCCCGGGCCTCGTCGGCGGTGAGCTCGCGCAAGGCGGCCTTCAAGGTGGTGGGTTTCTCGTCCACGCCGGTCTCCTCACAGATCGTAATCCTCCAACGTATCTCCGAGCTCCAACTTCAGACGTTGGCGCGCTTTGAAGAGCTGGACCTTGACGGTCGACGGAGAGATCTGGAGGATCTCCGCGATCTCGGCGATGTCGAGGTCCTGGTACACCCGCAGGCGCACACAGCGGCGCATCTGCGGCGGCAGGCCCGCGACCGCCTGGAGGAGGCGTTCGCGCAGCTCTTTGCCGAGCAGGTGCCGCAGGGGGGAGGGAGCGTCCGCGGCGCGCGGGTTTCCGCCGGTGGCGGCGGACGGAGCGTCGGCGACGTCGGTACCGTCCAGGGAGACCGCCGTGACAGCCCGCTTGGTGGCCGAGCTGTGACGCACGGCCTTGACGGCGGTGTTGGCGGCGATCCGGAACAGCCAGTGCTCCCACCGCGCCTCGCCGCGGAAGCCGGTGAGGCCCCGGTCGACCCGGAGGAAGGTCTCCTGGATCAGATCCTGGCATTCTTCCCGGGAGAAGCCCCGGCGTCCGAAAAATCGGTACAGCGGTCCATAGAGGCGATCGAAAAGGCGCCGGAAGCCCGCCTCCCGGCCGCCGGGCTCGCGCAGGCGCTCGAAGATGCCGCTGACCGGCTCGCCCGGGCTCATCGCCAATCGCCGGTCAGCTCGAAGGCCGCCCAGTGGAAGGGATGGGAGAATCGGGAGGAGTGGATCAGCTCGATCTGGGCCGCCCGGAGCGCTTCGTCCTTCGCCAGGCCGGAGCGGAGGTGGCGGTAGAAGCGTTGCATCAGATCCGTGGTGGAAACGTCCGCCACGCTCCACAGCGAGGCGAGGACCGAGCGGGCGCCGGCCACCTGGAAGGCGCGGGTCAGGCCGAGCAGCCCTTCGCCTCCCATCTCTGGACCCATCGCGCTGTTGCAGGCGGAGAGCGTGACCAGATCGGCGTCCAGGCGCACGCGGTCGATGATCTCCCAGGCTTGCAGCAGGCCGTTGTCCCTGCCCTCATCCGGCCGGCTCGGGATGGCGAGCGCGAGGGCGGAACGCAGCGGAGAGCGCGCGTCGAGCAGGCCGTGGCAGGCGAAGTGGAGGTAGCGCACGCCCTTGCCGATCGACGTGGCCGTTTCCTCGGTCGCCTCCGTGCCGAGGAACAGGCGCGCCCCGGGGAACAGGCTCGCGATGCCGGAGACCTCCGTGCGGGTCGCCGGAACGGGTGTCAGGTCGAGACCGCGCCCGGTGGCCGCGCGGATCTCCGGCGCCAGGGCGGGATCGGTGGCGGAGGGCGGATAGCTCGGATCGCCGAAGGCCGCCAGCTCCACCGGGAAGGCCGCGGATCCTGCGCGCCGGTTCTTCCTCAGCTCCGCATAGACGGTGGCGGAGAGGACCGTATGGGTGGGGAGGTGCTCGGCGAGAAAGCGGCCGTTCCGGATCAAGGCGGCGAACGGGAGCGCGTGGAGAGGGCCGTCTGGAGAGAGAAGGAGCCGCGACGCCCCGGCGATCCGCGCGTCGGCCGGACGCAACAGGAGGTCATAGAGGGCGCGTGCCTGATCGGCGAGAGCCGGGTCCGGGTCGGCCCGTTGCAGAAGGTCGCGGAACGCTCCGATGCGTTGCCGCAGGGCGAGCTCACCGACCGGGATGGGGTAGATCTCCAGCCCGGATCCTGCCGCGCCCTGGGGTTGGACGACCAACAGGAAAGAGCGATCTCTGCCGACCGACCAGGCGGCAAGGACTGTCCCGGGGTCGAGGGTCTGGCGGGCCGCTGTGAGGTCGACCGGCTGCGGGTCTGCGAGCGCCGCCCGCGGCGCCGCGCGGCGGACCTTTGCGGCCACCTCTTTTTGTTGGAAACGGAGCTCCTGCAGCCGGACCCGCAGGCGGTTCGCCTCGTCTCCGGCCACGTTCTGGCCGAGGCCGGCGAGCGCGGCCTGAACGTGATCATACTCACCATCCACCTGCCGCCGCTCGCGGGCCAGGTCGGGCGGTAGATCGTCCGTCCGGTCGAGGCCGCGCTCTGCCAGGAGGTCGAGGAACGAGCGGGCACGGCCTCGTTCGAGGGTCTGGAAGGCCTCGTCGAGCCGGCCTTCGTCGACGTGTGCGGCGAGACAGTCCCGGTAGAGCTCCGCGGTCTTCCGGCCGAAGGTGGCCCTCTGTTCCATCGTACCGCCGAGGTTCCTGCGCTGCCGGTCGAGGACGTCGATGGCGCGGCAGAGCGACTCGGTGGCCATGGCGAGACGGCCCGCCTGGCGATGGACCCGGCCGAGCTCGTTGAGCAGGATGCCCAGCCCCTCACCGTCCGGCTCCCGAGCCTCGGAAATCGCAAGGGCACGCCGGAAGAGCTCCTCGGCCCTCCGAAGGTCGCCACGCTGGAGGGAGACCACCCCCAGACCTTCGGCGGCGTCCGCCGTTTCGAGGCCTCCCGGCGACGACTTGTCCAGGCCGGCGAGGGCGCGGGTGAACAGCTCTTCGGCCAAGGCAAGATCTTCTCGCCCAACGGCGATCTTGCCTCTCTGGATCCAGGCCGATGTCGTGTTGCGGCTCGCCGGATCGCGCTGCTCATGGATCGCCAACGAGCCCCGCAGAAACTCGTCGGCCTTCGCCAGATCGCCTTGGTGCCACAGGATCATGCCGAGATTACCGAGGCTTTCGGCGACGAAGCCGGAGCCGGGGGCGAGCTTCTGGCGGATGGCCAGGGCGAGGCGGAAGTATTCCTCGGCCGCCTCCCAGTCGCCCCGCGCCTGGGCGATGAACCCCAGGTTCTGGAGGCTGCCTGAAACGTCCAGGCTCTCCGGTTTGATTTTCTGCCGGATCGCAAGACCCTGCCGGATGTGCGCCTCGGCGAGGTCCAGGTCGCCCCGGTCCCTTTCGAGAACACCCAGCCGGCTGAGGGCGCGCGCCAGCTCGGCATCGTCCGGGTTGACCCGCTCGAGGAGGCCGATGGCGCGCCGAAAGCTCTCTTCCGCGGCCACCAGGTCGCCGCGCTGGTGGGCGATGTTCCCCAGATAGATCCGGGTCATCGCCTCCTCCCTGCCGGTCGGTGCGAGCTGCCGTTGCAGCGCGAGAGCCTGCAAAAACAGCTCCTCCGCCTGGGCCAGCTCGCCGCGGCGGGCCGCCGCGATGCCCAGCTCGTTGAGGCTCGCGGCGAAATCCAGGCTGCCGGGGGCCGGCGCGACGCCGGAAGGGACGGTTTTGGGGTCGAGGCTCGCCGTCTGGCCTGCCGGGGCGGCGCCCAGGCAGGCCAGGATGCAGAGGACGGCGAGCTGGGGCATCAGTCGAAGTACCCCATCACATCGACCGCCACGTGCACCGCGTTGCCGCTCGGGAAGAGCGTGGACAACACCTGGATGCCACCCGTGGGGCCGAGCGGGAGAATGGCGTTGTTGGACAGGATCTGGCCGGCGCTGAAGTTGATCGTGGTGGCGTTGGGGATGGGATCGCCATCCGGATAGACCCGCAGGAAACCGGCGGCGGGAGGCGCGATCACCGTGATGTTGACGGCGATCGCCTTGGCCGTGGCCGGAACGCCGCAGGAGCCGGTGGCCTGGAAGGTGCGCGGCACGCCGCTGGTGAGCGCCGGGCCGCCGAAGGGTCCGGCGGCATTGCGGGTGTCCAACAGCCGGCAGGGGACGACGGTGTACAGGTCGAAGGAGCGCAGGGCGATCGGCAGGGTCGCCGCCGCGCTGTTGTTGCCCGCCTGCGGATCGGTGGTGCCGGCCGGGGCGGTGACGGAGGCGGTGTTGGTCAGGGTGCCCGTCGCGGTCTTCGCGAGGGTGGCCGTCAAGGTGTAGGTGAGGGTGCCGCCGGCCGCCAGGTTGGCGGTGGTGTTGAGGTTCCCGCTGCCGCCTGCGGCGCAGGACGAGCCCGTGGAGGCCACGCACGTCCAGGAGGGGTTCTGGAGGGTCGTCGGCACCGTGTCGAGGACGGTGAGGCCGGTGGCATTGCTGGGGCCGAGGTTGGTGACGGTCAAGGTGTAGGTCACCGGCTCGCCGGGGGTCGCGATGGTGAGCGCGGTGGTCTTGGTGATCGCGAGGTCGGCCCGCGGTACCAGGGTGTCGGTGTCCCCTTCGCTGTTGTTGCCCGCGGCCGGATCGGTGATGCCGGCCGCCGGGGCCACCGTGGCGGTGTTGACGAGAGAGCCGGTGGCGGCGGGGCTCAGCGTCGCCACCGCCTGGAAGGTGACCGTGCCGCCGGCCGGCAGGCTCACCGTTTCCAGCAGGTTGCCGGCGCCGGAGGCCGCGCCGCACTGCGCCCCGCCGGAGGCGGAGCAGGTCCAGGCGGCGGCGGTCACGGCCGGCGGGAAGACGTCGCTCACCGTGGTCCCCGGCGCGTTGGAGGGACCGGCGTTGGCGACGGTGATCGTGTAGGTCACCTGGCCACCCGGGGTGGCGGTGGTGACGCCGTCGTCTTTCACCACCGAGAGATCGGCCTGGAGTGTCAAGGTGTCGGTGTCGGTCGCACTGTTGTTGCCGGCGGCCGGGTCGGTGACACCGGGGAGCACCGCGACGGTCGCGGTGTTGGCGACCGTGCCGGTGGCGGCCGGGGAGAGGGTGGCGGTGGCGGTGTAGGTCAAGGTGCCCCCGGCCTTGATCTGGGCGGTGTCGAGGATCTGGCCGGAGCCCCCGGCGGAGCAGGAGGAGCCGGAAGAGGCGGCGCAGGTCCAGGTGGCGCCCGCGGGGAAGGCGGCGGGGAAGGTGTCGGCCACCGAGACGGCCGGTGCATCGCTCGGCCCGAGGTTCTGGACGGTGATCGTGTAGGTCACCGGCCGGCCCGGAGTCGCCGTGGCCGCGCCGTCGGTTTTGGCGATGGCCAGATCGGCCTCGGGTGTCAAGGTGTCGGCGTCGGTCGCCGTGTTGTTGCCGGCCACGGGATCGGAGACGCCGGCCGGCGCCTGGACCGTGGCGGTGTTGGTGAGGGTGCCGGTTGCGGACGGTGCCACCATGGCATCGACCGTGTAGGTCACCGAGCCGCCGGCCGCGAGGTGGACCAGGCGGTCGATGTTGCCCGTGCCGGAGGCGCCCGGTGCACAGCTCGATCCGGGCGAGGCGTTGCAGATCCACGAGACCCCGGTGAGGGCCGCCGGGAAGCTGTCGATCACCCGGGTGCCCGGCGCGTCGCTCGGGCCGGCGTTGGAGACGGTGATCGTGTAGGTGAGCGGCCGGCCGGGAGCGATCTGGGTCACGCCGTCCGTCTTGGCGATCGCGAGATCCGCCTGGGTCTGCGCGGTGGTCGTGGCGGTCGCGGTGTTGTTGCCGGCGGCCGGATCGATCGAGGTCGTGCTCACCGAGGCGGTGTGGGTCACCACGGTCCCCTGGGTGAGGCCGCTCTGGAGGCGGAAGGTGGCGAGCACGGTCACCGCCGAGCCGGGCGGCAGATCCCCCAGCGCGCACGGGAAACCGCCCGCACAGGGCGCCGTGGCGGCGAGGAAGGTGGTGCCGGCCGGCGTCGGATCGGCGAGGACCACCGCCGTGGCGGTCCCCGGTCCCAGGTTGCGCACCAGCAGGTGGAAGCCGGCCGATCCCCCGGCGAAGGTCTGGGCGGGACCGCTCTGGGTCACCTCCAGGTCGGCCGCCGGAGCGCCCACGCCGGTCACCGCGGAGGCGCTGTCGTTGCCGGCCACGCCGTCCAGCTCATTGGCGCTCGCCGAGGCGGTGTTGACCACCGGATTGGGCCCGGCGTAGCCGGCGGGCACCCGGAAGGTGGCCTGGATGGTGACCGTCTGCCCCACGGCCAAGGTGTCGAGGAAACAGGGGAAGCCCCCGGCGCAGGGCGCGGTGGCGGAGACGAAGGTGAGGCCGGCCGGGGCCGGATCGGCGAGCCGGGTGTTGGTGGAGACGGCGGGGCCGCGGTTGGTCACGGTCAGGGTATAGACCACGTCCTGCCCCGCGTTGACCGAGGCCGGTCCCCGCTTGGTGACCGCGAGGTCGATCGGCGCCGCGATGAGGGTGGTGACCGCGCTCGCACTGTTGTTGGCGGAGGCGGGATCGGCGGTCGCCGCGGCGGCCGTGGCGGTGTTGGTGATCAGCGACGGGCCGCCATAGCCGGCCGGGATCGACAGGGTCACATCGACGCTCCGCGAGGCCCCGACCGGGAGGTACCCGAGGTTGCACGCGAAACCGCTCTGGCACGGCGCGGTGGCGGAGACGAAGGCGAGGCCTGCGGGCAGGCTCTCGTCGAGCGAGACGCCGAGGGCGTCGTCCGGCCCCTGGTTGGTGACGGTGAGGCGGTAGGTGACGGTCGAGCCGATGGCGCTCACCGACGGCGCGGTCTTGGTGATCGCGAGGTCGGCCTGCCCGGCCCGGTCGACCGCGGTCGCCGAGCGCGAGGTGGTGTCATCCGGCACGGCGTCGGCGGCATCGCTTTGCAGCGCGGCGAGATGGATCACCGGATCGCTCCCGGCATAACCCGCGGGCACCAGGTAGCGGACGGTGATCGAGGTCGATCCGCCCGCCGGGATCTCGCCCAGCGAGCAGGGGAAGCCACCTGCACAAGGGCCGGTGGCGGAGACGAAGCTGAGGCCGGCCGGGGTCGGCGCGGTCAGCGTGACCTGGGCCTGCGACGGCCCGGCGTTGGCGGCGGTCAGGGTGAAGACCAGCTCCGTGCCGCGGCTGACGGTGCCGGGACCGCTGCGGGTGAGCCGCAGGTCGGCCACCCGGGTGAGCGGCTCGGCGTCGGTGGCGCTGTTGTTGCCGGCCGCCGGATCGGTGACCGCCGGAGGGGCCGTCACGGTGGCGGTGTTGGAGAGGGTCCCGGTCGCCGCCGGGTTGACGGTGCCGGTGAGGAGCCAGGTGAGGGTGCCGCCGGCCGGCAGGTTGACGGTCTGGGAAAGGCTGCCGGAGCCCGCCGCCGCAGGGCAGGCGGCGCCGCCGCCGGCGGTGCAGGTCCAGGAAGGATCGAGGAGGGCGGCAGGCGGTGTGTCGGCCACCGTGGCACCCACGGCCTGGCTCGGTCCCGCATTGGCGGCGACGATCGTCCAGGTCACCGGCTCGCCGGGGACGGAGGAGGTGCGCCCGTTCGTCTTGGTGATCGAGAGGTCCGCCTGCGGTGCGAGACCGTCGGTGTCGGAGGCCAGGTTGTTGCCCGGCACCGGATCGCTCGCGCCGGCCGCCGGGCTCACCGTGGCCTGGTTGACCACCGCCGACGAAGCACCCGGATCGAGGGTGGCGGTGAGGAGATAGGTGAGCGAGCTTCCGACCGGCATCGTCACCGTGTGGCCGATGGCGCCGGAGCCCGCCGGGGCGGGGCAGGCGGCGCCGCCGGCCGCGGTGCAGGTCCAGGTCGGGTTGAGCAGCACCGCGGGCGGCGTATCGGCCACCGTGGCACCGCCGGCGACGCTGGGGCCTGCGTTGGTGGCGACGATCGTGTAGGTCACCGTTTCACCGGGCACCAGGGTCGAACGGCCGTCGGTCTTGGTGATCGAAAGGTCGGTGGAGAAGGTGACCAGTGTGCTGCGGGTGGCGCTGTCATTCGCCGGATTCAGCTCCGGTGTCGCGGTCGAGACCGTCGCCGTGTTGCTCACCGGATTCGCTCCCGCATAGCCGGCGGGCACCGCGAACGTCGCGGTGATCTGGACCGACTGGCCGGGTGGGAGGTCGGGGAGGTTGCAGGGGAACCCGGCCGCACAGGGCGCCCCGGCGGTGACGAAGGAGAGCCCGGCCGGCGTCGGATCGGCGAGCACCACCGAGGTGGCGGTGCCCGTGCCGTTGTTGGTGACGCGCAAGGTGGAGACCAGGTTCGTCCCCGCCACCACGGTGGCCGGCGCGGTGTTTTCCATCACCAGGTCGGCCGGCAGGAGGACGGCGTCGGTGTCCGTCGCGCTGTTGTTGCCGGCGGCCGGATCGCTCACGCCGCCCGGCACCGCCACCGTCGCGGTGTTGGCGAGGCTGCCGGAGGCGCCGGCGCCGACCGTGGCCTGGGCGGTGTAGGTCAGAGAGCCGCCGCGCGCCAGGTTGACCGTGTCGTTGATCGAGCCGCTGCCGGAGGCTGTGCAGAAGGCGCCGGCCGAAGCGGCGCAGGTCCAGGTGACGCCGGTGAGCCCGGCGGGGAAGAGGTCGGAGACCGTGGCTCCGGCCACGTCGCTCGGCCCGGTGTTGGTGACGCCGATCGTATAGGTCAGCACCATGCCGGCGGAGACCTGGGTGCGCCCGTCGCTCTTGGTCACGCCGAGGTCGGCCACCGAGGACACCGCGGTGGACACCGCGGCGGTGTCGTTGCCCGCATCGAGGTCGGTGTTGTCGCTTTCCACCGTGACCGTCTCCAGCAGCGGATTCGGCGCGACGTGGTTGGAGGCGATGCGCCAGGTGATGCCCACCGCCAGCGAGGTGCCGGGCGGCAGGTTGCCGAGGTTGCACGGAAGGCCGCCCGCGCACGGGGCGGTGGCGCGGACGAACGTGAGGTTCGCCGGCGCCGTTTCGAGGAGGAACGTGCTGTGCGCGGTCCCCGGGCCGCGGTTGACCACCAGCGCGGTCCAGGTCACCTCGGTCCCCGCCGGTGCGGTGGCCGGGCCGCTCAACAGCACCGAGAGGTCCGCCGCTTCGGCGCCGGTACCGGCCGCCGCGGTGGCGGAGTTGTCGGCCGGGAACCCTTCCGCCGTGGAAGAGGAGACCGACGCCGTGTTCTGGATCGGATCGGCGCCGCTGTACCCCGCCGGCACCCGGAAGGTGACCCGCACGGTCGCCGTGGCGTTGGCGGCGAGGGTTCCCAGGCTGCACGGGAAGCCCGTCGCACACGGGGCATCGGCGGCCACGAAGCTGAGCCCGGCCGGGGTGACGTCGTTGAGCAGGGTGCTCACCGCCGCGGCCGGCCCGCGGTTGGTGACGGTGAGCGTCCAGGTCACGTCGCTCCCCGGAGCGGCGAGGGCCGGCCCGGTCTGGGTGACCGCGAGGTCCGCCGTATCAGCCCCCAGCGGCACGGAGACGCCCCCGGTGTTGTTGCCCGGCGAGGGATCGGCGGTGCTCGCCGAGACCGTGGCCGAGAAGGCGATCGGGTTCGCACCGGCATAGCCGGCCGGGATGCCGAAGGTGAGCCGCACCGTCGTCTCCGCACCGGCCGCGAGGGGGCCGAGGGTGCAGCAGGGCGCCGGCGGCAGCAGCCCGGCCGGCGGCGTGTAGGAGAGGGTGACGCCGGCCGCGTCGTGCGGCCCCTGATTGACGACCCGGGCGACGAACGTGACGCTCGAGCCCGTCGCGGCCGAAGGGGGGCCGCTCAGGAACAGGCGCAGATCGGCTTGCGGGGTGCCGCCGGCCGGCGTCGTGCTGCGTGCGCTGTTGTTCGCCGCCACCGGATCGTGGGTTGCGGAGCGCACCGCCGCCAGGTTGAGAATCGGATCGGGGCCGTAGTAGGGCGACGGCACGGAGAACGTGACGGTCACCACCGCCTGCCCGCCGGCCGCAAGGGTGCCCAGGTTGCAGGGAAACCCGCCGGAGCAGGGGGAGGTGGCGGAGACGAAGCCGAGCCCCGAGGGGGTCGGATCGGAGAGCGAGACGGACGCCGCGTCGGACGGGCCGTCGTTGCGCACGGTCAGGGTATAGACCAGGTTGGCCCCTGGGACTGCCGAGGCCGGGCCGGTCTTCTGGAGCACCAGGTCGGCCCGCGGCGTGAGGGTGTCGAGGTCGGAGGCGGTGTTGTTCGCCGCCACCGGATCGGTCTGACCGGCCGGGGCCTCCACCTCGGCCACGCTCTGGAGCGTGCCGACCGCACCGGAGGCGATCGTGCCGCTCACGGTGTAGGTCAGCGTACCCCCGACCGGCAGGTCCACCAGGTCGTTGATGTCCCCGGATCCGCCCGCCGAGCAGGTTGCGCCGGAGGAATGCGCACAGGTCCAGGCGACGCCGTCGAGGGCCGGAGAGAAGGTGCCGAACACCCGTGCCCCCACTGCCGCGCCGATGCCCGAGTTGAGCACCCGCAGCGTATAGGTCACGGCCGTGCCGGGGACCGCTTCGCTGCGGTTGTCGGTGAGGGTCACCGAGAGATCCGGAGCGCCGCCGGAAAGGAGCGCCGCATAGCTCACCACATTCGGCGCATAGACCCCGGTGAACGTGTCGCGCGGCGGATTGGCGCCGCTGCCGGCGAGGAACACGGCCAGCGGGAGGGTGGAGTAGAGCACGGCGCCGTCGCCGTGGGCATAGGCGAAGGTGACCAGCCGGATGCGGCTCGACGCATCGCCCGGATCAGGGCGCCAGAGGATCTGTTTTGCACCCGCGGGAAGGGTGTCGGCGCGCACGTAGCCATGGCTGGAGAATCCGCCTCCGTCGAGCGAGGTGGAGGAGAGAACCCCGGCCGGCCCGTTGACCACCGGGCTCGTCGCGTCGAGGACGTTGACGTCGTTCGCCCCCGGCGCCACCAGGTCGCGCTGCGCGGTGAACGCCGCGCCGCCCGGCAGGACCGTGGCGGCGCCGGTGACGTAGTTGTCGTGGAGGACGAGGATCAACCCGTTCGAAACCGCCGACTCGATGCTCGCGAGGCGGCTCAGGTATTCGGCTCCATAGGAGCCGTTCGCGGGGTTCTGGACAAGGAGGACGTCGATCCCAGAAAGATCGGAGCTCTGGAGATCGAAAAGCTGCACAGGCGTGTGACCGAGAGTCGAAATGGCGGGCACCTGGTTGGCATTGCCGGCACCCAAGGGCATGTCGTAATACCCGACGTTGACCGCGCCGGATCGGGCGGCGCAAAGAACCGTGGCCACCAGCGCGAGGGCGAGGACGCGCAGCAACGAGCGTCTCCCCCTGCCGGGTGCGACCGAGACCCACATAGGCATCCCTCTGTCTCCTCTTTTGTAAAAGATCCATCCGGCCCTCGCGGCGGCGCTCGCCCAGTGACAAGGACCTGTATGAAGAGTGACCCGCAGGGCGGAAACGTTTCGCGGAGCCACCGGGGCCGGCAGCCGCCCTCTGGAGCGCCGCCTTTCTCCGGCATCCTGGCCAAGAAAGGGTGATTGCGTGAGGCTTCCAGGAGGGGCGGTTGGCGCCGCCCCTCCTCCCAACACGAAGACAGCTCAGACACTGTTTCAATCCACTCCACTCCGTCCGCCAATCCTGCGAGGAGGCAGGAGGAGAGGAGAAGGGGGGTTGACACCGCCCAGTCACCATCCTAGCATGGTTGGTGTTCAGTGTATGAGCGAACCGATGGCTCTCCTTCGAGCTCGAGGGGGCGTCGGGCAGGCGGACTGTCGGGCGCGAACCAGGTACCCCAAAAGAAACAGCCCCTGTTGCCAGGGGCTGTCGGGCCGGTGGTGCTACCACCGGGGTGGTTCAGCCTCAAGGGTAGATGGCCGGGACCTTTTTGTCAAGGCCCGAAAGGAGGCGGTGTGTGCGCGAGCGAGTCCTGGGTTACATCGACGGTTTCAACCTCTTCCGCGGTGTTGAGAAGGCGGGGTGGAAGAGATATCACTGGCTCGACGTGCCTCTTCTGATTGAGAATCTCCTCAAGCCCGGCCAGACCCTCTGCGGAGTCAATTATTTCACCGCCAGGCTCTCGGGTGCTGGACTGAACCAGTCAAACCAGGCGGCCTTTCTGGAGGCTCTGGAGACTCAGGGGCGTTGCTCGATCCATCTCGGCCGTTACCAGGAGGTGACGACGACTCCTTGTTCTCGCTGTGGGTTCAGGGCCCGGATCTCGAAAGAGAAGATGACCGACGTGAACATCGCCTCGCAAATCACCGCGGATGCGTTTGAGAACCTCTTCGACTCTGCGATCCTGGTTTCCGGGGATGCCGACCTGACTTCGGCCGTTCGCGCAGTTGTGGGCCGGGCGAAGAAGAGGGTCGTCGTCGCCTTCCCACCCGAAAGAGATCGCTCCAAGTTCCTGAAGCAGTTCTGCAGTGCCTATCTCACGATCGGTCGCGCCAAGCTCGCCGCGAGCCAGCTTCCGGACTCCATTGAAAAGCCCGATGGCACGATTCTGAGGCGCCCTGCTGCATGGAGCTGAGGCATGCCGCAGCGCTTTTATGCCCATTCCCTCGAAGGCCGGCCTCCCGAGGCCGGGTGGGAGGACCTTGCGGTTCATCTCGAGAAGGTCGCCGGTTTGACGGCGGGGTTTGCGGAGCGCTTCGGTGCTGCCGAGTGGGGGCGGCTCGCCGGGCTCTGGCATGACCTCGGAAAGTACCGGCCGGAGTTTCAAGACCGTCTCCGGGGCAGTGCCAAGGCCGTGGAGCACGCCGGCCTCGGGGCGGCCCTTGCCGTCTCCAAACACAAGCACGAAGGCCTGCCCCTCGCGTTCGTCATCGCAGGGCACCACACCGGGCTTGCGGACCTGACCGTTGCGGCGGAGGAGGGCGGCCGGCGGCCTCTGCGTGAGCGACTGGCCGAGAATGCCCGGACTCTCGCCGGCTTGCGGGCGGCGTTGCCCACAGAGCTCACCGCTCCGCCTCTTCCTCCCTTGCCGCCCTTGGCGGCGGAGGTTCGCCACCTGGAGTTGTGGACCCGTTTCCTCTTCTCCTGCCTCATCGATGCCGACCGGCTCGCGACGGAGGACTTCTACGCACCGGGTGCGCGCGCCGTCGTGGCCGAGGGTCGCGAGGAGATTCCGGCCTTGCGGCGACGGCTCGACGCGGAGCTGGCACGGCTGGTCGAGGAGCTGCCGGAAGAGAAGCGTCTCTCCCGGGTCAACCGGCACCGGGCCGAGGTGCTCGCGGCCTGCCGAGCCAAGGCGCAACGGCCACCCGGGGTGTTCAGCCTGACGGTTCCCACCGGCGGCGGCAAGACCCTGGCGGCGATGGCCTTCGCGCTGCTCCACGCCGAAATCCACGGCTTGCGCCGGGTTGTCGCCGCCATTCCGTACACCAGCATCATCGAGCAGAACGCCGCGGTGTACCGGCAGGCCTTGGGGAAGGCCAATGTCCTCGAGCATCATTCGGGACTCGATCCGGTGGCGGCCGAGGCGGCGGATCGGGAAGCCGAGATCCGCCGCCGGCTTGCCGCGGAGAACTGGGATGCCCCGGTGGTGGTGACGACCAATGTCCAGCTCTTCGAGTCTCTGTTCGCCGCCGCGCCGTCGCGCTGCCGCAAGCTGCACAGCCTGGCAGGGAGCGTTCTCCTGCTCGACGAAGCGCAGACGCTCCCGACGGGCTTTCTTCTCCCGGTTCTCGACGTCTTGCGCGAGCTGGTCCGGAGCTATGGCTGTACGGTGGTGCTGACCACCGCCACCCAGCCGGCCCTGGCGCAGCGGGACAGCCTCCCTCAAGGCCTGGAAGGCGTTGACGAGATCATTCCCGATCCGACGAAGCTGGCACGCGATCTCTCCCGGGTTCGGCCGGCGTGGCCCGATCTCGGGGCGCCGCCCGTCCCCTATGCTGACCTCGCTCGGGAGCTGACCACACACCCGCGGGTGCTCGCGGTGGTCCACCGGCGACGCGATGCGCGAGTGCTCGCCGAGCAGGTTTCGAAGGAAGGCCGCTTCCATCTCTCGGCCCTGATGTGCCCGGCCCACCGCTCGGCCGTGCTCGCCCAGGTCACGGCGCTTTTGAAGGATGAGGCACGGAGGGGGGAGCCTTGCCGGCTGGTGGCCACCCAGGTCGTCGAAGCCGGCGTCGACGTGGATTTCCCGGTGGTCTACCGCTGCCTGGGTGGGCTCGACAGTCTCGCGCAGGCGGCCGGCCGGTGCAACCGCGAAGGGCGCCTGGTGGAGGGGCTCGCCGTCTTCTTTCGGGCCGAAACCGAGCCTCCTCCCGGTTTGGGAAAAGGCTTGCAGATTGTCGAGGAGATGCTGCGCGCCTCCGGCGGTTCGATCGATCTCGACGATCCCGCGGTGTACACCGAATACTTCCGACGCCTCTACTTTGCGAGCCCGCTCGACCAGCACGGCCTTCAGCCGCTACGCGAGGCTCTGGCGTTCGATACCGTGGCCCGGAAGGCTCGCCTCATCGACTCCGCAGCCACGCCGGTCATCGTGCCCTGGGGTGAGGCGGAAGAGCGGCTTTCCGCCCTCCGCCGTCTCGGCCCCGACCGCTTCCGTCTGCGGGCCTTGCAGCCGTTCGTGGTCAACCTTTTTGCACCGAGCGTGTCTCAACTACGGAAGGCGGGCGCGCTCGAAGAAGTCGCCGAAGGCGTCCTGGCTCTGGCTTCACCGTTTCACCAGATCTACGACTCCGGGTTCGGCCTCCAGCTCGACGAGGACGGCCCGCGGCTCGATCCGGCGTCGCTGATCGCCTGAGTGTCCATCGTCCCGTTCGCTTTTTCCGGGAGGATTTGCATGGCAGCATCCCGAAGTCCGACTCTGCGTCTGCGGGCCTGTGGCCCGTTCGCTTGTTTCACCCGGCCCGAGCTGAAGGTGGAGCGGGTCTCCTATCCGGTGCTCACACCATCGGCAGCCCGCGGCCTGCTGGAGGCCGTCCTGTGGAAGCCGGCGATCACCTGGAGGATCGAGCGTATCCACGTCCTCAAGCCGATCCGCTTCGTCGCCTTTCGCCGCAACGAGGTGAGCACCCGGGCCGCGGCGCCCCCGCTGGCGGTCGTCCGCGACGGCGGGCCCGTAGCGCCCTATTTTGCCGACGACGACCGAGCGCAACGCAACACCCTCGCCCTGCGCGACGTGGACTATCTCGTGGACGCCCGCTTCGAGCTGACCGACCGGGCCGGCCCCGGTGACAATGTCGCCAAGTTCGTCGACATGTTCGAGCGACGAGTCGAGCGAGGACAATGCTTCCACCAGCCGTATCTCGGCTGCCGCGAATTTGCCGCCGAGATTCACCCTGCCCCGGAGCGGCCGGAACCGGTCGACGACAGCCGCGACCTCGGCTTGATGCTCTGGGACATCGAATACAGCCCCCGGCGCAACCGGCCTCTCTTCTTTACCGCCCGGCTCGATCATGGCGTGCTGGAGGTCCCCGGTGAGCCTCTGGCCCTGGCTCCGGCCGAGGTGTCGGCATGATCCTCCAATCGCTCTACCGGTTGGCTCACCAGGAGCGGTTGATGGAGGACCCTGATTTCGAGTGGAAGCCGCTGGCCTGGTTGGTCGCCGTCGGGCCGGCCGGCGAGCTGCTCGGGATTCACGGCACCCATACCGCTCCTGAAGGTGAGGACGGCAAAGGCAAGAAGATCCGGCCTCGCGCCAAGAGCTTCCCAGTGCCCCGCGAGCCGGGCCGGACGAGTGGAGATCGTGCCTTCTTCCTGTTTGACAAAGCCGAGTACGCCCTTGGCCTCGACCCCGAGCCCGACCCGGCGAAACAGCGGCCTGCAGTCAAGCTGGCGGCCCGGTTCGCCCTCTTCCAGGAGCGGGCCGAGGAGTGTCTCGCCGCCACCGGTGACGACGGCGTACGTGCCGTCTGTGCCCTCCTGGGGCGCATCGCCGCCGGCGAGCAGGTCGTGGTGCTCCCCGAAGGGTGCGCAGCGAACGATCTCTTCGGCTTCGTCGATCCGTGGGAAGGCGACCGGCTGGTCACCTCCCGGCCACTGGTCCAGGCCTATTGGCGCTCTCTCCGCGCCCGGCTCGAAGCCCCGGACCTGGAGCGCCGGCTGTGCCTCATCTCGGAGCGGCTGGCCGTGCCGATGGACAAGATGCCGGGGATCAAGAACGTGCCCGGAGGTGCCAGCAGCGGTGTGGCTCTCGTCTCGTTCAACGCCGGTGCCTTCGAATCGTACGGCTGGTCGGGCAATGACAATGTGCCGATCTCGCGCGAGGCGGCCGAGGCCTGCGCCACGGCGCTCAACCGGCTGTTGCATCCCGCGTTCCCCAACCCGAGCGAGCCGGGGCAGACTCTGCCGTCCCGGCATCTGCGCCTGAGCGCCGACACCACGGTCTGTTATTGGACCTCGTCGGACAAGGGCGACGGCCTTGTCGCCGCGCTCGCGGCCCTTTTCGACGCCAATCCGGAGGAGGTGCGCGGCCTGTACCAATCCATCTGGCGCGGTGTCGCGGTGGAGATCGAGGATCCTTCACCGTTCCATGCGATGACCCTGTCCGGCTCCCAGGGCCGCGCCATTGTGCGCGACTGGTTCGAAGAGACGATCGGCCGCGTCTCCGAGAACCTGGCCCGGCATTTCTCCGACCTCGCCATCGCCCGCAACACACCGCCTCCCAAAGACCGGGAGCTTCCTCCCGCCCTGCCGCTGCGCGTTCTCTTACGATCCCTCGCCGTCCGCGGCGACGAAAAAGGCGTCCCGGCCGATCTTGCCGGCCAGATCGTCCATGCCGGCCTCGGCGGCACGCCATATCCCTTAGGCGTCCTCCAACGTGCGTTGGAGAGGACCCGTGCCGAAATCGGCCGCTCCACCTGGGGCGACCTCGAACGCCGCGATGCTCGCGCCGCCTTGATCAAAGCCGTCCTCAACCGGCGCCGCCGGGCCGGCCTGGCCATTTCCACCTATCCGGAGATCACCGCAACCATGGATCCGAACAACCTGAACCCCGGTTACCGGCTCGGCCGCCTCCTGGCCATCCTCGAACGCATGCAGGAAACCGCCCTCGGCGAAGTCGGCGCCTCGGTGGTCGATCGCTTTTTCGGCTCCGCGTCGGCTACGCCCAGCGTCGTGTTTCCCCGCCTTTTGAAAGGCTTCCGGCACCACGCCCGCAAGGCCAAGGACCGCGAAGACGCGGCGCGCCGCGCCTCGTTCCTGGAGCGGCAGGCTGACGAGGTCCTGACCGCGCTCGCGACGTTCCCAGCCTATCTCACCCTCGAAGAGCAAGGGCTCTTCGTCCTCGGCTATCACCACCAGCGGCACTCCTTCTTCCAAACCCGGGAAGAAAGGGACCGGAATCGTCAAGAGCAGGAGTCTGCGGCGAGCCCCGCCGATCTTTGACCGACTTGTCGGAACATCAGGAGAAACCTCCCATGACTGCACCCAACGGTAGCCCTGTCGTCGCCCGCCGCTACGACTTCGTTCTTTTCTTCGACGTGATCAACGGCAATCCGAACGGCGATCCCGACGCCGGCAACGCGCCACGCATCGATTCCGAGACCGGGCACGGCCTGGTCAGCGACGTCTCACTCAAGCGCAAGATCCGCAACTACGTCGCGCTGGCAAAAGCCGATCTCGCCGCCGCCGCGCCCCTGCCGGGCTATGACATCTATGTCAAGCAGCACGGCATCCTGGAGCACCTCCACCGCCAGGCCTACGAGGCCCAGGGCCTGAAGATCGAAGAGAAAGCGAAGGAGACGCGCGTCTCCAACGTCGAGAAGGCGCGCGCCTGGATGTGCCAGACGTATTTCGACATCCGGGCGTTCGGCGCGGTTCTCACGCTCGACATCAATTGCGGTCAAGTGCGAGGCCCCGTGCAGATCACCTTCTCGCGCTCGATCGACCCGATCGTATCCCTCGAACAGTCGATCACCCGCAAGGCGGTCGCCACCCAGCGCGAAGCCGACGCCCAGATCGAAAAGAGCGGCCAGGTCGTCGGTACCATGGGCCGCAAGGACATCGTCCCCTATGCCCTGTATCGTGCCCATGGCTTCGTCTCGCCCCATCTCGCCGCCGACACCGGCTTCTCGGCTGCTGACTTGGAGTTGGTCTGGGAGGCGCTCGGCGGCATGTTCGAGCTCGACCGCTCCGCAACCCGCGGCGAGATGGCAACCCGGCGGCTTCTCGTCTTCGAGCACGAAAGCCCGCTGGGCAATGCTCCCTCCCATGCCCTCTTCTCTCGCATCGCCGCCCGGCGGATCGATGAATCCCGGCCGGCCCGCGCGTTCGGCGACTATGCCTTCACGATCGATCGCGAGGACCTGCCGCGGGGAGTGACCTTGCACGAGAAGGTCTGATGGACGAGTCCGACCTCCTCCCGCTCTCGGCGTTGCAACACCTGCTGTTCTGTGAGCGGCAATGTGCGCTCATTCATCTGGAGCAGGTGTGGGCGGACAATCCGTTGACCGTCGAGGGCACCCATCTTCATGAGAAGGCGGACAGCGGTGTGCAGGAGTCCCGGGGCGATCTGCGGATCGCCCGGGCTTTGCCGCTGCGCAGTCTGCGCCTCGGCCTGTCCGGTCGCGCCGACGTCGTCGAGTTTCATCGCCGGCCGGTGGGGGAGGGCTGGCAGGCGTTTCCGGTCGAATACAAGCGCGGCCGGCCGAAGAGCCACCGCGCCGATGAGGTCCAGCTCTGTGCACAGGCGCTCTGTCTGGAGGAGATGCTCGGAGAGCCGGTGCCGGCGGGTGCCCTGTTCTACGGCCAGACCCGCCGGCGCCTCGACGTGCCGTTCGACGCCGAGCTGCGCCGGCTTACCGAAGACTCCGCTGCGCGGCTCCACCGGCTGATCGCCGCCGGCCTTACACCCATCGCCGCCCGCGCGCCGAAATGCGATCAATGCTCGCTCCTTGAAATCTGCCTTCCCGCCGCGCCGGCCACCTCGGCGCGGCACTATTTCGACCGCGCCCTGCGCGCGGCCCTGGCGCCGGACGCGGAGTGACACCCCGATGAAACGACTCCAGAACACCCTCTACGTCACCACCCAGGGCGCCTATCTCGCCAAGGAAGGCGAGGCGGTCGTGGTCCGCGTCGAAAAGGAGACCAAGCTCCACGTGCCGATCCACCTGCTCGGCAGCATCGTCTGCTTCGGCCAGGTCGCGGCCAGCCCTTTTCTCCTCGGCTTCTGCGGGGAGCGCGGCGTCGGCGTCACCTTCCTTTCCGAGAACGGACGCTTTCTTTGCCGAGTCGAAGGCCCCGTCTCGGGCAACATCCTCCTGCGCCGTGCACAGTACCGCCGCACCGAGGACCCAACCGCCTCCGCCGTCCTCGCCCGGTGTGTGGTCGCCGCCAAGATCGCCAACAGCCGCACCGTCCTCCTGCGGGCCCTGCGGGACCGGCCGGACGCGGCCGGCGGCGAGACCCTGCGCCAGGCCGCCGCCGCCCTCGCCCAACATCTCGCCGGCCTGGTCGACGGTGTCCCTCTCGACGGCGTGCGCGGGCTCGAAGGCGCCGCCGCCCGCGCCTACTTCGAAGCCTTCGACCCTCTCGTCACCCAACAGAAAGACGCCTTCTTCTTCCGCGAGCGCAGCCGCCGGCCCCCTCTCGACAATCTGAACGCTCTGCTCAGCTTTCTCTACACCCTGCTGTGCCATGACGTCGAAGCGGCCCTGGAAACCGTGGGCCTCGATCCCGCCGCCGGCTTCCTGCACCGCGACCGGCCCGGCCGGCCGAGCCTCGCTCTCGACCTCATGGAAGAGCTGCGCGCTTTTTTCGCCGACCGCCTCGCCCTCTCGTTGATCAACCTGCAACAGATCCGCCCGGCGGACTTCGAAACGCAGGACTCCGGCGGCGTCGTGATGAGCGCCGAGGGTCGCAAGACCGTCCTCGTCGCCTATCAGAAGAGGAAGCAGGAGGAGATCGTCCATCCGTTTCTCGGAGAGAAGGTGGCCGTGGGCCTCCTGCCACACCTCCAGGCCACCTTGCTCGCCCGTCACCTGCGGGGCGACCTGGATGGCTATCCCCCGTTCTTCTGGAAGTGAGGACACGCGCCGATGATGGTTCTCGTCAGCTACGACGTCGCCACCACCACCGCCGAGGGCCGCCGCCGTCTTCGCCGCGTGGCCAAGACCTGCCTCGACTTCGGCCAACGGGTCCAGAACTCGGTCTTCGAGTGCGTCGTCGACCCTACGCAGTGGACCCAGCTCCGCCTGCGGCTGCTCCAGATCATCGACGAGAACGAGGACAGCCTGCGCGCCTATCATCTCGGTGCCAAGTGGAAGGGGAAGATCGAGCACTACGGCGCGAAGTCCGTGCCGGAGCTCGATGAGCCGCTGGTTGTGTGAGGCGCCGGGCAGCCGTAGAGTTGGAGGCGGCCCGGAGCCCTCGCCTGGGTCCTCAACACCGCCGGCGGCCCGGCCCTGGATCACGCCGGGAAGATCGCCCTCAAACGCGCCTCCGCCTGAGCGCCTCCCCCCGGAACCTCTCCCGCCGAGCCGTTCCCGGGAGAGGGATCTCTCCGCGAACCGGAAGCGCCCAGAGTCTCCCTCTGGAGGTTCGCGGAGCCTGTAAGCCCCTGATCTGAAAGGCCCGAGGCTTGCGGCGCCTGCAGCTCCTCGCGATGGCAGCCCCGTCTGGCCGAGGGGTTCGCGCCACAGGTGCAGAAAGCCACTGAGTCGAATAGACTTGGAGAGTCGCGGTCGCCCCCCGCGCGGGGGCGTGGATTGAAACTCCGCGACCTCAACTCGCGCGGCAAGCCTTGACGTCGCCCCCCGCGCGGGGGCGTGGATTGAAACCGCGACCGCGCCGGCGCCGACCTTGACGCGCTGTCGCCCCCCGCGCGGGGGCGTGGATTGAAACAAGACCCCGCTGTGCATGACCTGCACAGGGTCGCGTCGCCCCCCGCGCGGGGGCGTGGATTGAAACCTCCAGGACTCGGTCGCCAAGGGGACCATGTCGGTCGCCCCCCGCGCGGGGGCGTGGATTGAAACTCGTGGAGCCGGGGCCGGGCGGGGCGCATCCGGGTCGCCCCCCGCGCGGGGGCGTGGATTGAAACAACTCGTACTTTGTAATCGGTCCAGTCGCAATGGCGTCGCCCCCCGCGCGGGGGCGTGGATTGAAACTTCCAGCGCATGTCGAGTATCAAGGCCATAGTCGTCGCCCCCCGCGCGGGGGCGTGGATTGAAACCTGCGCGTCGGCGGCGAGCTGAGAGAGGGCCGGAAGTCGCCCCCCGCGCGGGGGCGTGGATTGAAACAACGACGCGGACGGGCTCCTCGTCAACGCTTGGGTCGCCCCCCGCGCGGGGGCGTGGATTGAAACTCCGATTGACGCCGCAGCTCCCTTGCCGCGGCGGTCGCCCCCCGCGCGGGGGCGTGGATTGAAACAGGACGATCCGCGGGAGCGCCTGAAGGAGAAGGTCGCCCCCCGCGCGGGGGCGTGGATTGAAACCTGCTGGCGGCGACGAGGTGGCCCTTGCTCCGCGTCGCCCCCCGCGCGGGGGCGTGGATTGAAACTCGGTGGCCGCCTCCGCCCGCCTCAGTCGCGCCTGCGTCGCCCCCCGCGCGGGGGCGTGGATTGAAACGGGAAATACCAGAGCTGTTGATTGATCAGGGCGTCGTCGCCCCCGCGCTGGGGATTCCGAGCGAATCCGGCCACCCATTCCGACGCGAAGGCGGCCACCGTTCCGAGGTGAAGGCGGCCACGCCGTGACATTCTGGGCTCCGAAGGGAGACAGATGCTGCGGAAAAGGTGCCTGCCGATTCGAGAAGGCCGGTTCGAGAAGCGGTTGGGGGGAAGGTGCCTGCGGAACGGCTGGCACCTTTCTTGGTGGCCACTTGTCGTGGCGGGGCCGGTGCGCCCGCGGTCTGGTCCACCCCGCCCGCGGGAGGCGGCTCCCGGCTCCAGGTCCGCGGATCCCGGCTCCAGGTCCGAGGCTCCCGGCTCTCGATCCGAGCCTCTCCGCCCTGGGTTCGAGCCTGCCGGCTCCAGGTCCGAGCCTCGCCGCTCTCGGGAGGGGGCAATCCGCTCTCGATCCGGGCTGCTCCGCCCTCGGGACACGCCTCGGCGCTCTGGGTATGAGTCTCCCGGCTCTCGATCGGAGTCTCCCGGCTCTCGATCGGAGGCTCCCGGCTCTCGATCCGAGTCCCTCCGCCCGAGAGCCGGGGTCCCTCCGCCCGCGGGCGGAGAGGCTCCTCCCGCGGTCTGGGCCGCTCCGCCCGCGATCCGGGGTACCCCCGCCCTCGATCCGGGCCTCTCCGCCCGACGTCTGGGTCGCTCTGTCCGCGGGCGGAGGTCCCTCCGCCCGACATCCGGGCTCCTCCGCTCGAGAGCCGGGGTCCCTCCGCCCGACGTCGGGGCCTCTCCGCCCGAGAGCCGGAGCACTCCGCTCGACGTCTGAGGCTCTCGGACCTCGGGCGGAGCCAGCCCGCCGATCTCGCCCGACCCCCTCCAGGTGCCTGCCGATTCGAGAGCCGGTTCGAGTGCGGCGATGCCGGTCGCCGCGTCGTGGCGGGGTTCTCTCCGGTAGAGTAGGGGGCGTGGACAGCTATCTGGTCAACGAGATCTTCTACAGCTTGCAGGGCGAGGGTGTGCGATCCGGCACGCCGAACCTGTTTCTCCGTTTCTCCCGCTGCAACCTGACGTGCAAGGCCGAGACGCACGGCTTCGATTGCGACACCGAGTTCGAGTCCGGGCGCCGGATGACGCTCGATGAGATTCTGGCGGAGGGACGGGCGCTTTCCGCGGCTTGTACCTGGGTCGTTCTCACCGGCGGCGAGCCGGCTCTTCAGGTCGACCGGGAGCTGATCGACCGGTTCCATGCGGCGGGCTATCGGCTGGCCATCGAGACCAACGGGAGTATCGTGTTGCCGGAGGGGATCGACTGGATCACGGTGAGCCCCAAGGTGGCCGAGCATGCCATCCGCCAGCGCACGGCGCACGAGGTCAAATACGTCCGCGGCCATGGCCAGGCGATTCCGAAGACGGTCGTCCAGGCCGAGCACCACCTGATCTCTCCCGCCTTCGACGGCGCCGAGGTCGAGCCCCGGACGCTCGACTGGTGCATCCGCCTGTGCAAGGAGAATCCGCCCTGGCGGCTGTCGGTGCAGCAGCACAAGCTGTGGAAGGTGCGCTGACGTCTCGCAGGGACCGGCCGGCACGGGCAGGCGGGCCTCCCCCTCTCCCGGTCGGTGGGGGGGCGATGGGAGAGGGGGGCTGAGGGGGTGAGGCCCTACGGAGCCGGGGCGAGGACCGCCAGGACGAGCAGCCGCCCGGTCCCGGTGTTGCGGATGCCGTGCGGCACGTCCTCGGGGGCGATGAGCATCATTCCGGCTTCCATGGGCTCCTCCCGCCCTTCGAGCAGGAAGAGTCCGCAGCCCGAGAGCACGTGGTAGATCTTGTCCATGCCGGCGTGCGCGTGGAGCTTGTGCTCCTGCCCGGGCTCGAAAGCGTTCAGGCCGACGAGCAGGCGGTCGGACTGGTAGAGCGTCGCTTTGCCCATCTTGAGAGGATTCCAGACGGCGTGGTCTTCCGGACGAAACGGAGTGAGGGGGTGTTCCATGGCAGCCTCCGGTCAAGGGGGCAGTCTATCGCGTCCGGTGGAGAAGCGGTCTGCTATACTGACAGGGCATCACGATCAGGGATCCAAGACCGAAGGCGGCCGGGACGGGCCGCGAGGAGAGCCGCATGAGCGAGATGTGCATCCAGCACCCGGAAGTGGCCGCCCGGTTCCGCTGCGACGGCTGCGGCAAGCCGCTGTGTGGCGACTGCATCAAGACCGGGCATGTCCTCCTTTTCTGCTCCCTGTGTGGTGAGCGCGCCCTTCCCCTTGACGAAGGGCAGCCGGCCAACGCCCAGCAGGTGCGGCGCCGGGACGCGGTGACGAAGCCCTACAGCTTCGCGGAGGCGATGGCCTATCCCTTCCGCGGCTCCGGGCTCCTGATGTTCATCGTGGCGGTCGTCTGCATGATGCTCGTGCAGGTCCTGCTCACCTTCGGTTTTGGCCTCTGGCGGTACATCTTCGCCGCCGGGTTCTGGTCGCTGATGATCGGCTTGCAGTTCTCCATCGTCCGCACCACGGCGGAAGGGGAGAACGAGCTTCCCGAATGGCCGGACTACTCCGACTTCGGCGAGCGGCTGGCCGATGTCCTGACCTATCTGGGGATCGCCTGCCTGCAGTTCGGGCCAGCGGCTCTCTACGTGCTGTTGCGGATGGAGACGGTGGTGACGGGGGAGCCGGGGGTGGTCTTCTGGGCGGTCTTTGCGCTGCTCGCCTGGCTGGGGGCCGCGCTGGCCACCATGGCCTATGGTGCGGCCGGACGGTTCAGCCGGCCGAGCATTCTGCGGCTGGACCTCCATGCGCGGGGCTTCATGGGCGGCGGCGCGGATGCGGTCAACGCGGCCAATCTCACCTTCGGCCTCGGCGCCGCCTTCTTCCTGCTGCGGCTGGCGTTTTCGTCGATTCCGATCCTCGGCGCGATCCTGAGCGGCATCGTCGGCGCCTACTGGTTCTTCACCAGCGCGCACATCGCCGGAGTGCTCTTCCGGCGGCACATCTTCTCCTTGGAGAAGATGTACGACTAGTCTTCTTCTTCTCCCTCTCCCTCGGGAAGAGGCGCGCCGTCGTCCCCGCCCTGCTCCTTGAGCTCCTGGAGCACGCCGTCCATCTGCTGCTGCTGGTAGGTGTTGCCGCTTTCGTAGGCGGAGGGATTGCCGGTCTCGCGCAACCAGGTCGTGAAGGTGCCGTGGAGCATCTGCATGCCCAGCGTGGTGGCGGCGACGAGCACGCCGGTGACGGCCAGGGCCGCCGGGAGGGAGCCGGAGCCCGCGGCGGCGGCACCGGGCCGGTGGGGCGGCAACTCGCCGGACTCGCGGCGGCAGACGACGCAGCCGCCGGTCTTGGCCGAGTCATAGTGAAGGCCGTGCTTTTCGCACTTCACGACGGTGGAAGATCGGGTTGTCGGCTCCACGGGCGCCTCCTTGGTTTGGGGAGGAGAGTCTAACATGGCGGGCGGTCGGGTAGAATGCGCTGCACGTCCGTCCCCCGTGGACCCAAGGAGACCCGATGCACAAGACGACCTGGCGGCTCGGCCTGTTGGCGTTGCTTCTCACCTGCGGAGCAGCCGCCATGGCCCAGGAGGCCCCTCCGGAGGTGGCTCCCGATCCGGCGCTCGCCGAGCGGGCGCTGCGGCTGTTGCGGGAGGTGCCGCTGATCGACGGCCACAACGACCTGCCCTGGGAGCTGCGGCAACGGGTGCAGAACCACCTCGACCAGCTGGACCTGACGCAGGACACCCATCATTTCGAGAAGCCGCTGCATACCGACATCCCGCGTCTGCGCCGGGGCGGGCTCGGCGCGCAGTTCTGGTCGGTCTACATTCCGGTCGAGCTGTCGGGTCCGCAGGCGGTCGGCGTGGTCCTGGAGCAGATCGACGTGGTGTACCGCCTGGCCGAGCGCCATCCGGAGACGTTCGAGATCGCCACCACGGCGGACGACGTCGTGCGCATCCACAAGGCGGGCCGGATCGCCTCGCTGATCGGCATGGAAGGCGGCCACTCGATCGACAACTCGCTCGGCGTGCTGCGCCGGCTCTATGCGGCCGGCGCCCGCTACATGACGATCACCCATTCCAAGAACAACGACTGGGCCGATTCCGGCACCGATGCGCCGCGGCACGGCGGCCTGACGCCGTTCGGCGAGGAGGTGATCCGCGAGATGAACCGCCTCGGCATGCTGGTCGACCTGTCGCACGTCGCACCCGCGACCATGCGGGACGCCCTGGCGGTCTCCGAAGCGCCGGTGATCTTCTCGCACTCGTCGGCGCGGGCGCTCACCGGCCATCCGCGCAATGTGCCGGACGAGATCCTGCGCAAGCTGCCGGAGGACGGCGGAGTGGTGATGGTGACCTTCGTGCCGTCGTTCGTCTCCGAGGAGGTGCGCAGCTGGAACGCGCTGGAGGACGCCGAGGAGGCCCGCCTCAAATCCCTGCATTCGGACAGCCCGGAGGCGGTGAAGACCGGTCTGGCGGCGTGGACCGCGGCGCATCCGGCGCCGCGCGCGACCCTCGCGCAGGTGGCCGACCACATCGAGCACGTGCGCAAGGTGGCGGGGATCGACCACGTCGGGATCGGCTCGGACTTCGACGGCATCCAGACGACGCCGGCCGGTCTCGACGGCGTCGAGGACTACCCGGCTCTCCTCGCCGAGCTGCTGCGGCGCGGCTGGAGCGACGGCGACATCAAGAAGCTCGCCGGGGAGAACGTGCTGCGGGTGCTGCGCGAGGTGGAGACGACCGCCGCCCGCCTGCGCAAGGAGCGCCCGGCGTCCGGTGCGCTGATCCAGGAGATGGACGGCCGGCCGGCCGGAGGCTCGTCGCGGTGAGGGTTTTGCCGGACAGCAAGGTTTGCGCTACACTGCGAGTGCTTTTTGCCGCTTTCTGGGAGCCTTCTCTTGATGAAGCGTGGTTGGACAGCCTTCGCCCTCTTCTGTTGCCTGCTCGCGCCGGTTGCCGCCGCCGGTGAGGAGGCGCCTGCGCAGGACTGGACGATCGACCGTTTCCACTGGCAGGGCGTCCTTGCACCCGCCTCCGCGCTGCGGGTGCGCAATCCGTTCGGCGACGTGCGGTTGCGCGCCGCGGAGGCCGGTGAGGTCGAGATCTCGGCGATCATCCAGCGGCGCACCGCCGATCCGGTGAAAGCCGAGGTGCGGGTGACGCGCCGCCGGGGCCGCCTGGAGGTCGAGGTCGCCTATCCCGTGGCTCCGCAGGGAGACCTGGCGCGGGTCGATCTCGCCCTTTTCGTACCGGCAGAGGTGCCGATCCGCGCCGAGACCCGGGATGGGTTGATCGAGGGGCGTGGCTTGGCGAACGATGTCCGGCTGACCAGTGAGGGCGGCAATGTCGCGGTGGCCACCACCGGTACGGTGCGTGCCGTGTCCGACCGGGGGAACATCACGGCCGAGCTGCGGCGCACCCCCTGGGCGCGTGCTCCCCACCTGCGAACCCGCCAAGGCGACATCACCCTGCGCCTTCCCGCCGATGCCGACGCCCGGGTGCGCATCCGTGCTCCCGGAGAGGTCCTGGTCGAGCGCCCCGGCCGCCTCGAGCGCCGGACGGCGCACCGCTCTCTCTTCACCCTCGGACGCGGAACCCATGCGCTGTCCCTCGCCACCCGGCAGGGGCAGGTGACGCTTCCCGCCCCTTGACCTCCCACCTGTGAGGATCACGTAATGCAAGCAAAGTTTCGATCGATCACTCGTTTCGTCGTGCCGGGCCTCGCTCTCGTCCTCGCCGCCACCTGTGGGGGGGCCGCCTCCGCCGATCCGCAGCCCGAGATCATCGAGCTGCGGGGCGCCGAGTCGCTCGGCACCTCGATACCCACCGTTTTCAGCGGCGACCTGCGCGACCTGCCGCGGGCGCAGGAGTGGCAGCCCGGAGACTCGATCAAGGAGATCCCGCGGCGGCACAACCGGCCGCCCCGGGTCGTGCCGCCGCCGGCCAAGCCGGAGCTCGATCCGCTGCTGGCGGTCCAGGCGGGCGCGCCGCGCTCCAGCCGGGCACTGACTCCGCCGATCCTCAATTTCGCCGGCCAGGGCTTCACCGGGGTCAATCCCCCCGACACCGTGGGCGACGTGGGTCTCAACCACTACATCCAGTCGATCAACGGCTCCGGCGGCGCCGTGTTCACGGTCTACAACAAGGCGGACGGCACCGTGGCGGCCGGCCCGATCAACATGGATTCGCTGGGCACCGGCAACTGTGCTTCGGGCCTGGGAGATCCGGTGATCCTGTTCGACCAGCTGGCCGACCGCTGGTTTCTGAGCGAGTTCAGCAATTCGGGCAACCGGATGTGTGTGTACATCTCGCAGACCAGCGACCCGATTTCCGGCGGCTGGTTCGCCTACCAGTTCACCGCGCCGAGCTTCCCGGACTATCCGAAGTTCGGCGTCTGGCCCGATGCCTATTACGCTTCGAGCAACGAGTCGTCCCCGGCCGCCTATGCGTTCGACCGGATCCAGATGCTGGCCGGCAGCCCCGCCACGGCGCAGCGCTTCAGCGCACCGGATCTCGCGGCCTTCGGCTTTCAGGCGCTGATCCCGGCGGATGCGGACGGCGCGACGCCGCCTCCCGGTGGCGCGCCCAACCCGTTCATGCGCCATCGCGACGACGAGGCCCACAATGCCGGGTCGAACGACACCACCCGGGATTTCCTGGAGATCTGGAACTATCACGTGGACTTCGCCACGCCGGCCAACTCCACCTTCACCGGGCCGGTCAACATCCCGGTCACCTCGTTCGACTCCGAGCTGTGCGGCTTCACCTCGTTCAACTGCTTCCCGCAGCAGGGCTCCGGCACCACCCTCGATCCGCTGCGTGAGGTGGTGATGAACCGCCTGCAGTACCGCAACTTCGGCACCCACCAGACCCTGGTCGGCAACTTCGTCACCGACGTGGACGGCACCAACCACGGCGGCATCCGCTGGTTCGAGCTGCGCAATACAGGCTCCGGCTGGTCGGTGCACCAGGAAGGGACCTATGCGCCCGACGTGCACAGCCGCTGGATGGGCAGCGCCGCGATGGACGGCGGCGGCAACATCGCGGTCGGCTACAGCGTGTCCAGCACGACGATGTTCCCGAGCATCCGCTACACCGGCCGGCGGGCCAGCCAGCCGCTCGGCACGGTCGAGCCCGAGATCTCGATCATCGCCGGCACCGCCGCGAACGGGAGCAACCGGTGGGGCGACTACGCCGCGCTGGCCGTCGATCCGGTCGACGACAGCACCTTCTGGATGACCACCCAGTACTCGCCGGCGAGCTCGTGGGCGACCCGGATCGCCACCTTCAAGCTCTGCACCCCGCCGGGCACGCCGACGATCGGCACGGCCACGGCGGCGGCCCCGAACCGGATCGACGTCACGTGGACCAACGGGACCCCGCCGTCCACCAGCTTCAACGTCTACCGGGCCACCGGCACCTGCGCCGCGCCGGGTCCGTTCACCCAGATCGCCACCGGGTTGGCCGGCTCGCCCCATCAGGACACCACCGTCTCCGGCGGCTTGACCTATGCCTACCGGGTGACCGGGATCGCCGACGCCTGCGAGGGCGATCCCACCGGCTGCGTCGAGGCGACGGCGACCGGAGCCTGTCTCCTCGCCCCCACCTTCGCCGGTCTGACGAGCGTCACCAACCCGGCCTCCACGACCTGCGGCCTGAACCTCGCCTGGTCCGCCGCCACCGCCAGCTGTGCCGGGCCGGTCACCTACAACGTCTACCGCTCGACCACCTCCGGCTTCGTGCCGGGTGCCGGCAACCAGATCGCTTCCGGGATCTCCGGCACCGGCTACACCGACATCGGCCCGCTGACCAGCGGCACCACCTACTACTACGTCGTGCGCGCCGTGGACAGCTCGAACGGCGTCGCGGAGACGAACACCGTGCAGCGCAGCGCCACGCCTACGGGTCCGATCAGCACCGCCTTGGCTGAAACCTTCGAGGGAGCGCTTTCGGGCGGCGGCTTCGACAATGCCGGCTGGACCCACAGCGCGGTGGCGGGAGCGGTGGATTGGGTCTGGTCCACGGCGCAGTCGCAGACCCCGACCCACTCCTGGTTCTCGGCGAGCCAGACCTCGGTTTCCTCGCGTGCCCTGGTCACGCCGTCGTTCGCGCCCACGGCAGGCAGCACGCTTTCCTTCTGGCACACCTATGCGTTCGAGGGTACGCTCGCTCAGTGCTATGACGCCGGTACGCTGGAGATCTCGACCAACGGTGGATCGACCTGGTCCGTCGTGCCGGACGCCGCCTTCACGAGCGGCGGCTTCACGGGCACCATCAACTCCGGATTCTCCAACCCACTCGCCGGCAAACGGGCCTGGTGCTCCGGCTCGATCGGTGCCATGACGCAGGTCAACGTCAATCTCTCGGCCTACGCCGGCTCGCCCAACGTGAAGGTGCGGTGGCACGAGGGAGACGACTCCAGCGCCTTGGCGACCGGCTGGTTCGTCGACTCGGTCAGCCTCTCCAGCGCGGCCGCCTGCTCCTCGACGCCGCCGGCGCCTCTGGACTACCACACCGTGACCCCCTGCCGGATCCTCGACACCCGCAACCCCGCCGGCCCGCTGGGCGGCCCGGCGCTCGCCGCTTCGGCCAGCCGGACCTTCGTGTTGACGGGAGCCTGTGGCGTGCCGATCACGGCGAAGGCGGTCACGATGAACATGACGGCCATCCTGCCGACCGCCGCGGGCTATCTCACCCTCTTCCCGTCGAACCAGCCGGAGCCGCTCGCGGCCTCCATCACCTTCGCCTCGGGAGCGATCCTGAGCAACAACGCCACCGTCGGCCTCGCCACCGACGGGAGCGGTGGTGTCACCGTCAAGAACGGCGCGGCGGGGACGCTGCACCTCGCCGTCGATGTCACCGGCTACTACGAGTAGGTGACTCTCCCGGGGAGCCGGCCGGCGCAGGCCGGCCGGCTCCCCGTTCTCCCTCCCTCACGGCCACGGATCGTCGAGGAACAGGTCGGTCATCAGAGGCTGGCCGGGCTGGACGGCATAGCGTTCGAAGTCGGTCACCCCGGCGGCGCGCAGCACGTCCTCGTCGATGAAGAACCGGCCGGTGGCCGCGCGGCTGTCTCCGGTGAGAATCACGTGCGCGGCGTCGGCCATGATCTCCGGAGTGCGGCAGCGCTCGGTGGGCACCGCACCGCCCAGCATGGCGAGGGCCGCGGTGGCGATCACCGTGCGCGGCCAGAGGGCGTTGACGGCGATGCCGCGGTCCTCGAATTCCGCCGCCATGCCGAGCACACAGAGGCTCATGCCGTACTTGGAGAGGGTGTAGGCGGTGTGGCTCTTGAACCACTTCGGGTCCAGGTTCGGCGGCGGCGAGAGGGTGAGGATGTGCGGGTTGGCCGCCCGGGCGAGGTGGGGGAGGCAGGCCTGCGAGCACAGGAACGTACCGCGGGCATTCACCCCCCACATGAGGTCGAAGCGCTTCATCGGCGTGTCGAGCGTCCCGGTCAGATTGATTGCGCTGGCGTTGTTGACCAGGACGTCGAGGCCGCCGAAGGTCTCGACGGCCCTTTGCACCGCTGCGCGGACCTGCTCCTCGTCCCGGATGTCGCAGGCGATCGCCAGGGCCTTGCCGCCGGCCGCCTCGATCTCGGCGGCGGCGGTATGGATGGTCCCGGGCAGCTTGGGGTTCGGCACGTCGGTCTTGGCCGCGATGACGATCTGTGCGCCATCGGCCGCAGCGCGCAGGGCGATCGCCTTGCCGATACCGCGGCTGGCGCCGGTGATGAACAG
>DIHE01000146.1:20209-54904 GCA_002420005.1 Holophagales bacterium UBA5704 | reverse complement strand
GGGCGGGGGGAGGTCCGGAGGGGGGTACAGCCTCCGGTGGCTGCGGAGGCGATGGGGGTTGGGGTGCGCGCTTTCCGAGTTTTTCGGCGCACCGTTCCCGGATCGGGAAGGATCGTTCCCGAATTGGGAAGGCGCAAGCCGACCCGTGCCGGCCTCTGGAGATCCTGGGTGGCGGAGCGCCCCTTGGGGGCGCCGGCCCGTAGACCCGGGTTTCAACCCGGGTTCTGTGGCGCCCGCCAACCCCACGCGCCCTTCAGGGGCAGCGTCGGCGGGCCAACCGTTCCGGCGACATCATCCGCCCGCCCCTTGCCCCTCGCCCCTCGCCCCTGAAGGGGCACCACCACGAGACCGGACCTCTGCAACTACGTGCCCGCGCCCGCAAGGGGCGCCGCCCCCGGGCCACCCGGTGGAGATGTGTCGCTCTGGTTCTCCCGGCCCGTTGGGCGCGGCACCGCGCACCTCACCTGCCTTTCGCTATGATCCCCACGGCCCTGCGTGGCCACTCGGGAGATCCAATGCCTGGCGCCTGGACCCATCTGACCGTTTCCGCTCTTCTTCTGGCCGGGCCGCCCGCCCCCTCCGAGCCCCCGGCGTCCCCGGAGATCCGGTATACCTACCTGGCGAACGGTCACCGGGCCGGTGCCGCCACGGTGCGGGAGCTGTCCGGCCGCGAGCGGGTTTCGACGTTCGAATTCAACGACCGCGGGCGGGGGCCGCAGCTCACCACGCGCGAGGTGGTGGATGCGCAAGGGGTCCCGGTGCAGGTGGAAATCCGGGGACACGACTATTGGAAGACGGCGGTCGAGGAGACCTTCCGACAGGCCGAGGGGCGCGCCTCCTGGAGCAATGCGGCCGAGAAGGGGGAGAAGATCCTCACCGGTCCCGCCTTTTATCTCGGGCTCAACTTCACGCCTTTCGAGGACGAGAGCCTCGCCCGCGCGTTGCTGCGGGCTCCCGGCGGACGGATCGACCTGCTGCCGGCCGGCGAGATGCGGATCCTGGAGGCCGGCTCGCTCCAGGTCGCTGCCGGGGGGCGGACGCAGACCGTGCATCTCTACAGCCTGAGCGGGGCGTCCTTCGAGCCGTCGTGGGTCTGGCTCGACGACGACCGGCGCCTGTTCGCCGCGCCGGGCGACGGCTCGGTGCTGGTGCGCGAGGGGTGGGAGGCCACGGCGCCCGATCTCACCCGGGAGCTGGAGGCGCGCAGCGCTGCGCAGAGGAGGGCGGAGGCGGTGCGGCTGGTCCGCCGGCCTGGCGGTCCCTGGGCGATCCGCGGTGCGCGGCTGTTCGATCCCGCGGCGGGCCGGCTGCTGCCGCCGTCCACGGTGATCGTCGAGGGCCGCCGTATCACCGCGGTCGGGCGGGAGGGCGAGGTGGCGATCCCGGCCGGCGCCGAGGTTGTGGAGGCGCAGGGGAAGGTTCTGCTGCCCGGTCTGTGGGACCTGCATACGCATCTGAACGGCGTGTTCGGGCCGCTCAACGTCGCCGCCGGGGTGACCACGGTGCGCGATCTCGGCAACGACGTCGAGACGCTCGCCGAGCTCGCGAGGGAATTCGAGGCCGGCGAGGCGGTCGGTCCCCGGGTGCTGCGCGCCGGGATTCTCGACGGACCCGGACCCTACGCGGCGCCCACCCCGGTGCTGGTGGACAACGAGAAGGATGCGCTCGCCTGGGTGGACCGCTATGCCGACCTGGGCTACGTGCAGGTGAAGCTCTACAGCTCGCTCGATCCGCAGCTGGTGCCGGCGATCGTGAAGCGCGCCCACGAGCGCGGCCTGCGGGTGAGCGGCCACATCCCCAACGGGATGACCGCGGAGCAGGCGGTGCGCGCGGGGTTCGACGAGATCCAGCATGTCAACTTCCTGTTCCTCAACTTCCTCCCCGGCGTCGACACCCGCACGCCGGCCCGCTTTCTGGAGGTGGGAGAGCACGCGGCCGAGCTGGACCTGGCGTCGCCGCCGGTGCGGGCATTTCTCGCGCTGCTCAAGGAGCGCGGCACAGTGATCGATCCGACGATGGCGATCTACGAGGACATGTTCACCGCCCGGGTCGGCGAGGTCTCGCCGACGTTCGCCGCGGTGGCCGACCGGATGCCACCGCAGGTGCAGCGCGGTTTTCGCGACGGCGGGTTGCATCCGCCCGCCGGCAAGGCCGCGCGGTACGCGGAGTCGTTCCAGAAGGCGCTCTCCTTGGTGAAAGCGCTGCGCGACGCCGGGATCACCGTGGTGGCGGGGACGGACTTCTTGCCGGGCTTCACCCTGCATCGCGAGCTCGAGCTGTACGTGCAGGCGGGCATCCCCGCGGCCGAGGTGCTCTCCCTCGCCACCCTCGGCGCGGCACGGGTGATGCACCGCGAGGGCGACCTGGGCTCGATCGAGCCGGGCAAGCTCGCCGACCTGATTCTCATCGACGGCGATCCGGTCGCGCGCATCTCCGACGTCCGCCGGGTGACCCTCACCGTCAAGGACGGGCTGATCTACGATCCGGCCGCCGTGTACGCCGCGGTCGGCGTGAAGCCGGCATCGTGAGCGAGGCACCGTCATCCCGGCTCTTCCGCACCGTCCGAGGCGAGGAGCCCGAGCGGCTCGACCGCCTCGTGGTGCGGCATCTGGCGGACATTCCGCGCCTTTCGCGTACCCGCATCCAGGAGTGGATCGACGCCGGGCGGGTGCGGGTGGACGGCGCGGCCGTCACACGGTCCTCGCTGCGGCTGCGGCCGGGGGCCGAGGTGGAGGTCCTCTTTCCCGGTGCCCGGCCGCACCCGCCGCCCGTGGCGCAAAACATCCCGCTCTCCATCCTCTATGAGGACGACGCGCTCCTCGCGGTGGACAAGCCGCCCGGCATGGTGGCCCATCCCACCCCGGGGCATGCGGACGGCACGCTGGTCAACGCCCTGCTCTTCCACCTGGGGAAGGCGGAGGGCGGCGCCGGCCTGGTGAGCCGGCTCGACCGCGGCACCTCCGGCGTGCTGCTGGTCGCCAAGGCGCCGGGGGTGCACGCGCGGCTCACCCGCATCCTGCGCGGCGGTGCGGTGGAGAAGGAGTACCTGGCGGTGGTCTACGGCCCGGTGCCACTGCCCAAGGGGAGGATCGACCGGCGCATCCTGCGCGATCCGCAGGACCCGCGGCGCCGGACGACCTCGCGCAGCGAGGGGCAGACGGCCTCGACGCTCTGGGAGCGCCTCGCGGAGACGCCGGGCGCGGAACCCGGGATCGCGCTCCTGCGCTGCCGGCTGCTGACCGGCCGGACGCACCAGATCCGCGTGCACCTGGAAGCCGAGGGGATGCCGATCGTCGGCGATCCGGTGTATGGCGCGCCGCGCTGGAAAGGGCTGGGCGATCCGGACCTGGCCGACCGGTGCCGCGCGTTTCCCCGCCAGGCGTTGCATGCGTGGCGCCTGCGCTTTCCCCATCCATGGACCGGCGCCGCCCTGGAGGTGGTGGCGCCGGTGCCGTCAGACGTGGCCGGCCTGCTCGCGGCGGCCGGTCTGTCTCCCTTGCCGGAGGACCTGTGAAGATCGGCCTGATCCCCGAGAACCCGCTGGAGGCGGCGGCCCTGGCGCTCGGCCGGGTGCCGGTGCCGCTGGGCGAGACGCTGCCCCCCCTCCTCCTCACCCGGGCCTTGATGGCGGCGGCGCGGTTCGGGGTGATCGAGGCGCTGGTGGACGCGCCGCGGCCGGCCGGCGAGATCGCCGCGCGCTGCGGCCTGCATCCGGCGGCGACGCGGACGCTGCTCGACACCCTGGTGGGCTGCGGCTACCTGGCTTTCGACGAAGAGCGCTACGGCCTCACGCCGCGGGCGCGGACATGGCTCGCACCGGGCAGCCCGCTCTCCCTGCACGACAGCCTGCTCTACCGCTACCAGGAATGGGAGTGGATCGGCCGCCTCGACGACTACCTGCAAACCGGCGCGCCGCTCGCCATCCACCGCGAGATGACGGCGGACCAGTGGGCGCTCTACCAGCGCGGCATGCTCGCCGTGGCCCGGCTGGCGGCGGCGGAGCTGGCGCGGCGGGCGCCGGTGCCGCGGGGGGCTCGCGACCTGCTCGACGTCGGCGGAGCGCACGGCTTCCACGCCGCCGCCCTCTGCCGGCGCCATCCGGCCCTGCGTGCCGTGGTGCTCGACCTGCCCGAGGCGCTGGCGACCGCGGCCCCGCTCCTCGCAGCCCAGGGGATGGGCGACCGCGTGGTCCATCAGGCCGGCGACGCGCGGACGGCGGACTTCGGCCGCGAGCGCTACGATGTCATTCTGGTCGCGCAGCTCGTGCACCACTTCGACGAGCCCACCAACCAGGATCTGGTCGGGCGCCTCGCCGAGGCTCTCCGGCCCGGAGGCGTTCTGGCCCTGCTGGAGCTGGTGCGTCCGCGCACGCCGGGGGAAGGGGGGCAGATCGGCGGCCTGCTCGATCTGTACTTCGCGCTGACCAGCGCATCGGGGGCCTGGACCTTCGAGCAGATGGCGGACTGGATGCGCGCCGCCGGTCTGCGGCCCAGGAAGCCGCTGCGCTTGCGCACTGCGCCCGGCGCGGGGCTCCAGGCGGCGGTCAAGAGCGGCCGCAGGGGTTGAGGAAGAGGCATCGGCGCCGCGACAGGGGCTCGCGGCGCCGATCGGCAACGGGGCGTCAGTTCGTCGTCGTTTGCGCGGTCAGGGTGCAGGTTTCGACCGCAATGACGTCGATGTCGGTGCCGATCTCGATCGCCGCGGCGGACGCCGTGTCCACCGGGACGGGCGAGATCGCCTTGCACTTCGGCCGCGGCCGATAGCAGTGGCGGGCGGGGAGGATCTTCTTGCCGATGCGGCAGACGCGAACCGGCAGCTTCGTCACCGGATCGACGCCCGGATACCAGGGACCCGCCACCGGGGCGCCGCTGCTCGGGGGATTGTAGCTCCAGGGGCTGGCGCTCTCGTCATCCAGGGAACCGCTGACGGTGGTCGAGCCGATCACGGCACCGGAGGAATTGACGGCCTCGATGACGGCATTCACCGGCACGGTGGCGAAGAACGTTCCGCCGGCGGCGCTCGTCTTCGTGATCGTCATCGTGCCTTTCTCCTGGTGGCTGTCCGCCTTGACCCGAAGGGTGTTCGGGCTGCAAGGATGGGCGCCGTCATTGACCAGCGACAGGGCCTTGAGCTGGATGCTGATTCTCGCGGTCGATCCGATGCCCGGCAGGTTCGCCGCATCGATGCGTTCGACCGAGGTGTCTCCCGTTCCCAGACCCGGGATGTTGAAGCCCTTGAGCTGGACCGCCGTGTCCGGAACGCTGGCCCCGCACAAGGCGAGCCAGTCGGCCGAGGTGAGGGTGACGTCCGTGGAACCGCCGCCCAGGCTGTCCCAGACGTCATCCCCCGGGGGGATGTTCTGCGCCGACAGCGCGAGCGAGCACAGGGCGGTGACGAGGCACAATGCGAGAACACGTGTCTTCATTGAAACGCTCCTCTCAGGCTGGTTCATGATCGACGTGATCAACAACCCTACATAAGGGAAGGTGCTTGAGCGGCGGAAAACGGGACAAAGAAAGATGAGATCGTTCAATCGCGTGGCGGCCTGTCATCGCGAGTCATCAAGAGAGCGCTCACTCCGACGAGGGTGAACGTGGCGGCGGTGAGGAGGGCGAGGCCGAGCAGGAGGCCGAGCCGGCGGTTGGCCGGCACCTGGGAGGCGGCGAGCAGGCTGAACCCGAGGGCGATCACCAGGGCGTCCCAGAGGATGGCCGGGCCGGCGTCCACCAGGGCGCTGCGGGTCGGGTGGGGCTCGCCGCTGCGCAGGGCCAGCTCCCGCCGTTCGAGGAAGTGGATGGCGTAGTCGTCGCCGATGCCGAGAGTGATGGCGCAGAACATGGACGTGGCCACTCCGAGAGGGATGCCGAGCCAGCCCATGAGGCCGAAGGTCCAGAGGATCGCGCCCAGGGCCGGGCAGATCGCGGCCAGGCCGGCCCCGGGTTTGCGCAGGCCGAGGGCGACGGTGAGCGCCGAGCCGAGCAGGGCTCCGGCGAGGGACCAGATCTGGCCGTCGACGATGGCGGGGATCATCTCCTGGCTGACCGCCACATCTCCGGCGAAGGTGATGCTGCCGCCCAGAGGGGCGATGCGCTCCCGTTCCAGCGAGCGTACGGCGGCGATCAGCGCGGCGGTGTCGCGGTAGTTGGCGTGGCGCAGGAAGACCTCGACGATGCCGCGCGAGTAGTCGGCGTTGACCAGTTGCAGGCGGGTCTGGCGTCCGAGGAAGCGATCCGCCTGCGCATAGAGCACGGCATTCCACTCCGGGCGGCGCCGGATCTGGCGGAAACGGACGTCGCCGCCGGCGATGCCGGCGGCGGTGGTGAGCAGGCGGTGGGGTCCGAGGACGCCGCCGACGCCGGGGGCTGTGCGCAGGCGGGCTTCGAGCTCGCCGAGCCGTTCGAGCACCTGCGGGTCGAGCAGCGCCCGGGGCGGTGCGCCGGCGGCGGTGAAGCGGACTTCCAGCAGCAGGCGGTGCGAGCCGAGGAACTGCTCGTCGAGCCGGGCGGTCGCCCGGCGCAGCTCGCTGCGGGGGGAGAAGCCCTCCAGCCAGCTGTCCTGGACCTCCAGCCGGTAGATGCCCGCCGCGACGGCCGCCGTGACCACGAGCAGAGAGGCGAGGACCATGCGGGGACGCTCTGCGATGCGCCCGGCGAGCGTCTCGAAAAAGCGATGGCCCGGCGGCAAGGGGGAGCCGGCGGGAGCGCGGAAGGCGTCCGCCGGCAGGACGGCGAGGGCGGCGGGGGTGGCGGTCAAGGAGAAGAGGAGGCAGAGACCGACACCCGCGGCGGCCACCGTGCCGAAATGGGCCAGGGCGGGGATCGGCGCGAGGGCGAACGAGCCGAAGCCGGTCATGGTGGTCACCAGGGCGAGGATGACGGCATGCCCGAGCTCGCGGAAGGTGCGTTCCCGGGCTTCGGCCGGCGCCGTGGTGGCCAGGAGGCGGCGGTAGAGCGCGAGAAGGTGGATCTCGTCGGCCAGCCCGACGGCGACCAGGATCACCGGCAGCACCGCGGTGGTCAGGTAGACCGGAGCCCCCACCCAGCCCATGCCGCCGAACAGGAGGAGCAGGCAGGTGCCGGTCTTGCCCAGGCCGAGGCCGACCGGTGCGAGGCGCCGCGAGCCGGCGTAGAGGAGCGCTGCGACGAGCAGCAGGGCGGCGGGGACGAGGAGGCGCAGGTCGGCGAGGACGTGGCGGCCGAGGAGCGCTTCCGCCGCCGGGGCGCCGACCACCGTGACCCGGTGGCCGGCATCGGCAAAGCGCCGGGCCGCCGCGTCGACCTGTCGCCAGAGGGCATAGCGGTCGCGGTCGGCGTCCGCCGGGGGAGCGCCCACCACCACGGTGGCGGCGGAGCCGTCCCGGGCCACCAGGAGACCGACGGGGAGATCGAGCCAGGCCACTTCGTCGCGCAGCTCGGCGATCTGGCCGGAGGTGCGCGGGAACGGCTCGAACAGGGGCAGGAAGTCGCGGCGCACCGCATCGTAGCGGCTGCTGCGTTCCGTCGCCAGGCTGCGCACGTTCTCCCGTCCCACCCCCGGCAGGGCCGCCAGCGCCTCGGTGAGCGCGGCGAGCCGGGAGAGCGTCCCCGGGTTGTACACCCCGGCCGGGTCCTCCGGCTCCAGGAGAACCAGGAGCTGGTCGCGCAGGCCGAACGTTGCGCGGACCTCGGCGTCGCGCAGGACGGCCGGAGCGTCGGGCGGCACGAGCGCATGGCCGTCGGTGCGCAGCTCCAACCGGCCGAGCCCGGGCACGGCGAGCAGGAGCGCGGCTCCCCAGGCGGCGAGCACGGCCACCGGATGGCGCAAGGCGAAGCGCACCGGCCCCACCGGCCGCGGGTCGGTGGGTGGAGCAGGAGTCCTCATACCCATCCAGGTGCCTGGTGAGGCGAGGAACGAGCCGGGCTCAGACGGATTCCGCAGCTCCCAGCACGCCGAGCCGGTCGAGCAGCGCGAGGAAGCGCACCGCGTACCCCTCCCAGGTCGCCGCTTCGGCCGAGCGCCGGCAGGCGTCGCGCAGGCCGCGGACGCCCTGCGGATCGCGGGCGCAGGCGAGCATCCGCGCGGCGAGCGGCGCCGCGTCGAGCGCCGGGACGATCCATCCGTTTTCGCCTTCGCGCACCAGGTCTTTCGCTCCCACCATCTCCGACACGATCACCGGCAGGCCGGCGGCGAGCGCTTCGGGGACGACCATGGCGTAGGAGTCGTTGCGCGACGGAAGGACCAGGCAGTCGGCCGCGTGGAAGGCGGCGGCGAGGCCCTTCTGATCGGTGGGTCCGGTGACGTCGATGGGGAGCGCGGAGCACCCCGCCAGCAGGTGGAACGCATCGCCCGCCGGTCCCACCAGGCGGAGGCGCGCCGTGGGCACCTCTGCCGCCACCGCGGCGAACGCCTCCAGGAGCAGGTCGAAGCCCTTGCGGTGGATCGAGGCCCCGGCGAAGAGGAAGACGAAGCCTTCGCGGTGCGGCTCCGCGGCGCCGGGCCGGAAGAGCGAAAGGTCCGCGCCGAGCGGTACGGCGTGCACCTTGGCGGCGGGGACGCCGGCCTCGAGGTAGGTCTGCCGCGCCAGCTCGGAGACGGTGAGGACGTAGTCCGCGAGGTCGATCTCTTCCTCTTTGACGGCGACGATCCGGCGGTGCAGCCCCGGCGGGTCGAGCGTGCCGTGCAGGCGGTCCTGGGCGGCCCAATGGATCGAAGGAGCGTCGAGGAGGGTGGCGAGGCCGCGGCGCCGGGCGGCGCGAAACGTCGCCCGCGCCGAGATCTCGCAGGCGAGGACGGCGGTGAGCGGCGGGTCGTCCACCACCGAGGAGAGGCCGCGGGCCACCCGGTGGTCGAACAGGCGGCAGGCCGCGAAATCGACCTCGCGGTTGATCCCGGCGGGGAGGAGCCGGTCGCCGAGCCGGCGCATCCCCGGCACCCACGGCGCCCAGCGGACCCGCCGCGGATCGAGCGGCACGGGTGCGTACTGGATGAGCCGCCGCCACAGCGCCGCCGGCAGGTACCGGCCTTGCTCTTCCAGGCAGGGGGCGCCCGCCCAGTAGATGGCGAGTTGGCCGCCGCGCTGGAGCGCGAGGGCGGCCTGGTGTGAGTGCTGCCGGCCGGGGTGGGTGACGAGGACCGTCACGCCGGCCTCGCGCGAACCGGCACCGGCGTGGGCGGACCCGCAGGAGCGGCGGCCGCGGCCGCCGCGGCGCGCGCGGCCCTCTGTGCGGCGCGCACCGCGTCCTCGTCGAGACGCACGACGAGAAACAGCAGGCCGCCGCAGAGCCAGTACAGCAGGCCGGAGGTGACGTCGAACACGACCCCACCGGGGATCGCGGCGAGCAGGGCGAGGAAGCAGGCGACCGCGATCGAGCGGTGAAACAAGGTGCGCAGCCGCAGCGCATGGCGCAGCGCCGTGAAGGTGAGCACCAGCCGGGAGAGGTAGACCAGGACGAAACCGACCGGGCCGAGCTCCAGCATGATGCGCCCGGTCTCCACCTCGATGTTCCCGGCGCCCAGCCAACTGAACGGGACGAGCCCCGGGGGGGCGAGCGTCGGCGCAGCCTGATGGGTCGAGCCGATCCCATACCCCAGCAGCCCGGCGCGTGGGAGCGTCACGTAGGGAGCCCGCAGAGGTGTGAGGAGGCGCGCCGCCATCTCGCTGCCCGAGCCGGCGGCGCGCCCCTGGAAGGCACCGAGGGCGTCGCGGCCGACGAAGACGAGGAATCCGCCGAGCAGGACGAGGCCCACGAGCAGGCGGCCGAAGGTGGCGCCGCTCTGTTTCTCCCGCGCCACCGAGAGCCACCAATAGAGGGGGAAGAGGGCGGCGAGCAGCACCACGGGACCGCGCGAGCCGGTCATCAGCATCCCCAGCAGGGTGATGCCGAGGACGGCGAAGATCTCCACATTGCCGCGCACCCGCCAGCGGGTGGCCGCCAGCCAGGCGAGCGCCAGCAGCGCGATGGTCACCAGATAGGCGGAGTAGCCGGTGATGAACGAGAAGGTGGCGGTGACCCGCACGAAGGTCGAGGTCCCGAAGGTGATCGCCGACGCACTGGTCAGCGAGTCGGTCGGCCGGGCATAGGTGTTGAGCGCGCTGGTGGACGAGCTGAAGAACTGGGCGACGGCGAGGAGGCCGACCGGAATCGCGAGCAGGAGGAACCGGCGCAGCGCCTGCGCCAGGGCGGCGTCGGTGGTGAACAGATTGGGCAGGACGAACAGCAGCGGGACGTAAAGGAAGTACGACTTGAAGCCGAGCACGCCCACCGGGAGGCTCGGCAGCTCGGGATTGAAGACCTGGAGCATGCCGAACGCGGCGGCGAGGACGACGGAGCCGTACAGGACGGGCTCTTTGGGACGCCAGCTGCGCCCTCGGCGCCGCGATTCCATCCAGAAACCGGCGAAGGCGGCGAGGAGAAGGGCGTCCTTGGCGAAATAGATCAGATCCTGGGCGCCCAGGAAGAGCCACTTGCGGATGGCTCCTTCGAGGACCAGCAGGACCAGCGACGCCTGCACCGCCAGCCGCCAGTTCCGGAAGGCCCAGAACGCGGCACCGATGCCGAAGACGACGAGCAGGAGTCTCATCGCCGGGCCTTCTCCCGCGCCTGCGCGAAAACGTCGGCGTACATGCGGGCGATTCTCTCACCGGTCTGGAACGCCAGGTGCTCCGGAGCCCGCCGCAGCAGCGCCCGGATCTGTTCCGGGTCGCGCAGCAGATCGGCGAGCACCTGCGCCAGCGCCGCGGCGTCCCCGTTGGGGAACGTCCGGCCGCACGGCCCGATGGCATCGACCAGGCCGCCGTCGGCCGAGCCCACCACGGCGCAGCCGCAGGCGATCCCTTCCAGCGCCACGGTGCCGAAGGGCTCGCGGTAGCGCGACGGGGCGACCAGGATCTGGTGGCGGTGCAGGAGCTGCGCCAGGTCCTCGCCCGTCCGCACGCCGAGAAACGAGACCGCGGTGCCGAGCCCGAGGCACCGCGCCTGCTCTTCGAGCGCCGCCCGTTCGGGTCCCTCGCCGATCACCGAGAGCCGCGGCCGGAGCCCGTCCGCGGCGAGGAGGGCGAGGGCGTCGAGCAGGACGTCCACCCCTTTGTCCGAGACTAGGCGGCCCAGGAACGCGAGCTCGCGATCGCGTGCAATGCCGGGCAGAGGCCGGAACAGCCGGTCGCGATAAGCGTTGAAGATGACCACCGGGCGCGGCACGAGGTCGTCCGCCATCGCCCGGCTCACCGCGATGGAGCCTTCGACGTGGCGCAGGACGAAGCGCTTCAGCCGGTCCTGCCAGGCGATGCGGCCGTCGCCGCGCCGGTACCAGCTGTGGTGCGAAACCACCCAGGGGCGGCGCACCACGAGCCGGGGCCAGATCCCCTTCAAGCTCAGATTCGGCTGATGCACCACGTCGCACCACCGCATCCAGCGCAGCGTCTCCCGGAAGCCGGGCCGGCGCACGACCCGGAAGGGGAAGCGGTCGGGTCCGTCGCCGGGTGTGGTGGTGAGGAGGACGACGGTGTGGCCGAGGCGCGTCAACTCCTCGGCGAGCTGTGCGGTGCCCAGCTCCAGGCCGCCCAGCGACGGGAGGAAGGCGCGGGTGGAAAACAGGATGTTCATGCGCGGGGACCGCGCGGCCCGTGGCCGCCATGGCTCACGGGCGGAGTCCTCCGGATTTCGCGAGCAGGAGGACCTTCCAGGCGTCTCCTTCGCGCAGGATCCGCCGCTCGTCGAAGCCGGCCTCCTCGAGGAGCCGGAGGCAGGCCGCGGCATCACACTTCTCGGGATGCAGCTCGATGACACACACCGCGGTGCGCCGCAGCAGGTCCGGGTAGGCGGCCAGGAGCTCCAGCTCCGCGCCTTCGATGTCGCACTTGAGCAGATCCACCTGTGCGCCGGCTCCGAGCGCGGCGTCGAGGTCCAGATACGGCACCTCGCGCCGCCGCAGGCCCCGCCGTCCGATGAGCGAGCTCTCGAAATGGAGAGGGGATTCGAACAGCACGCCCATGCCTTCGCGGCGGCTGCCGACCAGCCCCTGGAGGAGCGTGACGCAGGCGGCCAGCCGGGGCTGGGTCAACAGGCGGCGCTTCAGCTCAGCGATCAACGCCGGGTTCGGCTCGACGAGGACGAAGCGGAGAGCCGAGCCGGGAGCTGCGGTGTCGATGCGGTCGACGGCGCGCAACGTGAAGTAGCCGACGTTGGCTCCCAGGTCCACCACGGTGAGCGGCCGGCCGGCCCGGTCGCCGCGGGCGGCCCGCTCCAGGGCGAGATCGATCGCCGGATCGTACTCCTTCTCGACGAAGATGTCGTTGAAGAGGACCCAGTCGGCAGGGCCGGCGACCGTCACCACGAGGTGAGACTTCAGCTCCCGGCGCAGGTTGGGCAGGCTCCAGATGAATCTCCGCAGCCCGGCCGCGACCGGCTGGGGAAGCAGCGTCCGCGCGAAACCGGACAGCAGATGGCGTAGGGTCTTCAATCGTTTCCGCTCCTCGTTGCGAGGCCGCAAAGGTCCGTGCTCATTCTACGACGCGACGGCGGCCGGGCCGGGGAGGAGCAGTTGGTGAAAGGCCGCGGCTGCCGTCGGCGCCGCGTGGTCGAGGTACCAGGCCCGCGCGGCGGAGGCCACCGCCTGGACGTCCGCGGCGCCCGCCGGATCGCCCGGGCTCCACAGGAGGCCCGGAGCCGGCCGCGCCTCCGTGCCCTCCCAGGAGGACACAGGGAGAGCGCCGTGCGACGAGCAGGCCGCGAAGATGGTCGATTTCCCCAGGAACGCCGGAGGATAGGCGAGAAATCCGGCGAAGGCTTCGGCGAACAGGCGGCTCGCCGCCGCATCGGGGAGCGGGCCGCAGAGGTGGACGGGTACCCCGGCGATGGCGGCCGGCGGCGCCGGATCGAGGGGGGCTCCGATGTCGAGGATCTCGGTGATCTCCAGGGCCGCGCAGGCGGCGGCGAGGTCGCCACGGCGCTCCCCATAGGCCCTCCGGCGGGCGCCCGGGCCGCCGAAGACGAGAAGGCGCCGCGGGTGGCGCGCGGCGAGCGGCGCCACCTCGGCCGGTTCCCCCAGAGGCGACAGGACCGGGAGAACCACCGCGTCCGTTCCGGGGGCCAGGGCTTCCAGCAGACCGCGATAGAGAGGGAGGCTGGTGGCGCACCGGTCGCTCCGCCGGGCGAGCCGCGCGGCGAGGTGGCGCTGCAGCGGGGCGAGCCAGAACGAGCTGCGCCACGGAGGGCCGCCGGCATGGACCTCGTGGAAGAAGGTCACCAGCCGGTGCGACGGCCGGATCTCCAGGGTGCGCACCAGCCAGAACGGGCAGCCCCGCCGCTGGTAGGCGTAGTTGGCGTAGTGGAGGAGGACGGGCAGGCCCTCCCGTCCGGCCGCGGTGAGCGCGCCGCGGAGCGCCCGAACTGAGCGCGCGGGGAGCCGCTCCCCGGTCACCCCGGTCTCGCCGGTCTCCGCCGGTCGCCATGCCGGATCGGTCACCAGAAAGTGGGTCTCCATTCCTGCATGGTCGCGCAGAGCGCGGGCGAGGGCGAGCGCATAGCCGCCGACACCGCCGAGCCGGGGGGGCAGCTCGGGGACGATCTGGAGGACCTGTGCGGTCATGGCGTCGCGTAGGCCTCCAGGCAGCGGTCGGCCACCTTCTCCCAGGTGAAGCGCTCCTCGACCCTGCGCCGGGCGCCGGTGGAGAGGGTGCGCCAGAGCGCCGGATCGCCTTGCAGACGCCCGACGGCGCGGCCGATCGCCGCCGGATCGTTCGGCGGCACGAGCAGGCCGCTCCTCTCCGGCTCGACGATCTCGGGGAGCGAGGCGGCGTCGGAGGCGATCACCGGACAGCCGCAGGCCATCGCCTCCACCAGCGCGAGGCCGAACAGCTCATGGGCGCCGGCCGAGCCGGCGGCGTCGACCGGGGTGGGATGGACGAGCGCCATCGCCGTGCCGAGCCGCGCGACGACCTCCCCGTCCGGGAGCGCGCCGTGGAAGCGGACGTCCTTGCCCTCGGCACGCTCGCGCAGCTCCGCGGCGTACGCCGGATCGGTCTGCGGGCCGATGACGTGGAGGGTGGTCTCCGGCGGCAGGCCGTCGATCAGGAAGTGCACCCCCTTGTGCGGCAGGACGCGCCCCAGGAAGACCAGCGAGCCGTCGTGGACCGGCTGCGTCCGCAGGGGGTGGCGGGCGAGATCCACGCCGCCCCAGATCACCCGGTGCGGCCGGGGCCGGCCGGGGAGGGAGCGCGCGGCATAGGCGGAGATCGGCAGGTGTGCGGTGATCCAGCGCGCCTGGTCGATCTGATAACCCGGCGTCCAGCCGCCGCCTCCCAGGTCGGAGACGAACACCGGGCGCTTGCGCAGGTGCCCGTAGAGGGCGGCGAGGAAGGTGGGCAGCACGTGGTACTGGTGGCAGTGGAGGACGTCGGCGTCGCGCAGCTCGCGCCACAGGCCCCAGGCGAACGGCGTCATCCGGTCCCGGGTGCGGCTTTCGAGGATCACCCGCTCGAAGCGGGGGGCCGGGCGCTCGCGCAGCGCACGGCGGCCGAAGCTCACCAGCTTCACCTCGGTGCGCCCGGCCATGGTGCGCGCCAGCTCCTCCGCGAAGCGCTCGCCGCCGCCGAGCACCGAGTCGGGGGAGAAGTACGTCGGCGTGACATGGCAGACGCGGAGCATTGCAGCCTCTCCGGGCTCATCCGCCGGAGGCTATCCTGCGGACCTTCGCCACCGCCCTGCGGGGCAAGGACCAGGCGGTGCGCAGGCTCCGATCCGCTCTCACCAGCCAGCTGGGGTAGGGCCGCCGCTCGCGCACGTACCTTTCGAGCTCGGCGTCAATGGTGCCCACCCCGTACAGGAGCGTTTCGGACCAGGAGAACGAATCGTCCCAGAACAACCACTGCACCTTCCTCTCGTCCGGAAGGCGCCGGAAGAAGCGCTCGGGAAAGGACAGGCGCCAGTGGCTGTGGATCGTATGATACTTCATCAGAAAATTGACATGGCCGCCCTCAATGTCGATCAGCCAGCGATGGTGCGACCAGCCCACCTGGCCCGGTTCGATGCCGCGCGACGACTCGGCCAGGCGCGAGGGTACCTCAAGGTAGCCGGCCTTGGCGATGCGGACCATCTCGGAGCAGACCCACAGAGGATCGCGGACGTCCTCCAGGGTGTGCGAGCAGATGACGAAGTCGATTTCCTTCGCGCCGAAGGGATAGGGCCGGTGGTCACAGATGTCCCGGCAGATCCAGGTGTCGCGGTCGAAGTGCTCCCGGTCGCCGCCCTGGGGAGGAAGGCCGTAAAAACCGCGTGTGTCGAAAGGTTCGTGATCCATCACGTGGTTGGCGCGGTTGAAGGGCCGGGCCCAGCCGCCGATGTCGAGCACGACGTCGTTGGGCCGTAGCCGGCGGAGGATCAATTCTTCGTTGGGTGCATGCACGGTAGTCCCTCGAGAAATGCGTGATGATCAGGCGTTGTTCCCGGCGAGGCCCGGGGGCCGGACGAAGCCCGGGACGGCGATCGCGACCTGAATGGCCAGAGCCGCGGCGGAGCTCAGCAGATTGAAGGTGAGCACGCCGCCGGTGGTGTCGAGCGAGATGAACGCCACGAACGCAGCCTGGATCACCACCAGAACGGCCATCGCGAGACCCTGCCAGCGGTTCCAACCGCGCGCCAGGTTCACGCTCACTACATAGCCGTCGAGGAGCGTCAGGCCGGAGCCGGCCACGACCAGCACCAGCTCGCGATGGAGCCCGGTGTAGCTCTCGCCCAACACCCACAAGAGCGCGCCGGGGAGGAGGGCGGCCGTGGCGAAGAGCGCCAGGGCGATGGCGGCGAGCGCGCCGCCGAACTGAACATAGCGGACACGCCAGAGCCGTTCATCGGTGACCCGCGCCAAGCGCGGCACGAAGACCACGCTGCTCAGAGCGGAGAACATGCCCACCACCAGGCCGAGCCGGGAGAGAGCGCCGACCTCGGCGATGTTGCGGGTGGCGCCGAAGGTCGCGGCGAGCCAGATGACGAGAGGCCCCTGGATCGCGAAGTACAGCGCGCTCGGCAGGGTGGGGACCAGATAGCGGAGCACCCGTTTGCGGTAGGGCTGCAAATCGGACCCGGCCGGTGGCCGAGGGGCTCCACCGCGGGCCGCCAGGAGGGCGGTGGTTGCGGTGCCCATGGCCGTGGCGAGCACGCCGATCCAGGCGAACAGCAACGCGGTGGCGGCCATGGTGGTGGTGAGCAGCAGGCGGAGCACCGCGCCGCATACTTCGGCCCGGTAAGAGACGAGGTAACGGTCGGCGAGGCGCAAGGAGAGCACTTGCACCGCCGCACCGATCTGGAACCAGACCGCGACGAGGACGGCGGCCAGCGCAAGGGCGATCTCCAGTCCGCCGTACCCTTTGGCCAGCGCAGCGTGCGGGAAGGCCACGGCGACCGCCAGGGCACCGAGCAGGAACGCGAGGCGGCGCAGGGAGAGCACGGCAGCGAGATAGGGCGCGAAGTCTTCACCCTGCTGCTGCGCGCGGTGGAAAAAATGAACCAGCGAGCCCGTGCTCCCCAGGTCGGAGAGAAAGGTGAAAAAGGTCGTCACCGAGAGCGCCAGGGTGTAGAGCGCAAACTCGCGTACCGGCAGCGTCCGCACCAGCAGAAGGCCGGCGGCGATCCCGGCGAGCTGAATCAAGCCCTGCGCGGTGAAGAAGGCAGAGAGGATGCCGACCCACTGCCGCAGCCGTCCCTCCGACGTTCTGGCGGGGGTCAGCGCGTCGCCGGCCATATCTCTGTTTCTCTCAATTCCCGCAACGAGCGCTCCCAGGCTTTCCGCCCGACGCGAGATGCCGGGGGACCCAGTGCACCTGGACGGAAGGCGACTTGACCGCCACGAAATTTCTCTCCGGCAGGCTCAGAAGGTTGAGCGGCGGGTTCCCATGAAGGTCGGTGACACTGTAGCCGGCTGCCGTGAACCTCTCGACCACGGCTTCGGCGGGCGTCCCGGCGCGGGTCAGAAACTCCGGGTCGAGCTCGACGACCGCCAGCTCCGGTCCCTCGGCGAGGTGGAGTCCTTTCAGGGCCTCGAGCTCGAAGCCTTGCACATCCAGCAGGAGCAGGCGAAAGGGAGCAGCGCCGAGCAGCTCCTTGACGGCGTCGAGCGGTTGTAGAGACGTCACGAACCCGTCCCCGGGATCGAGGAGACTGGCGGTACCGGGATTTTCCGTTGCCGACCAGGCCATCTGAGCCAGCCGTTTCTCCCTGCCCAGCGCGGCCTGCACCAGGCGGACCCGCGAAAGGAGCCCGTTGAGCCGCAGATTGTGGCGCGCCCGGAGGAGCGCCTCCGGCTGGGGCTCGACGCCCAACACCAGGCCCGATTCACCGACGGCGCGAGCCGCCACGGCCACATGCAGCCCGAAGTTCGTACCGGCGAGGATCGCCCCATCTCGCGGGCGCAGGTTCGCCTCAAGAAAATGGAGCGTGCAGGGCTCGTACGCGTCACCGCGCAGGAGCAGATACTCGATCCAGTCCCTGGGGTGCAGACAAAGCCGCAACTCTCCGTGGATCGGAGCAACGATGCCGACCTCCGGCAGCACCGCCCGGCCGAGCCAGCGAACAACCCGCAGCTTTGCGGGGTGCTCCGGAGCACGGAAATATCGCAAGAGAAGGCGATCAAGCATCGTAGGTTCACCGCTGGGTTTTGATCCCGTCAGACGCCAGATGATGTGCAGAAGGCGGAGGGTGGCGCAAGGGGGCGCGCCGCGGTCAGCGCGCCGCCGGCCATATTCCCATCTCGTCCAGCACCCGCAGAGCCAGGCGCCGCGACCGTACGCCCGGGCGCAGGCGGGCGGTCTCCGGAGCGAGCGACTCCAGGACCGGGATGTAGAAACCCGACTTGGGGCGGCTGAACAGCGCGGCCGGCAGCTCCGGGGCCGCCTGCCGCACCAGCTCCGCCTTGCCCCGGCTGCGCGCCGGCGCGAAATCCGCCGCCGCCAGATGATGGTGCAGCCAGGCGTCGACCAGGGGCACGCGCAGCTCGACCGACCAGGCCATGGAGGCCCAGTCGGAGTCGCGCAGGAGCTGGTTGCGCATGTAGAGGGCCGTCTCCAGGCGGTGGACGTCGCGCCAGGGGTCGCCCGGAGCACCCAGCACGCCGGCCGCCGCGGCGACCGGATCACAGGCCCGCAGCCCCTCCTCTGCCGTCTCCCGGCCGAGCAGAGCGGGCAGCTCTTCCGGCAGGAACAGGCCGCGGCGCAGGACGTACGCTCCGGCCCGGGAACGGCCGTGGCGCAGCAGCCCCGGCAGCTTCGGCCGGCCCGGCGCGAGGCGGGCGAGGTGCGGCCAGAGCGCCGGCAGGCCGGGGAGGCGGCCGAGGCGTCGCGCGGTGCGTTCGAGCGCCGGCACGTCGCGAAACGACGGATAGCTGCCGAACAGCTCGTCGCCGCCGAGGCCGGAGAGCACCACCTTGAGCCCGGCCTCGTGCGCCGCTTTGCTCACCACGAAGGTGTTGAAGCCGTCGATGCTCGGCTGGTCCATGGCGGCGAGCGCCAAGGGCCAGAGGCCCGCGAAGTCGGCCGGTCCCACCCGGCGCTCGACGTGGCGGGTGCCGAGCGCGCGCGCCACCGCGGCGGCGAGCGGGCCCTCGTCCTCGGCGGTCCCGGCGAGCGCGTCGAAGGTGAGGGTGAAGGTGGTCGGCGGCGTGGGGAGGTGGCGCCGCGCCAGGGCCGCGATCAGCCCCGAGTCGAGCCCGGCGGAGAGGAAGACGGCCACCGGCACGTCCGATTCGAGGTGGGCCACGACCGCGTCCTCGACCGCGCTGATGGGATCGAGCGGATCGAGCGGCGGTCCTGCGGGAGCCTGATCGAGCCGGTGGTAGGGCACCGGATCGCCGGCCCGGCCGTCCGCCGCGACGAGGAAGCAGCCGGCCGGGAGGGCGTGGACGGCGCGGCGGATCGTCCACGGCTCGGGCACCGCGCCCCAGAGGAGGAATCCGGCGAGGCCGGCCGGATCGACCGCGCGGGACACCGCACCGCCGGCTTCCAGCGCCTTCACCTGTGAGGCGAAGCGCAGGATGCCGCCTTCCGCCGTCCAGTAGAGCGGTTTGATCCCGAGGGGATCGCGGGCGAGGAGGAGGCGTTTCTCGGCGTCGTCCCAGAGCGCGAGCCCGAACATGCCGCGCAGGCGGGAGAGCGCCGCCGGACCCTTCCGGGCGAGCAGGGCGAGCACCACCTCGGTGTCGCTCTGCGAGCGGAAGGGGACCCCGTCCGCCTCCAGCTCGCGGCGCAAGGCGCGAAAGTTGTAGATCTCGCCGTTCATCACCAGGTGCCAGCGGCCGTCCGGGGAGGCCATCGGCTGGGTGCCGGCGGCCGAGAGGTCGAGGATCGCCAGGCGCCGGCTGGCGAGCGCCACGCGGCCGTCGGCGGAGAGCCAGGCGCCGGCGGCGTCAGGACCGCGCGCGGCCATCGCCTCGCGCGTGCGCAGCAGCTCCTCCCGGTCGAGCGGCGGAGCCTCGGGGTGCAGGCGGGCCAGGCCGTTGATGCCGCACATCAGGCCGTCCTCCCCGCCGAGAGGGCCAGCTCTGCGAGCAGGGGGCGCAGGCCCGCCTGGAACCGGGCGAACGAGAACTGCTCCCGCCAGCGTTGGCGGCCGGCCTCGCCCATCCGCCGCGCCAGCTCCGGATGGGCGAGCAGGCGTCCGAGGGCGTCCGGCAGCGCGCCGGCCGCCTCGCGGTCCACCAGGAAACCGGTGGTGCCGTCGGCCACCACCTCCTCGGCGGCGCTGCCGCGGGCGGCGATGCACGGCTTGCCGGCGCGCATGGCTTCCAGGTAGACCAGGCCGAACCCCTCGCCGAGGCTGGGCAGGACGAACGCCGCCGAGCGCCGGTACAGCTCGGCGAGGGTCGCCTCGCTGACGAAGCCGGTGAACAGGACCCGCTTCTGGAGCCCGAGCTCGGCCGCGCGGCCCTGCAGCCGGAACCGGTCGTCCCCCTCGCCGGCCACCACCAGGCGGGCGCCGGGAAGACGGACCAGGGCCTCCAGCACCTCGTCGTGCCCTTTGTAGCGTTCGCTCGCCGCCATCCGTCCCACCATCAGGAGGAAGCCCGTGCCGGCCTGGGAGATCAGATCGAGCTCGACGGCGCCCTCCGGAGGACGCTCTTCGAGTGCGAGAGGGAGGACGTGGGCGCCGGAGAGATCGCAAAACGGCCGTGCGCGCTCCACCGTGTAGCGGGAGATGGCGAGGCAGAGCGCGGCGCGGCGCAAGGCGCGCCGCTGCTGCCAGCCGAGCGGCCGCCACACCTCGATGCCGTAGAGCGGTACGAGATAGGGCGCGCAAAGCGGGCCGGGCAGCCAGGCCTGAAGGCGGGCAGGGCCGAGCAGATCGAACACCAAGGCGCAAGGCCGCCCGGTGAGCTGCCGGCGCCAGGCGGCGAGGGCGAGCCTGCGCTGGCTGGTCCCGAAACAGAGCGCCGGTCCCGGAGCCCCGGAGCGGCCGAGCGCCAGGATTTCGCACCCGGCGCCCAGCTCGGCGGCCACGTCCAAGCACGTCCGCGCGAGCAGCCGGCCGGCCAGGGCACGGCCTCCGCCGTCGAGATCGAGGCCTGCCGAGACCAGCACGAGATCGCGGGGCCGGCGGGAGAGCTGGGGCTTCGAAGCGGACACGTGAGGCGGAGATGAGCTACGGAATGGCTGCGCAACGTCGGTGAGAGCTGAACGAATTGTCGCAGAACGAGGGGGGCCACGCAAGCCACCCTTGCCTCCACGGCCGCCTTCGGCTATAACTCTCGCACCCCTTGCCAGCTCGGGTCCCGCCCGTTCCGGGTGTTCGTGTCTGCGCGCCATCCCGCTCCCTTTTCCCAAGGAGCGCCGATGGAGCCGATGCTTGAAGTCGTGTCCGAAGTCTTTTCGTTCCCTGTTTTGCCGCCGACGCCGTCTGGCGAGGCAGACTGGGGGGACCTCGTCCGCCGTTACCAGGGAGTGGTGCGCGGCCGGGTCTGGCGCCTGCTCGAAGCCCTCGGCCATGCGCCGCGCGAGCTGGTGGAAGAGGTCCTCCAGGACGTCTATTGCCGGCTCTTCGAGGATGCCTTGCCGCGCTGGCGGGGGCGCACCGTTCCCGAGCTGATCGCCTACCTCGGCGTGGTCGCCGACCGCACGGTCCTCGATTTCCACCGCAGGTCTCAAGCGCTCCAGCGCTGCGGGTTCCGCGAGATCCCGATGGGGCGGCGGAGGATCGAGGGGATCCCCGATCCGCGCGATCCCGAACGGGATCTGCTGCATGCCGAGAGCCAGGTGGTGGTGTTGCGCACCTGCCGCCAGGGGGCGCCGCAGGGGAAGGCGGGGTGGCGGCGCAACGTCTGGGTGGCCCGCCTGGCCCTGCTGGAGGGTTGGACGAACCGGGAGATCGCCCTGGCCGCCAACGGCCGCCTGAGCCCGGCCCACGTCGCCAGCCTCCTCCACCGCCTGCGCCGGCGCCTGCAACGCCAGGGGCCCGTCCGCAGCTCGGGCTCGCAACGCCGACCCCGGCCGCAAGGCGGGCGCCGCGGCGCGCGGGCGGGCTCTTGAGCGAGCCACTCGACTCCATGGAGAGGCCGGCGGTGCATCGGATAGGATGGCGAGGCATGATCACGCTCGTCGAAGCTCTGGGCTACCGCTGCCTCCGGCACATTCACCAACCTCTCGGGCCGTTCCATGTCCTGGTCGGCCCGAACGCCAGTGGCAAGACGACTTTTCTCGACGTCATCGCCTTCCTGGGGAGCCTGGTCTCCGATGGCATTGAGGCCGCCGTGGCGGAGAGGACCCAGAGCTTCTACGACCTTCTGTGGAAACGTGCCGGCCAGCGCTTCGAGCTGGCCCTCGAAGCGAGGATTCCGGAGGAGCTGCGGGGCTCACTGGCCCGGCCGGACTTCGATACCGTGAGGTACGAGATCGCTCTCGGCATCGATCCGGAAAGCCTGGAGCTGGGGCTGCAGGCGGAGAAGGTCCTGCTGAAGACCGGCGGCTCGGTTGGCCTCCAGCAGGCGCTCAAGTGGTTCTTCCCCGAAGACCCGGAAGCCCCTTCCAGCCTCCTCTTCGCCAAGATGAGCTCCCGGGAGGCGCAAACCGTCATCAACAAGGTGCCCGGCGGGAATGACAACTTCTATTCGGAGACGGGAAAGGGGTGGGTGCCGGCGTTCAAGCTGGGTCCGCGTCGCTCGGCGCTGAGCAACCTCCCCGCCGACGAGTCGAAGTTTCCCGTCAGCACCTGGCTGCGGGATCTGCTGAGGGTCGGCGTGCAGCAGCTCGTGCTGAACAGTCTTCTCCTCAGAAAGGCGAGCCCACCGGGGCAAGCGCGCGGCTTCAAGCCGGACGGTTCCAACCTGCCCTGGGTGATCGCGGACTTGGAGCGCAGAGCACCGGATCGCTTGCGGCAGTGGGTGGCCCATCTCCAGACCGCTTTCCCGGATATCGAGGGCATCCAGACCATCGAGCGGCCGGAAGACAAGCACCGCTACCTCTTGGTCAAGTATCGCGGCGGCGTGGAGATCCCCTCGTGGATGGTGTCGGACGGAACCTTGCGCATGCTCGCGCTCACGCTTCCGGCCTACCTGCCGGGCCTGAAGGGCATTTACTTGATCGAGGAGCCGGAGAACGGCATCCATCCGCGGGCGATCGAGACGATGTTTCAGTCCCTCTCGTCAGTCTACGACGCCCAGGTGCTGCTCGCGACGCACTCGCCGGTCATCCTGAACATCGTCGACGCCTCGCAGGTCCTGTGCTTTGCGAAGACGCCCGAAGGGGCGACGGACATCGTGAAAGGCTCCGAGCACCCTGCCTTGGCTGCTTGGCGCCAGGAGACGAATCTCGGGCTTCTTTTCGCCGCCGGGGTGCTGGGATGACCGCCGGGCAGCGAGACCTCGTCGTCCTGGTGGCGGACAAGAACATGGAAGGGGCGCTTCGCGGCCTGCTTTCCCGACCCCAGGCGCTCGGCCTGAAGGAGTTTTCCCACGAGCTCTATGTCCATCCGGAACGGGACCCGGGCTGCTTCCACCGGGGGCATGACTTTCTGAAGTCCTTTGCGCTCCGGTTCGCTCACAGTCTGGTGGTCTTCGACCGAGAAGGCTGCGGGCAGGAAGCCATCGAGCGCTTGGTTCTGGAGACGCAGGTCGAGGCCCGGCTTTCCTCTGCCGGCTGGAAAGATCGGGCGGCCGCGGTTGTCATCGACCCCGAGCTGGAGATCTGGGTCTGGAATGACTCCCCGCATGTTGAGACCGTCCTGGAGTGGGATCCGAAAGGCCTGCCCCTGAAAGACTGGCTCCGCCAAAAAGGCTGGCTGGAGGCCGGCCGGCGCAAGCCGACGCATCCCAAGGCGGCGGTGGAAGAAGCCCTGCGGCTGGCCCGCAAGCCGAGGTCGTCGGCCATCTATCACCAGCTGGCGCAGAGGGTAAGCGTCGAGAGGTGCGAGGACCCCTCATTCCTGAAGTTGCGGGAAGTTCTGGCCCGCTGGTTCTCTCCCCCGTTATGATCTCCCCCATGGTGCATCTCTTCACCGACCAACGCTGCCTGCGGCATGCCGCGCCTCCGGGGTATCCGGAGCGGCCGGATCGCCTGAGCGGTATCGTCGACCACCTCCAGGCGCGCGGGTGGACGGCGCAGGCTCCGGGAGAGGCGGCGCGGGCCGCGGCCCGGGGGGCGGTGCTGGCGGTTCATGAGGAGCGCTACGTCGAGCGGTTCGAACGGGCCGCCGCCCGCGGCGACGGGCTTCTCGACTCGGCGGACAACCCGCTGTCTCCCGGTACCTGGGAGGCGGCGTGGGCGGCGGTCGAGACCACGCTCGCCGCCGCCGACCAGGCCGCCGCGGGCGAGGCCGCGTTCGCCGCGGTGCGCCCTCCCGGCCACCATGCCGAACGCGCCGTGGCCATGGGGTTCTGCTTCTTCAACAACGTGGCCGTCGCCGCCGGGCACCTGCTGCGCCGGCATGGCGCGGAACGGGTGGCGATCTTCGACTTCGACGTCCACCACGGCAACGGTACCCAGCACCTCTTCGAGGAGCGGGCTGATGTCTTCTATCTGAGCACCCACCAGTACCCGTTCTACCCCGGCACCGGTGCCGCCGAGGAAACAGGACGGGGAGCGGGCGAAGGGGCGACGCTGAACGTGCCGCTTCCCGCCGGCACGGGCGACGAAGGCTATGCGGCGGCGATCGACGGGACGATCCTCCCGGCGCTGCGCCGCTTCGCGCCCGACGTGTTGCTGCTCTCCGCCGGCTTCGACGCCTGGCAGAACGACCCGCTGGGCGGCATGCGGGTCACCGAGGCGGGCTTCCGCAGCTGGGGAGAGCGCCTCGGTGCTCTTGCGGCGGAGGTCTGCGGAGGGCGCCTCCTCGCCGTCCTGGAGGGCGGCTACGACCTGCGGAGCCTCCCCCGCCTCGTCGAGGCGCACCTGGCCGGGCTGGCCGGGGGTTCCCCCTCTCCCGGGAGGGGGTGAGGGTCCTTCGCGGAACGGATTGACAGTCCGCTATACTCGCGCATACAATGCCCAAAGCTCACGTATTACTTGAGGTCTGCCTGGAGAAACCCCGCATCTCACGGCCCTTTTGAGCGACGCCGGTTCCGGTCAGCGGGGAGTGGAGGTAGGAGCAAATGAAGCGCAATGCAATCCTGGTGCTGGTGGTGGCTCTCGCGATCTCGGCTCCCGCCTGGGCGGCCAACCCGTTCGGCCAGTTCGGAGGCAAGGTGGGTGGGGGTAATTCCGGCGCGGGGCTGCTGCCCCTCTACGGCTGGGCCCTGGACGACGATGGGATCGAGGCGGTGGACATCATGGTCGACGGTGTGGTGGATGGCCGGGCCAACTATGGCCGGGCCCGCCCGCAGGTGGCCCGCCAGTACCCGGGGTATCCGGACTCCAACCGGGCCGGCTGGGTCTACCAGCTCGACACCACGCGCTACCTGAACGGCCAGCATACGCTCACCCCGCGGGTGCTCAGCAAGAGCGGCGAGGTGCAGTACCTCAAGACCTTGAAGTTCCAGTGGATCAACCTGACGCACGACCTCGTCCCGTTCGGCCGGATCGAATTCCCCAAACACCAGGCCGAGCTGCGCGGCCACTGCAACCTGGCGACGCCGAGCCGGCGCTGGAGCGTGGTGAGCGGCTATACCCTCGATACCGGCGTGCAGCAGGAGGACACGGGCGTCGGCTACGTCGAGCTTCTCCTCGACGGCGCCGTCTTCGCGAACAGCAACTCCGATTGCTTCCGGCTCACCGACGTCGGTCTGGTGAACTGCTACGGCCTGCGCCGCACCGATCTGGTTCCGATCTTCCCGCATCTCAAGGATGCGCCGCACAGCGGCTACCGCTTCGCCCTGGACGTCGGTGCCCTGATCAGCGTCTTCGGCTATTCGGAGGGGAGCCACCGCCTCACCGTCCGCGTCGGCGACACCTACGAGCAGATCTCCAACATCGACGAGGTCGTCGTGACCTTCTCGTGCGACGACGTGAACACCACGCCCGGCCAGGACGAGGAGTCGATCGGTGACCTCGAGCAGCCGTACGACGGGCAGCTCTTCTCCGGTCTGATGCAGGTCAAGGGCTGGGCGCTCGATTGGGAAGGCGTCCACCACGTCCAGGTCTACGTCGACGGCGTGGACGTCGGGACGGCCAGCTACGGCTTCGTGCGGCCGATCCTCATCCCGATCTATCCGGGCTATCCGGATCGCGCGGCGCCGGGCTGGGAGCACACCATCGACACCACGGCGTTGTCCAACGGTGCGCACCAGCTGGAGGTGATCGTCACCGACGACCTCGGCCGCGACACCTACATCGGCCGCCGCCGCTTCGTCGTCGTCAACCACCCGCGCCCGTGAGCTGACCCGCCATCAGCCGGTTCTCCGCCCTCTCGCCCCCTACCCGGGGAGGCGGGAGGGCCGGGAGAGAGGTGGTGGTACGATGCCCCGCATGCCCGACGTGTCCCCCCTCCTTTTTTTCGGCACTCCCGATTTCTCCGTTCCGACGCTGGCCGCGTTGGTGGAGGCCGGTCATGTCCCCGCCCTGGTGGTGACCCAGCCGGCCCGCCCGGTGGGTCGCGGACGTAAGGAACAGGACCCGCCGGTCGCACAGTGGGCGCGCGAGCGGGGTCTCGCCGTCCGCCAACCGGAGCGGGTCCGCGAGCCGGGTTTCCTGGAGGAGCTGCGGGAGATCGCGCCCGCGGTGGCGGTGGTGGTGGCGTTCGGCCAGATTTTTCCGCGCGACCTCCTCGCCCTGCCGCGCCAGGGCTGCATCAATCTGCATGCGTCGCTCCTGCCGCGCTGGCGAGGCGCCGCACCGATCCAGGCCGTCCTCGCCGCCGGGGAGACGGAGACCGGCGTGACCACGATGCAGATGGAGGCGGGGCTGGACACCGGCCCCATTCTGCTGCAGGAGGCGCTGGCGATCGGCCCGGCCGAGACCGTGGGCGAGCTGTCCGCGCGGCTCGCCGCGGCCGGCGCGACCTTGGTGGTGGAGACCCTCGCCCGGCTCGCCGCCGGCACCCTCGTGGCCACGCCACAGGACGGCGCTCTCGCCACCTATGCGCCCCGGCTCACCCGGGAGAGCGGCCGCGTCGACTGGACCCGCGAGGCGCGCGCGATCTACGACGGCTGGCGGGCGTGGACGCCTTGGCCCGGCCTCACCGCGGAGCTGCGCGGCGAGCCGGTGAAGCTGGTGGCCGTCGAGCCCTCGGCCGGCGAGGTCACGGATCGGCCGCCGGGAACCTTCCTCGCCCTGCGAGCCGGTGATCCGGGCTCGCTGGCGGTGGCCTGCGGCGGCGGCTCGGTGCTCGCTCTGCGGACCTTGCAGAGGCCGGGCCGCAAACCGTTGCGGGCGGCGGACTTTGCGAACGGCGAGCACCTGCAGCCCGGAGAGCGCTTCGCGTAGACCCTCACGATGCCGAAACATCGAGCCCCCGTCGCGAGCCAGACCGGCCCCGCCCGCCGCATGACGCCGCGGCGCAGCAGCCCACAGGACAACGTGCGTGCCGCCGCCGGCTGGGTGCTGGAGCGGACCCTCCTTTCGCTCGCCCCGGTGGAGTCGTTCCTCGACAGCGCGATGGCGCGCTTCGACGAGCGCGACCAGGGGCTCCTGAACGAATTGGTGATGGGCAGCCTGCGTTGGCTGCGCCGCCTCGATCATGTGATCGCGCGCGCCAGCAACCGGCGTTTCGACCAGATCGAAGAGCGGCTCCACGCGCCGCTGCGCATCGCCACCTACCAGCTCCTGTTCCTGGACCGGATACCGGCGCATGCGGCGGTTCACGAAGCCGTCGAGCAGGCCCACCAGCTCACCCACCGCGGCGGCGCGAGCTTCGTCAACGGCGTCCTGCGCAGCATCGCCCGCGCGCCGCGGCTGGAGGATTGGCCGGTCGAGGAGGCGGATCCCGCGCGCCGTCTGGCGATCGAGCTGAGCCATCCGGATTTCCTGGTGGCCCGCTGGCTGCGGCACTTCGGCGAGCCCGCCATGGCCGAGCTCCTGGTGGCCAACAACCGGCCGAAGCCGATCCAGCTGCTGGCCTTCCGCGACCGCGGCGGGCGCGAGCTGCTCGCCGAGCAGCTGATCGACGAAGGTCTCGAGGTGGAGCCGACCGGCTTTTCCTCGCTCGGATTGACCGTGCGCCGCGGCAATCCCCTGACCACCGCAGCGTTCGCCCGCGGCGAGCTCTACGTGCAGGACGAGGTGAGCCAGGCGGCGGCGGTGATTCCTTTTCCGCGGCCGGGGGAGACCGTGCTCGATGCCGCGGCGGCCCCCGGGGGCAAGAGCTTTTCTCTGCTGGCGCACGAGCCCGGCGTGCGGGTCACCGCCGCCGACCTCTCGGCCTCCCGCATCCACGTGCTGCGGACCAACCTGCAGCGCCTGCGCCGCCGGCTGCCGCTCTTCGTCGGCGATGCCGGCGCGCCGCCGTTCACCCGGCCCTTCGACCGTGTCGTCCTCGACCTGCCCTGCACCGGCACCGGCACCCTGCGCCGGCACCCGGAGCTCAAGTGGCGGATCAGCGAAGGCGAGATCGGCCGCCTGTCGCGGCAGGCCCTGCGTCTGCTCCAGGGCGCGGCCCCGCTGGTGGCCCCGGGCGGCCATCTGGTGGCCATCACCTGCTCCCTCGAACGGGAGGAGAACGAGGACGTCATATCGCGCTTTCTCGCGACGCAGCCGGAGTTTACGCCCGTCCCCCTGGAGGGAGTGCTGGAATCGCCGCTGGCCTGCGGGATCGCCGGCCCGGGCACCTGGCGCATCCCGACCGGCGGGGACCACGACGGGTTTTCCCTCTCCCTGCTCGCGAAGGCCCGGATTTAAAGGGCTCGCGGGGCTCGCCACCCATTGACAGGCCGGCGTTGTTGCCATATCGTTTCTGGCGGTCACTTTCGCACAAAAAAGACGAACTCATGGAGGAGAGGAGATGGCTGGCAAGGCTGACCTGGTGAATAGCATCGCGGAATCGGTGGAGGGCATCACCCGCAAGCAGGCGACCGCGGCGTTCGAGGCGCTCTTCGGCGCGATTGTTGGTACTTTGAAGGCCGGTGAGATCGCCAAGATTCCGGGCTTCGGCAGTTTCTCGGTGACGCAGCGCGAGGCCCGCAAGGGGCGCAACCCCGCGACCGGCGCGTCGATCACCATCAAGGCGAGCAAGGGCGTGCGCTTCAAGATCGGCAAGGATCTCAAAGAAGCGATCAACGCGAAGAAGCGGGGCGGCAAGAAGTAGGAAACGGAGCTCGCCGCTCCCCACCGGGCGAGCCCTCACCCCGGGGTGAGGGCTCACCGGATCTGTTTGTAAAGCCGCGCCAGCCGGTGCGGCGACATTCCACACAGATAGAGTGCCCAGATCATCCAGTTCGTCGCGATCGTGCGGACGACGCCTTGTTGCTCGAAACGCCGTGCCGCGGTGGTCACCGGCGAGGCGATCAGCACGGTGCGTCCACATCGCCGCAGCCGGCGGGCGAAATCCAGATCTTCCAGAATCGGCCAGTCGCGGTAACCACCGAGCGCGCGGAACGCCTCGCGGGTGACGAACTGCGCCTGATCCCCCAGCGGCCAACGGGTCAGGCGGGTGCGCGCATTGATCAACCACTCTCCCAGACGCAGGACCGACCGTTGCACGTCGAATCGCACCAGAAAGCCGCCTCCCACCGCGCCGCCGGCGATGGCCTCGCGGACGCGCTCCGCGGCGTCCGCCGGCAGCCGGGTGTCGGCGTGGAGGAACAGCAGCAGTGGGGCCGTGGTGGCTTCGGCGCCGCGGGTGAGCTGGCCGCCGCGGCCGGGCGGGCCGACGACCACCCGCGCCCCCAGGGAGCGCGCCACCTCGCACGTTCCGTCGCGGCTGCCGCCATCCGACACCACGACCTCGTCGGCGGCGGCGAGCGCGGCGGGGAGCAGGAGCCGCAGGGCGGCCTCTTCGTTCAGCGTCGGGATGACGATGGCCAGGCGCATGGGGAGTGCTAGCATAGCGGGCTCCGGAGACCGGGAGAACCGCCGATCATGAGCCCGCAGACCCCGTTCAGTCATCTCGATGCCCAAGGCGGCGCCCACATGGTGGACGTCTCCGACAAACCGGTGACCCGCCGCGTCGCCGAAGCCTCCTGCCGCGTCCTGCTCGCGCCGGAGACGATCGGCCGTCTGACGCAGCTCCCCAAAGGGGACGCCTTCGCCGTCGCCCGGCTGGCCGGCATCCAGGGGGCGAAGCGGACCTCCGAGCTGATCCCGCTGGCGCATCCCTTGCCGCTCGACCAGGTCGAGGTGGAGCTGCATCCGCTCCCCGAAGGCGTCGAGATCCGCAGCCGCATCGTGGTCACCGCGCGCACCGGAGCCGAAATGGAAGCACTGACCGCCTGCTCGACCGCGGCACTCGCGCTCTACGACATGGTCAAGGCGGTGGAAAAGGGTGTGGTGATCACCGACCTGCGCCTGGAAACCAAGAGCGGCGGGCGCAGCGGGGAGTATCAACGGACATGACGCGCACCGGCCTCGACCGTCTCCTCGCCGATCCCGCGCGCCTCGTGGGCCGGCGCTACGGCGTTCTGGCGCACGGCGCCTCGGTGACCGGCGACCGCCGCACCGTGCGGCCCATCCACCGTGCCCTCGCCGCCGGCCCGGCCGGCCCGCCTGCGGCGCTGTTCGGCCCGGAGCATGGCTTTTACGGCATCGAGCAGGACATGGTGGCCGCCGCCGCCGGTCTCGATCCCTGGACCGGCGCGCCGATCGTCTCGCTCTACGGCGATGACGAGGCCTCCCTGCGGCCGAGCCCGGAGGCGTTCGGCGGTCTCGATCTCCTGCTCATCGACCTGCAGGACGTGGGCTCGCGCTACTACACCTATGCCGCCACCGCCGTCTGGGCCGCCGAAGCGGCGCTCGCCGCGGGCTGCGAGGTGTGGGTGCTCGACCGGCCGAATCCGCTCGGCGGCGTGAAGGTCGAAGGCAACCTGCCGCGGCCCGGCTACGAGTCGTTCGTCGGCGCCTTCCACCTGCCGGTGCGCCACGGCCTGACCCTGGGCGAGCTGGTGCGCCTCGAAGCCCGCCGCCGCGGCTGGGGGCCGGGCTGGGAGGTCTGGCCGCTGGAGGGCTGGACGCGCGATCAGTCCTGGGAGTCGACCGGCCTGCCCTGGGTGGCGCCGTCGCCGAACATGCCGACGCTCCTGACCGCGCTGGTCTATCCCGGCGGCTGCCTGGTCGAGGCGACCGAGCTTTCCGAAGGGCGGGGCACGACGCGGCCGTTCCAGCTCACCGGCGCCCCCGGCCTCGATCCGGTGGCCCTGGCCGACGCGCTGAACGCCCGCGCCCTGCCCGGCGCCGCCTTCCTGCCGACCTATTTCCGGCCGCAGTTCCAAAAGCACCGCGGCACCCATTGCGGCGGCGTCGAGCTGCTGGTGGCGGATGCCGAGAGCTTCCGTTCCTACCGCACCGGCGTGGAGCTGCTGGATGGCGTGCGGCGCGTCGCGCCGGACCTCTTCGCCTGGCGCGTCGCCCCGTACGAGTTCGTCTCCGACCGGCCGGCGATCGACCTGCTGACCGGTGGACCGGAGGCGCGGCTGGCGTTGGAGAGCGGCGACGGCCTGGCCGACTGGATCGCCACCTGGTCCCAAGATGAAGCGCGCTTCCGCGAAGAGCGGAGCGACGTCCTGCTGTATCCGGAGGTCACCCCCTGAGCCTGCCGCACCTGTTGCGCGTCGCGGAAAGCCCCGCGCATTTCACCTCGTTGATCGAAGCCGCGCGAGCCCTGGGCCTGCGCCTCGGCTGGCTGGACCTCGCGCCGCCACCCACCATCCCCGGAGACCTGGAAACCGCCGCCGCCCTGGGTACCCTCCGCGCCGTCGCAGCCGGCGGGGGGCGCGCCGTCGCCGTCAAGCCGCTCAAGGGGGACCCGGTCCTCAAGGACCTCCTGCGCGAGCACTTCCGTGGCTGCGCCCTGGTCCTCCTGCGAGGAGAAAGCTCCGCCCCGCGCCTCACCGCGGACGGAGACGGCTGGACCGTCCACGTCGAGGACGCCGTCCACCGTTTCACCACGACCACCCTCGCCGAAGCCCTCCGCACCCCCCGTCCCCCCTGGGCCCCGCCACCCATCCCGCGTCCGCCGCGCCCGCCGAAGAAGGTCAAGAAGACGAAGCAGGAGAAGAAGCGGGACCGGGTGGAGAGGCGCCGCAAGAAACCCGAAGGCTCGGCCGAGCCGGGGCAGCCGCGCCGCCGGACCCGGTGATTCTGCTATCCTTGGATCTCGCTGAGAGCTCCGGAGGTCTTTCCATGCAAAGGGTCAATATCGTGTACTGGGAAGAGGAGGGGGGCTGGCTCGGGTACCTCCAGGAGTACCCGGACTACTGGACGCAGGGGGAAAGCCTGGACGATCTCGAGGCACATCTCAGAGATTTGCATGAAGATCTCACCAGCGGCGAGATCCCGGGAATTCGCAGGGTGAGAGAGCTGAAGGTCTCGTGAAGAGAGCGGACCTGATCAAGACGATTCAGGGCATGGGCTGCGTTCTGGTGCGCCATGGCGGGAAGCACGACTGGTACCGCAATCCGGCCACCGGAATCTCCCAGCCGATCCCGCGCCATCGAGAAATCAAGGAGCACCTGGCTCGTCATATCATCAACCTGCTGAAATAGAAGTTGATGCCCGGCGAGGAAGCGAAGGTGGCGCCAAGCGAAGCCTGAACCACCGGGCGGCCGTCGACACCACCAGCAGGTCCAGCACGCAGTAGAAGGCGCCGGCCGCGAGCGGCGGGTTGGTCGTGGTGAGGCCCAGCCAGGGCACCGTGGCCGACCAGCGCCAATTGCCCAGCCAGGTGCCGTAGAGCTCCATGGCGAGGGAGAGCGCGAACATCGTCGCGTACAGCCGGCGCGACGGCGAGAGGGCCATGCAGGTGAGAAACAGGGCGTAGAGCAGGGGACCGAACGTGTCGTGCCCGGTCCAGGCGAAGGCTCCCACCAGCGGCAGGGCGAGCGCCGCGATCCACCATTCCGCGTTCCGGGGCAGGCGCGGGGCGAGGCGGACGCCGAGGACGAAGAGCAGCACGTGGCCGGGCGGCACGAACCATGGGAGGTTGCCGAGGCGGTACTCGTAGAGCCCCCAGACGAGCGAGAGGAACACCTCGCCCGCCGTGGCAAAGACGAGACAGGCCAGCAGGGTGGCGCGCTCCGCGGGCGGGTGGCGGTGCCACACGGCGGCGAAGACGAGCCAGACGGCGGCATTGACGGCCCCTTGCCCCCAGCCGGGGAGCTGCCGGTCCACGGCGAGCCCGAGGACGATGACCGCGGCGAGGAGGATGCCCATGCGGGGCATTATGCGTCGAATCCCGTCCCCCCTCACTCCACCGCCAGCGCAATCTGGTTCGCAAAGGCCTCCAGCAGGTGCATCCGATCCGGGGCCGCCAGGAGCTGCAGGTCCGTGGGGTGGACGCCGAGGACGCCGACGAGGCCGCGCGAGGTGTGGAGCGGCAGGTAGAGACCCTTGGCGGCCGGGAGGGTGTCGGTCGTCTTGCCGGCGGGCCGGCCGTGGTCGAAGACCCATTGGGCGACCGCCTGCTCGCGGGTGTCGAAGAGGTAGGTGACGCTCTCCGCGGCGCGCTCGGTGAGGTGGCCCTCGGAGTCCGGGAGGAGCAGGAGGACCTGGCTCAGAAAGATCTCCTTCACGTGACGGGCCGCGGCCCGCAGCACCGCGTCCTCGTCGGCCGCCGCGGCGAGGTCGCGGCTCATCGCATAGAGCGCGGCGGTGCGCGCCTCGCGGTCGCGCGCCACGTCGGCCTGCTGCCGCAGGCGCTGGGTGAGCGTCGAGATCACCAGGCCGGTCACCAGGAGGACGCCGAAGGTGATCAGGTATTCCGAGTCGGTGACGGTGAAGGTCAGGTACGGGTGGACGAAGAAAAAGTCGAAGGCCGCGACGGAGAGGACGACCGCGAGGATCGACGGGCCGCGGCCGAGCCGGGCGGCGGCGAGGACGATGCCGAGGAGGAAGACCATCGCCAGGTTGGTCGGTTCCACCCGCCCGAACAGCAGCGCGCCGACGCCGCAGGAGAGGGCCACGATCGCGGCGCTCGCAAGATAGGCGCGCAGCGGCGAGGTGGGGCCGGGGAGCGGCGGCGGGGCGGAAAAACCGCCGTCGTGGCTCTCGCCGGAGATGACGTAGACGTCGATCTCGTCGCTGCCGCGCTCCAGCTCGTCGCGCACCGAGCCGAAGACGAAGTCCTTCCACCGCGGGTGCGCCGGCTTGCCGACCACGATCTTCGAGACGTTGCGGCGCCGGGCGTAGCGCAGGATCTCCTCGGCCGGGCGCTGGCCGGTGAGCACCGCGGTCTCGGCGCCGAGCTTCTCGGCGAGCCGCAAGGTCTCCCAGACCCGGCGTCTCTGCTCCTCCGGCAGCCGGGCCTCGGCCGGGGTCTCGACGTAGACCACCAGCCAGGGCGCCCGGAGCTGCGCGGCGAGCCCGCGGGCGGCGCGCACCAGCCGGGCCGAGCGGGGTCCGGAGCTGACCGCGAGGAGGAGGCGCTCGGCGACCGGCCAGGTGGCGGCGATGCCGTGGAGCTGCCGGTAGCGCTCCATCTGCGCATCCACCCGCTCGGCGGTCTTGCGCAGCGCCAACTCGCGCAGCGCGATCAGGTTGCCCGGCCGGAAGAACTGCTGCACGGCGCGCGCCGCCTGGTCCGGCACGTAGACCTTGCCCTCTTCGAGCCGCTTGATCAGCTCCTCGGCCGGCAGGTCTACCAGCTCCACCTGGTCCGCCCGCTCGAACGCCGAGTCGGGAACGGTCTCGCGGACCACCACGCCGGTGATCTTGCCGACGAGGTCGTTCAAGCTCTCCAGGTGCTGCACGTTCATCGCGGTGTGGACGTCGATCCCCGCCGCCAGCAGCTCCTCGATGTCCTGCCAGCGTTTGGCATGGCGCGCGCCCGGCGCATTGGTGTGCGCCCATTCGTCAACCAGGATCACCGCGGGACGCCGGGCCAGGGCCCCGTCGAGGTCGAAGTCGCGGAGCGTGATGCCGCGGTGCTCCACCGTGCGCGGCGCGAGAATCGGCAGACCGGTGAGCAGGGCCTCGGTCTCTTGCCGGCCATGGGTCTCGATCCAGCCGACGACGACGTCGATCCCCCGGCGCTGCAGCTCCCGGGCGCTCTCCAGCATCGCGAAGGTCTTGCCCACGCCGGCCACCGCGCCGAAAAACACCTTGAGCCGGCCGCGCTGCGCGCGCTCCTCCTCCTCGCGGGCAAGGGCGAGCAGGGCGTCGGGATCGGGCCGGTCCGGGGTCACGGGACCGCCCCCTCCCCGACCCTCCCCCGCGCAGCGGGAGAG
>DIHE01000146.1:11965-20032 GCA_002420005.1 Holophagales bacterium UBA5704 | reverse complement strand
AGGGCGTCGGGATCGGGCCGGTCATCCACCATGACGAGCCACCAGTGCCTGATTGAGCTGCAGCACGTTCACCCGGGGCTCGCCGAGCAGGCCGAAGGTGCGTCCCTCGACGTGCGCCTCGACGAGCCGCCGCACGGCCGCGGGATCGAGATGGCGGGCGGCGGCGACCCGCTCGACCTGGTAGAAGGCCGCGGCCGGGCTGATGTGCGGATCGAGCCCGCTCGCCGAGCTGGTGACCAGATCGACCGGCACCGGCCGGTTTTCTTGATGGGGGCCGGGATGCGCCGCCCGGATGCGCGCCACGTCGGCCCGGACGCGGTCCAGGAGCAGCGGGTGGGTCGGTCCCAGGTTGGAGCCCGCCGACGCGGCGGCGTTGTAAGGGAACGGGCCGGTGGCCGAAGGCCGGCTCCAGAAGAAGGCCGGTCCCGCGAACGGTTGCCCGATCAACGCCGAGCCGCCGTTCGCCAGGCGAGGAAACGCCCCCTGCGCAAGGCCGGTCACCACCAGAGGATAAAGCAAACCCGTGACCACCGTCATCACAAGAAACACCCGCAGAGACGTCAGAAGCTGTCGCATCCTTGTGTCCTTGAAGTCCTTGCCGTCCTTGAAGTCCTTCCTCACACCACCCCCAGAGCCACGAGAAGAAGATCGATCCCCTTGATCCCCAGAAAAGGAACCACCACACCCCCCAACCCATAGATCAACAGGTTGTCGCGCAGCAGCCGCGACGCCGAGTGGCGGCGCAGCTTGACGCCCCGCAGGGCCAGGGGGATCAGCGCGATGATCACCAGGGCGTTGAAGATGACCGCGGAGAGAATGGCGCTCTCCGGGCTCGCAAGATGCATCACGTCGAGCCGGCCGAGCACGGGGTAGGTGGTGGCGAAGGCCGCCGGGAGGATGGCGAAGTACTTGGCCACGTCGTTGGCGATGGAAAACGTGGTCAAGGTGCCGCGGGTGATCAGAAGCTGTTTGCCGATCTCGACGGTTTCGATCAGCTTGGTCGGATTGGAGTCGAGATCGATCAGGTTGGCCGCCTCCTTGGCGGCCTGGGTGCCGGAGCCCATGGCCACCGCCACGTCCGCCTGGGCGAGGGCCGGGGCGTCGTTGGTGCCGTCGCCGGTCATCGCCACCAGCCGGCCGCCGGCCTGGTATTCGCGGATCAGCTTGAGCTTGGCCTCCGGCGTCGCCTGGGCGAGAAAGTCGTCCACCCCCGCCTCCGCCGCGATCGCCGCCGCGGTGAGCGGATTGTCGCCGGTGATCATCACCGTCTTGATCCCCATCGACCGCAGCTCGGCGAAGCGCTCGCGGATGCCGCCCTTGACGATGTCCTTGAGATGGATCACGCCGAGCACCCGCCGGTCCTCGGCCACCACGAGCGGGGTGCCGCCGGCGCGGGCGATGGTGTCCACCTGGCTGCGCACCTCGGCGGGAAAGTCGCCGCCGAGCGAGCGGACGAACGCCTCGACGGCGTCGGCCGCGCCTTTGCGGATCCGTCGGCCGTTCAGGTCGACCCCGCTCATCCGGGTCTGCGCGGTGAACGGCACGAACTGCGCGCCGAGGGCGTGGAGGTCGCGCTCGCGGATCCGATACCGCTCCTTGGCGAGCACCACGATGCTTCGCCCTTCGGGGGTCTCGTCGGCGAGCGAGGAGAGCTGCGCTGCATCGGCGAGGTGGGCTTCATCGACCCCGGCGGCGGGGAGGAATTCCGTGGCCTGCCGGTTGCCCAGGGTGATCGTGCCGGTCTTGTCGAGCAGGAGGACGTCCACGTCGCCGGCCGCCTCGACCGCGCGCCCGGAGGTGGCGATGATGTTCGCCTGGATCATCCGGTCCATCCCGGCGATGCCGATCGCCGACAGCAGGCCCCCGATGGTCGTCGGGATCAGGCACACCAGGAGGGCCACGAGCACGGTCACGGAGATCGGCGTCCCCTGGCCGGCCGCGTGCACGCTGTAGAGCGAGAACGGGAGGAGGGTCGCGGTGGCGAGCAGGAAGACCAGGGTGAGCGCCGCGAGCAGGATCGACAGGGCGATCTCGTTCGGCGTCTTCTGGCGCTTCGCGCCTTCGACCAGCGAGATCATGCGGTCGAGGAACGTCTCGCCCGGATTCGCCGTGATGCGGACGACGAGCCAGTCCGACAGCACCTGGGTGCCGCCGGTGACCGAGCTGCGGTCGCCGCCGCTCTCGCGGATCACCGGCGCGCTCTCCCCGGTGACCGCCGCCTCGTTGACCGAGGCCGCGCCCTCGACCACCTCGCCGTCGCCGGGGATGACGTCCCCGGCCTCCACCAGCACCACGTCGCCGCGCCGCAGCGCGCTCGAAGGGGTCGGCACCTGCGCCGCGTCGCGCCGGGGCTCCGCGAGCTTCTTGGCGATCGTGGTGCGCCGGGTCTGGCGCAGCGCCGCGGCCTGCGCCTTGCCGCGCCCTTCGGCCATCGCCTCGGCGAAGTTGGCGAACAGGACGGTGAACCAGAGCCACAGGGTCACCGCCAGGATGAACCCGGTGGGGGCCTCGCCGTGGCCGGTGAGCGCCTGGACGGACAGGCCGGTGGCGAACAGGCTCCCCACCCAGACCACGAACATCACGGGATTGCGCGCCATGCGCCGCGGGTCGAGCTTGCGCAGCGCCTCCACGGTCGCCGGGCCGAGGATCGCGGGATCGAACAGAGAGGCCGTACGTTTCGCCATGGGAGCTCCTCAGCCGATCGACATCTGCAAGTGCTCGACGATCGGGCCGAGCGCCAGCGCGGGGAGAAAGGTGAGCGCTCCGACCAGCACGATAGTGCCGATCAGGAGGACGACGAAGAGCGGCGTATGGGTGGGGAGCGTCCCCGGCCCGGCCGGGACCAGCTTCTTCTTCGCCAGCGAGCCGGCGATCGCCAGCACCGGAATCGCCAGCCAGAACCGTGCGAAGAGCATGGCGAGCCCGCCCGTGGTGTTGTAGAACGGATTGTTCGTGCCCAGCCCCGCGAAGGCGCTGCCGTTGTTGTTCCCCTGCGAGGTGAAGGCGTAGAGGATCTCGCTGAAGCCGTGGGCGCCCGGGTTGCCGAGGGTCCTGGTGCCGGGCTCGCTCGCCACCGCGAGAGCCGTGCCGAGCAGCACGAGGAGCGGCATGACGAGGACGACGAGGGAGGCCATCTTCATCTCGTAGGCCTCGATTTTCTTCCCCAGATATTCCGGCGTGCGCCCGACCATCAGGCCGGCGATGAACACCGCCACGAGGACGAAGATCAACATCCCATAGAGCCCGCAGCCGACGCCGCCGAAGATGGTTTCGGAAAACTGCATCAACACCAGAGGGACCAGCCCGCCGAGCGGGGTGAACGAATCGTGCATCGCATTGACCGAGCCGTTCGAGGCCGCCGTCGTCGCCGTGGCCCACAGGGCGGAGCTGACGATGCCGAAGCGCGCCTCTTTGCCTTCCATGTTGCCGCCCGGCTGGAGATCGCCCGCCCGGCTGTCCACGCCCAGCCGGTCGAAAGCCGGATTTCCGCTCTGCTCGGCGACGCAGGCCAGGGCGAGGAGAGGCAGGAGCGTCAAGGTCATCGCGGCGAGCACCGCGCGGCCCTGGCGCGGATCGCCCACCATGCGGCCGAAGGTGATGCAGAGCGCGGCCGGCAGGAGCAGGATGGCGAGCATCTGGAAGAAATTCGACAGCGGCGTGCCGTTCTCGAACGGATGGGCGGCATTGGCGTTGAAAAAGCCGCCCCCGTTCGTGCCGAGCTGCTTGATGGCGACCTGCGAGGCCGCCGGTCCCAGTGCCAGCACCTGCTCGGTGACGGGGTTGCCTTTGACATCGACGGTCGCTTCGAGGAGAGGCACCGTCTTCGAGGCCGAGAGGGTCTGCACCACGCCTTGCGAGACGAGGAACAGGGCGAAGACGAGGGAGAGCGGCAGCAGGATGTAGAGGATGGTCCGCGTGAGGTCCACCCAGAAATTGCCGATCGTCCCCGCCTTGCGGCGCGCGAGGCCGCGCAGAAACGCCGCCAGCACCGCCATGCCCGCGGCGGCCGAGGCGAAGTTCTGCACGGTGAGCCCGAGCATCTGGGTCAGATGGCTCATCGTGGTTTCCCCGCCATAGCCCTGCCAGTTGGTGTTCGACACGAAGCTCACCGCGGTGTTCCACGCGGAGTCCGGGGTCACCGCGGGGAAGGCCTGCGGATTCCACGGCAGCACCCCCTGGAGACGCTGCAGGGCATAGAGGGCGACGACGCTCACCGCGCTGAACAGGAGGAGGCAGCGGGCGTAGACCTGCCAGCCCATCTCCTCCTCGGCGCGCACGCCGGTCCAGCGGTAGAGCAGCCGTTCGGCCGGCCCGAGCACGCGGTCCACGCCCCACAGGGGCCGGCCCTCGTAGACCCGCGCCATGTAGACGCCCAGCGGTTTCGCCAAGGCGAGCAGAGCCAGGAAATAGACGCCGATTTGCAGCAGTGCGTTGGTGGTCATCAGAAGCGCTCCGGTTTGAGCAGAGCCAGGAACAGGTAGGCGGCCAGCAGCACCGTCACCACCAGGCCCACGACATAGAGGCCGTTCATTTCTTCTCCTCCCGCGCCGGTTCCGGTTCCAGGGCGGCGCAGAAGCGCACGAAGCCCCAGGAGAGGGCGAAGAAGCCGATCGTCAAAGTCAGGAAGACGAGGTCACCGCTGTTCATGGCCCCAGCTTCGCGCCGGCGGGCCAAAGAAGTCCGGAAGGGGAGCGAAAGAAAGTCTAAAGGCCGGTGGCGGTCGGCGGGGTTGCCCAGATTCCGCGCAACCACGGCGACCCTCGCTTCCTACGGGCTCGACACGGTCACGGGGGGTGAAGTAATCTCCTGGAACGACATGAGCCACGAAGAGATGCCCAATGAGCCTGGAAGCCCACAAAGCTCCTCGGAGATCGTCTTCTACCAAGGAGAGGACGGCCGAAGCCGTATCCAAGTGCGCCTTGCCGGTGGGACTGTATGGTTGACCCAGGTGCTCCTGGCGGAGCTGTTTCAGACGACGAAACAGAACATCAGCCTGCACATAAGGAACATCTTTGAGGAAGGTGAGCTCGATCCCTCGGCAACCGTCAAGCAATACTTGACGGTTCAAGTCGAGGGCAACCGGAGGGTTCGGCGGTCGATCGATCACTACAACCTTGACGTGATCCTCGCCGTCGGCTATCGCGTTCGCTCCCATCGCGGTACGCAGTTCCGCCGTTGGGCGACCGAGCGCCTGCACGAGTACCTCGTCAAGGGCTTCGTGCTGGACGACGAGCGGCTCAAAGAGGGGAATACGCTTGGCGCCGACTACTTCGACGAGCTTCTGGAGCGCATCCGGGAAATCCGGGCGTCGGAGAAGCGGTTCTACCAGAAGATCCGCGACATCTACGCACTCTCCGTCGACTACGACCCGGGGACGGCCCAAACGAGAGAGTTCTTCCAGATCGTGCAGAACAAGCTCCACTGGGCGATCACCGGATGCACTGCGGCTGAGATCATCGCTCAGCGGGCGAACGCCGAGAAGCCCAACATGGGGCTCACGACGTGGAAGGGTGCGAAGGTGCGCAAGGCCGATGTGACTGTCGCGAAGAACTACCTGCAAGCCGACGAGATCCGGCAGCTCAACCGGATCGTCACCATGTACCTCGACTACGCCGAGGAGCAAGCCGAGCGAAGGAGGCCGCTCTACATGCGCGATTGGAGCGCCAAGCTCGACAGCTTCCTTAAGTTCAACGAGCGCGACATCTTGAGCGACGCCGGGAGGATCTCTGCGGAGATCGCCCAGAAGCTCGCGCTTGATGAGTACGGGAAATTTGAGCAACGGCGGCTTGCGGAGGAAGCGACGGCCCCCGACGAGCTCGATGAGTTGGCCAAACGGCTAGGCCCCGGGAAGAATATTAAGATGTCACGCAAGTTAACGGCGGGGTGAGAGAGGCCGAGTCCTCGAGCGTGAGCCTCGCCTCCAGAGGGATCTGCGGATCGAGGACCGGGTCGGTCATTCCGGCTCGACCAGGAACCGGTACCCCACCCAGGGCTCGGTGCCGATGTAGCGGGGATCGGACGGATCGGGCTCGATCTTGCGGCGCAGCGAGCCGACGTGGACGCGGACGGTGTCCGCCGTCGTCGCCGGAGCGCCGCGCCAGACGGTGCCGATGATCTGCCGGAGCGTCACCGGCCGGCCGGCCTGGCCGGCGAGCAGCTCGAGGATGGCGAATTCCGTCGGGGTCAGGCGCACCTCGCGGTCCCCCTGGGTGACCAGGCGGCGGGCGCGGTCGATCTCCAGATCGGGGAAGCGGAGCACCTCGGGGGCGGCATCGCGTCCGCTCTTGCGCAGCTGGGTGCGGATGCGGGCGAGCAGCTCGCGCAGCGAAAACGGCTTGGTCACGTAGTCGTCGGCGCCCAGGTCCAGCGCGCGCACCTTGTCCTCCTCCTCGCCGCGCACGGAGAGGACGAGCACCGGCGTCGCATCGATCCGGCGCACCGCGGCGATCACCGCTAGGCCGTCCGCCCGCGGCATGGCGAGGTCGGTGATCACCAGGTCCGGCCGGTGGTGCTCGAACATCCGGCTCCCTTGCACGCCGTCGGCGGCGGAGACGGTCTCATACCCGGCCAGGGAGAGCTCGCGGGCGAGCAGCTCGCGGATCGCCGGATCGTCGTCGATCACCAGCAGCAGGGGCGAGGTCCGGCTCATGCGATCTCCTCCGGAAGATCCGCCGCCGGCAGGGTGAGGCGGGCGAGGGTGCCCCCGCCGGGGCGGTCGAGCAGCTCCAGGCTGCCTCCCTGGGCGGCGGCGAAGCTGGCGGCGATGCGCAGGCCGAGGCCACCCGCGGCGGCATCGAGCTCGCCGGCCGGCCGGCGCGGCTCCGGCAGCCCCGGCCCGCGGTCGAGGACGTCGAGGTGGACGACGCCGGCCTCGCCGGGTTCCGCGGCCAGCTCCAGGGGAGCGTCCGGGGGAGAGGCGCGCGCCGCGTTCTCGAGCAGATTGACCACCGTCTCCAGCGTCAGGGACGGATCGGCGAGGAGGTCCGGGCAGCCCGGGGTGATGCGGGTGGTCAAGGGGCGTCCGGCGAGGACGAGGCCGAGGCTCTCGCGGGCGGCGCGGAAGAGGCTGCCCGGCGGCGTGGGCTCCGTGCGCGGGCGCGCCAGGCCCGCTTCGAGCCGCGCCAGGGACAACAGGTTGTCGATCCGCCGCGCGAGCCGCGCCTGCTCGACGGCGAGGCCGTGCAGGCTCGCCACCGCCGCGGGAGAGCCGGCGAGGTGGCGTTCCAGGCTCTCGATCTCCAGGCGCATCGCGGTGAGAGGCGTCCGCAGGTCGTGCGACACGGCGCGCAGCAAGGCGGTCTTGAGCGCCTCGCTCTCGCGCACGGCTTCGAGGTGCGAGGCCTTGGCATACAGCACCTCGACCTCCCTCTGGCGCTGCTCGGCCGCCGCCGCCTGCTCCCGCGCGGTGGCCACCAGGCGGCTGGCGAAGCTCGACGCGGCCAGGAACGAGATCAGCGCCACCCAGTTGGCCGGGTCCTCCACGGTCAGCGTCCCCAGGGGAGGGAGGAAGAAGAAGTTGAAGCACAGCATGGCGAGCACCGACGCCACCACCCCCACCGCCTGCCCGCCCCAGCCGCCGAGCCCCAGCACCGCGGCCATATAGAAGAACCCGATCGTCGGAGCATTCGCCCCGGCCGCCCGCCCCACCGCGGTGAGCAGCCCCACGACCACCGGAACCGCCGCCCACACCGCAATCCGGCGCAGGCGGAGATGGTGAACGGCGGAGCCCGTGGGCGGAGGAGGCATACGAAGAGTGTACCTTCGCGTGCCCGGCACGTCCCCGCCTCTTCTCCTGGCCCTTCCCCCTCTGGTCCTCCGCAGACGTCCCCTCCGCCGGCCTCGAAGCTCTGCCGTGCTCCCCCCGCGAGCTCCGGGCTCTCGGCGCCGGCCGGGCGGCAGCCACCGATGCGCCGTTCCCGTCCGCAGATCTTTGGGGACCTCGCGGGAAGTCCTGACCTCGTAAGCTTCTGTGGTCTCCCCGTCTGTAGCTCTTCTGGGAACTTTTTGGGAAGTGATCACTCCGTCAGCTGATGTGGTGAGCGCCTCCGCTGATCTTCCGAGGACTTC
>DIHE01000146.1:11372-11702 GCA_002420005.1 Holophagales bacterium UBA5704 | reverse complement strand
ATCTCGTGAGGTCTTCCCGGGAAGTGCCGACTCCGGAAGCTTCCGTGGTGAGCGCGTCCGCTGATCTTCCGAGAGCCTTCCGGGAAGTCTTGACCTTGGAAGCTTCCGTGTTGACCTCGGAAACTTATCTTCTGAGGTCTTCCCGGGAAGTGGTGACTCCGGAAGCCTCCGTGGTGAGCGCGTCCGCTGATCTTCCGAGAGCTTCCCGGGAAGTCTTGACCTCGGAAGCTTCCGTGTTGACCTCGGAAGCTTATCTCGTGAGGTCATCTCGGGAAGTGCCGACTCCGGAAGCTTCTGTGGTGAGCGCGTCCGCTGATCTTCCGAGGACTT
>DIHE01000146.1:0-11127 GCA_002420005.1 Holophagales bacterium UBA5704 | reverse complement strand
ATCTCGTGAGGTCTTCCCGGGAAATGCCGACTGCGGAAGCTTCCGTGGTGAGCGCGTCCGCTGATCTTCCAAGGACTTCCCGGGAAGTCTTGACCTTGGAAGCTTCCGTGTTGACCTCGGAAGCTTATCTGCTGAGGTCTTCCCGGAAAGCGCCGACTCCGGAAGCTTCTGTGGTGAGCGCGTCCGCTGATCTTCCGAGGACTTTCCGGGAAGTCCTGACCTTGGAAGCTTATCTCGTGAGGTCTTCTCGGGAAATGCCGACTGCGGAAGCTTCTGTAGTGAGCGCGTCCGCTGATCTTCCGAGAGCTTCCCGGGAAGTCTTGACCTTGGAAGCTTCCGTGTTGACCTTGGAAGCTTATCTCGTGAGGTCTTCTCGGGAAGTGCCGACTCCGGAAGCTTCTGTGGTGAGCGCGTCCGCTGATCTTCCGAGAATTTCCCGGGATGTCCTGACCTTGGAAGCTTCCGTGGTGACCTCGGAAGCTCATCCTCCGAGGTCTTCTCGGGAAGCGCTGACTCCGGAAGCTTCCGTGTTGAGCGCGTCCGCTGATCTTCCGAGGACTTCCCGGGAAGTCCTGACCTCGGAAGCGGATGTAGTGACCTCGTCTGTAGGTCTTCTGGGAACTTCTCGGGAAGCGCTGGTCCCATCACCTGCCGGTCTTGGGTCGTAAGGTCATCTCCGGAAACATCTTGGCGATGCCCTGACTCCGAAAGCCAACGCGCTGAGGCGTGCGGCTTCCTGGGACCACCCGGCGCCTCACCGGCCTCCAAGAGAAGGGGCCAAAGCCGCTCCATCTTGGAACCGGCCCAACGGGCCGGCAGACTGGAGCCCAGGGCCGAGGCCGAAGGCCGACGCCCTGGGGAAAAGGGCGATCCATCTCCGCGGCCTGAAAGGTCGCGAGAGGATCTGCCGGATCGTGTCCGATCAACTCTCGGCCCAGGATCTCGCGGCCCTTCAGGCCGCCGGCTGCGGGGCCTGATGAGGACCCAGGGCATCGGCCTGCGGCCTCAGCCCTGGGCTGGGCTCTCCCGGCCCGTTGGGCCGGCCGGGCGGGTCGGTGGTCATGGACTTCGGACCCACTCTGTCCGGCGTGAGTTTCGGCCGACCGGCCGTCATTTCGCCACTCCTTTCAACGCGCTGCGGGACCTGGATCAACCATCGCAAAGCCGAGCTCACCCCCACGAGAGGAGGGATTTGGCCGACTTCGGTGGTGCGCTTTGTCGGCCGCGGCCGGCGGATCAACCGCTCGCCGGAAACGCCGGCGAGGTATGATCGCTCGCACTCCGGTTCCCCTGTTGACGTGAATGAAGAACGAGCATAGAGTAGCGGAAGTCGATGAATCTGAGGAGCTTACAGCCACTGCGCCAGGAAGTCACTGCTCTGGCCGTGTTACCAGGAGAGCCGGTAAGATGCGTTGGTGCCGGATAGCCGCCAGATGAATAGTAGAGACGCTGGGCGCACAGAAGAGGGTCTGCTGATGATTGATGAAGAGGAATTTGGCACAGCGACCGCCTACATCGAAGCTTTCGAGGCGCTTGAAAAGGAAGGGCTTCTTCCCCAAAGTCACAAGGCTCTTATGCAGGCCCACTTCCAGGCTCTTGACCATACTTCTTCCTGGGAGCAACTGGCCGAAGACGTAGGGTACTCAGGTGGCAGAGCTGTCAACTTGCAATACGGAACGCTTGCCGGCCGAGTGGCACGCCGCCTCGGTGTCACTTCTCGCCCTCGCGGATTTTGGCTCTTTGTTCTCGCCGATTGGGCACAGGAGAAAGATGCAAGGGGGCACACTGCTTTTGTCCTCCGCCGGCCTGTGATTGAGGCACTAAGACGACTCGGCATTGTTCGTGACGAGCCACGGCACGCGCTGAATAGCGGAGACCCTCGAAGCCCGTCGCAGTGCGTGTGTTGCGAGCACAATACACCTAAACAAGGACCGCGTATCTGCCCGCTGTGTGGCCATCAGTTTAGAGGTGATGGCTGGGATGGGATTGATGCACATTGGCGCTCTCGGCATCACGTTCTCATGACGTACGAGCAGTTCTGGCATTCGCTGTGTGGCGCACACAAAGGGCGGGTGGTACGAGGCGATAGTAGCGCGATGGACAGCGTTGTTGGCAAGCTAAGGAAAGACCTTGAGCGGCGCGGCGAGTATGTTGTAAGAGCGAACATCAGCTCCGGCTGGTTCGCGGTATTCCCCAGAACTTGGACTACCCGAACCGATGCAGCTCACCGCGATGGACGAGAAGGGCCGAACCTCATTGTTTACCGAACCAATTCTGGCAATTCAAGAGATCACTATGTCATCCCCTGGGGTATTGTTCGCGATTTTCTAGTTGACGACACGGTTACGCATTCGGAAGTCAACGGCTCCCGACGCTGGAATCTTACTCTCAAAAACGGAAGACTCCATGTAACGCACGGGTCCACAAAAGAGGTGAGTGAGTATTATGGAGTTCCTCTTTTGACCGAGGATAAGGGTACGCCGGCAGCTAGGCAGGCGCCCTTGGAATTTGACGACAACTTCTCAGTCCTTGAAGGTACTGCGCGGGAAGCGACAGTTCTGGCGAGAAGCCGGAGTCGCAAGCTTCGCGACTTAGCCCTGAAACGTTCGAATGGGATCTGCGAAGCATGCGACACGGACTTCTCGGTCCTCTTAGGAGGTAAGGGAGTCCATGTGCTGCAGGTTCATCACAGGCGACAACTGGCGCTTCAGGAAATTCCAAAGCCTACGAGCCCTGATGACTTGGCGGTTGTCTGCGCCAATTGTCACGCCATCATTCATGCTGACCCGCTAAACGCAGTGCCGGTCGATTCTCTCCGTGATCAATGGTGCAGGGAAAGGACGGGGCGCTCAGCCCTGGGCCTCAAGCGGCTGCCTGGCGACACCGCTTAGATTAGGCGCAACCGGCGCAAGTCGTGAGAGAAGAGCACCCCAGGAGAGCCAGACACCATGAAGAAATCTCCACCGCAGAGCACCGCATCTCCCTCCGAGCTGATCGACGCGAGAATCGAAGAGCTGGGCGACTGGAGGGGCGAGATGCTTGCCCGGCTCCGCGCCCTGATCAAGGAGGCGGACCCCGAGGTGGTCGAGGAGTGGAAGTGGGGCGGTCCCGTCTGGTCGCACAACGGGCTGATCTGCACGGGCGAGACGTACAAGAAGGCCGTGAAGATGACCTTCGCCAAGGGCGCCTCGCTGGAGGACCCTTCAGGCCTCTTCAACTCCAGTCTCGAAGGCAACACCCGGCGCGCCATCGACGTCCACGAAGGGGACACGCTGGCCGAGGAGGCTCTGAAGGCTCTGATTCGGGCGGCTGTGGCCTGGAACAAGGCGTCCGGCCGCGGATAGATTGCGCTGCCGCCCCCTCCGGGGGCTTGGAATCTATTTTTCCTCTTGACCCGGGGCCGCCGCTCCGCTCTGGCCCCGGGCTACACGCTTGCGGCCCCTCCGGGGCCTTACGTCAGGGTAAAGCGGTATCGCTAGGCGGGGCGTCAGGCTGGCCTACTTCCTGGGGTGGGTTCATCTGGTTTCGCCAAGTCGTTCGCCGCAAGAGCAAGTATATCGGGAGACTAACCAGCCAGAACAAGAAGACCAGGGCGGCCCAAATACCGGGAGTGAGGTGGGCCCCGGCCCTTTTCAGTCGATTGGAGTCTTGCCACACCCAGTAGGCTGAAAATAGAGAAATTGCGAGTCCCAAAAGCCTGGCGAACGACTCTGCCGAATCAGTCATAATGTGCCTCACCTTTAGATCACTACGGGAATAGTGTGGCCAGTCATGCGCCATGCCAGGTCCATCGAACGGCTGGCCCTCTGAGGTCATATGGCCGAAATTAGAAGAACATTTCGGTAAGCAGTGGCGAGCTCAGAGCAGGCAGCCGCGCCTGTCTGTCAACAGGGCTGGTACCACTCTTGCTTCGGCGGTCTCGGCGCCTCGGGGCGCCGCGCATCCGAGCCAAAGGTCCTCCCGCCAGCGGGCACGGCGAGGCATCGCCCGGCCGTGGGGAACGCTCGGAGTCGACCCAGCGCCAGAAGCCCTCGAACGTGTGGGCGTACGCCGGAATCCGGAGACTCTCCGCATCGTCCTCGTAGACCATTTCGTGCCGCCGTGCCATGCCCTGTAGTCTACGCGGCTCGCCCGCGCCAGCGCATCACCAGGATGGTCCGGTCATCCCCCGGCGGCTGCGTGCCGACGTGGCGCTCGATGGTGGCGATCAGCTTGTTGCGCACGTCGGCGGCGCTGACGTCGGCGGGGAAGCCCTGGAGGGTGCGCAGCACGTTGTCGTAGCCGAAGGGGTCGCCCTGGGCATTGGCGGCTTCGATCAGGCCGTCGGAGAGCCAGGCGACGACGTCGCCGCGCTCCAGTTGCACGGTCTCGCGGCCGTAGGTTCTGCCCAGGCCTCCCAGGGGCGAGCTGGGGAGGAGAATCTCCCGCGTCGTGCCTTGCCGGATGAGATAGGTGGGCGGATGGCCGGCGTTGTGCAGGCGCAGCGTCCCCGTCCGCAGGTCGAGCAGGCCGAGGGTGGCGGTGACGAAGGCGCGGCCGTCGCGCACCACGCGGTCGAGGCGGCGGAAGATCTCCTCGGGCTCGCGGGTCTCCTCCACCAGGATGAGCAGCGCCGCCTTGACCATCGCCATGCGCAGGCCGCTCGACAGGCCATGCCCGGAGACGTCGGCGATGAAGATCGCCATTTCGTCCTCCGAGAGACGGAGCACGTCGAAGTAGTCGCCACCGATCGCCGCGCTCGGCTCGAACAGGGTGGCGAGCTCCATCCCTTCGCGGATGGGGAGGTTCGAGGGGATCAGGCTCTTCTGCAGGTCGCGCGCGATCTCCAGCTCCTTCTCCAGGGCCTCCTTCTGGGCCGCGGAGGCGACAAGCGCCTGGAGGTCGGCCGACATCTCGTTGAAGGAGCGTTGCAGGTCGCCGATCTGGTCGCGCCGCCGCACCGGGATGCGCAGCCCGAACTCGCCGGCGCGCACCGCGGTGGTCGCCTTGCTCAGCCGGTTTACCGCCCGCGACAAGCCGAAGATCATGTAGATGGCCATGACCGCCGCGATGATGTAGACGTCGAACAGCAGGATCGAGAAGACGACGAGCGAGCCCCAGACGGCCGAGTCGATGTCGCCGGAGGTGGAGAAGAGGTGGCGCAGCACCGTCCGCGGTGTGCCGTTCAGGGTGACGTGGAGCCGTTCGGACAGCTTGCGTCCGCTCGCCAGGTCGTAGAACGGTCCCGACACCTCCGGCCACCAGAGCAGAGGATCGTCCCAGTATTTTTCGCCGCGCGAGAGGCGCTTGAAGAATTTCTCGGCCTCCCCGGCGTGCCGTTCGCGGCGCAGGTGGCGCAGGCGCAGGGTCTTCCGGGCCACCTGCAGGTTGATCAGGTCCGGGTCGTCCGGCCGGTCGATCTCCACCCAGACGTCGCTGCAATCGCTGATCTCGCGGCCGAGGTTGCCGACGAAGACGGCGAGGACGCCGCCGCGTGCGTCGGTGGCGGCGGCGGCGAGGGTGGGCTGGCCGTCGGCGCCCGCGAAGAAGCGCTGCGTCGCCTCCCGGTCGCGGCGCAGGAGGGTGGGGGCGGTACGGGCCGTCACCCAAGCCGGCCAGGCGGCGGGCAGGCGCCGGTCGCCGCCGATTCTCCGCCCGTCCCGGTACCAGGCCAGGGCGATCCCGGGGATCTCCTCGCCGGCTGCCGGACGGGCGCCGTCGAGCCGGTGGAGCTCGGCCCTGGCGGTGGCTTGCAGGTCGCGCTGCATCTCGGCGAGGGAGTCGCGGTAGAGGTGGGCGAGGAAGAAGCCGGAGAGGATGTAGGCCACGCCGCCGAGCAGGAGCAGCACGAGGGGAATCGGCAGCACGCCGATGAGGAAGTAGGAGAAGGCCAGGCGGCGGCCGACCTTGTAGAGGAAGGAGCGGTACACCCTCCACAACAGCCAGAGGGTGAGCCCCACCGCCGGCCCGGCGAGGAGGACGAGGGCGAGCGTGCTCAGGACCGGGATGCGCAGGAGGGCGACCAGCGCGGTGACGGCGCCGAACGAGGCGAGGGCGATCCAGAGGCGTGCAGGTCGTTTCACAGGCGGATCCCGGGGCGTCGGGTGAGGCGGTCCCCACCCCGTGACTACGGAAGGCGGGGCACGAAGTTTACCGGCGGTTGGTGGGGCCGCCGGGTCTCGCATAGAATGGCTTCCCCGGGCATGCCTTGACCGGCCCATCGGCCCCATCGACCGCCCGGCCATCTTAGCGCAGAGGAGAGGATACCGTGTCGAGGATTCCCCGCCACCAGGAGCACCTGAAGACCGCCTTCACCGCGGAAGCGGCCAGTGCCGCCCGCTGCCGTGCCTATGCCACCCGCGCCGAGCGCGAGGGACTGCCCAACCTCGCCAGCCACTGGCAGCGGCTGGCCGCCGAGAAGGACCGCCTCGCCGTCGAGCTGCTGGAGGCGTCCGGCCAGCTCAAGTCCCTCGACGCCGACCTGGGCAATGCCATCTCCGAGGAGCGTTATGAGAACGACGCCCTCTATCCCAAGATGATCCGCGACGTCGAGCCACCGGCCGCCGAGGTCTTCCAGCGCGTGGTGACGGCCCAGGCGGAGCATCTGAGCCGGCTCGAAGCCCTCCGCGACGCCGTCGCCGGAGCGCGTGGCGACGTCGCCCCGCCGACCACCTAGAGCCCTGCAACTCCCGTCGTTGGAGACACTTGGACGGCTTGTGACCGGCGGTCACAAGCCGTGGTAGACTCGGCGACCCGGGAGAGGAGCGATGACCACATGAACAAGATGTTCGGCGAAAGCTGGGTCACGACCACGTTCGAGACCCTGGAGGATTGGGCGCAGCGCAACTCGTTCTGGCCGTTCCCGTTCGGAACGGCCTGCTGCGCCATCGAGTTCATGGGCACGGTGTCCAGCCATTACGACGTCTCTCGCTTCGGGTCGGAGGTGGTGCGTTTCTCACCCCGGCAGAGCGACGTCTTGCTCGTCGCCGGCACCATCAACGACAAGATGGCGCCCGTGCTCAAGAAGATCTACGACCAGATGGCCGAGCCGCGGTGGGTGATCTCGATGGGAGCCTGCGCGTGCTCCGGCGGCTTCTACCGGTCCTATCACGTGATGCAGGGGATCGACGAGATCATCCCGGTGGACGTCTACGTCCCCGGCTGCCCGCCCACGCCGGAGGGGCTGATCTACGGCATCCTCCAACTCAAGGAAAAGGTCGTGCGCGACCGCAAGAAGCTCGCCGCCCGCTCCGCCCAGGGACGGCCAGAAAAGGAGACCACCGGTGCCCACGCTGGCTCCGCCACCGCCTGAGACCCGGGTCGGGTACGACCTCGACGCCGTCCGGGCCAAGTTCCCCGCGGGGAGCATCACGACGCAAGAGGGTGCCCCCTGGCCGACCTGGATCGTCCGCCGCGAGATCCTGGTCGATCTGGCCCGGGAGCTGCGCGACAACCCGGCCACCCGGCTCGACCTCTTCGTCGATCTCTTCGGCGTCGACTACCCGGATCGCGCAGAGCGGTTCGAGGTGGTCTACAACCTCTATTCCCTCCCGTTCCACGCGCGCCTCTTCCTCAAGGTCGCGGTGCGCGAGGACGACGCGGTCGTCCCCTCCCTGGTCAAGATCTGGAAAGGTGTCGACTGGTTCGAGCGCGAGCTGTACGACATGTTCGGCCTGCATGTCGAAGGGCATCCGCACCTGCGCCGCATCCTGTGCCACGAAGGCTTCCAGGGGCATCCGCTGCGCAAGGACTACGACGCGGCGCGCCGCTGGATCCTCACCGAGGACAAGATCTACAAGCCCCATTTCGACCTGCCGGACGGGGAGGACGACCTCTTCGAGCGGATGACGATCAACATCGGCCCGTCCCATCCGGCGATGCACGGCACGTTCCGTCTGATGGCGGTGCTCGACGGGGAGACGATCATCGCCTCCGACATCGAGATCGGCTACCTGCACCGCTGTTTCGAGAAGATGGCGGAGACCCACAACTGGCAGCAGGTCATCCCCTACACGGATCGGCTCAACTACTGCTCGGCCTTCATCAACAACGTCGGCTACTGCAAGACGGTGGAGAAGATGCTGGGCGTCGAAGCGCCGCCGAAGGCGGTGTGGGCGCGCACGATCCTCTCCGAGTTCTCCCGCATCATGGACCACTGCGTGTGCAACGGCACCACCCTGGTGGACGCCGGAGCGCTGACCAACTTCTGGTACATGTTCCAGATCCGCGAGGAGATCTACGGCCTGCTGGAGTCGGTCTGCGGCGCCCGCCTGACGGTTTCCGCCTGCCGCATCGGCGGCCTGATCCAGAACCTGCCGCCGGATTTCGAGGCGCGGTGCCGGACGCTGCTCACGATGATCCCGCCGTTCATCAAGGACGTGGAGGATCTGGTCGACAAGAACCGCATCTGGCTCGACCGCTCGGTGGGGATCGCCTCGATCACCGGCGCCGAGGCGGTCAACTGGGGCTGGACCGGTCCCTGCCTGCGCGCCAGCGGCGTGGCCTACGACGTGCGCAAGGCCTACCCCTACGACCTCTATGACACGGTCGAGTGGGAGGTCCCGGTGCTCTACGGCGGCGACGTCTACGACCGCTACCGCATCCGCATGCTGGAGATCCGGCAGTCGCTCAGCATCATCCGCCAGCTCCTCGACCGCGGCATGCCCGAAGGGCCGCACATCGTGGACGATCCGCACGTGGCGTTGCCGTCGAAGGACGCCTGCTACAACCAGATGGAAGCCATGATCTACCACTTCAAGCTGATCATGGACGGCATCCAGGTGCCGGCGGGCGAGGCCTATACGATGGTGGAGGGAGCCAACGGCGAGCTCGGGTTCTATGCGATCAGCGACGGCACGGGCAAACCGTACCGCCTGCATTGCCGGCCGCCCTGCTTCCCGATCTTCTCCACCTTCCCCCAGTTGATCAACGGCGGCTCGCTCTCGGACTCCATCGTGTCCCTGGGCGGCCTGAACGTCATCGCGGGAGAGCTCGAACGATGAGCCAGCCGATCGCACAGACGACGACTCCGGTCGCGGGACCGCATCCGACCGAGACGCGGCCCTACCGGCAGAGCCTCTACGAGAAGAGCTACTTGCCGCTCCTGGGTGGCATGCTGGTCACCATCCGGCACTTCTTCAAGAACATCTTCGGGCTCAACAAGAGCTACACCATCGAGTACCCCGAGGAGCGGCGCGACTACAGCCACCGCTTCCGCGGCCACCACATCCTGACCACCCGGCCGGACGGCTCGGTGCGCTGCGTCGCCTGCTTCCTCTGCGCGCAGAACTGCCCGGCCGAGTGCATCCACATCGAAGCGGGCGAGCATCCGGACGTGAACATCGAGAAGTACCCGGTGGTCTACGAGATCGACATGCTGCGCTGCGTCTTCTGCGGCTACTGCGTGGACGCCTGCCCGGAAGAGGCCATCATCATGAGCAACAACTACGACATGGCCTACTTCACCCGCGACCAGTCGATCGTCGGCAAGTCGGACCTGATGAAGCCCTACACCTTCGACGAGAACCTGCTCGGCTACCGTCCGAGCTTCCCGGAAGAAGACGTCAAGCGCGCCCAGATGCGCCGCGGCGCCTTCGATCTCGTGGCGGCGGCGAAGCAGGCGCAGGCGAACGGCGGCTGAGTTATTTCTCTGCCCCCCTCGTCACGAAATAACTGCGTCGGCTCGGGCTTCTTCGCCCGGCGATGAATCGCCGGGCTGTCAACGGCGCCCCGTGAACGGGGCTTGAAGCCGTCTTCAGACGGCGCTGCTGAGAGCCCGGGCATTCATGCCCGGCGTAGGATGCGGCTCGCCACGCAGTTGCCGCTTACAGCTCGGCGCGGGCCGAGCTCTACGGCCGGGGCCGATTCGGCGCAGGCGGCGAGCTCAGAGCGAGGGCGCCAGCGGGAGGATGCGGGTCAGCGCTTTTTCGGCGCCTTCCCCGTCGCCGTTGGCCAGGACGATGACGCCGATCCCGGTGGCCGGCTCGTAGAACATCGCGGTGCTCACCCCGTCGTCGCTCCCGTCGTGCCCGATGAGCTCCCGGCCTGCCAGCTCTGTGGAGAACCAGATCAGCCCCTGGCCCGGTTCGAGATCGGGCACTTGTGGCGTACGCATGGCATCGACGGTCGCCGCTTTGAGGACACGGGTACCGTTGTACACCCCCCTGTTCATGAACATGAGCAGGAACTTGGCGAGTTGCGGTGCGGTGGTCCGCAAGGCACCGTTGGGAATGTCCGGATAGCCATAGTGTCCGTAGGAATCATAGCTCCGAGTGGACGGGTCGTAGCTGTAGGGCAACGCAACCTTCGAGAGATTGAGGCCTGCCAGGCGCCACGAGGTGTTGGTCATGCCGAGCGGTTTGAAGATCCGGTCGGCGCAGAAGCTCTCGAAAGACCGGCCCGCAATGCGTTGCACCAGCAAGCCGATCAGGGCGGTCCCTTCATTGGAATACTCGTAGGCCTCTCCGGGCTCCGCGTCGAGAAAGTTCTCCGGGTGGTAGCTCGGGCCACCCGGCGTGAAGTAACCGGCGAGGAAGCTCTCCAGCGAGATCGCCGCATCACCCTGCACGTAGTTGTCTTCGGAGTGTGGACCATCGGCGATGCTCGAGGTGTGGGTCAGGAGCATCCGAACCGTGATCGGAATCTTTGGAAACCGAGGGTTGCGCACGGTGAAAGGCAGGTACGGATCAATGGGTGCATCGAGCCCGACCCTGCCATCTTCAACGAGTTGCATCATGGCTGTTGCCGTCACCGTCTTGGACACGGAGGCCAGCATGAAGGCGGTGTCCGTGGTGGTGGGCACCCGGTGGGCCACGTCGGCGAAACCGTAGGCCTTCGCCCAAACGACTTTGCCGCCCCGCACGACGGCGGCCGAGAGCCCCGGAGTCTTCTGGCTGCGCATCACCCGGGGAAGAGCCCGGTCCAGTTGCTCGGACGCGGTGAGGCAGTCTCCCTCGGAGCTGATCAGGAGGCTTGTTACGACGAGAAGCGCAGTGAGCCAGCGATACATGCAAGGTCCTCCCAGGGCGAGCTCGGGGTCAGGATCGGTGCGGATCGGATCGCGCGAGATCGCATCGCCCGGTGGTAGTGTCCCATGGAATTTGCCGTCTCCGCGAGAGGGATCGCCGCCATGGACCTGAAGCCTTTCCG
>DIHE01000181.1 GCA_002420005.1 Holophagales bacterium UBA5704 | reverse complement strand
CCGCCCTGCTCTCGCGGCCTTTCAGGCCGCAGGTCGGTGGGGGCTGAGGACCCAGGGAATCGGCCTTCGGCCTCATCCCTGGGCTCCAATCTCCCGGCCCGTCGGGCCGGTCCCACCGTGCGCGCGCACGACTTTGACGGGACCCTGGGCCCGCCCGCCGGAGAGCTGGACTACAATTTCCATGTGAACAAACTCTTGTGGACGGTGCTCGTGGCCATCCTGGTGGCCGGCGGGGCTCTCGCCCCGTGGTGGTGGCCTCCTCTCCTCGCCCTGGCCGGCGGCCGTTCCTCCGAGATCGGCGGCTTGGCCGATCTGGTTCAACTGATCCTCTGGGGTGCCGCGGGCGTCGTCCTGCTGGTCCGGCTGTGGCGGGGGCGCCGGGAGAGCCCACCTGCCCACCCGGCGGTGGCGGCGCAGGGTGGGTCGCAGATCGCGACGGACGGCGGCGTGGCCGGCGGGCAGCTGGCGGTCGGGGTGGTCCACGGCGACGTGATCGTCGCCATGGACCCTGCGGTGTTCTTGAAGAAGGGTCTTGGCGAGCGCCGGCCCGCCGCGGACCTGAAGCGGGCGACGGGGAGCTACCTGGAGTACCTGGTCGAGTATTACCGCTGCCTCGATCTGCGCGGCATGGGTGTGTCGGATCGGGTGCCGCTCCGCTTGCCGCTGCTCGAGATGTACGTCCCCTTGAAGGCCCGGCGGGAGGCGCCCGCCGGGGAGACGTGGGAGCGCGGTCTCCGGGTGGCGGGGCGCGCGGCGAGCCGTGAGGAGCTGGAGAGCCTGGGCGAGCGGCTCGGCGCGCCGGTGCCGGTGCTGGAGCTGCTCAAGACCCACGACGGTCTGATCCTTCTCGGCGATCCGGGCGCGGGAAAGACCACGTTCCTCAAATATCTGGCCCTGATGCTGGCGTCGGGTCGGGGAGAGGCCCTCGGGCTCGGCACGCGGCTGCCGGTCCTTCTGCCGCTCGCCGCGTACGCCAATGCCCTGGCGGAGGCGGACGAGCCGCTGGTCCACTTCATCGCACGGTATTACGAGGAGAAGCGCGGCGTGGGCCTGCCGGTCGGGGCGCTTCTCAAAACGGGGCTCGCCCGCGGCAGCGTGCTCTTCCTGCTCGACGGTCTCGACGAGGTGCGGGAACGGGAACGGCGGCATCTGGTCGTCGAGCGGGTGCGGGAGCTCTACAGCCTCCACCGCAAGCAGGGCAACAAGCTGATCGTGACCAGCCGGATCGTCGGCTATCGGGAAGTGCGGCCGGAAGCGGACGGGCTCGCCGAGTGCATGCTGGCGGACTTCGACGACGAGGAGATTGAGGCGTTCATCGGCAAGTGGACGGAGGCTCTGGAGAAGGCGGCGTCCGGGGCGTCGCAGGTGGCGGCGCGCGCGGCGGCGCGCGAGCGGGAGGAGCTCCTCGCCTCCGTGCATGGCAACGGTGGCGTACGTTCGCTGGCGGCGAATCCGCTTCTGTTGACGATCCTGGCGCTGATGAAGCGCCAGGGCGTCGAGCTTCCCGCGCGGCGGATCGAGCTCTACAAGACCTACGTCGACACCCTCCTCAAGCACTGGAACCTGGCGCGGAACCTCGAAGGTCGGGGTGGCCGGGAGCTGGATCCGGTGGCGACGACGAAAGTCCTGGCGCCGCTGGCGCTGTGGATGCACGAACAATCGCCGGGTGTGGGGCTGGTGAAGGAAGGGGACCTGCGCCGGGAGCTCGAGCGGCTCTACGCGGAACGGGGCCACGACGATCCCGCGGTGGCGGCGCGGTTTCTGGAGGACGTGCGGGCTCACTCCGCACTTCTGCTGGACCGCGGCGGCCGACACTACGGATTCATCCACCTGACCTTCCAGGAATACCTGGCGGCGGTGGCGTTGGCCCAGAGGGCGCAGCAAGGGGCCGGCGCCGTGGCCGACGCCTTGGCGGCCCACGTGGGGGAGGCGCCTTGGCACGAGGTGTCGCTCCTCACGGTCGGCTATCTGGCGATCGTGCAGCAATGGGAATCGGTGGCGAGCGAGGTGGTGGAGGAGCTGCTCCGGCGCTCCCCGGGCGCTCCGGGGGAAGCCGTCGTTCTCGCGGGCCGCGCGGTGGCTGATGCCGGCGCCGAGGGCGTGACGGAGCGTTGCCGCAAAGCGGTTGTGAGCGCGCTGCTCGCAACGATGACGGCCGAGGAGGAGGTTCCGGCCCGGCTTCGCGCCGCGGCAGGCCGGGCGCTCGCAGGCGTCGGTGACCCTCGGCCGGAAGTGATGACGGTAGATGGGATGGAGTTTTGCTCGGTTCCGGCTGGGCGTTTCTGGATGGGGAGCGGCAAGGAGGATGCGGAGGCTATGGACTGGGAAAGGCCGCGTCATGAGGTGGATCTGGCGTACGAGTACCGGCTCGGGCGATACCCTGTGACGGTGGCGCAGTTTCGGGAGTACGTGGAGGCCACGGGTGTGGAGGTTGGATATCCTCCTTGTCTTCGCGAGGGCTGTTTTCCGAGCGGCGTGAGTCCCTTCGGTTGCGAGGAGATGAGCGGGAATGTTTGGGAGTGGTCGCTAGCGAATACCGTGACTACCCTTACGATCCGGCCGATGGCGGAGAGAGTACGGAAGGTAATGCGCAATCCCTTCGCGTGTTGCGCGGCGGCTCTTTCGTCGACTACTCCGGGTTCGTCCGCTGCTCCTTCCGGCGCGGGGACGATCCGGCCGACCGGGACTACTATGTCGGGTTCCGGGTCGTGTTGGCTCCATTCTCCTCTGTCCTCTGATTTCTGAAACCCGGGTTGAAACCCGGGTCTATGTGCCCGCGCCCGCAAGGGGCGCCGCCGCCACCCGGTCCCGGCGCATCGCCGGGCACAGACAAAGGAGGAAGGTGCGAACGAGCAGGCCGATCCGTTCAACGAGCAGGGCGTTCCGTTGAACGAACAGGCCGATCCGCTCAACGAGCAGGGCGTTTTCGTTGAACGAAAGGCCGATCCGTTCAACGAACAGGGCGTTTCGTTGCACGAACAGGCCGATCCGTTGAACGGGTACTGGCTCATTTTGACCTGACGTAAAACAACCAACAGAATCAGCGGGTTACGCGCTTGCAAGGTGCGGGCGGGATGGCGTACCGTCTTCCGTGTAGGGGAGGGATCGCCCCTCTTCAACCCCATGGAAGCGGCCCGGCGGAGTGCTTGAGACCACCCCACCGAGCCTACCACTGCAAAGGAGCCATCCCCATGCAGCAGCGTCCCGAGTTTACCCCGCATCAGCTCACGCACTACACCGAATCCCTCCGCCGCGAGCTGTACGAAGCGGTCGTCTCTCTGGTCTGGACGAAGACCGGCGAAGACGACGCCATCCCGCCATGCACGCCCGCCGAGTGCGACCTCGCGGTCCACTTCCTCTACGGCCGGTGGTTCGCCGTCTGGGAAGACCGGGAGGCCGCGCGCGATGCGCCGGCCGATCTCCAAACCGAGGTGGTCCGCATCGTCGCCGA
>DIHE01000180.1 GCA_002420005.1 Holophagales bacterium UBA5704 | reverse complement strand
ACCCGCGAGGGCAACGACCTCTGGCTGGAGATGCAGGAGGCGAAGATCGGCGACACCGGCAAGAGCGTCATCGATCAGACCGTGATGGTCTTCGGCCAGATGAACGAGCCGCCGGGCGCCCGTCTGCGCGTCGCCCTCTCGGCGCTCACCATGGCCGAGTACTTCCGCGACCAGACCGGCGTCGACACGCTGCTCTTCATCGACAACATCTTCCGCTTCTCCCAGGCGGGCTCCGAGGTGTCGGCGCTGCTCGGCCGTATGCCCTCCGCCGTGGGTTACCAGCCGACGCTGGGCACCGAGATGGGCGAGCTGCAAGAGCGCATCACCTCGACGAGCCGCGGCGCCGTCACCAGCATCCAGGCCATCTACGTGCCCGCCGACGACTACACCGACCCGGCGCCGGCCACCGCGTTCACCCACCTGGACAGCACGGTGAACCTGGAGCGCAGCATCTCCGAGAAGGGCATCTACCCCGCGGTCGATCCGCTCGCCTCCAGCAGCCGCATCATCGCGCCGGAGTACATCGGTGAGCGGCACTACAAGGTGGCGCGCCGGGTGCAGCAGATCCTCCAGCGGTACAAGGACCTGCAGGACATCATCGCCATCCTCGGCGTCGACGAGCTGTCGGAAGAGGACAAGGTGATCGTCCGCCGCGCCCGCAAGATCGAGCGCTTCCTGTCGCAGCCGTTCTTCGTCGCCGAGCAGTTCACCGGTCTCCCCGGCATCTACTGCTCGCGCGAGGACACGATCCGTTCCTTTGAAGAGCTGTGCGACGGCAAGTGGGATCACCTGCCGGACCAGGCCTTCATGTACGTCGGCGCGATCGAAGGTGCGGCCGCGCAGGCGGAGCGCCTGGCGGCCTGAGCCATGGCGGCCAACACGTTCCACTGCAGCGTGATCACCCCCGAGCGCGCGGTGCTCGAGGCGGAGGCCTCCTTCGTCGCCTTTCCGGCGCACGACGGCGAGGTCGGCATCCTCAAGAACCACGCGCCGCTGCTCTACAAGCTGGGCGTCGGCCTCCTGCGGGTCGAAACGGCGGAGGAAAAGCACGCCTTCTTCGTCGATGGCGGTTTCGCCCAGATGGTGGAGAACCGGCTGACCCTGCTCACCGAGCAGGCGCGGCCGGTGGCCGAGATCGACAAGGCCGCCATCGAGCGCGCCCGCGAGGAGACCCGCGCGCTACCGCCCGCCGTCGGCGACGCCGACATCGCGGCCCGGCAGCGCGTCGAGCAGCGCGCCCGCGTCCTGGCGCGGATTGCGGCCTCTGAGAAGCGCTGAGGCGTCGAGCCCCATCATCCCCCGGAGGCGATCGCATGCCCTCCGAATACGAGCCCCTCTTCACACCCACCCGCACCGGCGAGGACGACCTCGAACCGGTGCGGGAGCGTTTCCGCGCCGCCAGCCGGCCGTTCCTGCGCTCCCCCTGGTCCTGGCTCGCCTGGGCGCTCGTGCTGCCGGCGGCGGCGCTCGCGACGCCGTTCGCCTTGCAGGCCGGCGGCTTCGCCTATGGATTGTTCCTCTGGTCAGGGGCGATCCTGCTGGGTGGGGCGGTGGAGATGGTGGGATTGTTGCGCTCCGGCGGTGCCACCGGCAGCACGCCGTTGGCGGGCTGGGTGCTGCATCTGCAGGGGAATCTCTCGCTGATCGCGGTCGCCCTTTCGGTCTTCGTCCTCTGGCAGGACCTGGCCTGGGCGCTGCCCGGCCTCTGGCTGCTTCTTCTCGGCCACTCCTTCTACATGCTCGGCGGCCTGGCCTTCCCGCCGATGCGCACCTGCGGCCTGATCTTTCAGCTCGGGGGGGCGGCGGCGCTCTGGCCGGACGGCCGGCCCCTCGTGGCGTTTGCGGTGGCGACGCTGGTGGGGAATCTGTGGATGGCGTGGGGGGTGTGGCAGGCGCGGGAGTGATCAGGCCGCGTCGGGCTCGCCGTCGGCCCTCCGTTCCTGCCAGGTGATCGAGCCGCTCAGCAGGTCGGCGAGCGAGCGTCCTCCCAGGGCGACGAGGAGGGGAAGGCCGGCGGCGGCCAGGGTCAGCACGGCACCGAGCCAGCGCCGGGCGGTCTGGCCGAAGGTGAGCGGCTCCCCGTCGCGGTTCTGCGAGACGAGCCCCGCCCAGGCCATGCCCAGCGTATGACCCCAGAACGCCAGCGGGACGATGGTGTAGAGAAACGAGAAGGCGAGCAGGAAGAGGCCGAGCGCCGGAGCATCGGCGAGGGTGACCCGTACACCGAGGAGACGGCTGCCGATGAGCGCGATCATCAGGACGGCGGCATGGACCAGCAGATCCGCGGCTCCGGCCATGAGGCGGCTGGCCAGGCTCACCCGGGCGGCCACGGGGATCTCTTCTCCATCGACCGAGTCCTCCAGGTCCTCCGGAGGGTCGGCCGGCGCAGGAACGGGCTCCGGCCGTGGCCGGGCAGGGGTCCTCCGGGTCTCGATCCGCTCGCCGCGTCGCGGCGGTGGGGTGTCGAGCGGCAGGTCGAACAGGAGCTGGTCTTCGCCGTCTTCGTCGATGCGTCGCATGGGCTATCGCAGGGTCAAGTACTTGACGTAGATCCGGAAGAGGAGGTCCTTCGGACGATCCTGGTACGTCTGCGCGAACAGGAGGTGCCGCCGCAGCTCCTCGTCGTTCGGTGCCAGGCGGGTGGCCTCCTTGAGCTTCTCTTCGGCCTTCACGGCATCGGAGCGCTGCAAGTCACGGATTCCGAGGTTGTAGTAGGAGTCCACGATCAGTTGTGTGACATCCCGATCCGCCGGATTCTCCTCGTGCATCCGCCAGAGGTCGTTGAGGATGAAGTCCCACTCGTGCTGGCGGAAGAGGTCGATCTGCCGGGAGAGCGGCTGAAGCTGCGTCCGGGCGCTTTCCAGAAGAGCCGTCTCAGCCGCCGGCAGCTTGCCCAGCTTCTCCGCCTTCTCGAAGAAGGCCACGGCCTTCAGGCGACTTCCGGCATCCAGGGCGGCGCGGGCCTGGGCGACCAGCTCGGCCTGTGGCGCCGGCATCGCGGGTTCCGGCGGTGCGAGGGGCGCCGGGGCCTGCTGGGCGTCCCCGGGCTTCGGCGCGAGCGTGGCCTCCCACTGGGCGATCAAGGCCTGGGCCTGCTGGTATTGCGGATCCGAGGGCGGCAGGCGCTTGAGCCGCGAGATGGCGTTCGCCGTCTTGCCCTGGGCGTGGAGGGCCTGGGCATGGGCGATGGGGTCGGCTCCCGGGTCTGCGCCCCCTTCGCTCTGCGAGTTGGGGAAGAACTGGTCCCGGTTGAGGAACACATAGCCGGCCCCGGCGAGGACCAGCGCGAGCACCGCCCCCCCCACCAGCAGGAACTTCTGGCTCGGCTTGCCGCCGCCCGGCTTCGCTTTGCGGGTGCCGCCCTTGCGGCCGGCCGCCGCCAGCTCGCTCGGCTCCGGCGGTACGAGGATCTCCTCCTTGAGATCGTCGACCGGGCCGAGCCCATCCATCGGCAGGAGCGTATCGACGGCCGACGCGGCGGCATCCGCCGTGGTGGCGGAGGGTCCCGAGGCGCGGTGGACGACAGGCGTCCGTCCGCTCTCGATCTGCTGCAGGTACTCGCGCGCCTGCACGTGGCCGGGCTGCATCTGGAGCACCTGCTGGAAGATCTGCTTCGCCCCGGGCAGATCGCTCGCCTCGACCCGGGCCACACCGCTGTAGAAGATCTCCTCCACCTGGCGCTCCGACTCGGCGCGCAGCTTGCGGGCCTGGTCGATCCGGCGCGAGGCCTCCTGATGATCGATGTCGATCAGGAAGATCCGCGACCAGGCGTCGATGGCGGCCTGCGGGTCTCCCTGGTCCAGGGAGCGCTGTCCTTCGTCGAGAAGCTGCTGGATGCGCGGGTCGCCGTCGCCCGCCGGAGACCCACCGAACAGGTCGGCCGGTGCGTCGAGAGCCGGCATCTCGAAGGGTGCCCCGCCGAACGGGGAGCTGTCGAGGGTGGGCGCGTCGAAGCTCAAGTCGAATCCGGCCGTCTCCGCCGGGATCGCGCCGAGGTCCACCTGGGGTGGCGCGCCGGGCAGGCTCTGCGCGGCGGCGGCCAGCTCGGCCAGCGCCGGATGGCCCGGATCGAGCGCCCGCGCCTTTTCCACCAGGCGGGAGACTTCCGCGGACTGGCCGGCCTGCAGGGCCGTCCGTGCCTGGCCGAGAAACTTCTGCACGTACGGCTCGGCCTCCATCAGCTCCTGGGCTTCCTGGAACAGGCGCTGCAGGTCCGGGTTCGAACCGATCGCCGCCCCATGCTGCCCGGCGAGCGTCATCAGCTCCGGAAAACGGCGCTGGGCGAGCAGCCCGCGGGCTTCCCCGAGGAGGTCCGGCGCGAAGCTCTCAGGAGTGAGGTCGGGCAGGTCGAACCCGATCTCGTCGAGCGGTGCGAAGAGGTCGGGCGCGGCGGTTGCAGCGGGGGCCGGGGGACGCAGATCGTCCAGGTCCACGATGGCTCCGGCGGAGGCCCGCAGCCGGTCCTGCAGCCGGCGGGCCGGCTCGAACTGGGGGTCCATGCGCAGGACGAAGTCGCATCCGAGGAGCGCTTCCTGGCGGCTGCCTTCTGCCGCCAGATCGAGCGTCTGCTCGAACGTGTCGAGGACCCTCTGCTGGACGTCGCGCGCGAGGGACGGATTGCCGGCGTAGGTCATCTCTGAAAGGGCTTTCGGGGACGCAAAGTCTCCATTCATCCTAGCAGGTCTACGGATGCCCGTGTACCCCTCGGGCACCAGCTCCCGGAGCGGTCTCTCACGTGAGGGCCGCCGCCAGGCGATGCGGCAGGCCGTCGAACGAGCCCGACGACATCGTCACCAGAACGTCTCCCGTCCGTGCCTCGTCGAGGGCGCGGCGGAAGACCTCGTCGGTGCTCTCGCAGAGCGTCGCCGGGACGCCGGCCGCGGTCACCTCCGCGGCAAGGGCGGCGAAGTCGAGCCGCTCCTCCGGGGCGAGACGTCCGGAGTGGAACGTCGGCGCGAACAGCACCCGGTCGGCCTTGGCGAAGGCCTCGCGATAGGGGACGAAGAAGAACGAACGGCCGGCGGTCAGGCTGCGCGGCTCGAAGAGCACGACGAGACGCCGGCCGGGATAGCGCTGGCGCAGGCCGCCGAGGGTCTTCTCCACCGCCGTGGGATGGTGGGCGAAATCGTCGACCACGGTGAGACCGCGCCCGGAGCCGAGCTCCTCCAGGCGCCGCTTGACGCCATGGAAGCGCGCGAAGGCGGCGGCGATCTCCACCGCGGAGAGGCCGTCGTGGCGGGCCGCGGCCCAGACCCCGAGAGCGTTGGCGAGGTTGTGCTCCCCGGCCAGCCGGAGGACCACCTCGACCTCGCCGGCTTCCGGATCGAGCAGGCGGAAACGGCTCCCCTCCTCGCCCCACTCCACCGCACCGTGGGGCCGGACGTCGTTGCCCTCGCCGAGGCCGTAGAACACCACCGGGCAGCGCGCAGCGGCGGCCAGCTCGCGGACCTTGGGAATGTCTCCGCAGGCGACCAGGAGGCCGCCCGGGGGGAGCAGGGCGACCAGCTTCGCGAAGGCGTCGAACAGCGCCTCGGGCGTCGGATAGAGATCGGCGTGGTCGTACTCGGCGCTGGTCAGGATCAGCGTCTCGGGCCGGTAGTGGAGAAACTTGGCGCCGCGGTCGAAGTAGGCGGCGTTGTACTCGTCGCCTTCGACGATGAAGCGCTCCCCGGAGCCGTCGCGAAAGCTGCCGGGCAGATCGCGCGGCACGCCGCCGATCAGATAGCCGGGATCGCGTCCGGTGTCCGTCCACACCCAGGCCGCGAGCGCCGTCGTCGTCGTCTTGCCATGCGTGCCCGCCACCACCAGCGGGCGGTGGTGCTCCAGGAAGAAGCGGGACAGCGCCTGCGGCATGGAGAGAACCGGAAGGCCGAGCCGCTCGGCCTCGACCGCTTCCGGATTGCTGCGGTGGATCGCGTTGCCGAGGATCACCAGATCCGGGCGCGGCGTGAGATGGGCCGGGTCATATCCCACCGAGGGATGGATGCCGGCCTGCTCGAGCAGCGTGCTCATCGGGGGATACAGGGGGCCGTCGGTGCCGCGCACGCGGTGGCCTTGCGCTTGCAAGAGGCAGGCGAGGGGCGCCATGCCGGTGCCGCCGATCGCCATGAAGTAAAGATCGAGTCGGGGTGATTTCACGTCGCTGGGCCTTCTCGGTCAGAGCACGCGAGTGTACCATTCCCCCGTCGTCAACCCGCGTCTGCAAAGGAGCTGGCCGTCATGAACCGTCACTTGAAAAACGCCATTCTGGCATTCTGCGCCGTGTTGGTCGTTGCGACCCCTCTGCTGGCCCAGGGCGATGCGCCGAAGGCGGTCGTCGCCGAGCCGATCAAGGACCTGGGGGTCCAGCCGAAGGGCGACAAGCTCACCCACGACTTCGTGATCCGCAACGAGGGCACCGCGCCGCTGCAGATCACCGACGTGCACGCCCAGTGTGGCTGCACGGTGGTCGACTACACCAAGACGATCGCCCCGGGGGAGAGCGGGAAGGTGCATGCCGAGGTGGACACCGCCACGTTCAATGGCCCGATCGCGAAGAGCGTGACCGTCTTCACCAACGACCCGGAGAAGGCGCAGATCGAGCTGACGGTGCGCGCGGTGGTCGAGCCGCAGATCCAGGCCCGCCCCGGCTATGCGCGGTACATCACCGTGCAAGGGGAGCTCAAGACGGGCACCATCGGGCAGACCGTGTGGGCTCCGGACGGCAGCTCGTTCGACGTCACCGGCGTCGAGTCTCCTTTCCCGTTCCTCACCGCGACCTTCCGCGAGGCCAAGGCGGAGGAGCGGGTCGCCGACGCGCAGGGCAAGCAGTGGCGGGTCGAGATGACCTTGTCGAACGATGCGCCGGTGGGAGCGCTCGCCGATCACGTGCGGATCGTGACCAACCACCCGAAGCAGAGGCTGGTGACCATCCCGGTCTCCGGCTTCGTGCGGCCGGTGATCGCCGTCACCCCGGCGAGCGCCGACTTCGGCCAGGTGGAGCTCAAGGAGCCCCTGACCCGCACGCTCAACGTGCGCAACTTCGCCACCGAGGCGATCAAGATCACCGCCGCCGATTCCACCGTGGCCGGCATGAAGACCGCCATCGAGCCGGTGCAGGACGGCCGCGAGTACACCATCAAGGTCACGCTGGCCTCCGGGATGCCCAAGGGCCCGTTCCAGGGCACGATCACCCTGCGGACGGACAGCCCCAAGAAGCCGGCCATCACGGTTTCGATCGAGGGCTCGGTGATCTGAGCGGACTAGGCGCGCGGATCGGCGTTCGCCCAGGCCACCAGCCCGAACGTCATCCGCGCGTTGATCTCCCCCAGGGGATGGAACGCCACCGTCCCGTCCGGACGGCGCCAATGCCAGGCGTCGATTCCGAACGGACCCACGTAGCCGGCCACCCGCAAATCCGCCGCCACCGCGCGGGCCGTCTCCATCAGCCGCTCCCGATCCGCCGCCGGCAGGTCTTGCGCCTCCGGGTCGATTCCCACGAACTGTCCCTTGATATCCACCTGCTGACGATGGATGCCGACGATCCGCAGGTCGTCGCGAGTGAGAAGACTGGAACACCCCCAATCCGCGACCCGGTCCAGCCAGGGCTCGAAGAGCAGCGGGCCGTGGCGGGTGAACAGGTTCTCGACCGTCCGGCGGGATTTGGTGTCGGTGAGGCGGGGGCCGCTGCGTTCGATGTGCCGCGCACGGCCGGAGGCGGAAAACGGGGCCTTGACCACCCAGGCGGCGGGAGCCTCCCGCGCCGCCAGGTGGAGGTCGAGGTCCTCCGGCGACTCCACCATCCGCGCTCCGGGCAGCGCACAACCCAGCTCCCGGGCGACGCGGAGGGCGAAACCGCGGTGGTGCACCCGGGCCACCACCTCCGGAGGTGCGACGGGCAGCCGCCAGAGGAGATCGGCGAGCGGGAGATCGAGCGCCGGAGGGTCCGGCCGCGGGGCGAGGCGCAGGGCCACCGCCTCGGGGGTCTCGCACCAGGCGAGGACCTCCGCGGCCGGCTCCGGCGGCGGCTCGCCCGGGAGCCACAGGCGGTCGCCGGGCCGCGTGAACACGGCGAGCCGGCGGGCCATCGGAGCGATCGTCTGCAGAGTGGCGGCGGAGGCGGGCCGGCGCAGGCGGAGGCGGTTTTCGTGGGGGTGGGCGTGGGTGTGGAAGAGACGGGCGAGATCGTCCTCGGCGAGCAGGTTGGCGAGGAGGAGCCTCACCCCTTCTTCCTCAAGGGCGGCAGGAGCACGCTCTTCTCCAGCCGCCGGATGAACTCGTCGTCGATCCCCGCGGCCTCGCGGCCTGCCGGGTAGAAGCGCTTGCCCCGCGCCTTCTCGGGAATCAACGGGAAGGCCAGGTGGCTCCTCCAGGCCTCCCAGGCGGACTCGTCTTCCTTCTTGAACACCTGGAGCCACGTCCAACCGAAGCGGACATGCTCGATCTCGTCGCGGTGGATCTGGTCGATCACCAGGGCCGACTTCGGGTCCCCCGCGCGGCGGGCCGCGGCGGCGGCATCGACGGTGTGGTCGAGGTTGGCGTTCTCGAAGGTCAGCGACATGGCACAGATGAAATCCAGCGGCTCCAGAAAATGGGGCGCCTTCTTCCAGAAGTAGCCGTTCACCGGGAAGTCGCCGAAGCGGTGGCCGTGGTCCTCCACCCGGGCGATGTACATGCGGGTGTGGCGCTGCTCGTCCTGCAGGATGTGGACGAGCCCGCGGCGGAACGCGGGGGGGGCGTCCGGAAAAGCCAACAGCGCCCAGGCGAACAGCTCGGTGGCCTGCAGCTCATGGTTCGCGAAGCCGTGGAGGATACGGGGCCGCTGGGCCGGGTCGGGCATCCCCAGGATGGACGGGGTGTCCGCCTTCGAGCGCGGCGCAAAACGGAGGTTCGCGGGGCGACCCGGCTCCGCGGCCCGATAGGCCGGCCCGGGCTCCTCATCGGTCAGCTCCTCCCGCGGAGGGGCCAGCTTGACGGCGAGGTCCTCGGTCTCCAGAACGGTGCGGGCGAAGGTGCGGATCTCCATGGCGGGGAGGATATCCGAACGGCGGGGGGGCGGTCCCCACCCACCGGAGGGGGTTCAGTACCCAAGACCGGATTTGCGGTAAGCTTATCGTCAATCATGAATGCGAAGACCCTCTCCCTGATCCTGGGGCTCCTGCTGTGCGCCGCCTCGCTTCCGGCTCAGCCGGGCGGGCCGTTGCCCGGGCCTCTCCCGCTGTTTCCGTCGGACAACTGGTGGAACGTCGACGTCAGCCAGGCGCCGGTCGATCCGAACAGCAGTGATTTCATCGACTTCCTCGGAGGAAACACTCCGCTCCATCCGGACTTCGGCGGCAATGGCGACTCGTTTCCGGAGATCTACGGGATTCCCTGGGTGAGCGTCCCCGGCACGCAGCCACTGGTGCCGGTGACCTTCGTCGAGTTCGGAGACGAGAGCGACGACGGAGCGCCCGGGCGGCCGGCGGGGTATCCGATTCCGGACGCGGCCAAGACCCAGCCGGGCTATATCGAGGGGGGCTACCCGGGCAACGCCGCCGCTTCGGGGGACCGCCACCTCCTGCTGGTCGACCGCGACCACCGGCTGCTCTTCGAGCTGTACCACACGCGGTGGAACGCCGTGATGGGCCGCTGGGAGGCCGGCTCCGGGGCCGCGTTCTCGCTCGATGCGAACGCTCGCCGGCCGGAGGGATGGACGAGCGCGGATGCCGCGGGCCTCGCCATCCTTCCCGGGTTGGTGCGCTGGGACGAAGCGTTCGGCAGCGAACCGATCCGGCATGCCTTCCGGTTCACGGTGGGGCGCAGCAACGGCCACGTCTATCCCGCCTCCCATGCGGCGAGCACCAGCAGCAGCCCCGACGCGCTGCCGATGGGAGCCCGCCTGCGGCTCAAGGCGGGGAAGGACATCTCCGGGTATCCCGCGGAGATCCGCCGGATCTTCCAGGCGATGAAGACCTATGGCCTGATCCTGGCGGACAACGGGACGGACATGTACATCTCCGGGAGCCACGACACGCGCTGGGACAACGACGTGCTCAATCCCGCGTTCGCCTCGCTCCGCGCCTCCGACTTCGAGGTCATCCAGCGCGGCTGGCAGCCGGCGGCGCCCGGCGGTTGTACCGCCACCGGCACCCGCCTCTGTCTCGCCGGCTCACGCTTCCGCGTCGAGGCCACCTGGACCACCCGCGACGGCGCCACCGGCTCGGGCCACGCGGTGGCTCTCACTGCAGACACCGGCTGGTTCTGGTTCTTCGACATTGCCAACGTGGAGATGGTGGTCAAGGTGCTCAATGGCTGCGCCCTGAACAACCGCTACTGGGTGTTCGCCGGAGGGCTGACCGACACACGGGTACGCATCACGGTCACCGACACTCGGACGGGTGCCTCGAAGCAGTACAACAACCCGCAGGGGACGCCGTTTCAGCCGATTCAGGACACCGCGGCGTTCGCGAGCTGCCCGTAGCGCGTGCTCGTCTTCGCCTGCTCAGCCCACCGTTACCGTCAGCGCCCGGCCGGTCGGCCGGGTGGCGAGAACCCGGCCTCCTGCGGCCTCCAGCGCCCGGGCCACGTCCGCCCGGCGCTCCGGCGGGCACAGGAGGGCCAGGCAGCCACCACCACCCGCACCGCAGGCCTTGCCGCCCCAGGCACCTTGCGCGCGGGCGGCGTCCAACAGTCTTTCGAGCTCCGGTGTGGAGACACCTTCCGCCAAGCGGCGGCGGAAGCTCCACTCCTGCGCCAGCAAGGCTCCGGCGCGCGGGAGCTCTCCCTTCTCCAGGGCCTCCGGAAGGCCGGCGGCGGCGGCGGCGATGCCGTCGAAGAGGGCGATGCTGTCCGGATCCCCGTCGAGCCGGCGACGGACCACCTGCCAGTTCTGGCCGGCCGAGAAGTGGCTGATTCCCGAGTAGACGACCACCAGATGATCCCCGAGAGCCTCCAGATCGACGCTCAGGCGGCGGACCTTCTCGCCACCCGGCGCGCTGCGGATCTCCAGGACGCCTCCCAGGAGGCCCGGGTAGTGGTCCTGCATGCCGGTGGGGAGCCGCATCAGGCGCGCTTCGAGGTCGCGGGCGAGGTGTACGCGGGCGGCCGGTGGGGACGGATCCAGACCCAGCGCCGCCTCCGCGGCGGCGATCAGCGCGACGGCCATGGCCGAGCTGGCGCCCAGGCCACCGCCGCGCGGCGAGGCGCTCCCCAGCTCGACCTCCACCGGGGGCAGATCGAGAGCCTCGGCGACCACGGCGACCAAGGAGCCGTCCGGGGAAGCCGCCAGCTCGGCGAGCGAAGCGGCCTCCACAAGGGAGTCACCCTGGCGAACGCGATAGACCGGAGCCGGTGCAATCCGCACCGTGACGGCGAGGTCGATCGCCACGTTCACCGTGCGGGCGCCGGGATGAAAGAGGCCGAGAGGCCAGATGTCGAGCGTGCCGCCGCCCAAATCCACCCGGCACCAGGACCGGGCCGTCGCGGATTGGAGTGGCCTCACCGCGCGACGGCGCCCGGCCGCCGCGCGGGGGTGCCGCGCAGGATCGCCCGCTGTGGCTGCTCACCCGGAATCGTCAGGTCCTTCGGGACGACGCCGCGCGCCAAGGAGACGCGCAGGGTGTCCCGCCAGGAGCGGAACGACGCGAGCGCGGTGGTGGCGATCGGCTCGTCCCGCACGCCTTTGAGCGAGAGAGGATCGATCCAGCGGCCGTTGTGCTGCACGCGATAGTCGAGGTGCGGGCCACTCGCCAGGCCGGTGGCGCCGGAGAAGGCGATCGTGTCGCCCTGGCGCACCCGCGCTCCGGGCCGGATGCCCTTGGCGAAACGCGACAGATGCAGATAGGCCGTGACGAAGCCGCCCGCGTGGCGCACCTTGACCACGTTGCCGCCCCCCCGGTCCCACCCGGTGGAGACCACCACACCGTTCGCCGTCACCTGCACGGGCGTCCCCGTCGGGGTTCCGTAGTCGACGCCGTAGTGAGGACGATAGATCTTGAGGACGGGATGGAAGCGGCGGTTGCTGAACCGGGAGGTCACCCGGGAATAGCGCAGCGGCGAGCGCAGGAACATCTTGCGCAGAGGCCGCCCGTCGCCGTCATAGAAGGAGTCGCTCTCGCCGAAGCGGTAGGCCTCGAGGCGGCGTCCCGCATTGTCATAGGACACCGCGAGAATCTGGCCGACGTCGTGCGGCTTCCCTTCGAGGAGGATCTCCTGATAGAGGACCTCGAAGCCGTCTCCCTTCTGCAGGTCCCGGTTGAAATCGATGTCCCACTGCAGGACGTCGGCCATCCGCCAGGCCAGGGAGGCGGGGCCTCCGGCTTGCCGGATCGAAGTTTCGAGGGCGCCGTCGAGCCGGCCCCGCAAGGCGCGGACCACGACGCTGCGCGTGAAAGGCTTCCAGGCCGCGGCCCAGCCGTCCCCCTGCCGGTTCATCTCGACCCGGCCGTCGCCGGCCAGGGTGAGCGTGAAGGCCGCCAGGGAGGCATCGGCGTTCAGGGCGGCGGTCCAGACGCTGCCGGCCTTGAGCGTCCGCAGGTCGATCGCTCCGGCCAGGGCATTGGTGGCCGACTGGGCCTCGGCACCGTGCAAGCCGAGCTTGCCGAACACCTCGGTCACCGTCTCACCCCGGAGGAGCTTGTCCTCGACGGGAATGCGGGCCTCCACCAGGCGCGGCGTCGCCTCGGTGGGCATGGCGGCGCGGCCGGTGAACGGCGGGTTCGGAGTCAGCGGATAGGGGGAATCGGAGAAGGCTTTGAGGCTGTAAGTCCCCAGGAAGAGACCGGCAGCCAGCAGAAGAAGCCCGAGCGGCAACGCCAGGCGAAGAAAGTGCGGACCAAGCTTGACCCTTGTTGACTGCATCCGGCGCAGACCTCCTCTTGGCAAAGGGTGGGCTCCAGGCGTCGCGGCATCGCAACAGAAATGACCCGGGGCATCCTAAACCGAACCTCTCCTGGATGCAACCCCTAGATTAAATGGGACTTCGACATTTCGGCCTTCACTGGAACAAGTCCGGAAAAGGCCTGACGGCGGCAGGGGCGGGGGGTCAGCCCGGGATTTCGGCCGGCAGGACCAGGGTGAAGCGCACCCAGCCCGGCCGGGCGGTGTCGACGCGGAGGTCGCCGCCGTGGCTCAAGGCGATCTCGCGGGCGAGGCTCAAGCCCAGGCCGACGCCGTCGATGCGGCGGCTGCGCGCGGGGTCACCGCGGTAGAACCTCTCGAAGAGCCGTGCCTGCTCCTCGGGGGTCAGGGGCTGGCCGGTGTTGGCCATGCCCAGCCGGGCGAGGCCGCCGGCGAGGCGCAGATCGATCTCGATCGCACCCGGGTCTCCGTGGTTGAACTTCACCGCGTTGCTCGCCAGGTTCTGGAGGATCTGGTGGAGCAGGTCGGGGTCGGCGCGGACACGGACGCCCGGGGCGACGTCGGCCCGGACGTCGAGATGCGGTGCCAGCTCGCGGGTGTCCTCCACCAGCTGGCGGGCCCGTTCGCTCAGATCGACAGTTTCGAGGCCGCGGTGCATCTGGCCGGCGTCGGCCCGCGCCAGCAGGAGGAGCTTGCGCACGATCGAGCGCAGCCGCTGCACCTCGGCCAGCAGCTCGCCATAGGTCTGCTGCTCGGTCGATCCGTCCGGCGCCTCCTGGAGGGATTGCTCCAGCTGTCCTTGCAGGATGGTGAGCGGCGTCTTCAGCTCGTGCGCGGCGTCGGCGCTGAAGCGGGCCGCCTGCCGGAAGCTGCGCTCCAGGCGCTGCAGCATGTCGTTCATCACCTCGACCAGCCGGCCCAGCTCGCGGTCGGAGCGCACCGCGGGGATGCGCTCGTCGAGGCCGCGGGCGTTGATCCGGGCGGCCTTTTCGGTGATCACCTGGACCGGCCGCAGGGCGCGCGTCGCCAGCCACCAGCCGCCGCCCGCGAGAAGCAGCAGGGCGAGCGGGCAGGTGATGAGAAACAGGTTGCGATAGTGGTCGTTCTCCGCCTGGAAGGAGGCGAGATCGACGCCGAGGACGATCGAGGCGCGCTCGTGTCCCATCACCCCCACGCGCCAGGTGGTCGCACCGTCGGAGAGAGTGGCGAAAGCCGGCCGGCGCGGGCGGGGCGGCGGTGGCGTGCCGTCGTCCGGCCGTGGGCGCGGCGGGGGAAAACCGGGCGGCCGGAAGCCGAGTGGTCCACCGTCCCGCGGCCGGGGAGGGGGTCCCGGCGGCCGGCCCGGCGGCGCTTCCGGGGGACGCTCGTCCGGCCAGGCGGAGACCTCTCCGAGGCGCGGCAACCGGTCGTCGCTGAGCCCCGCCGGCCAGTCCGGGGACTCATAGATCGTCCGGCCTTCGCGATCGGCCAGCCGGAAAAGAAAGCGTTGCCGCCCTTCCCCACCGTAGACGAAGCGCAGGGAGCGCTCGAAATCGCCGCCCGCGTCGAGGCGGGGCCGTCCGCGCAGCTGGCTCTCGCCGAGCGCCCGGATCTCGCGGTCGATTCTCTCGAGACCCACACGATAGATCAGGACGAGAAAAAAACCGCCGAACGCGAGCAGGATGCTCCCCGACACCAGGGTCGAGAGCAGCGCGATCTTGAGGCGGAACGAGCGGGCGCGCACTCAGTCCGCCTTGCGGATGCGGTAGCCCACGCCGCGCACGGTTTCGAGCAGCGGCTCGCCGGCTCCCGCATCGATCTTCTTGCGCAGCCGTTGGATGTTCACGTCGACGAGATTGGTCTGCGGATCGAAATCGTAACCCCACACCCGTTCCAGGAGCTGCGTGCGGGTGAACACCCGGCCCGGCGTGCGCACGAGAACTTCGAGCAGGTTGAATTCCCGTGGCGTGAGGGTGATCGGTTGGCCGCCGCGCCGCGCTTCGCGGGTGGCCAGATCGACCACCAGGTCGCCGGCCTGGAGGCGCAAGCCCTGGTCGCCGCCGCGGCGGCGGATGACGGCGAAGATGCGCGCGATCAGCTCTTCGAGGAAAAACGGCTTGGTCACGTAGTCGTCCGCCCCCAGGTTGAGCCCCTGGACGCGCTCGTCGAGCTCGGAGCGGGCGGTCAGCAGGATCACCGGCACGGTCTGTTTCTGCGCGCGCAGATTGGCGAGGATGCTGAGGCCGTCTCGCCCGGGGAGCATGACGTCGAGCAGGATGACGTCGAAGACCCCGCTCCGCGCCCGCTCGTAGGCGGCATCGCCGTGATCGCACACCTCGACGAGAAAGCCCTGTTCCTCCAGCCCCTTCTTCACGAAGCCGGCGACCCGCGACTCGTCTTCCACGATGAGGACTTTCACACCGCGGGAATCTAGCAGATCGGCCACCGCGCCGGACGCGCCGGAAGATGACGATTCTGTCATCCGCCGCGTGCGGTTCCCGTCATTTCGCGCCGGTAGCTTTTCGGCCGGAGCAGTGCCGAGAGACGAAAGGAGACCGAGATGAAGACGACAACCTGCATGCTGACCTGGGGCCTGGCCGGAGCGCTCGCCCTCGCCGCCCAGACCGCGACGGCCCAGCCGGCCCGCTTCCCGTTCGACCTGCGCTCGCAGGATGGGAGCGGCAACAACACCGTGCACCCCGAATGGGGCCAGGCGCGCACCTCGCTGCTGCGCCGTACGGCGGTAGCCTATGCCGACGGCGTGGCCGCACCGGCCGGCGCGGATCGCGAGAGCGCCCGGGCGATCAGCAATGCCCTCGCCGCCGCCGACCGTGGGCGCCCGAACAGCCGCGGCGCTTCCGACTTCATCTGGCAATGGGGGCAGTTCCTCGACCACGACCTCGACCTGGTCCTCACCAACACCGCCGAGCCGTTCAACATCGAGGTGCCGGCCGGGGATCCGCAGTTCGACCCGACCCACACCGGCACCCAGGTCATCCCGCTCTCGCGCTCCGTCTCGGTCGCGGTGGCCGGCGTGCGCCAGCAGATCAACGCCATCACCGCCTACATCGACGCTTCCCAGGTCTACGGGTCGGATGAGACAACGGCGCGCTCCTTGCGAGCCCTGGACGGCACCGGCCGGCTGAAGACCAGCGCCGGGGGAATGCTGCCGCTCGACGCCGACTCGTTCTTCGTCGCCGGAGACATCCGGGTCAACGAGCAGGTCGGGCTCATCTCGATGCACACGCTCTTCCTGCGCGAGCACAATTTCTGGGCGGATCGCATCCGCCAGGACCACCCGGAGCTCTCCGATGAGCAGATCTATCAGCAGGCCCGCGCCTTGGTGGGCGCCGAGATCCAGGCGATCACCTACAACGAGTTCTTGCCGGTGCTGCTCGGCCGCAACGCGATCCGTCCCTACCGGGGCTACCGGCCGCAGGTTAACGTCGGCATCGAGAACGTCTTCGCCGCCGCGGCCTACCGGCTCGGCCACAGCATGCTCTCCTCGACCCTGCTGCGGCTCGGACCGAATGGCCGCGCGGTCGCACAGGGCAACATCGCGTTGGCCGACGCCTTCTTCAACCCCGCTGCCGTCCGCCAGCTCGGCATTGACCCCTACCTTCGCGGCATGGCGGCGCAACGCGCCCAGGAGCTGGACAACCAGGTGGTCGATGCAGTGCGCAACTTCCTGTTCGGCCCGCCGGGAGCCGGCGGCTTCGACCTCGCCTCGTTGAACATCCAGCGCGGCCGGGACCACGGCCTGCCGGGCTACAACCAGGTGCGCGCCGCCTACGGCCTGCCGCGAGTGACGAGCTTTGCGGGGATCAGCTCCAATCCGGCGGTGCAGGCGAAGCTCGCCGCGGTCTACTCCTCGCCGGACGACGTCGACGTCTGGGTCGGTGGACTGGCGGAGAACCATCTCCCGGACGCCATGGTCGGCGCGACCTTCTCGGCCATCCTGCGCGACCAGTTCGAGCGCCTGCGCGACGGCGACCGCTTCTGGTACGAGATCTATCTGCCGCAGGACCTGGTCCGCCAGGTGCGCGACCAGACCCTCGCCCGCATCATCCGCCGCAACACCACCATCGGCAACGAGCTGCAGCCCAACGTCTTCCTGGTCCGCCAGGGCGGCGGCGGCCCCGGCCGGTAGGAGAGCAGACAAGACAACAGCCCCGGTCCCACCCCGGGCGTTGGAAGAGGGGGAGAGAGGGCACGGAATGTGCCGCCCTCCTCCGGTCCACCCAAGGGAGGAAACGGGGCTACCCCGGGAACAGCAAGGGAAGTGCCAAGTCGGGCGCCCGGGAGAGGCGCCCGAAGTTGTCCTCTGGGGAGGACGTCTCTTCCCCCCCGCTTTCGCGTCTGTCACGCCGGTCGAGGAGTCTTGAACATTTCTGCCAAACGGGTGTCTAAGGTAGTAAGAGGGAGAGCTTGACAATGCGCTCATGCGGCGGTAGGCTAGCAAATGGTGTGCGTACTCTAAGGAGGACGTTCGAAATGTCCAGGAACTCGAAGGTGTTGGCATTCGGCGGCTTGGTTCTCGTCGTCGCGGTTGCTTTGGTCCTCGGAGCAACGGACGGCGCCAGAGCGACTCTCGGCCTGGAAGCGCATCCCCCGTCGATTTATCCGGTCGGCGGGAGCGACGGCCCACCCAATCCCTGAAAATCTCTTGGCCTCGGTGAGTTGGCGCAGTCATTCTGCGTTGTAAGTCGACTTGTCGATGATTTAGGCGAATCTCCCTGACAATCCGTCAGTCACGTTGGAGGTAACGGCATGCCTTTTTGGCTGAAGATGGCGGTGCTTGGCTCTCTCGTCGCATTGCTGGCTTTCGGCACGCAAAGCTCGGGTTCGATCGACCCGAACCTCTCTCCTCAGGGAATCTACCCAAACGGCGGCACCGATCCGCCTCCGCCGCGCGGTTGAATGAAGGCCGAACCCCAACGCCCCCCGCCTTCCCACTGAGGGCGCGAGGGGCATTCTTGTCGGCCGGACCTATTGCGGGTCATTCTTCGCCGACGACGTCTGTTGGAGAGCCCACTCGAGATCTGGATTGCTTTCAGCAGGGAAATCCATCAGGTACGCAGGCTTGATTTCTCTGAGCTCAGCGATGGCGGCTTGAGGAAGTCCGCCGCCTGCCCGAGCAATCACCGCCAAGGCGACGGCCTTGAGGTAGTGGGTGCGGTTCACGTCCTCGGAAGTGCCGGTCATCCACTCATAGATGGGGATGGCGGCAGGTACGCTGGCTCTGAAGTCGCGCGTTATGTCGGCCATGAGGCCAAGTGCCAGGTCAAACTCCGCAACGGCTTTGGTGGCATAGTCAATCCGGCTCTCGGCTGTGATGTTCTGGGGCGGCTGCTCGGCGAAGGTGCTCACCCCCATGAGGAAGGCCCAACCTCTGTACTCATGCTTGATGATCTTGATTGCCGGCGTCAGCTGACCCTCGTCGATCTCGCCGATCAGGTCGGCGAGTTGCAGGCCCCGCTGGCGCAGATCCGTATCCTGGGCGTTGTCGCCTTTGCCCTCCTCGGCCTCAATGTCTCCTCGAAGGGCGAGAATCTGCGCCTTGTAGTGGAGCACGCGTTCGTTGGGGTCTGCCTTCACGGTCAGAAATTGTGCGGCCTTCAAAATAGGCTCATGGGCGAAGAAACCAGCTGAGAGACCTGCGAGAAGCGATCCTAGCATCAACTTTCCAAAGTGCTTCTTGATGCTTCTCCACCGGTGCTGGACACGACATGCCTTGACTCTTGACACGAGCTTCGCGAACTCCACATCCTTCTCATCACCCTGCCAATCTGTCAGGCACGCAGCTTGTATGCCGGCGTAAGGAGCGGGTAGCTCGCAATCGTCGATTCGAGCCGGTGCCAAGGTCCCCAGTGCTTTGGCTACCGCTGCTTCCTGCTGAACCCATTGCGACTGAACCGAAAGCTTGCTCCACAAAACGACGACGCAGGAAGCCGATGAAAGCTTCTCATCGAGCTCCTGGCTCCACTGGTCGCCGGACACCAGGTCTTGATCCCACCAAACAAGATCCTGGAACTCAGCGCGTAGAGCCAACCGCACATTCCGAGCGACATCAAGGTCTTCTCTCTTGTAACTTATAAAGACGTGGCCCAAGAAATTTTCCTGCCTCTCGTGAGGAGATCGTGGCTCGCTCTATAATAACATTCGGATCATACGTTCCGGCAGAAGTTCAAGTCAACCCGCTCCTGGGTCTCCTGGGCTGATGTGGTGAACCAGCGCAAAAGGACCTGGGCGATGGCTCAACAGGGCGCCGAGAATCAGGGCCACAGGCATGATCATCGTTCATCCTCCCAGGAGAGGTCGTATCACAAAGCCCCACGCCAGACCCGCCGCGGCGCTCGCCGCGAGGGTTTTCAGCAGGCCGAGCTTCCAGCGAAAGAGGGCGAGAAAGGCAAACGCCGCGATGACCAGGGCGGCCGGGTCCAGGGTGGACCAGGCCGGCACCTGGAGACGCAGGCCCAGAAGGTGGACTTCGTCCACCCGGCCGAAAAGGGTGTGGAGGGAGAACCAGACCGCGAGATTCAGGATCACTCCCACCACCGCCGCGGTGATGGCGGCCAGGGCGGTGCTCAAGGAGCGGTTGCCGCGCAGCCGCTCGATATAGGGGGCGCCGAGGAAGATCCAGAGGAAACAAGGGACGAAGGTGACCCAGGTCGTGACGATCGATCCCAGGATCCCGGCCACCAGCGGATCGAGCCCTTCCGCCGAGCGGCTGGCTCCCAGGAAACCGACGAACTGGAGGACCATGATGAGAGGGCCGGGCGTGGTCTCGGCCATGCCCAGGCCGTCCAGCATCTCGCCGGGCCGGAGCCAGCCGAAGGTCTCGACGGCCTGCTGGCCGACGTAGGCGAGCACGGCGTAGCCGCCGCCGAAGGTGACGACCGCCGCCTTGCTGAAGAAGACCCCCTGCTGCACCAGGACGTGGTCCTTGCCGAAGAGGGCGGTCAGCGCGAGGAGCGGAACGAACCAGAGGGTCAGACCGAGGGCAAGGACACGCAGAGAGCGGCCCGCGGAGGGCCGGACCTCGTGGACCAGGGAATCGGCCACCGGCAGCTCCCCGGTATCCTGCGAGCCGCCGGGCGCGTGGGGCTGCGCGGCGGGAAATTGCTCCGGCAGCAGACGGCCGCCGAGCCAGCCGGCGAGCCCAGCGCCGGCGACGATCACAGGAAAAGGAACGTCCAGGAAGAAGATCGCGAAGAACGCGGCGCCGGCCAAGGTCTGGAGGACGCGGGTCTTGAGCGCCCGCCGGCCGATCCGGAAGACCGCCTCGACGACCACGGCCAGCACCGCCGGTTTCAACCCGAAGAACAGGCCGGAGACGAACGTCGTGTCCCCATAGGTGGCGTAGAGGATGGAGAGAGCCAGGATGGACAGAAAGCCCGGGAGCACGAAGAGAATGCCCGCCGCGAGGCCGCCGAGCGTCCGGTTGAGCAGCCAGCCGATGTAGATCGCGAGCTGCTGCGCCTCGGGACCGGGCAGCAGCATGCAGTAGTTGAGGGCGTGGAGGAACCGGCCTTCGCTCACCCACCGCTTCTCCTCGACCAGGATGCGGTGCATCACCGCGATCTGGCCCGCCGGCCCACCGAAGCTCTGGAGGGCGACCGCCGTCCAGACCTTCAGAGCCTCCCGCAGGGGAATCGGGGGCGGCCCGGTTGCTACTCCTTCACCAAACCACTTCATGGGACCTCCCGGCGAAACGGTCGTTCCGGCCAGGGTATCACCGGCTTACAGCCAGCCGGGCGCCGTGGGCCACCCGCCACACCACCACCCCGCCCTCGCCCCCCGCCGGCTGGAGCCACGGCACCGGCGGCCGGTCACCGAGCAGCGACCGCGGCCGGTCGCGGAGGTCCACCGGGCCGGCGACGAGGCAGGCCACCCCGGCCCGCCGCAGAACGGGCTCGACTTTCGCGTACCACAAGGCCGGCTCGGTGATCTCCCGTCCGAACGCGTCGGGCAGGTCCACGTACGGCCGGCCGAGGTAGCGGCCGAGGAAAGGGGAGGTTCCGGCGAGCGCCGCTCCGGGGGGCAGCGAGGCGTCGAGCTGCCGGAGGAGCGCCACTTCGTGCACCGGGTGGCGCTCGATGAACGCGGGGAGCCGGAAGGCGAAGGTCTTGACCGCCAGGAGCGCCACCAGGGCACACGCCACCGCCTGGACCGCTCGGCCCGGATGCTTCCAGGGAACGAACGAAAGGCCGCAGCCGAGGGGGAGAAGCAGGAGGAGCAGCCGGCCCCAGGTGAAAAAAGAGAACGCGACGGCCCCCAGGAAGAGGCCTGCGGCACCCAGCAGCCACAGCGCCGGGCGCGGCCGGCGGCGCAGCGCCACCGCCACCCCCACCGCGAGCAGCAAGACGTGCGCCCAGGTGCCGAAGAGCTGCGGCAGCCCGCCCCCGGCGAAGAACCGGCCGAGCTCCTCGAACCCTCCGCGCACCACCGCCCACGGCTCGGCGCGGAGGATCTCCAGGCCGCTGCCATACGGAACCCGCTCCAGGTACGACCAGTCCGGGTACCCGTGCAGCTTCCAGGCGAGGTTCTTCCAGTTCTCGTCGTGGAACGGCGAGCCGAAGACGGCCGCACGGAGCACCCAGTGCGGGAGGAGGACGAGGAGGGTGGTGGCGAGGAAGGCGGTGAACCTCACCCCCCGTCCCCCTCTCCCATCGCCCCCCCTTCCCCCGGGAGAGGGGACGCCCCCACCCCACCACACCGCCACCAGCAACGGCGGCAGCAGGAACAGCGCGTTGGCACGGGTGAAGGCGGCGAGGCCGAGGAGGGCTCCGGCGGCCAGGGCGGTGCGCAGACCGGGCTCTTCCAGGTGGGCGCAGCCGGCGTAGAGCGCGGCGGCGGCCAGGGCGGCGAACAGCATGTCGGTCGAGGCGTGCTGGCCGAGAATCCACAGGTTCGGGTTCACCGCGGCGAGGGCGAAGGCCCAGGCGCCTGCGGTGGGGCCGGCGAGACGGCGGCCGAAGGCCCAGGCGAGCCAGGCGAGCGCCGCGGCGGCGAGATTGGACAGCAGGCGGGCGGCGGCGAACGGCGGCACGCCCAGCTTCGCGGTGCCGGCCACGAGGAGCGGATAGAGGAGGGGGCGGTAGGGATCGCGCGGCAGCTCGCCCCGCAGGATCTGCTCGGCCTGCGCGACGTAGCCGTCCCGCTCCGCCGTCCCCGCCTCTTCCACCCAATGAAAAAGGGCGCCGAAAACGGCGAGGCCGCAGAAGAGCAGAAGGGCCGCCAGGGCGGCCCGCATCTCAGGGTCGCGCAAGGGGCTCGGGGATGAGCGGCGGCCGCGGGCGGGCCAGAGCATCCTGGACGACGGCGGGCTGCGGAGCGGGCGGCGGGGGAACCGGCAACGGCAGCTCGATGACCACGTCGCCCGGGCGGACCATGCCCAGGTCCTCCCGGGCGAGGCGCTCGAGCAGGCCGGGATCGGTGTGCAGACGCTCGATCCTGCCGTTGAGCCGGGCGATCTCCGCCTCCGTCGCCTGGATGCGCGCCTCCAATTGCCGCCGCCTTTCGCGGGCGGCGGAGAGGTCGTGCCAGCTCTTGACGCTCGCGATGCTCAGCACCGTCAGGAAAAGGAGCACGGACGCCCCCAGGACGGGACGCAACGAGCCGATCCGTCCGGAGGCGTCTGAAACAGTCAAGGGTTCCAGCGGGGAAAGGCGGCGCGTCCCGGGTAGGAGGCGACGCCTTCCAGCTCCTCCTCGATGCGCAACAGCCGGTTGTACTTGGCCACCCGGTCGCTGCGGCAGGGTGCGCCGGTCTTGATCTGGCCGCAGCGGGTGGCGACGGCGAGATCGGCGATGGTGGTGTCCTCGGTCTCGCCGGAACGGTGGCTCATGATGTTGGAGTAGCCGTTCGTCTTGGCCATCTCCACCGCTTCCAGCGTCTCGGTCAAGGTGCCGATCTGGTTGACCTTGACGAGGAGCGCGTTGGCCAGCCCGTCGGCGATGCCGCGCGCCAGGATCGCAGGATTGGTGACGAACAGGTCGTCGCCGACGAGCTGGACGCGCCGGCCCAGCTCCGCGGTCAGGTGCTTCCAGCCCGCGGCGTCGTTCTCGGCCAGGCCATCCTCGATGGAGACGAGAGGATAGGCGTCGAGCCACTCCGCGTAGAGCGCCACCAGATCGGCACTGGTGAGCCCGGTGCGGCCTTCGCCGGCCAGGGCGTAGCGCACCTCCTGCGGTTCCTTCTTCTTCTTGTGCTTGGCCGGCTCTTTCTCGTGGGCGCCATCGACCAGCTCGCTGGCGGCGACGTCGAGCGCCAGGCCGATCTGTTTGCCCGGGGTGTAGCCCGCCTTTTCGATGGCGCGCATCAGGTAGTCGAGGGCCTCGCGGTTGCTCTTCAGGTCCGGGGCGAAGCCTCCCTCGTCCCCCACCGCGGTGACCTTGCCTTCCTTCTTCAGGATCTCCTTGAGCGTGTGGTAGATCTCGACCCCGGCGCGCAGCCCTTCGCTGAAGCGGGAGAAGCCGAGAGGGACCAGCATGAACTCCTGGATGTCCACCGAGTTGTCGGCGTGGGCGCCGCCGTTGAGCACGTTGAGCAGCGGGATGGGCAGCACGGTGGCCGCCGGTCCGCCGACGTAGGCATAGAGCGGCAAGCCGGCCGCCTCGGCGGCGGCGCGGGCGACGGCGAGCGAGGCGCCGAGCAGCGCATTGGCGCCCAGGCGGCTCTTGTCGGGAGTGCCGTCGAGCTCGATCAGAACGCGGTCGATGCGCGCCTGGTCGCGCGCGTCCATCCCGCGCAGGCGCGGGCCGATCTCTTCCAGGACGTGCGCCACGGCGCGGTGCACACCCTTGCCGCGATAGCGCTTGCCGCCATCGCGCAGCTCCAGGGCCTCGCGGCTCCCGGTGGATGCGCCGGACGGGACCGCGGCCCGGCCGCCGACCCCTCCGTCGAGCGCACAGTCGACCTCGATGGTCGGGTTTCCCCGCGAATCCAGGATCTCGCGGGCGACGATCTCTTCAATGCAGAACATGCCTCTCCTTCGTCCGGTGGGAACCGCCGGACCACACCTCCAAGGTTAGCTGTAAAAGGCCCGTTTTCTCAAGGTGTTGGCGCCAGGTGGCCGAAGAAAACGGCCGTCCCTGCCAGCCGGTGACGCCCGGCGCGCTTCGATTTCGGGCTCGTGTTAGACTGCGCGCCCGGAAAACGCCCACCATGTCACCTCTTTTCGCCCGTCCCCTTGCGCCGCGCCCCCGCCTCCACGTCGGGAGCGGCCGTGCACGGCTGGAAGGCTGGGTGAACATCGACCTGCAGGCCCTCCCCGGGGTGGACGTGGTGGCGGACGTCACCAAAGGGCTGCGCTTCCGGGATGCGGAGGCCGTCTTCGCCGAGCACTTCCTGGAGCACCTGGCGATCGCCGATGCGATCAACTTCCTGCTCGAGGTGCACCGGGTGCTGGAGCCGGGTGGATGGCTGCGCCTGTCGACGCCCAATCTCGATTGGGTGTGGATGACCCACTACCGCTGGAATGGCAATCCCGAGGAGAAGCGGCAGGACGCCTTGTCGCTCAACCGCGCCTTCCACGGCTGGCGCCACCAGTTCCTGTGGAACCGCGAGATCCTCGGCGAAGCGCTCGCCGCCTGCGGTTTCTCTCCGGTTCGCTTCTGCCGCTACGGCGAGAGCGAGCTCGCGGTCTTCCAGGGCCTGGAGCGGCATGAGACCTACCACGACGTGCCCGATCTGCCCCACGTGATCATCGCCGAGGCCGCGAAGGCGGCTCCCCAGCCGGAACGCCTGACGAGCTTCCGCGCCCAGGTGCAGCGCGAGCTGCTCGACCACCTGGCGGATTGAGGAGCGGCTCGCCCCCGCTGCACCGCCGTGCCTGCTGCTCCGCGCCTCGCCCAGGCCCTCGCTCTCGTGGCATCGCTGTCCCTCGCGCTCGCCGCGGTCTGTGCGTTCGGCTGGTGGCGGGCGGCCCACACCGGCCGCCTCGCCCTCGACGCGCTCGGGCCGGAGGAGCGCCAGCGTCTCCTCGAAGAGATGACCGCCGCCAGCCCCGGGGTGTTCGCTCCCGCCACGTTCGAGCCGGCGATCGGGTACACGCTGCGCCGGGGCCGGATCACCGCCTGGGGAGACACCTTCGAAGCCAACGAGATCGGCTACCGCACCGTCTCCCTGGAAGGAAAGAAACCTGCGGGAACCCTGCGCGTGCTGTTCGCCGGAGACTCCTGGACGTTCGGCATGGGAGTGCGGGAGGCCGACGCCTTTCCCCACCGCTTCGAGGAGCTCGCGCAGCAACTCGGCGCCGGCCGCGGCCAACGGGTGCAGGCGGTCAACCTCGGGATGCCCGGCTACAACACGGCGAACCAGATCGCCGCCCTGGATTTCTTCTGGGAGCGGGTCCGCCCCGACGCCGTCGTCCTCTGCCCGACGAGCAATGACGCGGACAGCTCGGCCCACGTTCTCGCCAACGGCTCTCTGACCCGCCAGGGTGTCGAGCGGGACGCTTTCGGTGCCGGCCATTCGATCGTCTTTCGGACCCGGCTGGTCGACTCCTTCCTGTTCCGCTCCCGCTGGCGGGCCAACTTCAACGCCATCCGGAACCTGGAGGAGCGCCTGCGCTCCCGCGGCGTCCCTCTCTTTCTGTTCTTCACCGCCACCTGGGACGAGGCGTTCGCCCATGCCCTGGTCCGGCAGGCCGGGCTGACCTCGCCCTATGTGGTGACTCCACGGGAGCTCGCCACCTTGCGCTGGCGCAACCGCGAGCCCTGGGGCCATGGCAACGCCGCCGCCCACCACCTCTATGCCCCCATGGTCTATGCACAGGTGGCGGAGGCTTTCGGCTGGCCGGCCGCGCCGGCCCCTTCCGTGCCACAGGCGAAGACACCGGTCTGGCACCCGGAGCGGGGGCTGGATCGGGGGATGGCGGACGGCTGGATCTCCGAGGCCGAGCACCTGCTCGCGGCTGCGACGAAAAACATCGCGGAGCGCTATGTGCCGGCGCCGGGGAACGAGCCGGCGTGCACCGGCCCGATGGACTGCGCCACCGGCCTCTCCGGCCGGGCGACCAGCCTGCTGGTCCGCCGGCGTCCCGGTGCATCGCGCCTCCGCGTGACCTTGCGGCGGCTCCCGCGGGCGCCGTCGCTCGGCCCGTTGCCGGTTCACATCGCCATCCCGTCACCGGCCGGAGAGGTGACCGCGACGACGACGCTGACCGCCGAGGGCCCGGCCGAGCGCAACATCGAGCTGCCGCTTCCTCCGGACGTTGCGCCGGGGACGGCCCTCGACATCATCCTCCGGGCGCCCCGGGCGGTCTCCTCCCCCCGGTCCACAGCGCCGCGGTCGTTCTTCATCGTCTCGATCGAGCAGACGTGACCCCCAGACAGGACCTTCCCATGATCCGCAAGACGCCCGTCGCGACCCTCTGCCTCCCGGTCCTCACCTTGGCCCTGGTGCTGGCCTGCAGCCCGCGCGGCGCGGACGCACCGGCGCGCCCGCGCAACGTGATCTTCATCCTGGTCGACACCCTGCGGGCGGACCACCTGGGGATCTACGGCTATCACCGCGACACCAGCCCGCACCTCGACGCTTTCGCGCGCACCTCCACCTTTTTCCAGGATGCGCGGAGCCAGGCGCCCTGCACGTTCCCGTCGGTCAATTCGATCCTCACCTCGCGCTATCCCACCGCATTTCTCGGCCAGCCGAACGGCGCGATGGGCATCCCGGAAAAGATTCCGGCGCTCGCCGAGATCCTGCGCCTGCAGGGCTACCGCACCGTCGCCGTCTCGGCGAGCGCGGTGGTGCGCAACACGCCGAGCCAGCACAACCCCGGGGCGGGATTCGGCCGCGGCTTCGAGGTGTTTCAAGAGGAATGCGTCTGGAAGTCCGCGGCCTGCGTCAACCGCCAGGCCCTGGAGCACCTGCGGCGCGATCCGGACGGCGCGGCGGCCGAGCGTCCGCTCTTCCTTTATCTCCACTATCTCGACCCGCATGGACCCTACAACCCGCCGAGCGGCCACGTGCGCCGGTTCGCCACCGGACGGCCGGAGAAGGTGTTCATCCGCAACGGCAACCCCAATCCGATCGGCGACATGCTCTATAAAGGAGCCCCCGATCCGGGAGCGACCCCGGCCGACCTCCAGCACCTGCGGGACCTGTATGACGAGGAGATCGCCTACTTCGACAGCCAGCTTCCCGAGCTGCTGCGCGCCCTGGAGGAGGGTGGATGGCTCGACGACTCCATCGTCGTCTTCGCCTCCGACCATGGCGAGGAATTCCTGGAACACGGCCACATCAAGCACTGCCGCACCGTGTACGACGCCGCCATCAAGACGCCGCTGTTCTTCCGGTTTCCGGGCGGCGTGGGCCGTACGCTCACCGCGCCGGTGCAGAACCTCGACATCGTGCCGACCCTGCTCGACTATCTGGAGGTCCCGGCGGCGGGCCTGACGCTCGAAGGCGAGAGCCTGCGGCCGCTCATCGAGCGCAACCAGCCGGGCGATCCGCACCAGTTCAGTTTCTCCGGCCCCTACCGCAGCGTGGCCGACGGCCGCTTCAAGCTGATCCAGGACCTGGCGGGAGCGGACTTCTGGCTCTACGACCTGCAGCAGGACCCCGGCGAGACGAAGAGCGTCCTCGCCGCCGAGCGCCGCACGTTCCACGCCCTGCGCGAGACCCTGGGGGCCTGGCTCGCCCGCACCGAAGGCACGGGCCGGGCGGACGAGAGCCTGCGCAAAGCCCGTGCGGCGGAGGAGAAGCTCCGCTCCCTCGGCTATCTGGAGTGAGCGGCTCCCTCCCCCGCGTTCACGAGACCTGCGAAGGCTCCAGCAGCCCGAACCGTTCGAGCTCCTGGCGCAGCAACGCCCGCATCATCTCCTCCAGCTCGTCGCGGTCCAGGTCCCGGCGTCCCTCCTCTTCGACGGGAGGCGCCGGCTCCGGGGTGGCCGGGTTGATTCCGAGCTGCTGCAGGATCCAGCTCGGATCGCGCGGCGGCGCGACGGTCAGGAACAGGGACAACGGCTCGATCCCCAGCTCCCGGGAAAGGGCGAACACATGCCAGACCTTGAGCCCGATCCGGCCGCGCAGAAGGCTGCCGAGGTAGCCCTGGCTCCAGCCCAGCTTGCGCTCGATCTCCCGCCGTGAACGGCGCGACATGAGAATGGCGGCGTCGAGCAGGCGCAAGAGCCGCTCCGTCTCGGAACCGGTCGATTCAGTCCTGTCGGTGATCATGGTGAACAAGAGTCTACGGCAGAGGAGAATAGAACGCCACTGTGGAGCATGATGCCCACCGGCTCACCGAGCGGAGGCTCAGGCGGCCGGAAGCGCAAGGCCGATCTGGCGCAGGAGGGCATCGAGGTCGTCTCCGGAGGCGGGAAGGCACGCAGGGATGCGGGCGGCATGGCGGCGCACCCAGCCGGACGCCGCGGCGTTGGCCTCGGGGTGTCCCCGGGCTCCGAGGAGCCGGCGCCATTCGCTGCGGCGGGCCTTCTCGTATCCGGCCAGGGAGTCCAGGGGGTGGCGCTCGCGCAAGATGCGGCCCAGCTGATGGGCGAGATCCGCGGCTTCGCGCAGGCCGACGTTCATGCTGTGGCCGCCGATCGGGCAGGCCAGATGGGCGGCGTCGCCGGCGAGCCAGGCGTTTTCATGGCCGAAGCGGCCGGTCAGGCGATGCTCGAACCGCACCGCCATCGACCAGACGATCTCACCGAGGGTCCGCGAGAACCACGGGGCGCGGCGGGCGATGAGCTCTTCCAGGCGTTGCCGGGCGAGATAAGGGAACGGGTCGTCGCCGACCGTATCGAACACGCGCCGCTTGAAGCGGGGCTCCAGCAGCTCCTCCCACTGCGATTCGTCGATCTGGAAGCCCCAGCGGAACCGGTTGCCGCCCAGCGCGACCAGAACGGCGGCCCCCTCCTCGTCCAGGACGACCCGGACCTCGCGGGAGGCCGGCCCGTCGGCGGCGAGCTCGAAGACGGCGAAGCGTTCCGGTGGACGGATCTCGACATACGAGGCGCGCAGAGCCCGGCGGACGGCCGACTGGTGGCCGTCGGTGCCGATCACCACCCCGGGACGGAGCATCCAGCTCTCCTCCACCGCCTCGCTGTCGAGGGCGAGCCGCTCGACCACGGCGACGGCGGCGCCCCCTCCCAGGTGCAGGTCGGACACCCGGTGGCGCCAGAGCACCCGCCCGCCTTCGCGTTCCAGGGCGCTTTCCAGCAGCCCTTCCAGGGCTTGCTGCGGCAGCACCGCCGCGCAGGCGAACGGCGGGCCGAGGGCCGCCAGATCCACCGCGGCACACCGATCCGGGCCCTCGTAGAAGGCGACCTGATCGACGGCATGGCCGCGTTCGAGCGCTTCGCCGGCGAGCCCGGCGGCATCGAGCAGGCGCAGGGAGCCGGGGTGGAGCAGCAAGGCATAGCTGCGCGCCGCCGGCCGGCGGGCCTGGTCGACGATCTGCACCTGGACGCCGCGCCGGTGGAGGAGGAGGGCGGTGAACAGCCCCACCGGGCCGGCACCGACCACCAGCACCTCGGGCTCGCGATCCGGCTCCGTCCCGGCGGCACGGCGGACGGCCCATGGAACGGCTTCGATCCCCATAGAGGGAGAGTGCCGGCGAACCGCCATCCCACGGAAGACCCTGCGAGGTGGGAATCCGCCCGTTCCCCGGGGTGGGGCCGGCCCGTGCTGCGGCCTGTCCGGGAGCCATGCTTCGAGGCGTGGCATCGCGCCGGAGGGCCTTCCACAATGATCCCGGGAGCTGGAAGCCCCCGAAGGAGCGCACCATGACCAGAAGAATCGAAGGCGGTCTGCAGGTCCTCGTCCTGGCATCCGCCGCCGTTCTCGCCTCCCTGTGGCCCACGGGTGACCCTTCCGCTAGCGCGGAGGCCGTCGCCCAGGAAACCGCGCCCGCACCTGCCCCCGCCGCAGAAAGCGGGAGCGCCCCGCGGGGCCGCGTGGCGTACCGGCTGTACTGTGCAAGCTGTCACGGCTCAACGGCCGAGGGGGATGGGCCGGTCGCCCAATACCTCAAGGACCGGCCGACCGACCTCACGAAGCTGGCCGGGAAACACGGGGGGACCTTCCCCACCGAGCAGGTGCGGGCCGCGATCGACGGCCGTGAGTCGGTGGTCGTGCCGGAGCACGGTCCTCGGGACATGCCGGTCTGGGGGCTGAGCTTCCAAGACCCCGCCAAGGACACCAACCAGGAAGCCGAGGCTCAGCAGAAGATCGCCGACCTCATCGCCTTCCTGGAGAGCGTGCAGAAGAAGTAGGCGGATCGCGCCTTCCACCGGAAGGCGTCAGCGCTCCAGAGCCCGCCCGGTGCGGCGGCAGATGCCGCGCAGAATGGCGACCTCGCGGCTGGTCGGGGTCGCCCGGGCGGCGAGACGGCGCAGGTCGCGCAGCACCCCGGTGAACGAGTCGTCGCGCGCAAAGCCCACCCTCTGCAACAGCTCCGCCGCCTGGCCGAACAGGCCGTCCAGCTCCGCGGTGGCCGCCGGGGGCTCGGGCCGGCCCACCGAAGCCGGCGGCGGCGCCTCCCCTCCCCCGGCGCGGGCCTGAAACAGCTCATAGGCCAGAAGGAGCACCGCCTGGGCCAGGTTGAGGGTCGGCTGCACCGGCGAGCAGGGGATGGTCACCAGCAGGCTCGCCAGCGCCAGCTCGTCATTGGTCAGACCGCCCACCTCGGGACCGAAGAGGAGCGCGGTCGGTGTGCCGGGCGGATCGGCGGCGAGCCGGGCGGGCAGCTCGCGCGGCACCACCACCGGGACCTCCCAGCGGCGGTCGCGGCTCGACGT
>DIHE01000006.1:23836-24102 GCA_002420005.1 Holophagales bacterium UBA5704 | reverse complement strand
CGCAGCACGCCGGCGCGGTCGAGCAGGCGCTCCACCGGCGCCTCGGCGCGCAGCACCAGCCGGCCATCGCCCGCGGCGGGCAGGATCTCCAGGGAGAACGCAGCGGCGCCCTCGCGCAGGTGCAGCAGGGTCAGATGGCTCGCGGCGCCCTCCTCGGCGAGCAGCTCCTGGAACGGCGCGCCGCCGTGCCAGCTCGTGGCGAGGATCTCGTCACCGCGCGACAGGACCGCCGCCGAGCCCTCACCCAGCGCGAGGCGCAGCGTGCG
>DIHE01000006.1:23415-23547 GCA_002420005.1 Holophagales bacterium UBA5704 | reverse complement strand
GCCCCAGGACCCCGGCTCCTCCTGCGCCTCCGGCAGCCGGACCCAGGCGAGCCGCACCTCCTCCACCCTTGCCTCCCCGGTGCCGGCCGCCCAGACGCGGGCCACGGGCTTCTTCGGGTCCAGGCTCACCGC
>DIHE01000006.1:0-23125 GCA_002420005.1 Holophagales bacterium UBA5704 | reverse complement strand
GTCACCCCGCTCGGCGAGGCGCAGGCCCGGCTGCCCCGAGGGGGCGGTCACCAGGGCCACCAGGGGACCGTTCTGATCCGACCGATCGGACAGATCGAGGGCCGCGCCTTCCGCGGGCAGGGGGAAGCGGAGGCCGGCATCGAGGCCGGGGGTGGCTTCGAGGCGCTCGGCCTGCACCAGGCGGCTCTTCCCTTCGCGCACCAGCCAGGCCTTCTCTCCCGGCACCGAGAGGATGCCCTCCTGGGCCTCTCCCGGGGCGAGGGGCGCGAGCGGCCGGCCGGCGGCTCCACCGCGCAGGCCGGACGCATCGGCGACCCGGAAGACCCCGGGCCGGCGCAGGTCGAGCACTCCGGCGCCGAGCGGCGGATCGAACCCCGGCACCGCGCGCAGCTCGGCGCCCTTCTCCAGCGCGTTCTCGCTCACCTCCGGCGTCTCCGGCGCGGCGACACTCAGGCGCACCGGCGTCCCCTGGCGGTCGAGCGACCAGAGGCGCAGGCGCAGGTCCCGCCCCGCCGCCCGGTCTCCCAGCGGGATCTCCAGGCGCGGCGTGCGGGAGGTGGCGGTGCCCAGGGTCCGCCAACCGTCCGCCGTGCGCGCCTCGACGGAGAGGCCCAGGCTGTCCTTCGAACGGGCGGCGACCAGCAGCAGGTCGGCCTTCTTCTCCGCCACCGTCAGCGGACGCAGCAGGACCGACTCGCCGAGCTGCACGTCACCGTGGAACGGCAGGGCTAGCGGCGCCTCCTCCGCCTCGGCGGCGGCGCGCATCGTCACCACCGCCTCGGTGTCCGCGGCACCCACCGGGTCCACCCGCAGCGTGTAGGGGCCGGGCGCGAGGCGCTGGAAGAGCAGGAAGTCCCAGCCGTCCGGCCGGTCGTCCGCTTCCGCGATCTCCGCGCCGGAGGCGTCGAGCAGCCGGGCGCGCACGTCGGCCTGGGCGACCGAGGCGAGCTCGATCAAGCCGTCGGGTCCCACCGACAGCGGAAGCGCCGTCGCTCCTTTGATGCTCCGCTTCAGGCCGGCCACCAGCTCCGCCGAGCGCACCGTCACCTTGTACGGCATCAGGTTGTTGCGGCGCGAGCATTGGACGGCGAGCTCATAGACGCCCGGCTCCAGGAGGCCGGACCAGGAGCGGCCGGGCGGCACTTTGCCGACCTCGGCTCCTCCGGAGCCGGAGACGACGCCCTCCATCTCGCTGGAGAGCTCCACCGTCGCGGTGAGCTGTGCCGGCACGATGAAGCGCCAAACGTCCGGCTCCCGGGGCGCCGCGCCTTCGGGCTCCACCCATTGATGCTCCACGGTGGTTTCGAGCGGCAGGGTGTGCGGCCCGTGGCCGGTGAAGCGCAGCGGCTCCGGCTCGCGGTTGAGCTGGACCAGCACCCGGCTGTCCACCGGCTGCGCCGGGATGACCAGGCGGTAGGTGCCGGCGGCGTAGAAGCGGGAGAAATCGAGGGTGCGCGACGGCGGCTCGATCGGCCAGCCGTCCTGGTCCTCCACCCGGCCGCGGAAGAGGACGAGCAACCCTTCGGCGCGCAGCTTGTAGGTCCCCGCCTGCGGGATGGTGAAGCGCCACACCGCCGCGTGGCCGACCGGCAGCGTCCAGCGCGCCGGCATCTCCGGCCGCAGCTCGCCCGCGTCGTCCACCGGCAGGGCGGTGAGCTCGAGGCCGAGGTGGCCGCTGCTCTGGCCGGCGGTGCGCACCGTCGCCTGGTAGTCGCCCTCGCGCAGGTAGGGCTGGAGGAGGAAGTTGCGTCCCACGCCGCTCCCCTCGTCGCCGGTCAGGTCCGGGACGGTGCGGGTGCGCAGTGTCGCCGCCGTGGCGAGCAGGCCGGTCGAGCGGATCTCGTAGAGCGCCGGCTTGTCCGCCTGCACCAGGAAGGTCCGGCCGGCACCCTGCTCCAGGTCGAGGAACTGCGGCGCCCCGGCGCGCAGCACCGGGAATTGCGGCAGGGCGGCGAGCGTCGCGTCCGGCAGCGGCGGCAGCGGCGTCGTGCTCAGGAGGGCGAGCGGCTCCAGCGCGACCGAGGCGAGGACGGTCTGCGCCAGGTCGTGGCGCAGGGTCAGCTCATGGGTACCCGCCTCGACGGTGATTTCGCCGAGCGCCGGAACCCCGTCCACCGCGAGCGGCAGGCGCGCGCCGTTCTCCGCCTCGGCGCGCAGGATGCCGGTCTCCGATGCGGTGAAGGCGATCTTCACCTCCTCCCCCGGCTGGAGCGCGACCGGCAGGGCCCGGCGCAGATCGACCGGCCACGGACGCACCACGAGGCCCGCCACCACCCCGGGCTGGGTGTTCATGTACAGCGTGTAGCCGTTGGCGGGGTCGAGATGGATCGGCGCGAAGCGCACGGCGCCGCGCGCCGCCGCCGCCACCGGCGGCTCCGGCAGGCCCACGTCTCCGGCGGGACCGATGCGCACGTGCGCGATCCCCTTCTTCTGCGGCTCCAGGGTGAGCACGTAGAACCCGGCGTCGAGATCCCACACCGAGGTGCTCTCCTGGAACGGCGGCGACTCGTAGCCGTTCGGCCGGGTGAGCAGGAACGGCTCGATCTGCGCGCGCGCCTTGACGCCGTCCACGGCCACCCGGTAGCGCCCGGTGGACTTGACCTCCAGGAACAGCGTCGTCGTCCCCAGCAGGTTGAAGCGGCGGTCCCAGGTCAGCAGCCCGCCGAGGGGGATCGCCCGCGAGTCCACCAGCCTCTCGCGGCCCGAGTAGGGGTGGACGGTGAGCAGCGCCGTGGCGTCCGCGGAGTCGACGGCGGCGCCGGCATGGACGCTCGACACCCAGTAGGTACCGGACAGGTTGTTGAGCGACTGGACGTCCTTGCGCTCGAAGTGCTGCAGGACGTACTCCTGGCCCGGCGCCGCGGAGACCGAGAGCCAGAGCTGCCAGACCGGCAGGCCGTCCGGCAGCGGAGCGGCCTCCTCGGTCTCCTCGCTGCTCTCTTCCTCCGCGTACTCTTCCTCTTCGTACTCCTCCTCCCCACCCTCCTCGTACGACTCCTCGTCGTACGACTCCTCGCTCGATTCCGCGGCGACCGCGCCTTCCTCGTCCGACGGCCGGTCTGTGGCCGAGACCTCGGTGGCCGGCGGGACGGATTCCTTGGCGATCGTGGCGTCGTTGCCGCTATAGAAGTTGGAAAGCTGGTTGCCGGTGCGCACCCAGTGCAGCTTGAGGCCGGCAGGGAGCGCTTCGGGTAGCTCCAGGCGGGCGAAGTTGACGCTGTCCGGCACCCGAAACCAGTCCTCACCGAACGGGCTCATCACCAACCGCCGCCGGCCCGCCGCCCCGAGATCGGGCGCCCCCCAGCGCATCCAGAGCGGACGCGCCTCCGACCCCTCCGCCCACGGCTGCGGCACGCCGCCGTAGGCGACCAGAAGGTAGAGACCGGGCTCGAGAACGGTGGCGAGACGGCAGCGCAGCAGCGGCTGGCCGACCACCGGCTGGACCTGCACGCATTCCGGCGCCGCTCCTTCGAGCCAGCTCCCGTCGCGCCACAGCCGCAGGTCGTTCAAATGCCGGCCGGCCGCCTCGGCGCGCACCTCGCGGCGGGTGGAGACCTCCAGCCAGTAGGAGACCTGCTCCAGATCGTCGAGCGACTCGGTCACCTGCCGCGTCTCGGGCAGCAGCGGCGGGCGGGCGTCGGCGCCGCGGCGGTCCTGGAAGGCGTCGGCGAGGATCTTCGCCTTCCCCTTGCCCTTGGCATCGCTCTCCACCACGACCTTGTACGTCCCGCGGTCGAGGATCAGGTCGAGCCGTCCGTTCTCGCTCCCCGGCTCCCCGGCGCGGCCGAGCGAGCCGGCCATCTTGTCGATCACCTCGACCGCCGTCCCCTGCGCGCTCTCGGCGCGCACCGCATAGCGGCCGAAGCGGTCGACGGTGAGGATCGCCTCCTGCCGGCCGCTGGCCGGCACCTCGGTCGCGGTGAGCGCGACCTGCGCGGGAGCCGGAGCCCCCGCGGCGAAGAGAGGGCACACGGCGATCAGGAAAAAGGCGAGAGCGAGGGCTGCCGTCCTGGAGTGGAACATAGGGTTCCTTCGATGTGGGGAAGTGGAGCTCAAAAGGATCGCCGGCCGGGCGATGGGAAAGGCCCGGCCGGGAGTTGGTCTCAGGGTGAAGTGTCCGGAGCCACCAAAACGTTTCACGGCGTCAGCGTCACCTCGTGCGGGCCGCACCGCCCGGCCATCGCGACCACACGCACCGGCTTGCCTTTCGCGAGCCCGAGCAGGCGCAGGGGCACCGTCGTCTGCAGCGCACCCTGGACGTTTTGCGCCTCCGGCGTGTAGTCGCCGAGGGTCTCGGAGTCGAGCGTCTCCCCCATCTTCTCCAGATCGGCGCTCAGCACGTTCGCAAAGACCGGCTTCGACAGCTCCTCGTCGTTGTTCCCTTTGTAGTAATGGGTGACGCTGGTGCCGTACTCCATGTAGGTGAGGGAGGTCTCGGTCCCCGCGACCTCCTTGTCCAGCATGTCGGCTTTGCGGCCGGTCTTGGGGTTCGCGTCGGTGTCGAAGTGGTAGGCCGGCGCCACGCTGCCGTCGTAGGTGTACCGGATCGCGCTGTCCGCCCGGTTGGTGAAGCCGCCGCCGAGGTAGTAGGAGAGCGGCTTGGGGAAGAGCGTGGTCACCACCAGGTCCTCGTCCTTCACCTCGAACGCCACCTGCACGTCGCCGCCGAGCACCGGGCACGGGACCGTGACCCGGGTGCCCGCCATCTCCGGCTTCGTCCAGGGTCCGCCGAGCAGGGCGACGATCTCGTCGTACTGGTTCTGGATCGCGCGGTCGAGCGCCGTCTTGCCCTCACTGTCCTTGAGGCTCGGATCGATCCCGGCGCGCAGCAGCTCCATGGCGATCTGCGGATGGCCGTTGTACGCCGCGAGCGCCAGCGCGCTCCAGCCGTCCACGTCGCGGGCGGCCAGGTCCGGCTTGGTGGCGAGCACGATCCGCACGCTCTGCAGGTCGCCGCCGTAGACCGCGTGTACCAGCGGAGCGTGGCGATTGACCGGCGCAGTGGGGACGACGGCGCCGGCCGCGACCAGCTTCTCGGCGGCGCCGCCACGCCCCTCGGACAAGGCGAGCGTGAGAGCGTCCCAGCCGTTGGTGTCCTTGGTCTTGACGTCGGCCTTGGCGTCGAGGAGCGCCGCCACGACCCGCGAATGTCCGTTGTAGGCGGCATACAGAAGAGCCGTCCAGCCGTCGGTGTCCTTGGCGTCGACCGCGGCCCCGTGGGAGAGGAGTGCCAGCAGGCTGTCCTCCTCCCCCTCGCGCGCGGCGAGCATGAGGGCGGTCTGGCCGAGCTTGTTCTTCGCCTCGACCGGCACCTGGGCTTTGACCAACGCCTCCAGCACCTCGGCTTCCTCGCTGCCGAAGAAGAAGGTGCCCTGGCTGACGAGCATCAAGGTGGTGTTGCCGTCCTCGTCCTGGGCCAGGGGATCCGCGCCCTTGGCGAGGGCGGCGAAAGCGTCGTCCTTCTCCCCTTCCGCGAGCGCGGCGAGCAGGGCCTGGGTCGCCTCGGGATCGTGCGTCTCTTCGGATCGCGCCACCGCTGCGCAGGCCGGGGCGAGCAGCAGGGTGAGGGAGAGTGCGGCGAACGTCTGGCGCGTCAACATGGTAGGCCCTCCGTCGTGTCGTTGGACGGAGAGCCTACCACCCGGGATCGATCTACTGCTGCGTGATCCTCACGTCATCCACCGCCGCCTCGACCAGGCTGGCCGTGGAGGCATCCGCCGCCTCGACCAGGATGCGGACGGTCTGGCCGGCGAAGGCGCTGATGTTGAGGTTGCCCGAAGCGGCCCAGACGGCGTCGTCGTTGTCGGCCGCGCCCAGCTCCTGGAGGACCTGGGTGGTGGTGGCGCCGACGACGCTGACCCGCAGGAAGTCGGCGGACGACGAGTTGGTGCCGTGCGCCAGGTAGTAGCTGAAGGAGAGGGTGAGAGTGCCCGTCGCGGGCAGGGTGATGGCGGGCGAACGGATGCTGGTCGTGCCGCCGTCGAGGTCGTTGGCACCCGCCGAGGAGCCGGCGAGACGGGCGGTCACCAGGTCGTTGACGCCGCTCACCGTGGTGCCGAGCTGCTTGGTGCCGCTGGAGGTGGTGGCTTCGGGGTCACCCCGCTCCCAGAAGCCGGTCGTCGCGGTGTCCGTGCCGCCCGCGTTGCGGGTCCACCCCTGGTCGGTCTCGAAGTCGTCGAAGAAGACCGTCACCGGGCCGCCCACCAGGGTCACCGTGAGCGACATCGCGGCGGTGTGCGAGAGCGCGCCGCTGACGCCGGAGACCTGGAAGGCCGTGGTGCCGGTGGCCGCCGCGCCCGCGACGTTGACGGTGAGGGTGCTGGTGGTGCTGCCGTTGGCCGGCGGGGTCGCCGCGGCCGGGGCGAACGAGCACGTCGCGCCGCTCGGCAGGCCGGTGCAGGAGAGGTTGACCGCGCTGTTGAAGCCGTTCTGCGAGGTCACCGTGCAGGTGCTGGTGCCGCTGCCGCCCTGCGCGATCGACAGGCTCGACGGCGCGCAGGAGAGGGTGAAGTCCGGCGTGGTCGAAGCGGCCGGCGTCACCAGCGAGCAGGCGCTGGCGGCGCCCGAACAGGCGTTGGAGGCGCCCGCGGCCACCACGTTGTAGGCGTAGGCGCGGCCGTTGGCCACCTGGGTGTCGACGTAGGAGGTGCCGGTCACCTCGGCGATCTTGGTCTTGCCGAAGTCGCAGCCGGCGTGCCCCTCGGAGCGGAAGACCCAGTAGCGGGTCGCGCCCGCCACCGTGGTCCAGGACAGCGAGACCTGGTTGTTGCCGGGCGTCGCGGTGACCGTCGGCGCCGCGGTCGGCCCGCCGCTGCAGCCGCTGTTGACCGCGGTCGGCGTGGCGCAGGCGATGCCATGCCGGTTGAAGGCGTTGAACAGGGCCGTCATGTGCGGCGTCCCGTCGTTGACGTTGCCGTTGTCGTCGTCGGCCGCCAGCCACTGCATGTAGCCGTTGGTCGAGCCGCAGCCGCTGGAGGCCGAGCCGCAGGTGCAGGAATGCCAGGACCCGATGTTGCCGCTGCCCTGATAGAAGATCCGGTTGGCGACGATGAACGCGGTCTGGCTGTCGAGGTTGAACGGCGCGCCCTGGAGGTCGCGGGCGACGAAGTCCCAGGCCGCCTGGCGGGTGGGCGCGGCGGAGCAGTGGACCTGGCGCCCGCACGGGCCGGTGCCGGTGGTGCACTGGCCGCAGACGAAGCCGAGCGCGGTGGCCGGCGTGCTCGGGTTGTGCTTCACCCAGTCGGCGTCGCGCACGCCGGAGCAGTCGGTGGCGCAATACGACGCGCCGGTCAACGCCTCGTTGGCGTTGAAGCCGGTGCCGTCCGCCGTCTGGCCGCAGCCCTTGTTGCTGGTCCAGAAGAAGCCATGGCCGACGCAGGAGGCCTGCAGGCGGTAGATCGCCGCGATGTCGGCATACGCCTCGCTGGAGCTGGAGAGGGTGCCGACGCTGTCGTTGTCGTCCATGCCGTGGCCCCACTCATGGTCGAACACGCCGGCGATCTCGCCGGTGTTGCGGCAACCGCCGCCGGAGCGGTAGAAGTTGATCGAGCCGCTGCCCCAGAAGGCGTTGCAGGTCTGGTTCAGGTTGACGTTGGTGGTCAGCCGGGCCTGCAGCCAGGTGTTGCTCGGCAGCCAGCCGCGCGCCTGCTCGGCGAGCTTGTTGACCTCATAGAAGGCGGTGCGCGACGCCGCGGTGTTGCCGGCGCCCCCGCCGCCGGTCGTGCAGTCGTGCTGGCCGTTGGTGCCGCCGAGACCGATCGAGCCGGTCGTCGAGCTGTTGCTGACCGCGCCGCAGGAGTCGACGATGTCGACGTACCGGCCGGTCAAGGTGGTCGTCGTCGTGCCGCTGGTCCAATCGAACAGACCGGCGCTGTTGGTGAAATTGTTCGGGGAGGCGAGCCCGGTGTCGGCGAACGGCATCGGCCAGCCGCTCTGCATCGTGCCGCAGGTGCCGGGGGTCGGGCAGATCTCGGTGCTGGTCACGGGATAGACACCGCCCGTGATCTGGTGGGTGGCATAGTGGTTGGTGTCCTGCAGGGCGAGCACCTCGCCGCTGTGGGCATCGACGAGAACCTCCCAGTTGGCTTCATCGGGATCGCGCCGGAAGCTGAAGCTCCACACCAGGCGGTGGCCATAGCCGCCGCCGATCTTGCCGGCGAACGCCTCGCCCTTCTGCTCGCCGCGCGCGACCGGCACGATCTCCAGCGCCGGCCGGCGCACGATGGTGTCCATCGCCGAGGCGCCGCCGATCGCGGCGAAGCCGAGCTTCAGGGCCTCCTTGCCCTCGATCTTCGGCACCGTGCTCAGGCCCTGCACGTCGCCCCACGTCTCGGTGCCGACGAGGACCAGATTGCCGTTGTTGAGCGTCGCGGCGACCCGGCCATAGCGCACCGGCACGCCACCGTAGGTCTGCGGGATGCTGACGTGCCAGAGCTCCGGGGTCACCGCGGCGGCGGTGACGGCGCCCAGCTGGCGGTCGTCGATCCCGAGCAGGGCGCGGTTGGAGCGCACGAAGGCGAGCACGGCGTCGCCGACCGCCTTGCCGTCCACCGCCTTGACCTCGCGGCCGAGCTGCACCGACAGGTCGGCGAGGCGGACCCGGTTGCCCACGCCGCGGCCGGGGATGAGCGGGAAGGCGCCGAGCAGGTTGGTGGCCGCGCCGGAGCGGGGATCGATGAACGCCAGCGGCACCGCGCGCCCGGTTTCCGCGGCGGCTCTCTCCTCGGCCTCCAGGTACGCCTGCCAGGCGGCCCGGTTGGGCAGCGCCGCCAGGACCTGCTCGATCGGGTACTGGGAGCTGCTGATGTACAGCTCCGGCTTGAAGAACGCCTTCTGATCGAGGTAGCTCCCGGAGTCCTTGGGCTCCAGGGCCCAGGCCGCGCCACCGAGCGCGATCCCGAGCAGGGCCGCCAGCGCAAGGATACGCGGGCGTCGAGACGTGGACACAGTTTCCTCTTCCATGAGAATGTCTCCTTCTCCGTCGTCCCGGCAAAACGCCGGGGACTATGAGCCTCTATAGACTCTGGTGCGCGTCGCCGCTCAAAAGGGACAAACTCGATGAAGAAGAAGCGGCTGCCGAACCTCCTGCCGGCGCTCTGCGGGGTGCTCGCGCTGATCGCCGGGGCCGGCTGCGGGCGCAAGGAGGCCGGACCTCCCCCCTCCGTGCCGGCCACGGAGTGGGTCACCGTCTACCGTCCGCGGCTGGCGTGGACCGGGTACACGCTCACGCTCCACGAGGCGCGCATCCCCGTCCTCCTCGACATGAATGGACGCACGGTGCACAGCTGGCCGGAGGCGCGGGTGAAGTCGCGGGTGCGCCTGCTGCCGGACGGCTCGATCCTCGGCCTCGGCCTCGGCCGCCAGGTGGTGGAGTACGACTGGGAGGGGCGGAAGACCTGGGAGTTTCGCACCCCGGGCGCCATCCCGCACCACGACGTGATCCGCCTCGCCAACGGCAACACCCTGGTGGTGATCCTGCGCGAAAAGGAGCCCGCCGACACCCTGCTGGAGGTGGACCGGGCCGGCCGGGTGGTGTGGGCCTGGCGCGCCGGCGAGCACCTCGGCGCCCTGATCCCCGCCGAACCGGACCATCCGCACGACCTGACCCACGTCAACTCCGTCCAGGAGCTGCCGGAGAACCCCTGGTTCAAGGCCGGAGACCGCCGCTTCCGCCCCGGCCACCTGCTCGTCTCGGCGCGCAACCTGAACACCGTTTTCGTGATCGACCGCGCCACCGGCGCCGTCGTCTGGTCGCACCGGGAGGGCCTCGCCATGCAGCACGAGGCCTTGATGAACGGCCCGGACCTGCCGCGCCCGGGGATGATCCAGCTCTTCAACAACCGGCCGCGCAGCTTCGCGACCGACCGCCGGAGCGAGCTGCTGGAGATCGATCCGCGCGACGGCTCGGTGGTGTGGAGCTATCGCACCGCCGGCTTCTTCTCCCCCACCGGGGGCGTCCTGCAGACGCTGCCGAACGGCAACCGCCTGGTCACCTCGACCCGCGGCAACCGGGTGTTCGAGCTGACGCCGGGCGGCGACCTCGCCTGGGAGTGGGTCTCGCCGCGCTACGAGCCGGTGCGCGCCGTCCGCGTCGCCCCGGACTTCTGCCCGCAGCTCGCCCGCCTGCCCCCGCAGGTCCGCACCCCCGTCACGCCGCCGCCCGGCTACCGGCACATCGACGCCGAGTCCTACCGCTTCGCCCGCCAGGGCTCGCGCACCCGCGCCATGGTCGAAGGCACGAAGCGCCAGGTCCTCAAGCAGGAGAACGACTGCCGCGACCTGGTGCTCCCTCGGGACGGCGCGGTGCGCCTCGGCTACGGCATCGACCGCCAACGCCTGCGCGCCGCGGGCCGGGCCGCACGCCCCCCCGTCTTCACCCTGCGCCTGCGCCCGGCCGGCACGGAGAAGGACGTCGAGCTGCTGCATGACACCGTGGGCCTCGACGGCCCCGCCTGGCGCGAGACCACGATCCCCCTCGGCGCCTACGCGCTCCTCCCGGTGCGGATGTGCGTCCAGATCGACGGCGGCCAACCCGGAGAAGGCGCCGCCCCGCGCGAGCGGTTCGCCTACTGGGAGCAACCCTGGATCGGCACCGCCGCCGACTTCGCCCGGGCGCAGGGAGGAAGCGGAGGAGACGGGGGCGATGGCGACGATGGTGCGGCGACGGGCGACCTCACCCCGGAAGAGCGGGAGGTGCGGCGCAAGCATCTGAAGACGCTGGGGTATGTGGGGTGAGGGCGGCGCCGTCCTGTAGACTGAAGGTTCACGGAAGGAGAAAGCGTGCAGATCACCCACATCCGAGGCTACCGCGTCGCGTTGCCGCTCCATGAGGGGAGCTACAAATGGTCCGGCGGCAAGTCCGTCTCGGTGTTCGACTGCACGGTCGTCGAGGTGGCGACCGATGCGGGGATCACCGGCTGGGGCGAGGTCTGCCCGCTCGGGCCTTTCTATCTGCCGGCCTTCGGTCCCGGCGCCCGCACCGGCATCGCCGAGCTCGGCCCGCACCTGCTCGGCCACGACCCGCGCGACCTGGGGAGCCTCAACCGGAAGATGGACGCGGCGCTCAAGGGGCATCCGTACGTCAAGTCGGCGCTCGACATGGCCTGCTGGGACCTCCTCGGCAAGGCCGCCGGCCTGCCGGTCTGCACCCTCCTCGGCGGCCGGGACGGCGCGGCGGTCGATCTCTACCGCGCCATCTCGCAGGAAGCCCCCGCCGCCATGGCCGCCCGGGTCGCCGGCTACCGGGCCGAGGGCTACCGCAAGTTCCAGCTCAAGGTGGGTGCCGACGTGGCGGACGACATCGCGCGCATCCGGGCGGTGCGGGCGCAGCTCCAGCCCGGCGACGTGCTGGTCGCCGACGCCAACACCGGCTGGCTGATGCACGACGCCGCGCGGGTGGTGCGGGCGGTGCAGGACGTCGATGTCTACATCGAGCAGCCGTGCCTCAGCCTGGACGAGTGCCTGACCATCCGCCGCCGCACCGATCATCCCTTCGTCCTCGACGAGGTGATCGACTCGGTCGAGGCTCTGCTCCACGCGCACGCCCAGGGTGCGATGGACGTCATCAACCTCAAGATCTCGAAGGTCGGCGGCCTCACCAAGGCGCGGCAGATCCGCGACCTCTGCGTGTCGCTCGGCATCGCCATGACGATCGAGGACAGCTGGGGCGGCGACATCACCACCGCCGCCATCGCCCACCTCGCCCACTCGACCCCCGAGAATCTGCGTTTCTCCGCCACCGACTTCAACAGCTACGTGACCGTGAGCACCGCCTCCGGAGCCCCGCAACGCGAGAACGGCAAGATGTCCGCCTCCACCGCCCCCGGACTCGGTGTGATCCCCCGGATGGAGGTTCTGGGGGAGCCTGTGCTGGAGGTGGCGGGAGGATCCCCGGGCTCGGCGTAGGTCCCCTGCGCCGCGGCGCAATCCTCCCACGCCGTGGCGCAAGTCGACGTTGCTCCGAATCCCCCACCCACGCCGTAACGTGGTCGATGTACGCCGCGGCGTACATCACATCCGCCGGGGCACAGATTCCCCACGCCGTGGCGCGAGTCTTCCACGCCACGGCGCGTGCCAACTTTTGCCAGAAGAGTCCACCTGCGCCGCGGCGCGAGCCGGCTGCGCCGCGGCGTGGGTGGTCCTGCGCGGCTGCGTGAGCCTCCGCTTCCCGGCGGGTACCGCCTCCGGCATGGCGCAGCCCTTGGTGACGGCGGCGGCCGGGAAGCCCCAAGGACGCCAAGGTCTCCAAGGACAATAACGCCTCCTCGATCCCCGGGCGTGGCCATCCGCCCCGGGTCCCTGCCGTCTTTGAAGTCCTTGCCGTCCTTTCCCTCCCCCCTACCGCCACCGCCGGTGCATCCACAGCCACTGCGCCGGATGCTCCCGGATGTCCTCTTCGGCCACCTCCAGGTAGCGGCGGGTGAGGGCGGCGACGTGGGCCTCGTCGTCGGGGGCTCCTTCGGGGGGGAGGATCGGCGGGCGGGCGATCAGGCGGTAGCGGCCTCCGGGCTCGGGGAAGGCGGCGATCGGGACGACGGCGGCGCCGGTGCGCAGCGACAGGCGGGCGAGGACCGGGGAGGTCAGGGCCGGACGGCCGAAGAAGGGGACCTCGATGCCTTCCTTCGGCTGTACCCGCTGGTCGATCAGGATGCCCACCCGGCCTCCGGCGCGCAGCCGCTCCAGCATCTTCCTCGCGGCCCCCCGCTTCGGCACCACCTCGTTGCCGAAACGCTCGCGCAGGGCCACCAGCTCGCGGTCCAGGTGCGGATTGTCCGCCGGGCGCACCACGATGCTCATCGCGCCCCGGTAGAGCGCGACGACCGGCGGCACCAGCTCCCAAAAGCCGACGTGGGCGCTCAGGATGAACGTCCCCCGGCCGCGCCGATCCGCCGCCTCCAGGTTCTCCCAGCCTTCCAGGGTGAAGTGCCGGCAGATCCCTTCGGCGTCGAAACGGGTCGAGGAGACGGTGTCACAGAGGGCGGCGCCGAAGTGGCGGAAGCAGTCGCGCACCAGCCGGCGGCGCTCCGCGGGACCGATCTCCGGCAGGGCCAGCTCCATGTTGCCCTCCGCCACCCGGCGGTGGCGCCCGTCGAGCGCCCAGGCGAGCAGACCGATCCCCCGGCCCAGGGCGCGCGCGCCGGGATGAGGCAGGGCGCGCAGAAAGCCCTTGAGACCCAGGTAGGCGAGCTGCTCGATGCGGTGGCGGACGGGGGCGTTCTTCATGCGTGAGGCCCCCGCAGCGCGTCCACCTGCGCGTCGAGCCACTCGCGGAAGGCCGGCTCGGGCTCGGCGCGGATGGGGAGCTCGGCGAGCGGCAGGTCGAGACGGCCGAGCAGCTTGACCCGGTCTTTCGCAGTGGTCAGAACCGCCTCGGCCCCCCCGGACGTCCAGCCGGCGGTGATCCGCTCCAGGCTGGCCGGCGGATACTCGTGGTGATCGGGGAAGCGCAGCTCGCCGGTGATCTCCAGGCCGAGCGCGCGCACGGTCGCCGTGAAGGAGTCCGGCCGCGCCACCGCGGAGACCAGAAAGACGCGGGTCCCCGGCGCCAGCTCCGCACGGTCCCCGGTGATCCGCCGCGGCCGGCCGGGGCGGATGGGGGCGGCGAAGCCCGGGCCGGTGAAGCCGTAGGGACGCAGCGCCTCGGCGAGGGCGCGGCCGGCTTCCGGCGAGGCCTCCCCGGTCAGGAGGACCGCGTGGGCGCGGGCGGCGGCGGCCAGCGGCTCGCGCAGGCGGCCGGAGGGGGCGAGGCGGCCCCCGGCGAAGGGGTCCGCGGCCGGGAACGCCAGGAGGTCGAGATCGCGCGCCAGGGCGAGGTGCGAGAAGCCGTCATCTAAAAGGAAGAGGTCGGGGCGGGGATCGAGCCGCCGCCAGGCGTGCTCGCCCGCCCGCCGGCGATCCGGGCCGACCACCACGGCGACGCCGGGCAGCTCGCCGGCCAGGAGGACCGGCTCGTCGCCGGCCACCCGCGGCCCCAGCAGGGGACCGGTCCCCACGCTCACCACCCGCACGCCCTCCCCCCGGCTCTTGTAGCCGCGCGACAGGATGCACACGGCGAGGCCACGGTCGCGCAGGTGGGCGGCGAGCGCGGCGACCAGCGGGGTCTTGCCCGAGCCCCCCCAGTGCAGGTTGCCCACGCTGACCACCGGCACCGGCAGGTGACCCGCCCGCGGCGCGTACCAGCGACGGCGCAGGGCATGAGCCCCCTCGTAGAAGAGCTGCCAGGGGGAGCGCGAAGGAGGAGGGGCATTCATGCGATGAAGGAGATTCTAGCTGTGGGAGGGGGTGGGAAGAAGGCCGGCGAGCATCTGCAGGGTCCGCTCCAGGGCGCCCCGGCTCTCTGCGATGAGACGGGCGGCGCGCTCGCCCTGGGCGCGGGCGGCGGCGGGATCGTCCAGCCACTCCGCCCAGATCGACCCGAGGGCGGCGGCGTCCGCGGCGCGCCGCCAGGCGGCGGTGCGGTCGAACTGCTCCGCCATCTCCCGGAAGTTGTGCATCGACGGGCCGACCACGACCGGCACCGCGAAGCGCGCCGCTTCGAGCGGGTTGTGGCCGCCGGTGGGGACCAGCGTGCCGCCGATGAAGGCCGCCGCGGCCAGCCGGTAGAGGCCGGCGAGCTCGCCCAGGCTGTCGAGGAGGAGCACGTCCGGCGGCGGCGCGTCTTCGGGCAGCCGGCTGCGGCGCAGGGCGGCCGTGCCGCGGGCGGCGAGGAGCGCGGCGACCGCATCCCAGCGCTCCGGGTGGCGCGGTGCCAGCACGAGAAGGGCGCGCGCACCTCCCCCGGCGCGGGCGTGGGCGTCCAGCACCTGCTCCTCCTCCCCCGCCATGGTCGAGCCGGCGAGGAGGATCGGCCGCCCGGCGGCAAGGGTGCGCAGGGTCTCTTCGAGCTCCGGCTTGCGCGGCGGCTCCGGCGATTCGTACTTGAGGTTGCCGGTCACCGTGATCCGCTCCCCCGGGATGCCGAGCTCCAGGAGGCGGTCGCGGTCGAGCGCGGTCTGCACCCCGAAACGGTCGACGCCGCCGAACAGCGGCCCGAGGAGGCCGCGCAGGCGGCGCAGGCGGGCGAAGCTGCGGTCGCCCACCCGGCCGTTCACCACCGCCACCGGCAGGCCGCGGCGGCGCGCCTCGCGCAGGACGAGCGGCCAGTAGTCCCCTTCCACCAGGACCAGGGCGCGCGGCCGATGGCGGTCGAAGAAGCGGCGCACCGCGAAGCCGAGATCAAAAGGTAGATAGGCCACTGCGGCGGGGCGCCCACCGGGGGGGGCCTGAAGAAAAAGCGCCTGCGCCCGCGCCTGGCCGGTGGGGGTGACGGTGGAGACCAGCAGGGGGAGGCCCTCCGGCAGGGCGCGCGCCAGGGTGGCGGCCACGCCGGCCTCGCCGACCGAGACCGCGTGCAGCCAGAGACCGCCGGGTACCGCGTCGCCTGGGCCCCGCCCCAGCCGCCCGGCGAGCGTCGGGAGGTAGTGCGCCCCCCGGCGCAGGAGCAGGAACGGGCCGGCGGTGACCAGTGCAACCGCGGTGGCGAGCTGATAGAGTCCCCAGAAGAGCGATCTCATGGCGGCGGGCAGTATAATCGGCCCTAGACGCCCAGCGGCGCGCCTCCGTATACCCCGATGACTATGCTAGAGCTCGTCTACTCCGCCACCCGTCACAGCGTCTCCTGGGCCGAGCGCTCCGACCGGGACGTCCTGCTCGCACTGCGCAACGGCGACGAGGGAGCGCTCAACGAGCTGATCAGCCGCAAGACCAAGCCCCTGATCCAGCTCTGCCAGCGCATCCTCGGCGACCTCGAAGAAGCCCGCGACGTCGTCCAGGTCACCTTCTTCAAGGTCTGGGAGAACCGGACCAAGTTCGATGAACGCTGGAGCCCCAATACCTGGATCTACCGGATCGCCAACAATCTCGCGATCGACCACCTGCGGTCGCGCAAGAGCCGCGAGCGCAGCCACGAGCCGGTGCGCCAGCACATGCTCCACGTGGCCGACAACGGCGCCGGCCGCGACCTCGCGACCCTTCAGCAGGGCGAGGTGGCGGCGATCTTCCGCGAGCTGTCCGCCGGTCTCTCCGAAAAGCAGCGCATGGTCTTCCTGCTGCGCGAGATGGAAGGTTTCTCCTCGCCCGAGGTGGCCGGTATCCTCGGCTGCCAGGAGTCGACCGTGCGCAACCATCTGTTCAATGCCCGCAAGTACCTGCGCCGCGAGCTGGTGCGCCGCTACCCGGAGTATGCCGCCGGGTTCGCCCTCGACGAAGGCGAGGAGGTGGCACAATGACCTCAATGGCCGCGACATCCTGCCCGGAGTGGGCGGCTCTCGCCGCCTGGCGCAACGATCCGCAGGGCGAGGAGCCGGCGCAGTGGCGCGAGGCCCTGGCTCATTTCGACAAGGGCTGCCCCCAGTGCCGGCGCAACGCGCTGGCCGCCGACCCCACCCTGGTGTTCCGCCGCCTGGTCCGCGTCGCCGAGCCGACGCCGGCGCAGCAAGCCTCCGACGTCGAGGCGATGCGCCGCGCGGTGGCCGCCATGCGGGCGGCGAGCCGGGTCGAGGAGGCCAGCCGGCGGAGCCGCGCCTCCTGGAGCTGGCAGCGCTGGGCGGCCGCGGCGGCGCTCGCCCTGGCGGTCTTCTCCCTGCCGGGCATGCCCTCCGGCCGGGCGCGCCTGCATCCTGAAATCTTCGCGGTCCCTGCCGCCGGCCCGTTCGCCGGGGTGGAGGCTTCTTTCAAGGACGACCTTCCCACCGTGGACGGCGTCGACCGGCCCGATGCCCGCATCTACCAGATGGACGGCGAAGAGCTGTCCGTGGTGATGATCGTGGACGAGTCCCTGGATGTCTGACGCCATGCGCTCCTCCCACCGCATCGCCGCGAGCTTCGCGCTCCTCACCCTGCTGGCCGCCGCCTGCGCGGCCCAGCCGGGACCGTCCGGGAACCCGGGCGACCTGCAGCTTCATGCCTTCACGCTGAAGCACCGCAAGGCGACCGAGGCGCTCCCCGTGGTCTCGCCCCTCCTCTCGCAGCGCGGCACCGTCGAGCTGCAGCCCGGCTCGAACACCCTGGTCATCCGGGACACCCCGGTGGCGCTCACCCGGATCGTGCCGATCCTGCGCGCCTACGACCATCCGCCGCAGCCGCTGGTCCTCGAGCTGTACATGGTGCGGGCGCAGCGCTCCGGCGATCCGGACGAGATCCGCTCCGAGCTGCCCGACGAGCTGACCCGCCGGCTGCGCGGCCTGCTCTCCTACAACGTCTATGAGATCCAGGCCCAGGCGCTCCTCGCCTCGCAGGAGGGGCAGGCGGTCACCTACGCGGTGGGCGGCGACTACGAGGTGAGCTTCCGCGTCGGCAACCTCGTCCCGCCGGGCCGCGTGCAGCTCACCGACTTCCAGATCGCGCGGCGCGCGGCGCCCCGGGGACCCGGACGCGGCACCGCGCCGCAGCTCCTTCTCCATACCAACCTGAGCCTGCGGATCGACAAGACGACCAGCCTGGGCCTGGCCCGCAGCGAGACGAGCCCCGAGGCGCTGATGGTGGTCCTCACCTTGCGCGGCGGCGAGCCCGGCCGGCGGCAGCCGCAGCGGGCGGAGTGAGCGGAGAGGATCGCCCGGGATGCAGTTCGTCTGTCGCGTCGGGACCCCGGACGGCCGCGTCCTGGAAGAGACCATCAGTGCCGGGGACGAAGCCTCCCTGCGCACCGAGCTGGCGAAGCGTGGCTACCATCTCTTCGATGTCCGCCGCCGGGGCGTCCCGCGCAAGCTCGGCCTGACGAGCTTCAGCCTGCGCCGCAAGAAGGTCTCCGCGGAAGAATTCGTCATCTGGAACCAGGAGCTGGCCGCCTTGCTCAAGGCCGGCCTCCCCCTGCTCCAGGCGCTCGACCTGATGCTCGAGCGGATGCACAACGCTTACTTCAAAGGCATCCTCACCGACGTCCGCGACCGGGTCAAGAGCGGCGTCGACCTCTCGGAAGCCTTCGCCTCGTACGGGGACGTGTTTCCGCGCCTCTATCCGTCCACCTTGAAAGCCGGCGAGCGCAGCGGCGAGCTGGAGAAGGTCATCCGCCGCTTCATCCGCTACATGCGCCTGCTGCTCAACGCGCGGCGGCAGGTGATCTCGGCGCTGATCTACCCGACGGTGCTGGTGGGGCTGTCCATCGCCATGATGATCATCATGGCGATCTACGTCGTCCCCAAGTTCATGGGCTTCTTCTCCGAGCTGGACGCCGAGCTGCCGCTGATCACCCAGATCGTGCTCGCCATCTCCAGCTTCGCCAGCCGCAACTGGCCGGTGTTGCTGGTGGGCACCGTCGCGGCGACGTACATCTTCAACAAATGGGGGGAGACCTCGCCGGGCCGGCTGGCCATCGACCGCTTCAAGCTGCGCCTGCTGTTCCTCGGGCCGGTGCTGCACCGCTTCGCGCTCGCCGAGTTCTGCCGGTCGCTGGGCACGCTGCTCGCCGGCGGCATTCCGCTCGTGCCGGCCTTCGAGATCGCGGCCTCCTCGGTGGGCAACGTGTTCGTGCGCAGCCGCCTGGAGCCGACCATCCAGCTCGTGCGCGAGGGCAAGCCCTTCTATTCCGCCCTCGAAGAGAGCGGCGTCTTCGTCGACATGGCGATCGACATGGTGAAGGTGGGGGAGGCCACCGGCTCGCTCGACGAGATGCTGGGGAGCGTCGCCGACTTCCTCGACGAGCAGATCGAGACCCGCATGCAACGCATCCTCTCCCTGATCGAGCCGCTGATGCTCGTCGTCATGGGCGTGATGATCGCGATCCTGCTGATCTCCATCTACCTGCCCCTGTTCGGGCTGCTGGGGAGCTCGAAGTTCTGAGCGGAGCGTCCCGGAATCGGCCGGGCGCGCACTTTGTTAGAGGCACCCGGCGGCGATTCGACGGGTGGGGGATGGACTTTTCTGTCCTTTCTGCTGTATCTAGAAGGTTTTGAGGAGCGCTTCGATGGCGGTGATCAACGGGAAGGTGGCGGCCCAACCGCTCGAGCCGGAAACGGTCGAGCAGGCGCGGGAGCGCGTCGCCCGCGAACGGCGGGAGGCGGAAGCCTTCGCTGCGCGCTACGGGCTCGAGTTCGTCGACCTGACCCGCTTCCGCATCGAGAACGACCTTTTCCGCCGCATCCCCTTCGAGCTCATGCTGCGCTACGGGTTCATCCCCGAGGAGCAGCTCGACGGGCGCATCTCGGTCGTCATGGCCGATCCCTCGGACGTCTTGAAGATCGACGAGATGGAGATGCTCCTCGGCCAGCCGATCGAGGCCAAGGTCGGCGTCCGCTCGGCGATCGAGGAGATCCTCCAGAAATCGGAGAGCGCCCAGCGCGTCCTCGACGAGGCGAGCGAGGACTTCCGCATCCAGCTCGTCCAGGAGGACGAAGAGGGCGAAGAGGTCCTGTCGATCGACCGCATCTCGGCCGACACCAGCCCGATCATCAAGCTGGTCGACTCCACGATGTTCAACGCCATCCAGCGCCGGGCGAGCGACATCCACATCGAGACGCGGGACACCGAGGTGATCATCAAGTACCGCATCGACGGTGTCCTCTACCAGGCGATGGAGCCGATCGACAAGCGGCATCACCAGACCATCATCAGCCGCCTCAAGGTCATGTCCGAGCTCGACATCGCCGAGAAGCGCATCCCCCAGGACGGCCGCTTCAAGCTGCGCCTCAAGGGGCGGACGATCGACTTCCGCGTCTCCATCATGCCGTCGGTCCACGGCGAGGACTGCGTCATCCGCATCCTCGACAAGGAGTCGATGAGCGAGGAGTTCAAGAACCTGCGGCTGGACATCCTGGGCTTCGACGAGGAGACCCTGCGCAAGCTGCGCAAGTTCATCCGCGAGCCGTACGGGATGGTGCTCGTCACCGGCCCCACCGGCTCGGGCAAGACGACCACCCTCTATGCCTGCCTGGCCGAGATCCAGTCCTCCGAGGACAAGATCATCACCATCGAGGACCCGGTCGAGTACCAGCTGCGCGGCATCACCCAGATCCCGGTCAACGAGAAGAAGGGGCTGACCTTCTCGCGCGGCCTGCGCTCCATCCTGCGCCACGACCCGGACAAGATCATGGTCGGCGAGATCCGCGACGCGGACACGGCGCAGATCGCCATCCAGTCGGCGCTCACCGGCCACCTCGTGTTCACCACCGTCCACGCCAACAACGTGGTCGACGTGCTGGGGCGTTTCCTCAACATGAACGTCGACCTCTACAACTTCGTGTCGGCGCTCAACTGCGTGCTGGCGCAGCGCCTGGTGCGCAAAATCTGCAAGCATTGCCAGCGGCCGGCCATGGCTTCGCGGCAGCTCCTCGAAGAGAGCGGGCTGGACCCCGGGGTCTACTCCGGCCATACGTTCTATGAAGGAGCCGGCTGCATCGAATGCAACGGCACGGGATTCCATGGGCGCCTGGCGGTGTCCGAGCTGCTCGACCTGTCCGACCACATCCGGGAGCTGATCCTGGACCGGCGGCCGGCGTCCGAGATCAAGCGGGCCGCCAAAGAAGAAGGGATGACCTTCCTCCGCGAGTCTGCGCTCGAGATGGTCCTCCGGGGAGTGACGACTCTGCGTGAGATCAACAAAGTTACCTTCGTGGATTAAGGGGATCTTCGGCTTCGAGCCGATCCCGCTGCCGCCGCACGTCTTCTCCCTGGACGCGGAGCGCCTGCGCTATGCGCAGATCCTGCGCGACCGCCAGGGCTACCGCGTGCGCGGCTACCGCAACGCCGACTTGCCGCACGACGCCTTCCAGGCCGGCCTGCTCGGCGGCCCCCTGCGCGATGCCGAGGCCTTCGCCGCCCTGGTCGGCCAACTGGTCAAGGGCGTCCAAGGAGGGGTCAAGAACGCCTCGCTGGTGATTCCCGACGCCTGGCTGCGCGTCGCGTTCGCCGAGAGCGGCGAGCTGCCGCGCCCGGCCGATCAGCGCGACGAGGTGCTGCGCTGGAAGCTGCGCCGCCTGGTGCCCTTCCGGGTGGACGAGCTGCGCGTCGGTGCCACCGAGGTGGCGCCCCTGCCGCGCCAGGAGGAGCCGCGCCGGCTTCTGCTCGGCTTCGCCATCGAGCAGCTCCTCGCGCAGCTCGAAGCGGCGTTCGCGGCGCACCACGTCCGCATCGGCTGGATCTCCAACGCCAGCCTGTCGCTGCTCGCCGCCCTCGAAGGACGCCGCGAGGAGATCGTGGCCCTCACCTTCGTCGAAGACCATGGCTACACCCTGGTCTTCGCCCGCGCGGGCGAGCCGATCCTCCATCGCTACAAGGGGTTCGCCGGCAACGCGCCGGAAGTGGGACGCACCGGCCTGATCGTGCGCGACCTGAAGCTCACCCGCAACTTCCTGGATGAGAACCTCCCCGGCGTGCCGCTCGGCCGCGTGCTGCTCATGGCGGCGCCGGACCAGGAGCCGCTCTGGGTCGACCTGCTGTCCGAAGGGCTCGGGGAGGCCACGGTGCCGCTCGACGGCCGCTCCTTGCCGCCGCTGCGCGCCGAGGACACCGCGGTGCCGTCGTGGCGCGATCTCGCGCCGATGCTCGGGGCCGCCCGCCAGGAGGTCGCATGAGCCTGAACCTCGCCCGGCGGCCGTTCGTCAACACGCGGCCGGTGACGCGCCTCGCGCTTCTCCTGTGGTTTCTCGGCGCCCTCCTCCTGTTCGGCAACGTGTCGCTGTTCTGGAGCTATCTGTCCGGCTCGGCCGAGAAGCGGGCCGACCTGGAGCGCCTGGAGCAGGATGTCCAACGCCAGCAGAAATCGGTCGCCGATCTCGAGCAGAAGCTCGCGCTGCTCGATCTGGAGCAGCAGAACAAGCAGGTGCAGTACCTGAACCTCAAGATCGGCGAGCGCGTGTTCTCCTGGAGCCTGCTGTTCGACCGTTTCGCCCAGGTGCTGCCCAACGATGTCCGCCTCACCCGTCTGACCCCGAAGGTGCTGCGCAAGAAGGGCCGCGGCGTGGAGGAGGAGGGACCGGCGGACGGCCGCGTCCAGTTGAGCTTCCAGGTCGAGGCGAAAAGTGACGAAGCGTTCTTCGACTTCGTCAACAGGATGTTCGAGCATGACGCCTTCGCCAACCCGGATTTCACCCGGGAATCGCGCGAGGAGGGCGACGACGTGCTGGCCTTCGACGTACAGGTGACCTACTTCCCCAACCGCCAGAGCCCGCCCGCCGAGCCCGCAGCCCCGGCCGGAGCGCCGGCGCCTGCCGAACCGGGAGCCGGCCGATGAAGGTCCGTGCAGAGATCTGGCGCCTGCGCCTCTGGGTGTGGCTGCCCGCGCTGCTGTTCTTCCTGGCGAATGCCACGGCGTTCGTGGTCTACCGGTTCGGCTTCGCCGACCGCGTCGCCTCCCTGGAGACCCGCCTCGCGGAGACGGAGGCGAAGCTCGCACCGCTCGCCGCACAGCGGTCGCGCCTGGAAAAGCTCATCGAGCGCTCGCGGCGCAACGACGTGGAGATCCGTGAGCTCTACGAGGAGCGTTTCTCCACCCGCAGCCGGCGCCTCACCAAAATCACCGCCGAGGTCCGGCAGCTCGCCCAGACCGCCGGCCTCAACCCTCTCTCCATCACCTATCCGGAAGAGCGGATCGAAGAGTACGGCCTGATCAAGCGGTCGTTCTCCTTCTCGGTCGACGGCACCTACCTGGAGCTGCGCAAGTTCATCAACCTCCTGGAGCTGTCGGACTCGTTCCTGACGCTGGACGATGTGACGCTCTCCGGCGAGAGCGAAGGACCGGAGCTGCAGATCCGCCTCCACCTGTCCACCCTCTTTGCCGGCGAGGGAGAGGAAGCAGGGGACGAGGGTGCGCAACAGCCGGCTGCGCAGCCGGCGACGGCTGCGAAAGAGGAGGCCTGATGGAGAGCCGCACCAAGCTGCTGCTGGGGATCCTCGCTTTCATCGCCCTCTTCGCGGTGTGGACCTGGATCGGTCCCTCAAGCGGCGGCGCCAAGGCGGACGCGAAGACGGCGACCGCCACGGTGGACGAAGAGGGCAACCCCATCATCCGCCAGCTTCCCGGCGGCCGGCGCACCGCCGCCAAGGCGACCGTCGACCACGTCGAGGAGCTGCAGGTCGCGACGCTCACCGCCGTGCGGCGGGAGCACGTGCCCGGGCGCGACCCCTGGCGCTTCGTCGCACCGCCGCCGCCGCCCCC